>NZ_FOFF01000001.1:362152-602430 GCF_900110755.1 Streptomyces sp. yr375
CGGAGGGGCCCGGACTCGGAGGGGCCCGGACTCGGAGGGGCCCGGACTCGGAGGGGCCCGGACTCGGAGGGGCCCGGACTCGGAGGGGCCCGGACCCGGACGGTACGGAGTCCGTCCGCAGGTGTCACCCGAGGTCCAGTAGCCCCCGGCGTACCGCCTCCGACACCGCTGCCGCGCGGTTGTCCGCGCCGAGCTTGCGGTAGACGCGGACGAGGTGGGTCTTGACGGTGGCCTCGCTGAGGAACAGGGCCTCGGCGATGGACCGGTTGCTCAGCCCGTCGGCCAGCAGCCGCACCACCTCCACCTCCCGCCCGCTCAACTCCCGCTCGGGAGCGGGTGCTTGGGCGACGAGTTCGCCCACGACCTCCGCGCCGAGCCCGAGCGCTCCGACGGCCACGCCGCGCACGGCCCGAAACAGCTCCTGCGGCGGACCCGCCTTCAGGACATAGCCCCGCGCCCCCGCCTCCAGCGCCCGCACGACATCGACCCGCCCCGAGTAACTCGTCAGCATCACCACGGGAACCCCGGGTGCCGCGACCCCCAGTCTGCGCACCGCCTCGATCCCGTCGATCCCGGCTCCGCCGCCGCCCGCGAACCGCAGGTCCATCAGCACCACGTCTGGGACCAGCGCGGCCCCGAGCCGCACGGCCTCCTCCGCGGTGCCCGCCTCGGCGACCACCTCCAGGTCCGGTTCACCCTCCAGCAGCGCGCGCAGCCCGGCCCGTACGACGGCGTGGTCGTCCGCGAGCAGCACACGCAACGGGGCACCGCTCACCCGGCGGCCACCGCACTCGGCGCGGCAGCAGGGCGTGCCGCCGATGCCGCCGACGACACGGGCACCGTGGCCCGCACGCACGTACCGCGCCCCGGCGCGCTGCCGACCTCCAGCTCGCCGCCGCACTCGCGCAGCCGCGCCCGGGCCGCCGGAATCCCGAGCCCGCGGCCCGGACCCGAAGCGGCGCCGACCCGGCCCGCGTCGAACCCCGCGCCGTCGTCCCGGACTTCGAGCTCCACCCGGTCGGCGTGGCCGTACAGGGTGACCAGGACGTTCACCGCGCGGGCGTGTTCACGCACGTTGGCCAGGGTGCTCTGGGCGACCCGGAACAGGGTCGCGGCCACCGCGCCGTCCAGGGCGGGCCGGGCCGCGCCCAGCGCGCGGAACCGTACCCGGGCCGCCGCCCCCTCCGCCTCCGCCCGGTCGCACAGCAGCCGCAGCGCGCCCTCCAGGCCGGCCTCGTCCACGGCGGTCGGCGTCAGGTCCCGGATGATCCTGCGGGTCTCCGCGAGGTTGGCGCGCAGCCCGTCGGCGACCGCCCGGACCCGGGTCCGCGCCACACCCGGACGGGCGTCCCAGTCACGGTCCGCCGCCTGCAACAGCATGACGCCGCCCGCCAGTTCCTGGGCCAGCGTGTCGTGCAGGTCCCGGGCGATTCGGGCACGCTCCGCCAACACGCCCGCCGCACGCTGCTGTTGGGCGAGCACGTCCCGGGTGCCGCGCAACTCCTCGACGAGCCGCAGCCGTTCGGCCGCGGCACGCTGCTGGGCGCGGTAGAGAGCCACCGTGCCCCACACCGCCGCCACCGGGATCAGCACGATCTCCGGGTCGAACTCCCCGGCGCTGCACATGAGTTGACCAGCCAGCACGACGGTCAGCGCGGCCACCGCCACCCCGGCCGACCGCCGGTCCAGCGCCCGCAGCGCCGCACAGGCCAACGGCACCGCGCACCACACGTAGGCGGCGGTGAGCGATGCGGGAGCAAGGAGGACGAGAACCGTCCACAGCGCCAGCAGCGCCGCGACCCACACCGGCCGCCCGAACCGCCCCAGCCGGTCCAACCTGTCCCCGGCCGCGAGCCCGCCCGTGTACACGACCGCCAGCAGTCCGCTGACGGTCACGATGTCCCAGCACAGCTCGATCCTCACCTGCACCAGCCGCACCAGACCCGCGCCGACGACGAGGAAGAACGTCAGATGCGAGACACGGTCCAACGCCGACCGGCTCCCACGGGCGGCCCCCGCATAGGCACCAGACGTACCAGGCGTACCAGACGTACCAGAGGCACCGGAGGTTCGGTCGGGAGCGCGGTCGGGCACGGCAAATCCCCTTGGACGATGATCCGTTCGAACAGGGCGGCCGAGTCTATCCGTCAGCGGCAGGAGATGTGTGAGGCCCGTCGAGGGCGGCCGGCGGCGTCCGTCACGCCCCCGGGTGCAGCCCGAGCACACCCGGCGTCGGGTCGCCCTTAGCCTCGCCGAAGTACAGGGCGAACGTCTGCTTCAGCCGCTCCACCTCGGCCCGGTCGGCCATGAAGCGGGGGAAGCCGTCGATGTTCGCGTTCGGGTACTCCCAGATCGGCTTCAGGTTGGCCGCGGGAGTGACGTCCGTGCGGACCGACCAGCCGTTGAAGGAGTTCTGCTGACTGTCCTTCGACAACTGCCAGTTGAGGTAGAGCTTGGCGGCCGTGGGGTGCGCGGCCTGCTTCAGGATCGCCGCCCGCTGCCCCCATCCCATGAACGGGGCGCTGTCCGGGACGACCCACTTCACCGGGCCTGGCGCGAGGGGCGCTCCTGCGCCGCCGACGCCGATCGCGTACTGCCCCGACTGCACGGCGTCGCCGGGCGAGTTGCTGCCGCGCGCGAACCGGACGTCCTGCGCGGCCAGTCCGGCCACCCAGTCCCAGCCGTAGTGCTTGACGTACAGGGAGTACAGGAACAGCGAGGCGTCGTCGTCGTTCGGGTACGACGACGCGATCCGCCCCTTCCACTTCGCGTCGAGCAGGTCCAGCGGGGTGCGAGGCGCGTCCGAACCCACCGCGTCCGGCCCGTACATGAAGCTGAAGCCGATCGCCGCGACCGCGACCCACGCGCCCTGCGGGTCCTTGAACGCGTCGTAGACCTTCGAGAACCCGGCGGGCTTGTACGACAGCAGCCGGCCCTGGGCCTTCCAGCGGGTGAAGTCCTGAAGCGTCTGCAACTGGACGACGTCGGGGACGAGGGTGCCGGTGGCGAGCTGGTTGTCGACCCGGACGTCGTGGTACTTGCTGTAGTCGACGACCATGGTCAGCTCGACGTCCGGGAAACGCTCGCGCCAGGCGGCCCTGACGCCGTCCTGCTGGGTCGGGGTGTCCCCGCCGGCATAGACGACGAGCTTGCCCCCTTCCGCGACGGCGGCCCGGTACAACTCGTCGAGCGACCTGCTCTCCTCGGCACCGGCACCGGTCCGGTCGGCGGAAGCGGGGGAGACAGGGGAGGCGGACGCCGGGGACGTGCCGAGGGCGCTGAGGCCGAGGGCGGCACCCGCCCCGGTCGCGAGGAGACGCCTTCTGCTGGGGAAGCTGGGCATGCTGGGGAGACCTCTCTGGACTCTCAGGGGGAGTGGGGGGTGGGGGCCGACCGGGCACCACGGTCGAGGCCGAGTCTGCCGGTCCGGGAGGCCGCCCGCTGTCCTCCGGACGGAGCGGATGACGGACGTACGGTGGAATCCCTGTTCAACCGATCGGTTGAACACCCCCTGCAAGCACCGCCGTTACGGCCGGGCCAGTCAGCGCATCGCGAGCGCGAGGTGCAGCCGCAGCCGGTTCTGAGGCGTCCGCACCGGTCCTGGAGCGTGGAGTGGTGGACGTTCGCCTCGGCCACCGCCGCCCGCAGACTCGGCGTGGCGGTGACGGCGTACAGGGTCGCGAGCAGCCAGGGGACGTCCACGGCGGCCGACTCGACCGCGCAGACGTCCCGCGACGGTTCGGCACGACGACATCGGCCAACAGGGCGATGCCGCCGAGCTCTTCGGCGTACACGACCCCCGGTCCGGGGTCCTGCGCGGTGCCGTCCGTGGTGAAACGCAGCGCGGTGCGGGCCGCCGCCCAGGAGCGGTGCGGCTCGGGCACCGGCACGGCGGGCCCGACCCCGGCCCGGCCGACGGGCCCCGCGTCCCGGGCGTCCGCGGGCAGCACCCGGGGCAGGCCGCCGGGCGTGGCCCGGGCGCGGGCCGGGGCGGCGGGGGCGAGGCCGAGCCGGCGGGCCGCGTGCAGCCGGGCCGGTTCGGCGGCCGTGGCGTCGAGGAGGGTCTCGATCAGGGCGGGATCGTCGAGCGGGGCCCGGCCGTGCGTACGGTCGAGGACGAGGCGGGCCGCGCCGGCCGCCCGTTCCAGGATCACGGCGTCCACGACGCTGGGTGCCGCACCGCCGTGTTCCAGCCGCAGCGTGGCAGCGCCGCCGGGCGTCAACGCAGTGGACGGCCAGTCCGGGTCCGGCGGCAGATCCGTGTCCCGGCGCGTGCCGTCGGCCTCCACCCGGATCCGCACCCGCCGGTCGGCGTCGACGAGCCGCGCGGCCACCCCGGCCGGCACCGCAGCACCGCGCACCAGCGCCTCGGCCCCGGCCCGCGACTCGGCCAGCCGGTCGAACTAGGCGATGACCCGCACGGCGGTCAGGTCCAACTGTGCGAGCAGTGCGATCCCCGGACCCTGCCGGATGGCCGGAATGTCCTCGAGGTTCAGCCCCGGCTGGACCATCTCGCTGGTCAGTTCCAGCGCGGCGGCACGCGGGTCATGGGTTCTCCTCATGCCGGACGCCGGACGCCGGACGCCGGACGCCGGACGCGAAACGCGGATGCGCGCCGACTCGAGCCCGCCCATGGTCGGCGCAGCCGCCCCCGCCGGACCGCCACCGCCCGCCGGACCACCGCCGTACGGCGGAACCTGCCCGCCATTCGGCGGGTGACATCCGTCCCCGGGCTCGCGTCTTGCCAATACGTGACCTTTTGTTCACCTCTGAGGGGTGGAAAAGATTCGGCCACTGCGACAATGATTTTCACCCTCATACAGACATCGGAGTACCACCAGTGAACGTATCGCTCTCGGTCTGGCTGCTGACGATCGCGGCCTTGTGCGCGCTCGTCGCCGTCGACTTCTTCATCGGCCGCAAGCCGCACGACGTCTCGGTCAAGGAGGCCGGCACCTGGACGATCGTCTGGGTCGTGCTGGCCTGCCTGTTCGGGCTCGGCCTGTTCTTCTTCGGCGGCGGCAAGCCGACGGGCGAGTTCTTCGCCGGGTACATCACCGAGAAGTCGCTGAGCGTGGACAACCTCTTCGTGTTCGTCCTGATCATGGGCAAGTTCGCGGTGCCCACGCAGTACCAGCAGCGGGTGCTGATGGTGGGCGTGCTGATGGCCCTCGTGCTGCGCGCGGTGTTCATCGCGGCCGGCGCGGCGATCATCTCGACGTTCTCCTGGGTGTTCTACCTCTTCGGCGCCTTCCTGATCTGGACGGCGTGGAAGCTGATCCAGGACGCCAAGAAGGACGCGCACGAGGAGGAGTTCGAGGAGAGCAAGCTGCTCAAGGCGGTGGAGAAGCGGTTCGGTGTGGCCGACCGCTACCACGGCACGAAGCTGTGGATCGAAGAGAACGGCAAGCGGGTCATGACCCCGATGCTGGTCGTGATGCTGGCGATCGGCTCCACCGACGTGCTCTTCGCCCTCGACTCGATCCCCGCCATCTACGGGCTCACCGAGGACCCGTACATCGTCTTCACCGCCAACGCGTTCGCCCTGATGGGCCTGCGCCAGTTGTACTTCCTCATCGGCGGCCTGCTGAAGAAGCTGGTCCACCTCAGCTACGGCCTGTCGATCATCCTCGGCTTCATCGGCGTCAAACTGCTGCTGCACGCGCTGCACGAGTCCGGGGTCCACGTCCCCGAGATCAGCATCCCGTTCTCGCTCGGCTTCATCGTGCTCGTCCTAGGCGTCACGACCGTCACCAGCCTGCGCGCCTCCAAGCGGCAGGAGGAGGCCGTGGCCCGGGACAGTTCCCCGGTGTAGCGGGCTCCACACCGCGACGGCGGGACGGCGCTACGGCGCTGGCGCCGCCTCCGCGCGCATCAGCACGCAGTCGAACTCGATCACCCGCCCCGTGGCCGCCTCGCGCGTCACGGGGTACATGCCGGTGATGCCGAACCCGGCGGCCTCGTACGTTGCGACGGCCTCGCCCATGCCGGGGCTGCCCTCGTAGAGCCTCAGCACGGCGACCTCGGACTGCATGCCGACGAACTCCGCGATCCGCTCCCCGGCCCCGGCGAACACCTCCAGGTCATAGCCCTGGGTGTCCATCTTGAGGAAGGGGCGCGGATCGGCGAGGCCGGCCAGCGCCTCGTCCATGACCTCCGCCAGCCTGCGCACGCGGATCTCCTCGGTGTCGGCCTTTCTGAACCGGCTGTAGCGGTCCTTGCCGTAGTCGCTCGCCGGCAGCAGGGAGTTCATCGTCTGCCAGCCGATGTGGATCTCCGCGGTCGTCTCCTCGCGGCCCAGCCCGCACTGCACGACGTGCCAGTCGGGGTCGTCCGCGGCGGCCCGCGCCAGCCGGGCGAACGTCTCGGACGTCGGCTCGAAGGAGACGATCCGGCCGCCGTAGCCGAGCCCGCGCAGCCGCTTGGCGTACTGGCCGGTGTTGGCGCCGACGTCGAAGACGCAGTTCACGCCGTAGCGTTCCAGCATCGCGGTGACGTGCTGGGCGCAGAGGTATTCGGCGGCGGCCAGTTGCAGTGCGCGCTCGTCCCGCCGGTCCGGTGAGTCAATGAGGAGCACGGCGCCGGTGTCGCCCAGCCGCACGGCGTCGCCCCGCACGACCTCGTCCCGCGCGCCGTCCCTGATCCGCCGCAGCACCCAGGTGTCCTTGTCCGAGCGGATCGCCCGGTACGGCCCGTCGCGCCGCGAGACCACCGCCGTCCCCGGCCCGAGATCGGTCACCCGGACCCCGATACGGGGCATCAGGCCGAGCAGTCGTCGATAAAGGGTGCGCATCTCCCCACCCCTACCAGATCCGACCCGAAACGGTCTGCACGCAAAACGACATTCGCGTCCGGTCACCGCCTCTTGGCTTCGAGAGCACTCGAATGCCTGGCGTCACCGGAGTCGGTGCAGGGGCAGGGCGGGGGACGGCAGACCGGACGACGATCGGAGACGGACATGCGTGTGGGTGTACACATCAACCAGTTCGGCCACAGCCGGGGCGCGAGCGCGCTCGGCGCCGAACTCGCCGCGGCCGGCGCCGCGGCGGAGGCGGCCGGGGTGAGCCGCCTGTCGGTGATGGACCACTACTTCCAGATGGAGTTCAACGGCGGCGCCGAGGCCCCCATGCTGGAGGCCTATACGACCCTGGCCTACCTCGCGGCCCACACCTCCACGATCAGGCTCGGCGCGCTGGTCACCGGCGTGACCTACCGGCACCCCGGGCTGCTCGCCAAGATCGCCACGACGCTCGACGTGCTGTCCGGCGGCCGGGCCTCGCTGGGCATCGGCGCGGCCTGGTACGACCGTGAGCACGAGGGCCTCGGGGTGCCGTTCCCGCCGACCGCCGAGCGGTTCGAGCGGCTGGAGGAGACCCTGCGCGTCTGCCTGCAGATGTGGGACCCGGAGAACGACGGGCCGTTCGAGGGCGCCCACTACCGGCTCGCCGAGACCCTGTGCGTGCCCGCTCCGGTCAGCGCCCCGCACCCGGAGATCCTGATCGGCGGCGGGGGCGAGCGCAAGACGCTGCGGCTGGTCGCCCGGTACGCGGACGCCTGCAACCTCTTCGCCTCGACGCCCGAGGAGGTCGGCCACAAACTGGACGTCCTGCGCGGGCACTGCGACACGGAAGACCGCGACTACGCCACCGTCCTGAAGACGATGACGTACATGGGCGACGCCGCCGAAGACGACCTCGACGCCTTCCTGCGGGACGCCGGCGGCTACGCCAAGCTCGGCATCGACGAGGTGATCCTCGCCCCGCGTCTCGGCGAGACGGCCGGCTGGATCGAGCGGTTCGTGGCCCCCGCCGTACCGCGCCTGGCCGAACTGGACTGACCGGACCGGCGGACGCGCACGCGACGCGAGGGGCCCCGGTGCAACCTTCCCGGAACCCCTCGCGTGCAGTACGACACTCCGGCGCGCCGACGAGGCCTCAGGCGGCCGTGACCTCGCCCGCGTGGCCGTGCAGACGCGCCACGACCTCGGTGAGCTGGGCGGCGACCTCGGCGTCGTCGACCGGGTGGGTCTCCGCGAAGCGGGTCAGCGAGCCCGGGATGGAGAGCTTCAGGTCCTCGATCACCTTGCCGCCGGCGATGCCCACGGCCTTGCGGGCCTCGTCCTGCGCCCATACGCCGCCGAACTGGCCGAACGCGGTGCCGACCACGGCGACCGGCTTCCCGCCGAAGGCGCCGGCGCCGTAGGGGCGCGACAGCCAGTCGATGGCGTTCTTCAGGACGGCCGGGATGGTGCCGTTGTACTCGGGGGAGAACAGCAGGAAGGCGTCGGCGGCCTGGGCGGCGGCGCGCAGCTTCGCGGCGGCGGCGGGGACGCTGCCCTCGACGTCGACGTCCTCGTTGTAGAAGGGGATCTCGGCGAGGCCCTCGAAGAGGTCGACCTCGGCGCCCTCGGGAGCGACCTTGACGGCCGCCTCGGCGAGCTGGCGGTTGGTCGAACCGGCGCGGAGGCTGCCGACGAGCGCGAGGATGCGGACAGACATGGAAACTCCCAGAGACTGAAACATTGCCGTAACGGATCCGGACCGAGGTCCGTTTATTGTTCTAGCACCCTAACCGGACCGTGGTCCAGTTTCTTCCCCGTGCTTTACGCTGAGTTCATGTCCGCCGTTCTGCCACCCTGTCCGGAGCCCGAGGAGACCACCGACCAGCCCGAGCTGCTGCACCTCGGGCCGCTCGGCGACGAGCCGTGCCTGCGTGCTGACGCGGCCCGCAACCGGGCCAGACTGCTCGACGCCGCCGCCCGGCTGATCGCCGAGCACGGCGCGGCCGGGGTCACGATGGAGGCGGTGGCGACGGCCGCGAACGTGGGCAAGGGCACGGTGTTCCGCCGCTTCGGCGACCGCACCGGGCTGCTGACCGCGCTCCTGGACCACTCCGAGAAGCTGTTCCAGGCCGCGTTCCTGAGCGGCCCCGCGCCGCTGGGGCCGGGTGCGGAGCCCGTGGAGCGGCTGCGGGCCTTCGGCATCGCCATGCTGCGCCGCTCCGTCGACCAGCTCGACCTCCAGCTCGCGGCCGAGCCCGGACCGGAGCGCCGCTACTTCATGCCCCCGCGCCGCGTCCACCACAGCCACCTGGTGCTGCTGCTGCGCCAGGCGGTGCCGGGCGCGGACGCCGAACTGCTCGCCCACACGCTGATGGGATACCTCAGCCCCGTCCTCGTCCACCACCTCACCCGCCAGTGCGGCATGCCACCGGCGCGGCTGGAGGCCGGCTGGAGCGAACTGGTCGACCGGGTGACCGGTGGGGTGGCGACTGGGGCGGTGACCGGGAGGGAGCCGGTTCAGGGCTGAGCGGTGAAGAGGTCGACCACGGCCCGCGGCGCGTCCTCGGCGAACAGCGCCACACCGTTGCGGGCGGACTCCGCCGCGGCCGCCGCGCTGCGCGGGAACATTTTCTCCTCGTAGGCGGCCAGCGCCGCTTCGGGCTCGCCCGGGTGCGCGGCGAGGGCCAGGCCCAGTTCGGCGCCGTCGAGCATCGCGAGGTTGGCGCCCTCGCCCGCGAACGGTGACATCAGGTGGGCGGCGTCGCCGAGCAGGGTGACGCCGGGGACGCGCTCCCAGCGGTGACCGACCGGCAGGGCGTGGACCGGGCGCGGCACCAGCGGCCCGTCGGCGTCGGCGACCAGTGCCCGCAGGCTGTCGTCCCAGTCCGCGAAGTGCCCCAGGACGTACTTCTTGGCCGCCTCGGTGTCGGCGGGGTCGACGCCGTCCGCCCAGTCCTCGGGAACCCGCAGCGCGACGTAGACGTGCAGGCTGCCGTCGGGCTCGCGGTGCGCGAGGACGCCCCGGCCGGCGCCGAGCGCGAACAGGGACCCGCCGCCGACGACCCGGGCGCTCCCCGGATGCCGTACGTCCGCCTCCCGCAGGTCCGTCTCGACGAACGACACGCCCGTGTAGGCGGGCCGGGCGGCGGACAGCAGCGGGCGGATCCGCGACCAGGCCCCGTCCGCGCCGATCAGCAGGTCCGTGGTGAAGGCGGAGCCGTCCTGGAGGCTCACCTCGTGCCGTCCGTCGCCCAGCGCCCGCGCGCCGGTGACCTTCGCGCCCCAGCGGACCGTGCCCTCGGGCAGCGAGCCCAGCAGCAGGGCGCGCAGTGCGCCCCGGTCGACCTCGGGACGCCCGCCGTTCCCGTCGTCGCCCTGCTCGAAACGGACCACCGCGTCCCGGTCCAGGACCCGCGTGGCCTCACCGCCGGGCAGGACCAGCGCCCGGAACTCCTCGTACAGTCCGGCGGCGCGCAGCGCCTGCTGGCCGGACTCCTCGTGCAGGTCGAGCATGCCGCCCTGGGCGCGGGCGGCGGGCGAGGCGTCCAGGTCGAACACGGCCGACTCGACGCCGTGCACGCCCAGCACCCGGGCGAGGCTGAGGCCGCCGAGTCCGGCGCCGACGACGGCTACGGGGAGATGCATGGCTTCTCCTAGGGAGTGGGTCATCGCGTGCGGATCGTGCGGATCAGGTACGCGCGGGTCTTCGTGCCGTCCCGCGTCACTCGGGTACGACGGTCTGCTCGATGCCGCTGATCAGTGCCTGGAACCCCCAGGCGAGGCGGGCCTCGGGCGGGCCCGAGAGGAGTGGTCCGGCGAGGCCGGTGATGTGCGGGTGGGTCCGCGCCGACGCGCCGCGCACCGCCTGCCGCAGGGCGTCCCAGTCCTCCTGGTCCTTGCGGGAGGGCTCGCCCGCGTGCTCGGCGGCCGTCGCGGTGGCGTGCTGGAGCAGCAGGTCCACGCCCCACGCGGCCTGCGCGGGCGCGACCCCGCCCTCGTCGAGCAGCGCCAGCAGGGTCTCGATCAGGTCCAGGTAGTGCGGGCCGCTGGGCCAGGCGGTGAGCGCCGAGCGGGCCAGGTCCGGGTGGTCGAGGAGCAGCGCGGTGTACGCGGTGAGCACCCGCTCCAGCCGCTCACGCCAGCTCCCCCCGGCCGGCGCCGGTCCGATCGTGCCCAGCAGTTCGTCGAGGACGGCCGCGTGCAGTTCCGCCGTGTTGCGGACGTACACGTACAGCGAGGCCGGGCCGGTGTCGAGCTCCTCGGCCAGGCGACGCATGGTCACCTTCCGCAGTCCTTCGGCGCGCAGCACCGCCACGGCGGCGGCCACGATGCCCTCCCTGGTCAGGGCGGGTTTGGCCGGGCGCTCACGGCGGCTGCGCGGGGTGTCGGGTCGTGCTGTCATGCCTCTCAAGGTAACGAACATGTTCGTCGCGAACAAGTACGTCACGAACATGTTCGTTGACGGTTCATCGGATTGAGACATCCCCCGCCCCCGACCCCGGGCACGGCTTCTGCCAAGATGCCGTACGTCATGGTGCAGATACCGAACACGCCCGCTCCGACGAAGTCGCCGGTGCCGCGCCCCGTGCCCACGAGCGCCGACGTGGCCCGCCTGGCCGGCGTCTCGCGCGCGACCGTCTCCTACGTCCTGAACAACACCAGCGCCGTACGCATCAGCGAGCCCACCCGCCGCCGCGTCCACGAGGCCGCGAAGGAACTCGGGTACGTGCCGCACGCGGCCGCCCGCACCCTGCGTGCCGGGCACAGCCGGATGGTCCTGATGCCCGCCCTGCCCGTCCCGGCGGGGCCGCTCTACAGCCAGTTCGTGCACGACTTCCAGGGCGCCCTGAGCCGCCTCGACTACACCGTCGTCCAGTACGGCGCGAGCGGACTGCCCGCCGACGACGCCGCCCGCGCCTGGGCCGAACTGCGGCCGGTGGCCGTGGTGATGCCCGGTCCCGGCCTCGGCCCGGCGGGGGTGGCGGTCCTCAAGCGCTCCGGCGCGCGGGCCGTCGTCACCCTCGGCTCCGAGCGGGTCGAGGGCGCCCACGCGCTGCTCCTGGACCAGATCGGCGTCGGGCGCAGCGCCGCCGGGCACCTGTACGAGCGCGGCCGGCGCCGGATCGGGGTGGTCGTACCCGAGGAGCGCGGCATGGAGATGTTCGCCGCGCCCCGCCTCGGCGGCTCCCGCGAGGCCGTGCACGGCACCGACGCGACCGTCACCGAACTGCCCCTCGCCTACACCGAGGAGGCCGCGGCGGCCCTCGCCGCCCGCTGGCGCGGCCTCGGCCTCGACGCCGTGTTCGCCTACAACGACGAGTACGCCATGCTGCTGATGCGCGCCTTACAGGACGAGGGCTTACGCGTGCCCGAGGACGTGGCCGTCATCGGCGCCGACGACCTCATGCTCGGCCGCCTGCTGCGGCCCCGGCTCAGCACCGTCCGGATCGCCCTGCCCTCCGGCCGCGACCTCGCCGAACTGGTCGACCGCACGGTCCGCAACCCCGTGGCCACCCCCGAGGTGCACGAACTCTTCGGAGCGACGGTGGTGAACCGCGACTCCACCTGACCCGCCCGCGCCCATCGGGAGCGCGCCCAACTCCCCTTCGGGATACGGGTATTCGGCGACAAGTACCCGACGGGACGCGGCTTTCCCGTGTGACGCATGGCTAGGATGTTGCATGCTCAACCAGACGGGGATGTGTTCGGCCGTCGGAGCCTGGTCGCCCGGCTGCGCCCGATCACCGCATCCCGCCACGCCGCAGCCGAACCGGCGGCGACAGCACGGGACTTCGGATTTCCGCCGCCCGTGTGAGCCGTCAGTCCCGCGGGTCCACCGATCGGAGCCGTCATGCCCTTGCTCGACCCCCAGACCTGGCAGTCCCGCACCCTCTCGGGCCCCCGCCACACCGTCACCGAGCCCGCCACCGGCGACGCGCTGGGCACCGTCGTCCTGGCGAGCGGCGCGGACGTCGCGCCGGCCGCCGAGGCCGCCCGCGCCGCGCAGGCCGAGTGGGCGCGCCTGCCGCACTTCGTGCGCGCCGGAGTGCTCCGCAAGGCCGGCGACCTGTTCGCCGCGCACGCCGACGAACTGCGCGACTGGATCGTCCGCGAGTCCGGCTCCATAGCCGGCAAGGCCGACTTCGAACTGCACGTCGCCGCCCAGGAGTGCTACGAGGCCGCCGCCCTCGCCTCCCGCCCGGCCGGCCAGATCCTGCCCAGCGAGGCACCCCGGCTCTCCTACACCCGGCGCGTCCCCGTCGGCGTCGTCGGGGTCATCTCCCCGTTCAACGCCCCGCTGATCCTCTCCATCCGCTCCGTCGCCCCCGCCCTCGCGCTCGGCAACGCGGTCGTCCTCAAGCCGGACCCGCGCACCGCCGTCTGCGGCGGCCTCGCGCTGGCCGCGGTCTTCGCGGCGGCGGGCCTGCCCGAGGGCCTGCTGCACGTCCTGCCGGGCGGCGCCGAGACCGGCGCGGCCCTGGTCGCCGACCCGCGCGTGCCGGTGATCTCCTTCACCGGCTCCACCACGGCCGGCCGCGCCGTCGGCGAGGCCGCCGGCCGCCACCTCAAGCGCGCCCACCTGGAGCTCGGCGGCAACTCCGCCCTGATCGTGCTGGCCGACGCCGACCTGGACGCGGTGATCTCCACGGCCGCCTGGGGCTCGTTCTTCCACCAGGGCCAGATCTGCATGACCACCGGCCGCCACCTGGTGCACGCCTCCCTCTACGAGGAGTACGTCGAGCGGCTCGCGGCGAAGGCCGACGCCCTCGCCGTCGGCGACCCGCACCGCGCGCAGGTCCACCTCGGCCCCCTCATCGACGGCGGCCAGCTCGCCAAGGTGCACGGCCTGGTCGAGGCCAGCACCGCGGCCGGCGCGAAGCTCGCCGCGGGCGGCACCCACGACAACCTCTTCTACCGGCCGACGGTCCTCGCGGGCGTCGACGACGACACCCCCGCCTACGCGGAGGAGGTCTTCGGCCCGGTGGCCCCCGTGCGCTCCTTCAGCACGGAGGACGAGGCGGCGGCCCTGGCAGCGCGCAGCTCCTACGGCCTCTCGCTCGGCATCGTCACCCGCGACACCAGCCGCGGCCTCGACCTCGCCGAACGCATCCCGACCGGCATCGTGCACATCAACGACCAGACGGTGAACGACGAGGCCGTCGCCCCCTTCGGCGGACTCGCCGCCTCCGGCACCGGCGCCCGCTTCGGCGGCGAGGCCAACCTGGAGGCCTTCACCGACGTGCGCTGGACGACCGTCCGGGGCGACGTCGCGCCGTACCCGTTCTAGGACCCGCCCACCCCGTCCGGGGTCACTCGCTCTTGGCCTGCTCCGCCTCGACCGACCTGCGGACCTCGTCCATGTCCAGCTTGCGCGCCTGTCCGATGACGTCCGTCAGGGCGGCCTCGGGCAGCGCGCCCGGCTGGGCGAACACCGCGACCCGGTCCCGGACGATCATCAGCGTCGGGATCGACTGGATACCGAAGGCCGCCGCCAGCTCCGGCTGCGCCTCGGTGTCCACCTTGCCGAACACCAGGTCCGGGTTGTCCTGCGCCGCCTTCTCGTACACCGGCGCGAACTGACGGCACGGCCCGCACCACGACGCCCAGAAGTCGATCAGGACGAAGTCGTTGTCCGTGACCGTCTGGTCGAAGTTCTCCTTGGTGAGCTCCACGGTGCTGCTCATGACCTGAATCCTTCTTCCCTTGTGGATTCCCCGGGCAGGGACGAACCGTCCGGGGAACACGGCCGCCCGCACACGTATTCCGCGCCCCTACCCGTGTGGCCACCCCGCACACCACCCACCAGACTGACCCCATGACGGAAACGGAAAACATCGCGTACGACGTCGTGGTGCTCGGGGCCGGTCCCGTGGGGGAGAACGTCGCCGACCGCACCCGCGCGGCCGGGCTCTCCACCGCGGTCGTCGAGAGCGAGCTCGTCGGCGGTGAGTGCTCGTACTGGGCCTGCATGCCGAGCAAGGCCCTGCTGCGACCGGTCATCGCCCGCGCCGACGCCCGCCGGCTGCCCGGCCTGCGGCAGGCGGTGCAGGGCCCCCTGGACGCGGCGGCGATCTTCGCCCGCCGCGACTGGTACACCGGCGACTGGACGGACGACGGCCAGGTCGACTGGCTCAAGAGCATCGGCGCCGACTTCCACCGCGGCCACGGCCGACTGACCGGCCCGCGCACGGTGACCGTCGGGGACCGCGTCCTCACCGCCCGGCACGCCGTGGTCGTCGCCACCGGCACCCGCGCCGTCCTCCCCGACCTGCCGGGCCTAGCCGAAGTGAAGCCCTGGACCAGCCGGGAGGCCACCAGCGCCCACGCCGTGCCCGGCCGGCTCGTCGTGGTCGGCGGCGGGGTCGTCGCCACCGAGATGGCGACCGTCTTCCAGGCCCTCGGCGCGCAGGTCACCGTCCTCGTGCGCGGCAAGGGCCTGCTCGACCGGATGGAGCCGTTCGCCGGCGAACTGGTCGCCGAGGCCCTCACCGAGGCCGGCGCGGACATCCGCACCGGCACCTCGGCGACCTCGGTGACCCGCTCCGACGGCACCGTCGTGGTCGTCACCGACACCGGCGAGCGCATCGAGGCCGACGAGATCCTCTTCGCCGTCGGCCGCGCCCCGCGCACCGACGACATCGGCCTCGAGACGGTCGACCTGGCCCCCGGCTCCTGGTTCACCGTCGACGACAGCCTGCGCGTCACCGGCACCGACTGGCTGTACGCGGTCGGCGACGTCAACCACCGCGCCCTCCTCACCCACCAGGGCAAGTACCAGGCCCGGATCGCGGGCGCCGCCATCGCCGCCCGCGCCGCCGGGAGCCCCCTGACGCAGACCGACCCGTGGAGCGCCCACGCCGCCACGGCCGACCACGAGTCCGTCCCCCAGGTCGTCTTCACCGACCCGGAGGCGGCCGCGGTCGGCCTCTCGCTCGCCGAGGCCGAACGGGCCGGGTACCGGGTGCGGGCCGTCGACGTCGACATGGCGTCGGTGTCCGGCGCGGGCCTGTACGCCGAGGGCTACACGGGCCGCGCCCGGATGATCGTCGACCTGGAGCAGGAGATCCTGCGCGGGGTCACCTTCGTCGGCCCGGGCGTCGGCGAACTGATCCACTCCGCGACCGTCGCCGTCGTCGGCCAGGTCCCCATCGCCCGCCTGTGGCACGCCGTCCCGTCCTACCCGACGATCAGCGAGGTGTGGCTGCGCCTGCTGGAGGCGTTCCGCGACAACTGACCTACGGCAGCCGGAAGTTCAGTTCCTCAGCCGCCAGCGTCGGCGTCGGCTGCGCCCACCGCTCCTGCGCCGTCTGGCTCGCGGAGAGCGACCGCAGTTCGGCGCGGTCGAGGTAGAGCATGCCGTCGAGGTGGTCCGTCTCGTGCTGGACGATCCGGGCGGGCCACCCGGCGAACACCTCGTCCAGCGCCCGCCCGTGCTCGTCCTCACAGGTCAGCCGGACCTCGGCGTGCCGGGCCACCACCGCCTGGTAGCCCGGCACGCTCAGACAGCCCTCGAAGAAGGCGGCCGGAGCCGAACCGACCGGCTCGTACGCCGGGTTGACCAGGACCCGGAACGGCTGCGGCACCCGGCCGCGCGCCACCCGCACCTCCTCCGGCACCGGCGCCGGATCCTCGATGACCGCGATCCGTAGGCCCACCCCGACCTGCGGGGCGGCGAGGCCGACGCCCGGCGCCGCACGCATGGTGACGCGCAGCGCCTCGACGAACCTGGCCAGCAGCGCGGGGTCGAGCTGGCCGTCGTAGCGCACGGTGGCCGCGCGCAGGACCGGGTCGCCGGCCGCGACGATGGGCAACGGGCCACCGGGGGCGAGGAGTTCCTCGATCCGGTCGGCAAGGGGCGCGCGGGGACTGGGAGATGCCATCGGGCCAGGATGCCATGACCGGATCACTGGTGACGCAGGTCACTCGAACTGGCGGGAACTCGGCGCCGCCGCCATCCGACTACTGGTGCGTCCCTGACTGGAAACCGCCCGCCTCAGCCCCGCCCCCCGACCCCGGAGAAGCCCGCCGATGTCCTCTGCTCCCCCGACCACCACGGACGAGGCCCCGCAAGCGGCACCGGCCCCCGCGCCCACGTCCCGCGGCGCATGGGCCCCGCTGCGCCCGCTGGTCCTGCGCCTGCACTTCTACGCCGGCCTGTTCGTGGCCCCCTTCCTGCTGGTCGCCGCCGTCACCGGGTTCCTGTACGCCGGAGCGTTCCAGGCCGAGAAGTTCGTGTACGCGCACGAGCTGACCGTGCCGGTCGGCGACGCCGAACTGCCGATCTCCGCCCAGGTCGACGCCGCCCGCAAGGCCCACCCCGAAGGCACGGTCGCGGCCGTACGGCCCGCGCCGCAGGACGACGCCACGACCCGGGTGATGCTGTCCGGCGTCGAGGGCGTGGCCGCCACCCACACCCTCGCCGTATTCGTCGACCCGTACACCGGCGAGATACGCGGCGCGCTGGAGCAGTACGGCTCGACCGGCGCGCTGCCGCTGCGCACCTGGATCGACGAGTTCCACCGCGACCTGCGCCTCGGCGAGAACGGCCGCCTCTACAGCGAACTCGCCGCGAGCTGGCTGTGGGTGATCGCGGGCGGCGGCCTCGTGCTGTGGTTCTCCCGCCGCCGCGCGCTGCGCAAGGTGCGCGGCACGAAGGGGCGGCGGCGCACGCTCGGGCTGCACGGCACGGTCGGCGTGTGGGCCGCGGCCGGCTTCGTCTTCCTGTCCGCGACCGGCCTGACCTGGTCGACGTACGCGGGCGCCAACATCGACGTGCTGCGCACCTCGCTCGGCCAGTCCACGCCGTCGGTCTCGGCGGCCGTCGGCGGCGGCGAACACGCCGGTCACGACGCGGCCTCCGGCAGCGGCGGGGACGCCGAACACGGCGTCGGCCTGGACAAGATCCTGGCCGCCGCGCGCACCGAGGGGCTGGGCGACCCGGTCGAGATCGTCCCGCCCGCCGACGCCTCCTCCGCGTACGTCGTCAAGCAGGTGCAGCGGAGCTGGCCCGAGAAGCAGGACGCGGTCGCCGTCGACCCGGCCACCGGCGAGGTCGTCGACGTGCTGCGGTTCGCCGACCACCCGCTGCTCGCCAAGCTGACCCGCTGGGGCATCGACCTGCACACCGGCGTCCTGTTCGGCCTGGTCAACCAGATCGCGCTGATGCTTCTCGCGCTCGCCCTGATCCTGCTGATCGTCTGGGGCTACCGCATCTGGTGGCAGCGCGGCCGGGGCTCCGCCTTCGGGCGGCCGATCCCGCGCGGCGCGTGGGCGCAGGTCCCGCCGTACGTCCTCGTCCCGCTGCTGGCGGCGGTCGCCGTGGTCGGCTACTTCGTCCCGCTCCTCGGCATCCCGCTCGCCGGCTTCCTGGCCGTGGACGTCGTCCTCGGGGAGATCGCCCACCGCCGGGGGCAGCGCACGGCCGCCTGAACTCAGTCCTCGGGGAAGTCCCCGGCCAGCGCGGAGGCGAGCCGCAGATGCGGTGCCGCCTCCGCGTGCCGCCCCTGCCGCTCCAGGGTGCGGCCCAGCATCAGCCGGGCGTAGTGCTCGACCGGGTCGCGTTCGACGATCACCCGCAACTCGCTCTCGGCGCGCCGGAGTTGGGCCGAGTGGTAGTAGGCGCGGGCCAGCAGCAGCCGGGGCCCGGTCTGCTCCGGCACCTCGGCGACCAGCCCGACCAGCACCCGCGCGGCGGTGGCGTACTGCTTCGCGGCGAAGAACATCTGCCCCCGCTCCCACCGCTCGGCCTGCGTCCCGTGCCCGTAGTAGGCAAAGTCCCGCGTCGCCTCGTAAGTCGTCGTCCCGCTCGTCGTGTCCACTGGTGTTCGACCTCCTTCGCGGCCGACAACCGGGAGGGTTGGCTGAATATTCCACAGGCGGCCAGGGGTACTGCGCGCGGGTGAGACCAGGTGTCGTCCACCGCCCCGGCACGTTGTCCTCACCATGACGCTCGACAGTTCCAAGCCCCTGACCACCGAGCACGCCGAGGACGCCGAAGGCACCGCCGTCCAGCCGCTGACCGGCGACGCGTACCTGGAGAGCCTCCGGGACGGACGGGAGGTGTGGATCTACGGAGAGCGCGTCAAGGACGTCACCACGCACCCCGCGTTCCGCAACAGCGCCCGCTCGGTGGCCCGCCTCTACGACGCCCTGCACGACCCCGGGACACGCGGCGCACTCACCACCGCCACCGACGTCACCGGCGGAACCTTCACCCACCCCTTCTTCCGCGTACCGCGCTCCGTGGCCGACCTGCGGGCCGCGCGCGACGCCATCGCCGGCTGGCAGCGCATGACCTACGGCTGGATGGGCCGCTCACCCGACTACAAGGCGTCGTTCCTCGCCACCCTCGGCGCCGACCCCGACTTCTACGGCCCCTACGGCGACAACGCCCGCGCCTGGTACCGCCGCGCCCAGCACCGGGTGCTGTTCCTCAACCACGCGATCGTGCACCCCCCGGTCGACCGGCATCTGCCCCCGGACGAGGTCGCCGACGTGTACGTGCACATCGACGAGGAGACCGACGCCGGCGTCGTCGTCAGCGGCGCCAAGGTCGTGGCCACCGGATCCGCGCTGACCCACCACACCTTCATCGCCCACGTCGGACCCCCGCTCACCGACCCCGCCCTCGCCACCGTCTTCATCGCCCCGATGGACACCCCCGGCCTGAAACTGATCTGCCGCGCCTCCTACGAGCAGTCAGCGGCGGCCACCGGCAGCCCCTTCGACTACCCCCTCTCCAGCCGGCTGGACGAGAACGACGCCGTCATCGTCTTCGACCGGGCCCTGATTCCCTGGGAGAACGTCCTCGTCCACCGCGACGTGGACCGGGCCAACACCTTCCTCAACCACTCCGGTTTCCTGCCCCGCTTCGTCTTCCACGGAGCCGTCCGGCTGGCGGTGAAGCTGGACTTCCTGTGCGGGCTGCTGCTGCGCGCCGTGCGCACCACCGGCACCGACGCCTTCCGCGGCGTCCAGGCCGGCGTGGGCGAGGCGCTGGCCTGGCGGCACACGGTGTGGGCGCTGACCACGGCGATGGTCGAACAGGCCGACACCCGCGAGGACGGCAGCGTCTCCCCGAACCTGGACCACGCCCTCGCCCACCGCGTCCTCGCGCCCACCGCCTACACCCGGATCAAGGACATCATCGAGAACCACGTCGGCAGCTCGCTGATCTACCTCACCTCGCACGCCGACGACTTCCGCAACCCGCAGCTCCGCCCCTACCTCGACACATATTTGCGCGGCGCGCACGGCACCACCGCCGAAGAGCGCGTCAAGCTGATGAAGCTGCTCTGGGACAGCATCGGCAGCGAGTTCGCCGGCCGCCACGAACTGTACGAGCGCCTCTACGGCGGCAGCGCGGAACAGGTACGCGTCGACGCCTACAAGCACGCCGTGAAGGGCGGCCTCGGCGACGAACTCGGCGCCCTCGTCGACCACTGCATGTCCGACTACGACCTCAACGGCTGGACCGCCCCCGACCTCATCGACCCCCGGCGGCCCTGAGAACCGCCTCCTCATGAACCGGCAAGGCCGCTACGGCAGTTCGTGCCCCAGGCCGTCGAGCAGGTCGGCCGCGGTGCGGACGTCGGTGTCGAGCGGGCGGTCCGGGTCGATGGCCGGGATGGTGTCGCAGAGCCGGTCGAGGAGGTCCGCGCAGGCCGGCGCGGTCGGGCGGCGGGCGCCGACGTGAGCGGCCTGGCGCAGGGCGACGGCGAGCGAACCGTGCAGCAGGCGCAGCGAGTCGGCCTGGTCCAGCGCGCCCAGGGCGGCTTGGCTGCCGAAGGGGACGACGTCCTGGTTGTGGCCGTTGGTCGGCAGGCTCTGGACGGACGCCGGGGTCGCGGTGCGCCGCATCTGGGCGAGGATCGCGGTGGCGGCGATCTGTACCCCCTGCACGGCGTGCTGCCGGCCCGGCTCGCGGGCGAGCATGGGCGGCAGACCTCCGTTGCGGTGCGGGTCGACGAGCAGGTCGAGCTGGCGCTCGGCCAGGTTGCCGGTCTGGACGGCGGCCAGCGTGAGCAGGTCGGCGGCGAAGGCGACCGGCTGGCCGAAGAAGTTGCCGCCGTGCGCGATCTCGTCCAGCTCGGGAAAGCACAGCGGGTTGTCGCTGACCCCGCCCAGGTCGTGCCCGATGACCTCGTCGGCGTGCCGCAGGCTCGCTCCGACGGCGCCGAGCAACTGCGGCGCGCAGCGGATGCTGTACGGCTCCTGGAGCGGGCGCAGCCCGGTCGGCACGGTCCCGGCCAGCAGCCCGCGCAGCGCCGCGCCCGCGCGTACGGCGTCGGGGTGGCCGAACGCGTCGAGCAGCGCCGCCGAGGCGAAACCGGGGGCGCTGCCCAGCAGATCGGCGAGGAGGGCGGTGAGTCGCAGCGCCGTGGCGTGGGCCCGTCGCAGTCGGGCCAGCGCGAGGCCGCCCGCCGCCGCGGTGAGCGAGGTGCCGTTGACGAGGGCCAGCGCGTCGCGGCCGTCGAGCACCAGCGGCCGTAGCCCGGCCCGGTCCAGCGCCTCGGCGGCGGGCATCGCCACCGCCTCGACGTAGGCCCGCCCCCGGCCGCGCAGCGCCTGGACGGCATGGGCGAGCGGAACCAGGTCGCCGCTGGCCCCGACCGACCCGAGGCGCGGCACGGCGGGCGTGAAGCCGGTGCCCAGGGCCGCGGCGAGGGCGTCGAGGACCTGCGGTGTGACGGCGGAGTGGCCACGGGCGAGGGACGCCAGCCGCACCAGCAGCGTCGCGCGCACCACGGCCACCGGCAGGTCCTCGCCCTGTCCGCAGCTCAGGTGGGCGAGCGCGTTGTCGCACTGCTCGGCGGGATCCGCCCGGCCGGCGTACCCGACCAGCGGCCCGAAACCGGTGCTGGCCCCGTAGACCACTTCCCCGGAGTCCAGCCGCCCGGCCAGGAAGGCCTGACAGGCGGCGGCCCGCTCCCGCGCCTCGGGGGCGATACGCACGTCCAGCGGGGCGACGGCCCGCTCGAGGTGATCGGGGGTGAGCGGAGCAGGGAGGGTGAGGGCGGCAGGGGACGTGTCGGCGGAAGAGGGGGCGGGAGGCTGCGATGCGTTCAGGAGCATGATGGTGACGGCCCGTCAGGTCATGGTGGTGAACAGGGCGACGGCGTTCTGGCCGCCGAAACCGAAGGAGTTGCTGAGGGCGGCCCGGATCCGGGCCGGGCGGGGGGACTTGTGGACGACGTCCAGGTCGATCGCCGGGTCGAGGGCGTCGAGGTTGGCGGTGGGCGGGATGACCTGGTGCTGGAGGGTGAGCACGGTCAGCGCCGCCTCGATGCCGCCCGCCCCGCCCAGCGCGTGCCCGAGGACGCTCTTGTTCGCGGTGACCACCGGCGGCTGCCCGAACACCTCGTGCAGGGCACGGAATTCGACGGCGTCGTTGAGCTGCGTCGAGGTGCCGTGCGCGTTGACATGGCCGATGTCGGCGGGCGCCAGCCCGGCATCGCGCAGCGCCGCGCGCATGGCCTCGGCGGCGCCCCTGCCCTCGGGATGCGGAGCCGCGAGATCGTGCGCGTCGCTGGACGCCCCGTAACCGGCCAGCACCGCCCGAGGCCGCGCACCGCGCGCCACCGCGTGCCCGGCCCGCTCCAGTACGAGGATCCCCGCGCCCTCACCGAGGACGAAACCGTCGCGGTCCCGGTCGAAGGGCCGCGAGGCCCCGGCCGGATCGTGCGCGCGCCCGGACAGCGCGCGCATCTGCTGGAAGCAGGCGACCACGCCCGGCAGACAGCCGGATTCCGCGCCGCCGGTCACGACGACGTCGCAGGAACCGCCGCACAGTAGATCCCGGGCGATGCCCAGGGCGGTCGTCCCGGAGGCGCAGGCGGTGGCCACGGCCAGGCTCGGGCCGCGCGCGCCGAGATCGAGCGCGACCTCGGCCGGCACCATGCTGGGGACGCTGCGCACGATCGCCAGCGGTGAGATCCGCTCCGCCCGCTTCTCGTTCAGCCGCCCGAACTCCAGCGGATAGCGCTCCAGACTGTTGCTGCCGACGCCGAGGACGACGGCCACCCGCGCCGGATCCCGGTCACTGGTGTCGAGTCCGGCGTCGGCGACCGCCTCCCGCGCGCCGACGAGGGCGAGCTGCGCGAAGCGGTCCAGCCGCCAGGCGCGCGAGCGGCCGATCAGCCGGCCCGCGTCGAAGCCCGGCACCCGGCAGGTGAAGTCGACGTCCAGATCGGCGAGTTCGGGATCCGTGGCCGCCGTCGGCCGACCGTCCAGCATGCCCTGCCAGGTGGCGTCGGCGCCGACACCGGCCGGGGTGACCAGCCCGACACCGGTGACGACGACCTCCTCGCGCCTCATCGAGCGGACTCCACGGGCGTCGGCGCGAGGACGCGATCGAGCGCGGCGGCGGTCTCCGCGAGGGTGCAGCCGGCGTCGACGCCCTCCAGCGTGACGCCGGTGCGTTCTTGCAGGATGACGCCCAGTTCGAGGAGGGACAGCGAGTCGAGTTCCAGATCCTTGAAGGTGCTCTCGGGACGCAACTCCTCACGGGACTGCCCGAGTTCCTCGACGAGGATGCCGACGATCTGGTCGTAGGTTGCGGACATGCTGACCTCCGTTACGCGGTGGCAGTGGCGGGCAGGGGAGAGGGCGTGGCTGCCTCGAAGGCGGCGCGCAGATAACGGGTGTTGAGGGGAACCGGGTCCGGGACCGCTCCGGCGAGCGCCGCCAGCAGCGCGCTGCGGTCGTAGCGGCGGCGGACGAACGTATAGGCGTGGATGCCGCCCATCAGCCCGGCGAGCCGCTGCACCGCCGGATCGAGAGGGCCCGGCGCGGCCTGCGGATCGATCCGCACATCCAGCCAGGGGCAGACATCGCGCATCACGTCCAGACACGCCCGCACCGGTGTGTCGTACGGGTGCGTGAGGTGGAACGTCTCGACCGGCGCGGCCGGTTCGCGCAGCGCGAGCCGCGCCGCCGCCCTGGCCGCGTACTCGACCGGCAGCAGATTCAGCACGGCGTCCGCCCGGCCGGGAATCCGTACGGCGAGTGGGTGGCCGGGGGTCGCGCCCGGCACCAGCCGGGACGGATCGTGGCGGGCCAGCACGGACAGCCGGGCGCCCGTCTCGGCCAGCGGGTGCCGCGACGCCCCGGCGGGCAGCGCCCGGTCGCTCACCAGGACGCCCGGCCGCAGCACCGTCACCGGGTGCCGGTGCTCGCGCGCCCACGCCCGCGCCACCTGCTCCGCCGCGTGCTTGGACGCCTCGTACGGGGTGAGAAAGCCGTGCCGGTCGTCGAGTTCGTCCTCGCGTACGGTGCCGTCGAGGCGTCCGCCGGCCACGTACGCCGTGCTGACGAGGACGACTCGGGGACGGCGGCCAGGCGCGGCCGCGACCAGGTCGAGGACGTGCCGGGTGCCGTCGACGTTCACCCGGGCGAGGCTGCTGTCGGGTGCGACGAGGTCGATGACGGCGGCGCTGTGCCACACCGCGTCCGCCTGCCCGGCCAGTTCGCGGTGCCGTTCGGGGGCGAGGCCGAGGAACGGTTCGGCGACGTCGGCCCGCTCCAGCCGCACCCGCGCGCGCAGGTCGTCGGGCACGCCTTCACCGGTGGCGCGCAGGGCACGCTCCAGCCGCTGCCATCCGGCGTCGCCGCCCTGCCGGACGAGCGCCGTCACCTGCCCTGGCCGGCGCAGGAGTTGGGCCAGCAGATGGGAGCCGAGGAATCCGGTGGCGCCGGTCAGCACGGTCAGCATCCGTGGGCGTCCTCGAGTTCGGCGAGCGCCGCGAGCCACAGCCCGGGCAGGGCCGCCGGGTCCGGGTCGCCGCGGTCGGAGATGAAGAACACGCCGGCATCGGGGCCGTAGCTGGACAGCCCCACCATCAGGGCGTGGCCGAGCAGCAGCGCGGGCAGCCCGATGGAGGCGGTGACCGGGTCGGTGCCGAACGAAAGCCCGTCAGGGATACGGATGTTGGTGACCGTCAGGGCGGTGCGCCGGGGGCCGAAGAAGTACCGGATCAGCGCGGCGCCGGTACGGGGCAAGGCCCGCAGCCCGGCCCGGGTGGCCGTGCGCCGCTCGGGCGTCGCACGGGCATCGCGGACCACCGACGCCAGACGGCGACGCGGGTCGGGCTCCGCACAGGGCAGCGGGATGCGCAGCATCGCCATGTGGTTGCCGAGGGCGGCGGGTTCCACTCCGGCGGGACGGGTGTCCAACGGCATGAAGGCATGCAAGTGCCGCTGCCCGAACCGCCGTTGTGCGCCCGGGCTGCCAGCGCTTCGGCTTTCCGCGTTCCAGTCGGCGGGACTCCAGGCCCGTAGAGCGCCCGCGGTGGCCGCGAGGTAGACCTGGTTGAGGGTGGCCCCGGCCGCCTTGCCGAGTCTGCGCAGCCGCTCCACCTCGACATGGGTGTGGTGCATGGTGCGGTGCGCGCCGGGCGGGCGCAGACCCGGAGTCCAGCGTGCGGTGTGGCGTACCGCTGCGAAAATGTCGGCCGCGAGCATGGCGGCCAACTGCCCCACCTTCAGGGGCGGTTCGGCCTCGACCGGCACGGTCAGCGGCAGTGGGCGGTCGCCGGTGCCGAACAGCGCGCCGACGGCCGCGGCCCCGCCCATGCCGTCCTGGAGGGCGTGATGGACCCGGTAACACAGCCCGTACTCGTCCGGAGCCCAGCCGTGTACCAGCCAGACCCCCCAGTCCGGGGCGGTCTCGGGAAAGGGCAGCCCGAGCAGCGCGTCCGCCGCCCGCCCCACGGGGTCCGGGCCCGCCGCCAGCCGCAGTTCATGGACGTGCAGACGGGGATCGGCGTCGCCGACGGCCTCCCAGGCCAGCCGGCCGCGCCGCTCGGCGACGCGGTACGCCCACGCCGGCACGCGCGGCGCGGTGGCCGCCACATGGTCGCGGACCCGCTCCACGGACGGTGGGCTGCCGTGGAAGAGAAGCAGATACCCGTGGTATCCGGCCTGGTTGCGGGCCTGCCGCGCGGCCCGGTACAGGAACTGGTCCGCGGACGAGGGCTCAGGGGGAGCTGTGGGCGGTGGATCCAGGGGCACGGCGATCACGGCGGTCTTCCCTCGCGTCAGCACGGCAGCGAACGAACGGGGACTCTACCGCACGTAGTCAGCCAATTACGGCACGCTACTATCGGCCGTTCGTCGGCGCCGAGACGGAGGTATTTCATGGGTTCGCGCAGCACGCTCAGGCCACGAGAAGAACCGGACTCACCAGAAGAACAAGGCGAACAAGGAGTAAAGGGAGGGAAAGGAGCAGAAGGGGGGTGGGGAGGGGCGGAGGGGCTGGTCGGTCCGGGTTCGGGCACGGATGCGGGCGATGCCGATGGCGGTCGTGATGGCAGTGGCGATGGTGAGGGCGATGGTTCGGGGGAGGGTCGCCGCTCGGCCTCTCCCTGGCGGGTGTTGTGCGTCGCCGCCCTGTTCGCCGTGGTCTGCGCGCTCTTCGCCGGCGGCTCCTTCGACCGGCTGGGTCAGGGTGGCTACACCCCGGGGACGACCGAGGCCGAGCGGGCCGATCGGGTGTTGGCCCGTCAATTCGCGGTGCCTACCGACGACTTGGTCCTGTTGATCCGTACGCCCGGATCCACGGACGAGCCCCGCACCCGGACGGCCGGAGCGGCCTTCACCGAGCGCGTCGCCCATCTGCGGGGGGTGCGCCGGGTCGCGTCGTACTGGACCACGGGCGACCCCGCGCTGCGCTCGCACGACGGCCGATCGGCTCTCGCCGTCGTCGAGTTGCGGGGCAGCGAGTCGGACCGGGTGCGGACGGCGGGCCGTATCGTGCCCCAACTCACCGGAGGCCAGGGGGTGTTGGAGGTGTCGGCCACGGGTCTGGCGTGGGGCAGGTACGAAGCCGTCCAGCAGAGCCGGTTCGATCTGGTGCGCTCCGAACTGATCGCGGCCCCGCTGGTGCTCCTGGTACTCGTGGCGGCCTACGGATCCCTCGTGGCCACCCTCGTGCCGATGGTCATCGGCCTGCTGTCGGTGGCCGGCGGACTCGCCGCACTGCGGCTGCTCAGCCAGTTCATGGAGGTCTCGGCGTTCGCCGCCAACATCACCACCGCGCTGAGCTTCGGGCTGGCCGTCGACTACGGACTGTTCCTCGTGGCGCGGTACCGCGAGAGCCGCGCCGCCGGGCTGGCCGAGCGGTCGGCGATCGCCGAGACCGTCCGCACGGCGGGCCGCACCGTCCTCTTCTCCGCGCTCACCGTGGCGCTGGCCCTCGGCGCGCTGCTGCTTCTGCCGATGCCCTTCCTGAGGTCTCTGGCCTGTGCCGGGATCACCGTCGTGGCCCTCTCCGCCGCAGCCGCGCTGGGCGTGGTGCCGGCCCTCCTCGCCGTGCTGGGCCCGCACCTGGACCGCGGTGACCTGTGGCGCGTGATGCGGCGCGGGAACCGGCGCCGGGCCGGTGCGGCGTCCGCCGAGAGCCCCGGGTGGCGGCGCGTCGGACTGGCCGTGGCGCGCAGACCCGTACTGATCGGCGGCGGGTGCTGTCTGCTCCTCGCCGCCATGGCACTGCCCTTCGGCCACGCCACGTTCGGCCTCGTGGACGAGCGGACGCTGCCCGCGTCGGCCTCCTCCCACGGCACGGCGGACCGCGTCACCGCAGACTTCGCCCACTCGCCCGACCGGGGCCTGAAACTCGTCCTGACCCCGCCCGCCCGCACCGAGCGCACCCCGGACACCGCCGTGACCGACTACGCGCTGCGGCTCTCCCGGCTGCCCGGTGTCACCGACGTGCACGCGTCCTCGGGCGTCTACCGTGCCGGGCGGCGCATCGCGCCCCCGACGCGCGCGTCGGACGCCTACCGCGCCCGGGACGCGGCCCTGCTGACGCTCACCGCACCCCAGGCACCCGGCAGCCCGGCCGCCGAACGCCTCGTCACAGCCGTCCGGGCGCTGCCCGCCCCGGGGTCCGTGCTGGTCGGCGGCCCGGTCGCGCTCTCGGTTGACGCCACGCAGGCGATGGCGCGCGCTCTGCCGACGGCCGGCCTGGCCATGCTCATCAGTACGTTCGTGCTGCTTCTGCTCTTCACCCGGTCGCTGCTGCTGCCGGTCAAGGCCCTCCTGGTCGGGCTGCTGAGCCTGACGGCGAGCTTCGGCGCGATCGTGCTGGTCTTCCAGGACCACCACGCGACATGGCTGGTCGGCGACTTCACCCCGACCGGCACCCTGGAGACCAGCATCCCGCCCCTGCTGTTCTGCATCGCCTTCGGGCTCTCCGTCGACTACGAACTCCTCCTGCTCTCCCGGGTCAGGGAGCACTACCTCGCCCACGGCGACAACCGCGCGGCCGTGGTGTTCGGCCTCGCCCGCACCGGACGCCTGGTCACCGCCTCCGCCCTGGTCGTGGCCGTCAGCATGGGCGCGCTGGTGCTGTCCGGGATCACCTCGCTCAAGATCCTCGGCTTCGGCCTGGCTCTCGCCGTCCTGGTGGACGCCACCCTCGTCCGAGGCATCCTGGTACCCGCCGCGATGTGCCTGGCGGGCCGCGCCAACTGGTGGTTCCCGTCGATCACACGTCGGCGATCCGGCGATCCGGCGGGTGCGGGGGAGTAGGACGACGCGGCGGGTCAGGTAGCGCCCGGCGCGCCGCTTCCGTCGTAGTCCTGTTCCTCTTCCTCCTGGTAGGAGTAGCGCTGCTCTTGCCACGGGTCGGCGATGTTGTGGTAGCCGCGTTCCTCCCAGAAGCCGCGCCGGTCGGCCGTCAGGTACTCGATGCCGCGCAGCCACTTGGGGCCCTTGTAGCCGAACAGGTGGGGCACGACCAGGCGAAGGGGGAAGCCGTGTTCGGCGGTGAGGGCCTCGCCGTTGTGGTGCGTGGCCATGAGCGTCCGGGGCGAGGTGAAGTCGCTCAGGCGCAGGTTGGCGGAGTAGCCGTACTCCGCCCACGCCATGACGTGCGTGACCTTCGGTGCGGGCGGGGCCAGGTCCAGGACGGTCGCGGCGGGGATCCCGTACCACTCGTGCCCGGTGGACGTGGGGCCGCTCGCGCAGTGCAGGTCGGCGACGACCGTGACGCGGGGGAGCGCGGCCAGATCGTCGAAGACCCACTCGTGCGTCTCGCCGGAGGCGGTGGCGCCGAAGACGCGCAGGTTCCAGCGTTCGGGCCGGAAGCGGGGGACGGGGCCGTAGTGCGAGACGGGCCAGCCGTGCACGGGACGCTGTCCGGGCGGCACCCGCCCGGACGCCTCGGCCTCGGAGAAACCTTCGTCGTCCACGGCCCGCACCCTCTCTCGCCCTACGGCCTGCTGTCCCGTGCAGAGTAAACGCTCACTCCGCGTGACTCGGACTCAGACTCGGGCTTGGCTCAGGCCTGGATCAGGTCCCCCGGGCTGCTCGCCGGGGCCGCGGCGGCGGTGGCGGCGGCGGTTCGACGGCGGGCGACGGCTCCGGAGACCCAGTACCCGACGATCATCACGGCGATGACGGCGATGGTCTCGCCGGTGCCCCACAGCCAGGTGGAGGCGTCGGCCTCCTTGGGGGCCAGCTTGGGCAGTTCGTCGAGCGCGATCGAGGAGTGCTCGGCCACTTCGGCCTGGTACGCCTGGTTGCGGGCCGAGCCGTGCAGGAAGGGGGCGACGAACAGCAGGGCGAGCCCGAGCAGCGTCTCGACGGTGATCACGATCGGGAACTCGCGGACGAGGAGGGTGCGCAGGGGGCGTTCGTCACCGGCGGCGCGCAGCGCGTCGACGCGCGGATGCAGCCAGAACTGGTTGAGCACGATGGCCGCCGACGTCCTGCATGTCGGCCTCGGCGTGCCCTATGCATTCTCGACCCCGTTCTTCATGGCCGCGCTGGCTGCCGTCTTCGTCCTCTGGTATCGCAGCGAACGCACTCTGTCCATCCACAGCATCCACACCCGGCGACGCGAGACCTTCTACTGGGCCGCCGTGCTGGCCACCTTCGCGCTGGGCACCGCCGCGGGCGATCTGACCGCCACGATCGGCTTCGGTTACCTGGGCTCCATCGTTCTGTACGCAGCCGCGATCGCCGTTCCGGCCGTCGCTCACCGCTGGGGCGGCCTGAACGCAGTCGTCGCTTTCTGGGCGGCGTACGTCATCACCCGCCCGCTCGGCGCCTCCGTCGCCGACTGGATGGCTGTCGGCCACGACCGGGGTGGACTCGACCTCGGCCTGGGGCCGGTCACGCTGTCCTGGACGGTGGCCATCCTGGGCTTCGTCGGCTATCTGGCGGCCTCTCGCAAGGACATCCGGCACGACGTCGAGCAGTGATGCGCGTCTGACGACTAATCGTGCCCCGGGGATGTGTTCGGGGTCGTACGTCACCTCGCCGCCGCCGCCGTCGGCGCTGCGTGCGAGGCGTCGAGCCAGCGGCAGCTCGAGGCCGGCACCGTGGTGTCCGTCGCCCGGATCCGCACGTTGACCGGGCTCGAAGAGCCGTGAGGCGAACGGGCGCGGTACGCCGGGCCCGTCGTTGATGACCTCGACGTGTATGCCGTCGGGTGTGCGGTAGGCGCGGACGGCGACCTTGGAGTGGGCCACCAGAGGTGGGCCGTCGGCGGTGACTGTCAAGTGAGCTGACACGTCCGGCAGTTCGGTGAGTCGTCGTAGCGCGGGCAATACCTCGGGGGTGCTCGGCGCGGTGAGTGTCCCGCCACCGAGACCGCCACCGATCTCGGCCTGAATCTCTGCCGGAGTCGGCGTCCGGTCCGCCGTCCACAGGGCCGCGAGCCCCTCGCTCTCCAGTTCACCGGCGTTACGCCGTTCGGCTCTGCCCCGCGGGCCCGTGCCGGCCAGGACTGAGACCTTCAACGTGTAGCGGTGTGACGGCCCCGGGCACCGTCCTTGGCGTGGACCCTACGGGCTGTAGGAGTAAGGGGTGAGTGATGCGAGACGGCCCGCAGGCCACGGACAGGTCGGCCACGTCGACCGGCCCGCGCAGGCCCGACCCGCCGATGGCCGTTCGCTTCCCTCCTCGATCCCGCCGCGAGGTGGCGCTCGCGGTCGTGGCCGGCGCCTTCACTCTGGCCCAACTCCTCCTCGTGCGACCGGGGATGGGTCTCGGCTGGGACGAGTCGGTCTACGTCAGCCAGCTCTCACCCCATGCGCCGGCCGCGTTCTTCAGCGCCCCGCGCGCCCGCGGTGTCCCGCTGCTGGTGGCGCCGGTCGCCGCCTGGTCGTCGTCCACCACACTGCTGCGGATCTACCTGGCCGTCCTGTCCGGCCTCGCCCTCTTCCTCGCGCTGCGCGCCTGGCGGGGCGTCCGTCCCGCCCGGGTGCTCGCTACCGGGGGCGCCTTGTTCGCCACCTTGTGGGTGACGCTGTTCTACGGCCCGCAGGCCATGCCCAACTACTGGGTCGCGGTCGGCGCCCTGGCCGGCGCGGGCTGCTTCCTGCGCGCCCAGGCGAACCGCTTCGACCGCACGGCCCTGTGGGGCGTGGGCCTGAGCGCAGCGCTGATGGCCTGGATGCGCCCCACGGACGCGGTATGGGCGACCCTGCCCCTGCTCGCCTTGCTGCTGTGTGTACGGCGGTGGCGGCGCCCCGCGCTGCTGGTGGCGCTGGTCGGCGGTCTCGCGGCCGGGGCGGCCGAGTGGGTGATCGAGGCGTACGTCTCCTACGGCGGACTGGCGCAACGTCTGTCCGACGCGTCCCGCATCCAGGGCGGCCTCGGCTGGAACATCGCCGTCGGAGACCAACTGCGCGCTCTGGGCGGACGTACCCTGTGCCGCCCGTGCACCGGCGCCGCGCCCGCTGTCCTGGAGACCCTGTGGTGGTACGTCCTGCCGCTGCTCGCCGCCCTCACGGCCGTGTTCGCCGTCCGCGCCCGTCGCCCCGCCGCCACGCTCGTACCGTTGGCCTGCGCCGCCTCCGCGGCCTTCCCGTACCTCTTCATGATCGGCTATGCGGCACCCCGCTTCCTGCTGCCCGCCTATGCGCTGCTCGCCCTTCCGGTCGCCGATCTTCTGGTGCACCTGGTCCGGGCGCCCGGACGGATCCGTCGGCCGCTGACCGTGGCGCTGCTGACGCTCGCCCTGGCGGGGCATGTGGCCGTACAGCTCGTGGTGCTGGAGGACACCGTGCGGCGTACCACCGCCGCCCACCGCGAGTGGGCCGCCGTCGCCGCCGGGCTGCACCGGCTGGGCGTCCGTCCGCCCTGTCTGGTCACCGGAAAGAACAACGTCCCGATCGCCTACTACGCAGGCTGCTCCTCCGCGGCGACCGTCGGTCACGACGCCAACACCACGTCGGCCGGCATCCGGCGGACCGCCCTCCGGCTGCCCACCGCCACGCTCGTGGCACCGGGCGGTGGCCCGCCCGCGTACACCCGTTCCTGGACCCCGCACCGGGTGGCCGACCTGCGCGTGTACGTCGCACCTGCCCCGGCGGCGGGAGGACGGCAGTGAACGCCACCGGCGTTCCCCTCTCGGGGGATGCTGCGCTCTCCCGGTGACGCGGAGCGCGAGCCCTCCTCGCGCATGAGCGGGCCCGTCTCCGCGGCCGCCACCGTCTCTTCCAGGCACAGCGTGGGCGGGGCACCCGACGCAGCGGCCGGACGACTGCTGCCACCGTCGTGAAGGCGACGAACACGGAAAGCACCGCAGGTAGTTGCGTAGTACCGGGGTACTACCCGCCCCGCGCGGTTCAGCCTCCCGGTACCACCGGATTGGGGTGATGCGGCACTTAGCGTTGCCAGTGAGGTGTCCGAAGCGACGGGCGCCGGAGCCCGACAGGGAGAACGCGAATGATCGACGCACGGCAGTTGACCAAGAGGTACGGCGAGAAGACGGCCGTCGACGGGCTGGACTTCGTCGTGAAGCCGGGCACGGTGACCGGATTTCTGGGGCCCAACGGCGCGGGCAAGTCCACGACCATGCGCATGATCGTCGGCCTCGACGCCCCGACCAGCGGCTCTGTCACCGTGAACAGCCACCACTACGCCCGCCACCAGGCACCCCTCCAGGAGGTCGGCGCCCTTCTGGAGGCGAAGTCGGTCCACCCGGGCCGCTCGGCGTACAACCACCTCAGGGCCCTCGCGCTCACCCACGGCATTCCGCGCCGCCGGGTCGACGAGGTCATCGACCTCGCCGGACTCGGCAGCGTGGCGAAGAAGCGGGCCGGCGCCTTCTCCCTCGGGATGGGCCAGCGACTGGGCATCGCGGCGGCGCTGCTGGGCGATCCGCAGACGGTGATGCTGGACGAGCCGGTCAACGGGCTGGACCCGGAGGGCGTGCTCTGGATCCGCAACCTGCTGACGGGGCTCGCCGACGAGGGCCGGACGGTGTTCGTGTCCTCGCACCTGATGAGCGAGATGGCCCTGGTCGCGGACCACCTGATCATCGTGGGACGCGGCCGGCTGCTGGCCGACACCACCGTGGCGGACCTGATCCGCGAGGCGGGCGGCGACACGGTGAAGGTGGCGACCCAGGACCCGGCGCGGCTGCGGGACGTGCTGGCCGGGCCGGGCGTCGACGTCACCGGCCGGATCGGCTCCGAGGAGCTGCAGGTGACCGGGCTGACCGCCCGCGAGATCGGACTGAAGGCGGCCGAGCACGGGATCGCGCTGTTCGAGCTGAGCGCGCGGACCGTGTCCCTGGAGGAGGCGTTCATGGACCTGACCAGGGACGCCGTGGAGTACCACGGCTCCACGAACGCGACCGAGACCCTTGGGAGGCCCGCATGAGCACCATCACCGCACCCGCCGAGGAACCCCGGACCGCCCTCGTCCGCCCCGCCTACCGGGTGACCGGACGGCGCGTGCTCGCCTCCGAATGGGCCAAGCTGTGGTCCCTGCGCTCGACCTGGATCACCCTGGGCCTCGGCCTGCTGTTCCTGGTGGCCTTCGGACTGATCTCCGCGAGCCGCTACACGTCGGGGATCAACTCCGGCCACATGGATCGCGACTTCGCCGATTCGACGGCCGTGAGCCTGTCCCTCTTCGGTACGAACTTCGCCCAGCTCGCCCTCGGCGTGCTCGGCGTGCTGGTCACGGCGGGGGAGTACTCGACCGGCATGATCCGCTCGACGCTCGCGGCGGTCCCCCGACGGCTGCCCGTGCTGTGGTCCAAGGCGGCCGTGTTCGGGCTGGTCGCGCTGGCCGTGGGGACCGTAGGCGGGTTCGTGGCCTTCCTGATCGGGAGCGGAATCGTCTCCGGCACGCCCGCGGCCATGAGCCTCTCGCACGCCGGCGTCCTGCGGAGCCTGCTGGGCGCGGGGCTCTACCTCGGCCTGGTCGGAGTGATCGGCACCGCCCTGGGTGCGCTGCTGAGGTCGGTGGCCGGCGGGATCTCGGTGCTGGTGGCCGCCCTGATGCTGATCCCGGGACTGATCTCCCTGCTGCCGAGCTCCTGGCAGGACGACATCAGCCCCTACCTGCCGTCCAACGCGGGCGAGGCGATGTTCGCCCTGACACACGACTCCACGACCCTGTCGCCGGGCGCCGGACTGCTGGTCTTCCTCTGCTGGACGGCGCTGGCACTGGGCGGCGCGGCCTACCGGCTGGCGCGCACCGACGCCTGACACCGGCACCATGGACAGGTGACGCCCGTGACCGCCGATGAACTCAACGGGATGGGACCGCTGGTCGCCCGACTCTCCCGGGGCGGCCAGCGGCTGCGGCAGGCCGACCGGGCCCGTCCGTGGGTGCTGGACACCGCGGTCGTGGCCCTCGTCTTCCTGATGTTCTGCCTGCCCGACCTGCTCCACGGCGGGGTGGACGACGGGGACGGAGACGGCCCGCGCCGGTTCCGGATCGCCTTCACCCAGCTCCCTGTCGCGGGAATGCTGGCGCTTCAGGCCGGACTGGTGCTGCCCCTGCTGTGGCGGCGGCGCAGACCCGCGGCGGCCTTCGCCGCCATCACGGCGGTGTTCGTCCTCCAGTGGTCCCTGGGCGCGGCGCTGCGCGCGGACGTCGCCCTCTTCGTCGCCCTGTACAGCCTGGCCCTGCACGGGCGGCTGCGCCGACTGCCGTGGGCCTGCGCGGCCATGGCAGGCGCCATGGTGCTGGTCGCGGTACGCGTGTCGGCGGCGGTGCCCGTCTGGGACGCGCTGTTCTTCCTGCTGAGCACCGCGACTGCGGCGCTCGCGCTCGGGCTGATGATTCGGATCCGGCGGGCCCAACTGGCCGGGCTGCGGGACCGGGCGGCCCGGCTGGAGATCGAGCGCGACCAGCGCAGCAGGCTGGCCACGGCGACCGAACGCACCCGTGTGGCCCGCGAGATGCACGACATCGTCGGCCACAACCTGTCCGTCATCATCACGCTCGCCGACGCGGGCTCCTACGCCACGGACATCGCTCCCGAACGGGGTAAGGAGGCCCTGCGGCTCATCGGTGACACCGGTCGGCAGGCGCTCGGCGAACTGCGGCGTGTGCTCGGCGTGCTGCGCGAGGCGGCGGACGGTCCTGCGGGCGGGCCCGAGCTCAGCCCGCAGCCCGGCATCGTGGACATCGGCGCACTCTGCGCCAAGGTGCGCGCCGCCGGACTGGAGGTCGTCTACCGGACCTCCGGCGACGTGGACGCCTTGGACGACGGGGTACAACTGACGGTGTACCGCATCGTCCAGGAAGCCCTCACCAACACCCTGAAGCACGCCGCCACCGACACCCGGGTGCGTCTGGCGATCCTCGTCGAGGACAGCCGGCTGACCATCCAGGTCCAGGACAGCGGCCCGGTCGCACCGTCCGGACCGCCGAACGAGGAAGGACACGGCCTGGTGGGCATGCGGGAGAGAGCGGCCCTGTACGGCGGCAGCGTCAGCGCGGGGCCGACGGGCGGCGGAGGATGGGGCGTCGAGGCGGTCCTCGACCTCACGCCCCGAAGCGGAGGTGCCCGATGACCACCGTGCTCATCGTGGACGACCAGCCGCTGCAACGCTACGGCTTCCACATCCTCCTGGACTCCGTCCCCGAGACCGACGTCGTCGGTGAGGCCGCCCACGGCGCCGAGGCCGTCCGCAAGGCCGCCGAACTGCGCCCGGACGTCGTCCTGATGGACGTCCGGATGCCGGGTATGGACGGCATCGAGGCCACCCGCCGCATCGTCGCCGCCGGCGGCCGCTCGCGCGTCCTCGTGCTCACCACCTTCGACCTCGACGAGTACGTCCACGCCGCCATCCGGGCCGGCGCCAGCGGCTTCCTCCTCAAGGACGCGCGTCCCGAGGAGCTCCTCGCCGGCATCCGGGCGGTCGCCTCGGGCGACGCCGTCATCGCGCCCGCCCTCACCCGCCGCCTCCTGGACGAGTACGCCCGCTACGTCCCCGCCCACCGCGCGGAGTCCGCCGAGGATCCGGGACTCGGCTCCCTCACCGACCGCGAGCGCGAGATCCTCGTCGCCGTCGGCAAGGGCTGGACCAACGGCGAGATCGCCGCCCGGCTCGTACTGTCCGAGTCCACCGTCAAGACCCACGTCGGCCGCGTCCTGTCCAAGATCGGCGCCCGCGACCGCATCCAGGCCGTGATCTTCGCCTACGACCACGGCCTCGCCCGCCCCAACACGGACTGAACCGACGAGCGGCGACCGCCAAGGATGCGCTAGGCGAGCATCACGGGCCCGGCCGAGCCGGTGCCGCAGCCAGGACACGGCGCGGGTGTGCATGCGCTCGTCGTGATCAGGCCGGACCCGCAGGGCCGGGAAAGCCGCGCGGCAGTCAGGATGCGTTCAGGTGACCGCTGGCACCGTCTGGTGTCATGACCTATGAACTCTCCGAGACACCTGAGGCCGAACGGGGCACGAGTGCCTCTGCTCGTCCCTCTCCACGTCTGCGCTGGAACAAGGTCCCCGAGGTCACCGCCTATTTCTGGATCATCAAGGTGCTGTGCACGACCGTCGGCGAGACCGCGGCCGACCTTCTCAACGAGAAGGCCGGTCTGGGCCTGACGGGCGTGTCGGTCCTGATGAGCGCGCTGCTCGCGGTCGTCCTGGTCGTCCAGTTCCGCACGACCGCCTACCGCGCGGGCGTGTACTGGCTCGCCGTCGCCCTGATCAGCGTCGTCGGCACGCTGATCAGCGACAACCTCACCGACAACATGGGCGTCCCGCTGGAGACGAGCACCGCGGTGTTCGCGCTCCTCCTCGTGGTCGTCTTCGTCGTCTGGTACCGGCGGGAACGGACCCTGTCGATCCACAGCATCGACACCATGAGCCGTGAGTCGTTCTACTGGCTGGCCGTGCTGTTCACCTTCGCCCTCGGCACGGCGGCCGGCGACCTGGTCTCCGAGCGCATGGACCTCGGCTACCGGCTCTCGGCGGTCCTGTTCGCCCTGGCCATCGCCGCCGTGGCGGTCGCGCACTTCACGCTGGGGCTGAACGCCGTGTGGAGCTTCTGGATCGCCTACATCCTCACCCGCCCGCTCGGCGCATCGATCGGCGACTACCTGTCCCAGCCGACCGGCGACGGCGGCCTCGGGTTCGGCACCGTCGTCACGAGCGGGCTCTTCCTGGCCGTCATCCTCGGCCTGGTGGTGTACCTGGCGATGACCCGCAAGGACGTCGCGGACCCCGCGCGCGTGACACGGCAGACGGCCTGAACGGCCGGAAAGGCGTTCAGGAAGCGTTCAGGTGATCACCGACAGGGTCGGACACCACGGCCGACCCACGCGGTCGGCCCGTGTGTCGTAGGGCGCCCGTCCCCCTCGCGGAGACGGGTGCCCTTTCACACCCCCCACGAACAGGAGTGTCCGACCATGGAGAATCCCGAAGTCCTCACCGACTTAGACGTCGCCGGCAGGCAGCAACGGGCCGCGACCACGGCCCAGTCGGTGATGAAGAAACTGCCCGAGGTCACCCTCGCCTTCTGGATCATGAAGATCGCGGCGACGACCCTGGGCGAGACGGCCGGCGACCTCTTCGCGCAGACCCTGAAGCTCGGCTACTTCCTCACCACGGTCGCCCTGTTCCTGCTCTTCGTGGTGACCCTGCTCGTTCAGTTGCGCTCCCGCCGCTACAACCCGTTCTTCTACTGGACGGTCATCCTGTCGACCAGCATGGCCGGCACCACGATGTCCGACTTCATGAACCGCGACGCCAGCACCAAGTACCTTGCGAGCGGCACCGCTTCGCTGGGCTGGGGACCGCAGGGCCTCGGCCTCGGATACCCGACGGGCGCGGCGATCCTGATCTCGATCCTGGTCGTCGTCTTCGCCGTGTGGAAGCTGACGGGGATGACGTTCGTCATCCGTGACATCGTCAGTTTCCGCGGGGAGGTGCTGTTCTGGTCGGCGATTCTGGTCTCCAACACGCTCGGCACCTCGATGGGCGACTTCCTGTCCGACAGTTCCGGCCTCGGCTACGCCGGTGGGGCGGCGCTGGTGACCGGTGTCCTGCTGGTGCTGGTGGCCCTGATGAGGGTGCCGGTCGTGCCGAACGTGCTGCTGTTCTGGATCGCCTTCGTGCTGACCCGCCCGCTCGGGGCGACGGCCGGCGACTTCCTGACCAAGCCGGTCGCGAAGGGCGGTCTCGACCTCGGTACGGCGGGTTCGTCGGCCGTACTGTTGGCCGTGCTGGTCGGTCTGACGGGTTACGCCCACGCTCAGGAGCGCCGCCGCCGCTGACGGCCACAGCGTGTCGAGAGACACACGACACCCTCGGGAGAAGTTCGTGAAGCCCGCCCGCACCACGTCCGCCGTGCCCGAACCGTCGGACGGACCTGCCCGGGGGCTCTCGGCGTGGCGGTTCGTGGTGGTGTTCGGGGGCGTCAGTCTGCTGATGGACTTCGTCTACGAGGGCGCTCGTTCCGTCACCGGCCCACTCCTCGCCCACCTGGGCGCCTCCGCGGCCGTGGTCGGCGTGGTCACGGGGGCGGGCGAGGCCGCCGCGCTCGGACTGCGTCTGGTTTCGGGACCGCTGGCCGACCGCAGCCGCCGCTTCTGGACGTGGACGATCGCCGGTTACGTGCTGACCGCGGCCACCGTCCCGGTGCTCGGTCTGACCGGCGTGCTGTGGGCGGCCTGCACCCTGGTGATCGCGGAACGCGTCGGCAAGGCCGTGCGTTCCCCGGCCAAGGACACACTGCTCTCGCACGCCACCGCCGCCACCGGACGGGGCCGCGGCTTCGCGGTCCACGAGGCGATGGACCAGGTCGGCGCTCTGGTCGGCCCGCTCACGGTGGCCGGGATCCTCGCCCTCACCGGCGACGACTACGCCCCGGCACTCGGGGTGCTCGCGCTGCCCGGCGCGGCCGCCGTCGCGCTGCTGCTCTGGTTGCGTGCCCGGGTTCCCGATCCGATCGGCTACGAGATCACCATCGGCGCTGCGGTGCCCGGGGAACCGCCGCCTGCCGGGTCCCGGGAGACGAAGCTGCCGCGGGCCTTCTGGGCCTACGCGGTGTTCACCGCAGCGACCCTGACCGGTTTCGCCACCTTCGGTGTGCTCTCCTACCACCTGGTCGTCCGGCACTTGATGCCGACCGCGATGGTGCCGGTGCTGTACGCGGCGGCCATGGCCGCGGACGCCGTGGCGGCGCTGGCGACGGGCTGGCTGTACGACCGGTTCGGCGCCCAGGTCCTGGTCGTCCTGCCGCTGCTGTCCGCCGCCGTTCCGGCCCTGGCCTTCACCGACACGGTGGGAGTGGCCGTGGCGGGGGCGCTGGTGTGGGGCGCCGCGGTCGGCGTTCAGGAGTCCACGCTGCGTGCCACCGTCGCCGACCTCGTACCCGTGGGACGCCGGGCCACCGCGTACGGCGTCTTCGCCGGGATCATGGGTGCGGCCGCGTTGGTCGGCGGCGCCTTGGCCGGAGTCCTGTACGACATCTCCGTCCCCCTGCTGATCGGCGTCGTCGCCGGCATCCAGACCGCCGCGCTCGTTCTGCTGTGGGTCACCCGGGCCGTGCGGCGGGGCATGTAGGGGCATGGAGCGGCGGACACCTTCGAAGCCGGGGCAGCACTGGAAGGGGACGGCTTGAGGAGACCGAGTCAGGTCGCGAGCAGTCCGCGGCCGAACCAGTCCTCGGTGTCGCGGACTCCGGGCAGGGCGAAGAAGTAGCCGCCGCCGGTGGGTGAGATGTAGTCGACGAGGGGTTCGTCGATCAGACGGGTCTGGGTGGCCTCGAACTGGCGCTTGACGTCCTGCTGGTAGCAGCAGAAGGCCAGACCCATGTCGAGGTTGCCGACGTCGTCGACTCCGCGGTCGTAGTTGTAGCCGCGGCGCAGGATGCGCGAGGCGTCCGTGGCGGCGGTGCGTGGGTTGGCGAGGCGGATGTGGGCGTCGAGGGGGATGGCGTTGCCGTCCGGATCCTTGGCGTAGTTGGGGGTGTCGGCCTCCTCGGCGCCGTCGAGCGGGGCACCGGTGTCCTTGCGGCGACCGAACATCTTTTCCTGCTCGGTGAGGGAGACCCGGTCCCAGAACTCGACGAGCATGCGGATGATCCGGATGACCTGGTAGCTGCCGCCTCTGGCCCACGCGGGCTCGCCGTCGGCGTCCCCTACCCAGATGAGGCGGTTGGTCTCGCGAGCGGAGGTGAGGTCGGGATTGGCGATGCCGTCCTTGAAGCCGAGCAGGTTGCGCTGGGCGCCGGTGGGGCGGGGCGCGTTCTGGAAGCCGTCGATGCGCCACTTGATCTGCATGGCCCCACGGGTGTGCCTGGCGATGTCGCGCAGTGCGTGCAGGACCGTGTCCTGACGGTTGGCGCAGATCTGCAGGGACAGGTCGCCGTGGCACTCGGCGGGCTTGAGGTTGTCGTTGGGGAAGGTCCGCATGGGGGTGAGGCGGCGGGGCTTGACCGCGGCGAGGCCGTAGCGGCCGTCGAAGAGGGACGCGCCGACGCCGACCGTGATGGTGAGGCCGTCCGCGGGGACGGTCGGGCCGAGGATGCCGCTGTCGGAGGGCGGGGCGCCGACGCCGAGGTCGGCGGGGGTGCCGCCGGAGGTCAGGACGCGGGCCCGGCTGGTGATCGTCTTCAGCAACTCGGCCAACTGCCCGCGGTTTTCGGCGATGACGGTGAAGGAGACGAAGGAGGCGGCGGCCGGCGCGGGGGTGATGATGCCGGCCTGGTGGAGGCCGTGGAAGGGCACTTCGGCGGCGTTCTCCGTCCGCGCGGCGGCCTGTGCGGTGCCGCCGCCGCTCTCGGCGAGCGCGAGGCCGCCGCCGGCCAGGACCGCGCCGGCCGCTCCGGCGCCGAGGGCCGTCTTCACGAAGGAGCGGCGGTCGGCGCCGGCCGGGCAGCCGCCGTGGGAGGCGGAGGATTCGGCGGACGGCATGGGGGCGTTCCCTTCGGTGCGTGCGGGGTCGTCGTCGCTTCGGCGGCGTGCGGTGGTCATCAGGCGGACTTCCGGATCTCCAGCAGGTCCGGGACGGGGGAGAGGTCCTCCAGCAACTGGCCGGTGGCCCCGTTGACGCGGGCGCGGGCGATGGCGTCGAGCTGTCCGACGGGCGTCCAGTAGCCGCCACGGTGGGCGGAGTCCAGAAGTTTCTGCAGCCGTGCGATGTCCGCGTCGACGGTTGACAGTAGGTGCGGAGAGCGGCTGGTCAGCAGCGGCCTGAGCACGGTGAGGAGCTCGCGGGTGCCGGCGAGGTTGGCGTCGGCGGTGGCGAGGTTGGTGGCGCTGCCCTCGTCGGTGTCGCCGGTCAGTTCGAACTGAAGCGTGTTCTCGAGGACCTCGTGGGCGCGCAGCGGCAGGTCGGACGGGTCGAAGTCCTGGTGCGGGAAGGCTTTCCGCAGGCCGGCGGCGTCGGCGGCCAGTCGCTGGGCCGGGGCGGTGAGCGAGGTGGCGGGCTCGCCGTGCCACAGGCCGTATTCGATGCGGTGGAAGCCGGTGAAGGTCGTGTCGTGCACGCCGTCCGGCAGGCCGTCGGCCCTTCCGTCGATCTTCTGGTCGAAGTCCTCGAAGGTGCCGTAGGCGGCGCCGAGGGAGGCATAGGTGCGATGGGCGGTGAGCCAGTCGGCGCGGGCCTGGCCGAGGCGGTTGTGCCTGATGTCGTCGGCCAGGGTGAGGGTCTGGGACACGAGTGCGGCCAGGCCCTTGTCGACGTACGTCCGGTACTGCGCGAGCGGGCCGGCGAGGTCGTGTTCCGAGACCGGGACGACCGCCTTCGCAGCCCCGCCACCGGTCACGCGGACGGCCTCGGAGGTGACCGCGGTGCCGCCGCTGGGTACGCACCGCCAGGCGTATGTGCCGCCCGCGACGGTGGCGACCAGCGCACGGGTGGTGCCGGGGGCCAGGCCCTCGATCTCGCCGTAGACGGCGTTCGTGGCCGGGTCGATGAGGTACACCTCGGAGGTCTTGCCGCCGGTGTTGTGCATCTGGAAGGTCTGCCGGCCGGTCCTGGGCGCGGTGAATCCCTTGCCGCACTCCTTCTCGGAGACGGCGACGGTCTGGGTGGCCGCCGGCTTGGGACGGCCGAAGGCGACGGCGAGGCCGGCCAAGAGCGCGGGGACGGTGACGACAGCGACGGGGACCACCCAGGCCGGGCGGCGCCGCGTGGGCGTCGGGGCGTCCTGGGCCGGTGCCGCCGTGCGGGAGGCCGGCTTCGGCCCCGTGGCGCGCAGGCCGCGCACGAACAGCGTCATCACCACGGCGAGATAGCCGGCGTAACCGAAGACCTGCAGCCAGGTCATGGTCGGCGTCAGGTTGAACACGCCCTGCACCAGGGTGCTGTACCAGGAGCCGGCGTCGATCGTGCTGCCCAGGTCGACGGCGTAGGCCGCCTTGCCGGGCAGGACACCGCCTTCCTGGAGGTCGCGCAGGCCGTAGCCGAGAACGCCGGCCGCGATCACGATGAGGACGGCGCCGGTGGCGGTGAAGAACTTCGTCAGGTTGATCTTCAGGACCCGCCGGTACAGGCCCCAGCACAGGGCGGCCGACAGGATCAGGCCGATGGCCGCCCCGGCCAGGGGGCCGGAGGACTCGCCGGCAGCCTGGGCCGTGGTCCACAGGAACAGGGCGGTTTCCAGACCCTCCCGGCCCACGGCGAGGAAGGCGGTGAGGATCAGCACGCCCGAGCCCATGGCCAGCGCTCCGGTGACCTTCTCCTTGATCTCACCGGACAGGCTGCGGGCCGAGCGGCGCATCCAGAACACCATCGCGGTGACGAACGCGACCGCGATCACGCTGAGGGTGCCCCCGAAGGCTTCCTGCGCGGTCGCTGACAGGGAGGCTGCCGTAAAGGTGAGGACCGCGCCGAAACTCATGGCAAGCGCGATCGCCGCGAGTACGCCTGTCCACACCTGCGGCAGCCGGGAGCGGGCATCGGCCCGCACAAGGGTCGCGACGAGGATGGAGACGATGAGTCCCGCTTCGAGCCCTTCCCGCAGCCCGATCAGGAAACTCGGAAACGCGTCATCCCACATGCGACCCTCCCCGGGCGGCCTCCGTACGGACAACGCCCATTAGCGTAGGCAAACCTAACCATGGCTGGACCATCATGACTACACGTCTGTAGTCAAATGGTCATGGTGCGGTAATGCCGGGGCAAAACCCGGGAGCCGGTGGAAGTCGCCGATGATGGAGACCGGCGGTGTCGGCGGCCCGGTAGCGGGCGTGCGGGCCTGCTGGTAGCCGATCACCATCGTCGCCGGGATGCGTCGTGGCAGGCGTCGAGGTTGGGGGTGGCCAGGTCCTCCCACGGCAGATGGAAACGGAGTTGGCCCAAGGCTGCCCACAGATGCCCGCACCCTGGAAACGCGGAATCCCTCGGAAGCGCCTGGGCGGCGGCCTCCGAGGGTCCGCGCCACCGGAGATCCCCGATGCGGGGGGAGCGGTGATGTGGTCTCGAACTCGCTGGACCGGAGAACCTGTTCTCCCAGGTCAGCGCACGCGTCCCCGTGGTTTCAGCGGTACGGGCGGCAGTTGCGGGGCGTGCAGCGGTGCGCCGTCGTAGCCCTTCACCTCGCCGAAGCGGGATCCCGTTTCCCAGTCCTCGCGGGCCTGCGCGATCTCTTCCTGGGATCGGCCGACGAAGTTCCACCACATGACGAGCTCCTCCTCGAAGGGCTCGCCGCCGAGCAGCATCAGGGCCGCGTCGGACTCGGCCCGCAGGGGCAGTTCGGTGCGGCCGCAGCCGAGGTAGAGCATCGAGCCCGGCAGGACGGGCACCCCGTCCACGTGGACCTCGCCCGACATGGCCAGCACGCCGTACTCGAAGTCGGGGGCGAGCGGCAGCCGGACGTCCGTGCCGCGGGTGAGGGCGAGATCGGCGCCCACGATCGGGGTGTACGTCGATCCGGGGGACGTCGAGCCGTCGAGGTCGCCGAGGAGCACGGTGGCGGTGAGGCCGGGGGCGGTGACGGTGGGCAGGTCGGCGTGGTGCTCGAAGTGCGGGTCGGTGTGGCGGTGGGCGTCCGGCAGGGCCACCCAGAGCTGGGCGCCGTGCAGATAGCGGGCGTGCGCCCGGGGGCTCTCCTCGGAGTGGCTGATCGCGCGCCCCGAGGTCATCAGCCCGAGTTCCCTGGGCCGGATGGTCTGCAGGCTGCCGGTCGAGTCGCGGTGCAGCACCTCGCCCTCGTGCAGCCAGCTCACGGTCTGTAGGCCCATGTGCGGATGCGGCGGGACCTGCATGCCCGGCTCGTCGGCGATGTCGTCGGGGCCGTAGTGGTCGACGAAGGCCCAGGCGCCGATCATGCGCCGGCCGAGGTTCGGCAGCAGTCGGCGTACCTCGGTCGACTCGCCGAGCTTCACATGCCGGGGGCTCAGCAGTTCGCGGACGGGTTCGGCGACGACGAAGCCACGGCCGCCGCACACACTGGGCACGGGCGCGCGGTCAAGGTTGCTCATGCGGCCCAACCTAGCGGTCGGGCGCGGCGTCGTGCAGAAGGACCGCCAGGGAGCAGCGGGAAGCGGGCGGCGTCAGGGACTGTCGTACCTCTTCCGTCCCGTATTCCGTCGTGTCCCGTTTCCGGCCGGCGGTGTCCGCTCAGTCGGTCAGGGTCTCGGCGAGTTCCGTGGTGGCCCGTACGAGTTCGGTGTCCGGCTCGGCGAGGAGTTGACGCAGGACTCCGCGCTGGGCGTGTACGGCGTCGCGGGCCGCGCGTTCCCATCCCACGTAGTTGTCGGGGTGGTGGAGCAGTTTGGGGTACGCGGCGGCCGTGGTCTCCCACTGGCGGGTGTCGGCGATGCTCTTCAGCAGGCGCAGGATTTCCGCGCGGCAGGTGACCTGGGGGAGTCGGGCGAGCTCCCAGAGGAAGGGCACCGTGGCCGCCGTCGCCTCGTCCACGACGAAGCCGAACTGGCATATTCTGCGGCGTAGTTGACGCAGCGCGGTGTCGGCGCTGTCGGCGTCGCCCCGGGCGACGGTGGTCAGCAGGAACGGGATGGCCGCGGCGGACCCGGTGGAGTCCTTGATCTCGGGCCACGGCACGTGTCCCAGGTCCGCGAGCGGTGCGGTGCGCTTCGTGGCAGTCATGTCGGATGTCAGCCGTCGGTCGGGGATCAGGGCTGGGAACGGGTCGGCAGCATGGCCCAGACGGTCTTGCCCACGGGGAAGCGGCGGGTCCAGCCCCAGTGCTCCGAGAGGGCTTCGATGATGTGCAGTCCGCGGCCGTGCTCCAGGAGGTCGCCTTCCGCGCGCGGGTAGACGGGCAGGCCGTCGCTCGGGTCGGTGACGGCGCACACCAGGTGGGAGCGGCGCTGGGTGAGCCTGAGCCGAACGGTGAACTCGCCCGCCGGGCACTGCGGCAGTCCGTGCAGGAGTACCGCGTTGGCGGCCAGTTCCGTGACGACGGTGACCGCGTCGTCGGTGCAGTGGTCCAGGGACCAGCAGTCGAGGGTGTGGTGGGTGAAGTCCCGTGCCTGGGCGAACCCTTCCCGGCTGCCCGTGAGGTACAGGGCGGCGGTTCTGGGCGAGTCGACGGCTGTTCTCGGCGAGTCGCGGACGGAGCCGGATTCGCGGTCGCGGACGGAGCCGGATTCGTGGCTCCGGAACTGCGCAGGTGATGACACAGGCATCTCCCTCATCTCCCTGAGTCGGCGTCAGGACGGGGGGCCGGAAGTGCGGTTGACGGCATGGTTATTATCCACGCTGTCGAGGTTCTCGTGCAATTTCACGGGAAATTGCGCGCACGAGTGAGGAGAGTGCAGTGCCGTCAGTGCAGAACGGAGTGCGGGCCAGCTCGTTGGGCGTCCGCTGGATCAAGAGCAGCCACAGCAACGCCGAAGGCAACTGTGTGGAGGTCGCGGCCCTGGAAGGGGGCGGCGTCGCGATGCGCAACTCCCGTGACCCCGACGGGCCGGCGCTGGTGTACACGCCGGCCGAACTGGCCGCGTTCGTGGCCGGGGCGAAGGGCGGGGAGTTCGACCACCTGGCGTGAGGCCGCGTGAGGGCCGCGTGCGGCTCGCGCGAAGATTGTGTGAGGGTGCGGGGCGGACTCGGTGGACGGACCCATGGGGCGGTGCGCCAAACTCGATGGGCCCAATTCCCCTGCCATGTACGGTCGGAGGGCTTCCAGTGCGATACTGAGGTCTGTCGTCTGCCGGTTTTATGGGGAGTCAGGATGTCTGCCGAGCCGTCTCGCGTCTCCCGCCTCGAACCGTATCTGAACCGGGCCGAGCCCGCCCCGACCTTGCTGAAACTGCTGGTCGGTGTGCAGTTGGCGGGCATCCGGGAGGACGCCGGATTCGCCCAGGACCAGGCCGCGCGTGCCATCGGGTTCAGCCCGGCGAAGCTGTCGCGCATCGAGGCGGGCAAGGGACGCAAGCCGCCCGTCGAGGCGGACGTCCGCGCGCTCCTGTCGCTGTACGAGACCGGTGAGCACGAGTCCGCCGTACTGCTGAGGTTGTTGCAGCAGGCGGGTGAGCCCGGCTGGTGGCAGCGCTACGACAAGCGGCTGATGCCCGAGTGGTTCGACCGGCTGGTCGGTCTGCAGGAGGCGGCCATCGCGATCCGCACCTTCGAGATCCAGTACGTACCGGGCCTGTTCCAGACCTCCGCGTACGCGCGTGCCGTCGTGCAGCGCGGGCTGCCGTCGGCGACGTCGCGGGAGGTCGAGCGCCGGGTGGAGCTGCGGATGCGGCGCACCGACCTGCTGCACCGGCCGGACCCCCCACGGGTGTGGGCGATCCTCGACGAGTCGGTGCTGCTGCGGGTGTTGGGCAGCCGCGAGGTGATGCGCGAGCAGCTCGCCCACCTCGTGAAGCTGGCCACGCTGCCCCATGTCACCGTCCAGGTGGTGCCGTTGGACGTCACGCACGCCTCCGCGCCCGCCATACCGGTCACCTACCTGCGCTTCGGCGGCACGGATCTGCCCGACGTCGTCTACCTCGAACAGATGAGGAGCGCGACCTTCCTGGAGGACCAGGACGAGACGGAGGAGTACCGCGTCGCCCTGGACCGGCTGGCCGACGAGGCACTCAACCCGCGTGATTCACAAGCCCTGTTGGCGTCGATCGCGAAGCAGCGCTACCCCTGACAGGGGCCGGAGCCTTCTGTACTGCACTGCCCTGTCTGTCCTAGTTGAGGCGGCCGACGCCGCCGAACTCGATCCATTCCTGGGTGAGTTGGCGGGGCGCGACCTCGGTGTCGGGGCGCCAGGTGGAGACCTCCAGGAGTCCCGGTTCGAGGATCTCCAGGCCCTCGAACAGGGCGGCGACGTCCTGCTCCTGGCGCACCCGGCCCCAGTGGCCCTGGGTGGCCTTGTCCATGAAGTCGGTGACGAACTCCCGGACCGCCGGGTCCTCGCTGACCAACTGACACATCACCAGATAGCTGCCGGGGGCGAGTCGTTCGGCCACCCGGCGGACCACCGCCTGCGGTCCGTCGGTGTCGCTGTCGGGGATGCAGTGGAAGACCGAGTTGAACAGCACGGCCACCGGCTGCGAGAAGTCGATCAGGCGCTTGGTGTCCTCGTGGGCGAAGATGGCCTCCGTCTCCCGCATGTCGGCGTGGATGACGGTGGTCCGCTCGTCCTGCTCCAGCAGGGCCCGGCCGTGCACGAGCACCATGGGGTCGTTGTCGACGTAGACGACGTGCGTGCTCGGGTCGATGCGCTGGGCGACCTGGTGGATGTTGTCCTGCGTGGGCAGGCCTGACCCGTGGTCCAGGAACTGCCGGATCCCGTACTCCTGGGTGAGGGTCTTCACGACCCGCTGGAGGAAGCGCCGGTTGTTGAGCGCGAGGGCGCGGGTGCTCGGGACGACCTTGTCGAGTTCCTCGCAGGCCGCGCGGTCGGCCGCGTAGTTGTCCCGGCCGCCCAGGTAGTGGTCGTACATGCGCGCGGCGGTCGGAACCGTGGCATCGATCGAGGTGGAAAGCTGTTTGCCAGGCTGCATCTCATCCCCCAGTTCCCGCCGTGCCAACTGACTGGCGCGGCCGACAACACATCCTAGGGAAGCGGCAATTGGCGGCACCACCCCCTTGATCGACAGATCCCCTGAAGGTGTCCACACGCGGTGTGTCAGGGCCCCCGACGACTTGGACTGCTGGTCCAGTGTTTGGACTCATGGTCTAATCGGGGGTATGGAATCCCGGGAATCCGAGCGGGACGCGATCCTGCGTGCACTCACCCCCGTCGTCGACGGGATCGCGGCCACCTTCGGGCCGGTGTGCGAGGTGGTGCTGCACGACTACCGGCGGCCGGAGAAGTCCGTCGTCGCCGTCGCCGGGGCGGTGACCGGGCGGACGGTCGGCGGGGCGATGAGCGAGATCGGCCTGCGGGTCCTCGCCCGTGGCGACGACGCCGACGACGAACTGAACTACCTCACCCGCACCGGCGGCGGAAAGCTGGTGAAGTCGTCCACGATGGTGCTGCGCGACTCCACGGGCGCGGTGTTCGGCGCGCTGTGCGTCAACGTGGACGTCACCGAGGTGGACCGGGTGCAGGGCCTGCTGGCCGCGCTCGCCGGGACGGCGGGGGTGCGGGCCGACCCGCCCGTGACCACCTTCGGCGACGACATCGACTCCGTCGTCGGCGCCCTCCTCGACGCCCATCTGCTGCGCCAGGACCAGACCTGGGCCGGCCTCGACCGGCCGCGCCGCCTGGCGCTCTTCCGCGGCCTGGACGAACACGGGGTGTTCGCGGTGCGGCGCGCGATCGAGCAGGTCGCCGCCCGTCTCGGCATCTCCCGCGCCTCCGCCTACAGCTACCTCTCCCAGACCAGAGCCGCTCGCGATACGGCGGCGAACGGCACCGACGACACCCCCGAGGGAGCACACCCGTGACGAGCACACGCCCGCCGATCACCCTCGACGACGTCCGTGACGCGGCCGCCCGGCTCAAGGGCGTCGCGCACCGCACACCCGTACTGCGCTCGCGGACCCTCGACCGGATCGTCGGCGCCGAAACCCTCCTGAAGTGCGAGAACTTCCAGCGCGTCGGCGCCTTCAAGTTCCGCGGGGCCTACAACGCGGCCTCCCGGCTGACCTCCGAGCAGCTCGCCCGGGGCATCGCCGCGTACTCCTCCGGCAACCACGCCCAGGCGGTCGCCCTGGCCGCGCGGGAACTCGGCACCAGCGCCGTGATCGTCATGCCCGAGGACACGCCTCGCTCCAAGCGGGCGGCGACGGAGGGCTACGGCGCCGAGATCGTCACGTACGACCGCTACACCGGCGACCGGGAGGCCATCGGCGAGGCGCTGGCCGCCGAGCGGGGTCTGGCACTGATCCCGCCCTACGAGCATCCGCACGTCATGGCGGGCCAGGGCACTGCGGCGCTCGAACTCCTGGAGGAGGCAGGGGAGTTGGACGCTGTGCTGGTGCCGGTCGGGGGCGGCGGGCTGATCGCAGGCAGCGCGACCGCGCTGAAGGGGCTGCGGCCGGGCATTCGGGTCATCGGCGTCGAACCGGAGACCGGGGACGACACCAAGCGGTCACTGGAGGCGGGCCGGCGGATCGAGATCTCGGTGTCACGCACCATCGCCGACGGTCAGGCCGCGCCCACGCCCGGCGAGCTGACCTTCTCGGTGAACCGGCGGCTCGTGGACGGGATCGTCCTGGTCTCCGACGACGAGATCCGGGCGGCCATGCGGTTCGCCTTCGAACGCCTGAAGATCGTCGTGGAGCCCAGCGGCGCGACCCCGCTGGCCGCGCTCCTCGCCGGGCGGGTCGACCGGCTGCCCCGGCGCGTCGGCGTGATCGTCTCCGGCGGCAACATCGACACCGGGCGCTTCGCCGAGCTGTGCGGCGAAGCCGGCTGACCGGCGTCGGCTGACCGGCGCGGGCCCGCCGATTGGCGGCTGCCGAAGGACGGGCGGACGATGGAGAGGTGGGGCTCGGCCCCCGACCCGCGACGCCCAGAGCCGCCGGGGGGACCGGCCCCGGCCGTGGTGAGGCGCGGCCGGAAGGAGGGAGCGTCATGATGGAAGTGAAGACGCTCGACAAGCCGGACGAGCGGCGCGATTTCCCCCGTGGCCACCTGGAGGCCGTGCACATGACCGGTCTCGACTTCGCCGTCGGGACCTTCGAACCCGGCTGGCGCTGGTCCGAGTCCGTGGCGCCGATCGCGGGAACCACCAGTTGCCAGGTCCACCACAACGGTTACGTCGTCCAGGGCCGTATGCACATCACCATGGACGAAGGCGGCGAGGGCGAACTCGGCCCGGGCGACGTCTTCGTGATCCCACCCGGGCACGACGCCTGGGTCGTGGGCGACGAACAGTGCGTGGTGTACGACTTCGCCGGCGCGATGGCCAAGGACTACGCGAAGGCGAAGTAGCGCAAGAAACAACCGGGGTACGGCTAGACCGGCAGCAACCGGCCCACCAGGACGCCGAGTTGGTGTGCGTTGCGGCATTCGTGCATCGCGACCAGCTCGGCGTACTCGGGTGCGGCCGAGTCGCCGGTGCCCCACTGGGCGCGGGGCTCGGGGTTCAACCAGTGGGTGTGGCGGGCCTGTTCGGCGATCTGCCGGAGCGCGGCCAGATTCGGGTCGCTCATGTTCGTCCGGGCGTCGCCGAGCACGAACACCGTGCTGCGCGGGCCGACCGCACCGCCGTACCGCTGCACGAACTCGCCCAGCGCGACGCCGTAGTCACTGCTGCCGTGGTAGCCCGTCAACTGCGCCTCGGCCTGGACGCGCGCGCCGAGCCCCGCCGGATCGGCCGCGCCGTGCCGCAGCAGGCCCGTCACCTCGTCGATCCGGTTGACGAAGGCGAACACGCGCACCTTGCTGAACTGGTCGTGCAGCGCCTGCACCAGCAGCATCGTGAAGTCGGAGAAACCGGACACCGAGCCCGACACATCGCACAGCAGCACCAGTTCGGGGCGGACCGGGCGTCGGCGGCGCAGCACGGGCCGCATCGGGACCCCGCCCGTCGAGAGGGAGCCGCGCAGGGTGCGCCGCAGATCGATCGTGCCCCGCGAGGCCCGACGGCGGCGCGCCGCCATCCGGGTCGCCAGCTTGCGGGCCAACGGCTGTACCGTCCGCCGCAGTTCGGCCAGGCGGTCCTGCCCCGCGTACAGGAAGTCGACCCGGTCGGCGGTCGGCGCGACCGCCCGCCGGGCGATCTCGTCCCGCCCCTGCCGCTCCGCGACCCTGCGCCGCGCCTCCCCGGCCACCAGAGTGCGGAACGCCTCGATACGACGGCGGATCTCGTCCTCGAGGAGCCGGTCGGTGAATCCGATGTCGCCGCCCCGGGCCCGGAGTTCGTCCCGTACCCGCGCCAACAGCGTCTGCGGGCGCAGCCGTTCAAGTGTCTGATGCGACGACCAGCCGTCCGCGCCCGGTGAACTCCCGTACCCGCCCAGCCCGTCGACCGCCTCGATCGCCAGCCGGGACAGCATCGCCTCGTCGTCGGCGGCGAGTGCGGTGGCCAGTCGGTCGCGCAGGTCGTCCCGGTCGCCGCTCTCGCCCAGGGGCGCGCCGACGCCGTACGGGAAGTACAGGTCGAAGACGGTGTCGAACACCCGCCGTTGGTCCGTCGAGTGCAGCAGCGTCGCGGCCAGCCCCTCGCGCAGCAGCCCGCGATCCGCGAACCCCAGAGCCACGGCCGCCTCGGCGGCGTCCACGCTCTCGCCGGTGCCGACGCGGACGCCGTGCGCGCGCAGCGCGGCGACGAAGCCGACCATACGGTCGGCGACGTCGGCGCTCACACGGCGTCCAGGTCGAGCTTCGCACCGGCCTTGAGGATGTCGTCCTGGTGCTTGAGGATCACGCCCAGACTGTCCCGTACGACGGCCTCGTCGAGGGTCGTCGCGCCGAGCGCGAGCAGCGTGCGCGCCCAGTCGATCGTCTCGGCGACGGACGGCGCCTTGCGCAGGTCCATCGCGCGCAGCGCGCCGACCACCCGGACCACCGAGTCGGTCAGCGCCCCGTCGATGCCGGGCACCTTCAGCCGGACGATCCGCCGCTCCAACTCCTCCTCGGGGAAGCCGATATGGAGGAACAGGCAGCGGCGGCGCAGCGCCTCCGACAGTTCCCGGCTCGCGTTGGAGGTGAGGACGACGAAGGGGCGGCGGGTCGCGGTGACCGTGCCCAGTTCCGGGACGGTGATCTGGAAGTCGCTGAGCACTTCGAGGAGCAGCCCCTCCACCTCGACGTCGGCCTTGTCGGTCTCGTCGATCAGCAGGACGGTCGGCTCGTCGCCCCGGATAGCGGTCAGCAGCGGGCGCGGGAGGAGGAACTCCTCGCTGAAGATGTCCGTGCGGGTCTCGTCCCACGTCTCGTCGCGGCCCGCGCTGATGCGCAGCAACTGCTTGGCGTGGTTCCACTCGTACAGCGCCCGGGACTCGTCCACACCCTCGTAGCACTGGAGCCGCACCAGCCGGGCCCCCGCCACCTCGGCGACCGCCTTGGCCAGCTCCGTCTTGCCGACCCCGGCCGGCCCCTCCACGAGCAGCGGCTTGCCCAGCCGGTCGGCGAGGAAGACGGTCGTGGCGACGGCCGGGGAGGCGAGATACCCGGTCTCGGCGAGCCGGGCGGCGACATCGTCGACGGATGTGAACAACGGGGCCTCCGGGTGGCCGGCACGGGCAGCGAGCATGATCCGGTCACTATCTAAGCGCTTGGTCACCGGATTTGTCATCAACGGCCGGGGCGTTGATGCTCCTGTTGCTGGTCAAGCGGTTTGGAGCCAGGTGCGGTAGGCGTGGGCGAGGTTGTCGAGTCGGCGGGTTCCGCGTTCGATGTCGGAGATCCTGGTCGGCCAGACCCCGAGGTGTCGTGCGGCGGCGGTGAGGGTGATGTTCTTGGACTGCCGCAGAGGACGCAGGTCCGCGACTTCGGGAACGTTGACCGTGGTGGACAGGCAGCGGAAGACCTCGCGGGCGATGGCTCGTTTCAGCTGCCGGATGATCTCCTTCTTCGTGCGTCCGGCGGCGGTCTGCCGCGCGACGTACTCGCGAGTGCGGGCGTCGCTGCCCATGCGGACCAGGGCGATGCGGTAGAGGGCGGCGTTCGCAGCCCGGTCGCCGCCCCGGGAGAGGCGGTGGCGGTTGGTCCTGCCGCTGGAGGCGGGGACCGGGGCGGCTCCGCAGAGAGCGGCGAAGGAGGCCTCGGTCCGCATGCGTTCGGGGTTGCCGCCTGCTGTGATCAGCAGTTGTGCGGCGGTGTCGGGGCCGACTCCGTGGGCGGCCCGCTGGCCGGGGTTGCCGGTGGTGACCGCGGTGTCCAGGGCTTTGGTGAGGGCTTCGTGCTCGGCCGTCAGTTCCTTGACACGCCGGGCAAGGGTTTTCAGCGCGGTCAGGACCGCGGTGTGGAGGGCGTCTCCGGCAGGCCGCTGTCGGGCCAGGGCATCAGCCCGGTCCATTGATCTCAGCGGCCCGTACTTGGCGCGGATGGCCTCGGGGGCCCAGACGAGGATGCTGCCGGTCTGGTTGAGTGCGGCGGTCCGCGCTTTCACGGCGGAGCGGGCGGCGTTGTGCAGGGCGCGTATGCCGGCGACGGTATCGTTTTTGGGCGTGCTGGAGGCCCGTCCGGACAGCGCGGCGCGGGCTGCGGCGTAGGCGTCGATGGGGTCGGACTTGCCGATCCGGCGGCGTTCGGCCCTGTCGGGGCGGTTGACCTCGACGACCCGGTGCCCGCATGCGCGGGCGGCGCGGGTGAAACCGGCCCCGTAGGAGGAGGTGCCTTCCACTCCGATCGCCCTGACCTGGCCGTGGGCGTCGAGAAAGGCCAGGGCGGCGGCGTATCCGGCGGGTGTGGTGGTGAACTCGGCGTCGGCGAGCCGGCCGCCGTTGTCGCTGATGACCGCGACATGGAGGGTGTCGGTGTGGGAGTCGACGCCTCCGAACACCTTCTGGTCGATGCCAGTGGTGTCTTCCGGGGCCTGTGCTGCCATGCTGGTGAACGCCTTCCTAGCCGGAGGTGGCGTCGGCCGGGTGGCTCAGACAGGACATTGAAGGGGCTTCTGACCAAGCTCCTATCAGGTCATGGTCCGCCCGGCCGGAGCCATGAGAACCAGGCTCCGGCGGCCGGGCAGAACAACGCGAAGACAGCCCAGCAGGGCGCCAGTCAGTGGCAGAGCCACGACCGCCGGAACCCGCGTACGAGTATCAATGTCAGTGGTGGGCGGTACGTTGCGGGTCATGGGTGTGTATCTGGTGAGTGTGGCCGCGCGGGACTGGTTCGGGCAGGAGGAGGGCGGCTACGGCGACACCGCGTCGGCGCTGGCCGAGGAGCTGGCGCGGCGCGGACTGCCGCCGTACCGGCCGGGGGAGTCGGTCGGGGATGCCTCGGGCTGGTTCGAGGAGAAGATGAGCCCCGCGATGGACGGGTTCGCCGCACTGTGCCAGGCGCATCTGACCCGGGCCGAGCAGCGGACCCTCCTGGACTGGTCGGTCCTGGTGCCGCTCTCCCTGGAGCGGGAGATCCCGCTGCCGATCGGTACGGCGTACACCGATGAGACGCTGGTGGCGGGAGCGCCGCAGGTCCTCGCGCTGGCCGAGCGGCTGGCCGCGATCCTCGGCCTGCCCCTGGACGCGATACCCGCGACGGGCGGCAACCTGGAACTGACCCTGTGGTTCCTGGAGGGCGAGGCGGAGCAGACGGCGGCGGTCCGACCGGGCCCCTGGTCCGACGACCTGACCACCGCGTTCTACACGGCGGTCTACCTACGGGCCGCCCAGTACGCGCTGCGGCAGGGCTGCCCGATGGCCTACTCGTGACCCCACGCCGTCGACGCAGGCCATGACGCCCTCGCGCAACCTCGCCTCAGCTCTTCAGCGGCTCACCGGAACGCCGCCGCGTTGCGCCGCGCCCACTCCTCGAAGGCGTGCGGTGCGCGGCCCAACACCCGCTCCACGTCCGGGCTGACGCGCCGCTCGGCGGGTGTCGGCTCGCCGAGGATGGAGAGGGTGGTCTCGACGACCGGCTCCGGCATGAACGCCAGCATCTGTGCGCGGGCCTCCTCCCGCGTCTGCTCGACGAACCGGACCGGCTCGCCGAGCGCCTCGCCGATGGCCGCCGCCCGCTGCCGGGGTGTCGTCAGCGCGGGACCGGTCAACTCGTAGACAGCGCCCGCGTGTCCGTCCTCCCGTAGGGCCACGGCAGCGACCTCGGCGATGTCGGCCGGGTCGACGCTGGGCAGCGCGACGTCGCCGAAGGGGGCCGCGACGGTGCGGCGGGCGCGGACCGGCTCCGCCCAGGCGTAGGCGTTGGAGTGGAAGCCGCCGGGCCGCAGGATCGTCCAGTCCAGGCCCGAGTCCCGGACGGCGTCCTCGATGGTCCGCGCCACGCTCCCGTGCGACGCCGACTCCGGGCGGGTCACGACTCCCTGCGAGGACAGCAGCACCACCCGGCGGACCCCGGCGGACTCGGCGACGTCGAGGATGCTCCGCGGGTCGAGCAGATGCGCGCTGGTGCCGCCGTTCTGAAGGAACAGCGCGTCGGCCCCGTCGAACACGGGCCGCAGGCTCGCCGCGTCGGTGAGGTCCGCGCGCAACCGCCGTACACCGTCCGGGACTTGCCTGTCCGGGGCTTCCGCGTCCGAGATGTTCCGGGACGTGGCGGTCACCTTCTCGCCCGCATCCGTGAGAAAACGGACCAGTTCACGGCCGACGTTACCGGTCGCCCCCGTCACCACGATCATGGCTAACTCCTTGCCGAGGATGGGTTGTTGCCCTTGCCGGGCGAAGCTAGCACCGCTCGTATAGTAGGTACCCAGAGGAAAGTGACTCTCCCGGAGGGATGCACATGGCCGTCCACGCGACCGAGACGTCGGCCGATCCCGAACTCGCCTGCCCCATAGCCCCCGTGGTCGACATCGTGTTCAGCCGCTGGACCACGCCGATCCTGTGGACCCTGCACACGCACGGCCGCCAGCGTTTCGGCGAACTGGAGCGCCGGATCGCGCACATCACCCCCAAGGTGCTCACCCAGCGCCTCAGGCAGCTCGAACGCGACGGCCTCCTCACCCGCACCTACCACCCGGAGGTGCCCCCGCGCGTCGAGTACGAGATCAGCGCACTCGGCCTCAGCCTCGCCCCGCTCTTCGCTAACCTCGCCGAATGGGCCACCGCCAACCTGCCCAAGGTGGAACAGTCCCGGGAGGGATACGACGCCAGGTGACCTCAGTCGAGGAGGATCACCTCCAGCGTGCGCGGGCCGTGCACCCCCTCCACCCGGTCCAACTCGATATCGCTGGTCGCCGACGGACCGGAGATCCACGTCAACGGACGTGCCGGGTCGAGGCGTTCGAGAGCCTGCGGCACCGAGGACACGACCTGCTCGGGGACGCGTACCACGCAGATGTGGTGGTCGGGGACCAGGGTGATCCGGCGTCGGCCCTGGTCGGGGCCGCCGTCCAGGACGATCGTGCCGGTCTCGGCGACGGCGACGGCACAGCCGGTGATCACGCTCTCCACCTCGTCCAGTTCCTGGGGAGTACTCACCGCGCGGTCGTGCACCCGGGTCGGGTCAGCGGCGGACAACCACGCGGGCGGCAACCCTGGCGGCACCAGCACGTACCGTGATCCGCGCTCGGCGAGCAACCGCATGACGAGGTAGGGCAGTTCCTCGGCGTCGGTGCGATGCACGACGGCCCGGTAGTCCGCCAGATTCTCCGCCAGCAGCTCCACCGTCTCCGCGACGCTCCGACTGCCGTGCTCCCGCAGATAGTCGCGCGCGACGGCCTCCGCGTACGGAGGGTCGTCCTGCGGTACGTCGGCCAGCGCGCGCCGCACCCGGCCCAGGATCCGTTCCCTGCTGCTCACTTCGCTGCTCACTTCGCCCCGCCCTCTCCGATCGTCCCCTGCGTACGCTGCCACCAGTCGCGGAACGGCTCGGCGGGCACGGCCGGCAGATCCCGTGTACCGCTCCACGCCCTGCCCGGACCGGGCAGCGTACGGGGGTGGAAGCGGCGGGTGCGGGACGCCAGCCGCTGGCCGGTGCGCAGAGCGCCGGGGCGGCCGAACGCCCAGCGCGCCGCCCGCATCGCCGCCCGCTCGGCGGCATGCCCCTTGGCCGGCTTCAGCACCACCTTGTTGCCGTCCCGCGTCACCGGACCGCCCTCGACGATCCGTTCCCGCAGATGCACCAGCACCTCCGGGATGTCGATGGCGACCGGGCAGACCTCGTAACAGGCCCCGCACAGCGACGAGGCGTATGGGAGTGAGGCGTCGATCTCGCTCTGCGTGCCCCGGAGTTGGGGGCTGAGGATCGCGCCGATCGGCCCCGGGTACACCGAGCCGTAGGCGTGGCCGCCGGCCCGCTCGTACACCGGGCAGACGTTCAGACAGGCCGAGCAGCGGATGCAGCGCAGGGCCTGGCGGCCGACCTCGTCGGCGAGGGTGTCGGTGCGGCCGTTGTCCAGCAGGACGAGGTGGAAGGTCTGCGGACCGTCGCCGTCCGTCGTGCCGGTCCAGGTCGACGTGTACGGGTTCATGCGCTCGGCCGTGGAGGAGCGGGGCAGCGTCTGGAGGAAGACCTCCAGGTCCCGCCACGTCGGCACGATTTTCTCGATGCCGACAACGGAGATCAGCGTCTCGGGGAGTGTGAGGCACATCCGCCCGTTGCCCTCGGACTCGACGACGACCAGGGTGCCGGTCTCGGCGACCATGAAGTTCGCGCCTGAGACGCCGACCTTGGCCCGCAGGAACTTCTCGCGCAGGTGGAGGCGTGCGGCCTCGGCGAGTTCGGCCGGTGTGTCGGTGAGGCCCTCGGGAGCCGGACGCCCCCACTCGCTCATCTCGGCGCGGAAGATGTCCCGGATCTCACCCCGGTTGCGGTGGATGGCGGGGACCAGGATGTGCGACGGCCGGTCGTTGCCCAACTGCACGATCAGCTCGGCGAGATCGGTCTCGTAGGCGCGGATGCCGGCCGCCTCCAGTGCCTCGTTGAGCCCGATTTCCTGCGTGGCCATCGACTTGACCTTGACGACCTCCGACTCGCCCGTCTCCTTGACGAGTCGGGTCACGATCCGGTTCGCCTCGTCCGCGTCGGCGGCCCAGTGGACCGTGCCGCCCGCCGCCGTGACCGATTCCTCCAACTGGACGAGGTACCGGTCGAGTTGGCGGAGGGTGTGGTCCTTGATCTGCTTGCCGGCCTCCCGTAGCGCCGCCCAGTCGGACAGCTCGGCGACCGCCTTCGCGCGCTTGGCGCGGATGGTGTGCGTGGCGTGCCGCAGATTGCCGCGCAGCGTCGGGTTGCCGACCGCCTCGCGCGCCGCCTCCGGAAACGCCGGCATCCCGACGAACGTCCCGCTCACAGCGCAGCGTCCCCTTCCGTGCCCGCCAAAATCTCCGCGATGTGCACCGGCCGCATACCGGTCTTCAGCCGGGTCATGGTCCCCCCGATGTGCATCAGACAGGAGTTGTCCGCCGCGCACAGCACCTCGGCGCCCGTCGACTCCGCGTTGCGCACCTTGTCCGCGCCCATCGCCGCCGACACGTCCGGGTTCTTCAGCGCGAACGTCCCGCCGAAGCCGCAGCACTCGTCGGCGCCGGGCAGCTCCACCAGCTCCAGCCCCTTCACCGCCCGCAGCAGCCGCAGGGGCCGCTCCCCGAGCCCGAGACTGCGCAGTCCGTGACATGTGGGGTGGTAGGTCACCGTGTGCGGGTAGTACGCGCCGACGTCCGTCACCCCGAGCACGTCGACCAGGAACTCGGTCAGCTCGTACGTCTTCGGCACCACCGGCGCCAGCGTGGCCGCGAGAGCAGTCCCGCGCCCCTCGGCCCGAGCCCGCTCGCCCATCCGGGGATACAGCTCCCGCACCATCGCCCCGCACGACCCGGAGGGCGTGACGATCGCCTCGTACTCCCCGAAGACATCGGAGAAATGCCGGGCGAGCGGCTCGGCCTCATGGCGGTAGCCGGTGTTGTAGTGGGCCTGCCCGCAGCAGGTCTGGGCCATCGGGAAGTCGACCTCGACGCCCAACCTGGTCAGGAGTTTCACCACGGCGCGGCCGGTGTCCGGATAGAGCGTGTCGTTGACACAGGTCAGGAACAGGGCGACACGCATCGCGGCTCCTAGCGATAGGTCATCGAATGAGTCATCGGATGAGTGCAGGGTAGTCCGGCACCGGGGCCCGGGGGAGACCCCGGCTCACCGCGCGGCGAGCCGGGCCTGCGCCGCCCGCCACCGCTCGGTCCCGCCCTGCGGCGCGTAGCGGGTCAGCGGCTGGGTACGGGCGATCAGCCGGCGCAGCGCGGCGCGATCCCCGGCGAGCCCGTGCGCCCGCGCCTGGACGAGCACGTTGCCGAGCGTCGCCGCCTCCGTCGGACCGGCCACCACCGGCAACCCGCAGGCGTCGGCGGTGAGTTGGCACAGAAGCGCGTTGCGGGTGCCGCCGCCGACGATGTGCACGACGTCGACCGGATGGTCGGCGAGCCGCACGGCGTCCTCGATCGCCCGCCGGTGCGCGAGGGCGAGGGAGTCGAGGATGCAGCGCGTGATCTCGGCGGGAGACGTCGGCACCGGCTGCCCGGAGGCACGGCACGCGTCGGCGATCCGCTCCGGCATCCGCCCGGGGGCCAGGAACGCCGCGTCCCCGGCGTCCACGACCGACCGCAGCGCAGGCACGGCGGTGGCCGCCCGCAGCAACCCGCCCAACTCCGGTTCCCCCCAGGCCCGTACGCACTCCTGGAGCAGCCACAGCCCCATGATGTTGCGCAGGTAGCGGACCGTGCCGTCGAGGCCCAGTTCGTTGGTGAAGTTGGCGGCGCGGCTCTCCTCGGTGAGCACGGGCGCGGCGAGTTCCAGTCCGGCCAGAGACCAGGTGCCGGTGCATATGTAGGCGAACCGCTCCCCGGCGGCGGGGACGGCGGCCACGGCCGACGCCGTGTCGTGCGAGCCGACGGCCGTCATCGGCACGGGCCCGGTCAGCCCCGTCTCCGCCAGCACCTCGGCCCGCAGCAGCCCCGCCGGGTCGCCGGGCCGGCGCAGGGGCGCGAACAGGGTCAGGTCGATGCCGAGCCGGGCGGCGACGTCGTAGGACCAGTCGCGGGTGCGGGGGTCGATGAGCTGGGTGGTGGAGGCGTTGGTGAGCTCGGTGCCCTGCTCGCCGGTCAGCCAGTACGTCAGCAGGTCGGGGATGAGCAACAGCCGGCGGGCCTGCGCCAGTTGGGCCGAGGAGGCCGCGGCCGTCAACTGGTACAGGGTGTTGAAGGGCGCGTACTGAAGACCCGTCGCCGCGTACAGTTCGGCGGCCGGGACCGTCGCCCACACCTGCTCCGCGACGCCCTCGGTCCGGGCGTCCCGGTAGTGGACGGGGTTGCCGAGCAGCGCCCCGTCGGCGTCCAGCAGGCCGTAGTCCACGGCCCAACTGTCGATGCCGACGGAGTCCACCCGGCCGGCCGCCCGCAGCCCGTCCAGGACCCCCGCGTACAGGGACAGCACGTCCCAGCGCAGCCCCTCCGGCACCCGCACCGGCCGGTTGGGGAACCGGTGCGCCTCCGCCAACACCAGCGAGTCCGGGCCCACTCGGCCGACCATGACGCGCCCACTGGACGCGCCGAGGTCGACAGCGGCGTACGACCGCACGGCCGTCACCGGAGGAACGCGGCCGCCACACCCGCGTCGACGGGGACGTGCAGCCCGGTGGTGTGGGTCAACTCCCCACCCGTCAGGGCGAACACGGCGTTCGCGACGTGCTCGGGCAGCACCTCCCGCTTGAGGATGGTCCGTTGCGCATAGAACTCGCCCAACTTCGCCTCCTCGACCCCGTACACGGCCGCCCGCTGCGCCCCCCACCCACCGGCGAAGATGCCCGACCCACGCACCACACCGTCCGGGTTCACCCCGTTGACGCGAATCCCGTGCTCACCCAACTCAGCGGCCAGCAACCGGACTTGATGAGCCTGATCGGCCTTGGTGGCCGAGTAGGCGATGTTGTTGGGCCCGGCGAAGACGGCGTTCTTCGACGCGATGTAGACGATGTCCCCGCCCAACCCCTGCGCGATCATCACCCGAGCCGCCTCACGCGAGACGAGGAACGATCCGCGGGCCATGATGTCGTGTTGGAGATCCCAGTCCTTCGCCGAAGTCTCCAGCAACGGCTTGGAGATGGAGATCCCGGCGTTGTTCACGACGAGGTCGACCCCGCCGAAGGCGAGCACGGCGGCCCGGAAGGCCCCGGCGATCTGCTCCTCGGACGTCACGTCGACGGTGACGGCGACCGCCTTGTCGGCCCCGCCCAACTCCTCCGCGACGGCGCAGGCGTTCTCACCATTGACGTCGGCGACGACGACACAGGCACCCTCGGCCACCAGCCGACGCGCGATCGCCTTCCCGATCCCGCTCCCGGCCCCCGTCACCAGAGCCACCCGCGCGGCCAGCGGCCTGGGCTTCGGCATCCGCCGGAGCTTGGCCTCCTCCAGCGCCCAGTACTCGATGCGGAACTTCTCCGACTCCTCGATCGGGGCGTACGAGGACACCGCCTCCGCGCCCCGCATCACGTTGATCGCGTTGACGTAGAACTCGCCGGCCACCCGCGCGGTCTGCTTGTCCTTGCCGAAGGAGAACATGCCCACGCCCGGCACCAGCACGATCGCCGGGTCCGCGCCGCGCATGGCGGGGGAGTCGGGCTCGGCGTGCCGCCGGTAGTAGGCGGCGTACTCCGCACGGTAGGCGGCGTGCAGTTCCTTCAGCCGGGCGATCGCCTCCTCCAACGGACCGGTCGGCGGCAGGTCGAGGACCAGCGGCCGCACCTTGGTGCGCAGGAAGTGGTCGGGACACGACGTACCGAGCGCGGCGAGCCGCGGGTGCTCGGCCCGCGCCAGGAAGTCGAGGACGACGTCGGAGTCGTCGAAGTGCCCTACCTGGGGCCGGTCTTGAGAGGCGATCGCCCGCACGTACGGCGCGAGTGCGGCGGCCCGGGCCCGCCGCTCGCCCTCGGCCGGCGCCTCGTACCCCTCGATAACGGGACCGAAGGGCTCGGCGCGGCCCTTCTCCGTCAGGAACGCCTCCGCGGTCTGGATGATGTGCAGCGAGTTGCGCTCGCACTCCTCGGAGGTGTCGCCCCAGGCGGTGACCCCGTGCCCGCCGAGGACACACCCGACGGCCTGCGGGTTGGCCGCCTTGACGGCGGCGATGTCCAGCCCGAGCTGGAAGCCCGGCCGCCGCCAGGGCACCCACACCACACGGTCCCCGAAACACTCGGCGGTCAACTTCTCCCCGTCCGCCGCACAGGCGAGCGCGATCCCGGAGTCGGGGTGCAGATGATCCACGTGGACGGCGTCGACGAGCCCGTGCATGGCGGTGTCGATCGACGGCGCCGCCCCACCCTTCCCATGCAGGCAGTAGTCAAACGCGGCAACCATCTCGTCCTCGCGCTCGACGCCCGGATAGACGTCGACGAGCCCCCGCAGCCGATCCAACCGCAACACGGCAAGCCCGCCCTCGGTGAGCGTCCCGAGATCACCGCCCGACCCCTTCACCCACATCAACTCGACGTCCCCACCGGTCACGGGGTCGACGCCGGTCCCCTTGGCGGACGTGTTCCCACCGGCGTAGTTCGTATTGCGAGCATCAGCGCCGAGCCGATGGGACCGGCCGAGGAGGGCGGAGGCTTCGGGGTGGGTGGACATAGAGATTCCTTTACTTCTCGACTGAGGGGGAGTGCATTTCCCTAGGGGCGCGGGGCTGTATCGATATGCGGCTCCGCCGCGTGGGCGCGACCAGCCACAACCGGCCCGCAGCCCGCGAACTACAGAACCAGGCAGACGCTCACGCCCCCCACCCCGCCTGCTCCCCACCAACCCGCGAGGCAACGATCTTCTCGGCCCACCCAGACCTCCGGTACGCGGCGATGGGATCGGGGTCCACCCCCATCTCCTCCCGCACCTCACACAGAAGCGGCCGCACATCCGTGTTGAACGCATCCATCACCACCGCATTCGCCTCCAACACATCCCCGGAGACCTGAGCCGCGGCCAACGCCGACCGGTCGACGAGCAGCGCCTTCGCCGTCGCCTCCTGAACGTTCATCACGGACCGGATGATCGCCGGAATCTTCGCCTCGATGTTGTGGCACTGGTCGAGCATGAACGCCACGTCGGAGGTGAACCCGCCCCCACGCACCACCTCGTACATGATCCGGAACAACTGGAACGGATCGGCGGCGCCCACCATGAGGTCGTCGTCGGCGTAGAAGCGCGAGTTGAAGTCGAACCCCCCGAGCTTCCCCTCCCGCAGCAGCGTGGCGACGATGAACTCGATGTTCGTGCCGGGCGCGTGGTGCCCGGTGTCGACCACGACCTGCGCCTTCGGCCCCAGCTTCAGACAGTGCGCGTACGCCGTCCCCCAGTCCGGCACGTCCGTCGAGTAGAAGGCGGGCTCGAAGAACTTGTACTCGAGCAGCATCCGCTGCCCGTCCCCCAGCCGCGCGTACACCTCGGAGAGCCCCTCGGCCAGCCGGTCCTGGCGGGCGCGGAGGTCGTCCTGCCCGGGATAGTTCGTGCCGTCCGCGAACCACAGCTTCAGGTCGGCGGAGCCCGTCGCGTCCATGATGTCGACGCAGTCCAGCAGATGATCGAGAGCCTTGCGCCGTACCGCCGCGTCCGGATGGCAGATGCTGCCCAGTTTGTAGGCGTCGTCCTGGAAGGTGTTGGAGTTGATCGCCCCGAGCCTCACACCCCGGTCCTCGGCGTGTTTCGCGAGCGCGGAGTAGTCCGCCACCCGGTCCCACGGGATGTGCAGCGCCACGGTCGGGGCCACGCCGGTGAACGCGTGCACCTGCGCCGCGTCGTCCAGTTTCTCCTGCGGGGTGCGCGGCACGCCCTGCTGGGCGAACACCTTGAAGCGGGTCCCCGAGTTCCCGTACGCCCACGACGGCGTCTCGACGGCCTGGGTCTTCAGCGCGGCTTTCACCGCGGCGAGGTCGGTCACTTCGGGCTCCTGTGACATCGGTTGACATCCATGCTGGGTGAAACGATTCAGAACGGGAAGCTATGAGGCCGCCGAAGCAGTGTCAACCCCTTCGTTCAGGCCTGTTGTCCGTAACCGCCGCGCGACCTTCGGCTATCGAAAACTTTTCGAGACCGACCCATTGACGTGACATGCCCTGCCTGCCTAACGTCCCGGCAACCCAGTTGAAACCTTTCACGACGCCGTGGCGGCCCCGACGGGCCCCGTCCCCGGACGTCGTCGAGGAGCCACCCATGACCCACCCGTCCGATCCGGGACCCGACCCGGGACTCGATCCGGGAGCCGACCCGGAAGCGGCCCCGGGAGCGGCCCCGGTGCTGGCGCTGAAGGACGTAGCCAAGTCCTTCGGGGCCGTGCGCGCCCTGCGGGGCGTCTCCCTGGAGCTGTTCCCCGGCGAGGTGCACGCCCTCGCCGGGGAGAACGGCGCGGGCAAGTCGACCCTCATCAAGACCCTCGCGGGGGTGCACCGACCCGACGCCGGCCGGGTGCTGCTCGACGGTGAGCCCGTCGTCTTCCACGGCCCCGGCGACGCCCGCGACGCCGGCATCGCCGTGATCTACCAGGAGCCGACGCTCTTCCCCGACCTTTCGATCGCCGAGAACATCTACATGGGCCGCCAGCCCCGGCGCGCCCTCGGCCGGATCGACCACAAGGCCACCCGCGCCGCCACCGCCGCCCTGATGGAGCGCCTCGGCGTCGACCTCGACCCCGACCACCCGGCGCGCGGACTGTCCATCGCCGACCAGCAGATCGTCGAGATCGCCAAAGCGCTCTCCTTCGACGCCCGCGTCCTCATCATGGACGAGCCGACCGCCGCCCTCACCGGCAGCGAGGTCGCCCGCCTCTTCGCGGTCGTAGGCACCCTGCGCGAACAGGGCGCGGCCGTCCTGTTCATCTCCCACCGGCTGGAGGAGATCTTCCGGATCTGCCGACGCGTGACGACCTTGCGCGACGGCGAGTTGATCGCCAGCGAGCCGATCGACGGCATGACCGAGGACGACCTGGTCCGCCGCATGGTCGGCCGCGACCTCGACGAGCTCTACCCCAAGCAGGACGTCACCCCGGGCGAAGTCGCCCTGAGCGTTCGCCGGTTGACGCGGGAGGGTGTCTTCACCGACGTCTCCTTCGAGGTCCGGCGCGGCGAGATCGTCGGCCTGGCCGGACTCGTCGGCGCCGGGCGCACGGAGGTGGCCCGGGCGGTGTTCGGCATCGACCGCTGGGACGGCGGCGAGGTCCACGTGGACGGCCGTCCGCTCACCAACGGCGCACCCTCCACCGCGATGGCCGCCGGCCTCGCCCTGGTACCGGAGGACCGGCGCGCCCAGGGACTGGTGATGGACATGTCCATCGAGCGCAACATCAACCTGACCGGACTGCGTACGACGGTGAAGGCCGGCCTGATGGACCGCGCCGCCGAGCGCAGCCGCGCCCTCGACTGGGCGGTCAGGCTCCAGGTGAAGTACGCCCGGATCGCCGACTCCGTCAACACGCTGTCCGGCGGCAACCAGCAGAAGGTCGTCCTCGCCAAGTGGCTCGCCACCGGGCCGAAGGTGCTCATCGTCGACGAGCCGACCCGTGGCATCGACGTCGGCACCAAGGCCGAAGTGCACCGGCTGCTCGGCGAGTTGGCCGCCGACGGGGTCGCCGTCCTGATGATCTCCTCCGACCTGCCCGAGATCCTCGGCATGGCCGACCGGGTGCTGGTGATGCACGAGGGCCGCCTGGCCGCCGAGATCCCCCGCTCCGCCGCCACCGAGGAGACCGTGCTGGCCGCAGCCACCGGGAGGGCCGCCGCATGACGGTGACCACCTCCCACGAGGCCCCCGTCGCCGAGGCGGCGAAGTCCGGCGGCACCCGGCTGGTCGACCGTGTCTTCAGGATGCGCGAACTCGCCATCCTGGTCGTCCTCCTGGTGATGATCGCCGTCACCCAGGCGGGCAACAGCGCGTTCCTGTCCGAGCAGGGCGTCAAGGACCTGCTGCTGAACGCGACGATCCTGGTGCTGGTCGCCACCGGCCAGTCCCTCGTCGTCATCACCCGCAACGTCGACCTGTCGGTCGGCTCCACCCTCGGCATCAGCGCCTTCGCCGCCGGCACCTATCTGCACGGCGGCGGCGACCCGGTGCTCGCGATCGTGCTGGCCGCCCTGCTCGGCGTCGGCTGCGGGCTGCTCAACGGCCTGCTCGTCAGCCTCGGCCAGGTGCCCGCCCTGGTCGTCACCCTCGGCACGCTGTACATCATCCGGGGCGTCGACTCCATCTGGGTCGGCTCCCGCCAGATCACCGCGGCCGATCTGCCCGCCTCCTTCGTCGACTTCGGCTCGGGCGGCCTCTCCGCCGTCCCGTACCTCGCGCTCATCGCGCTCGCCGTGCTGATCGCCACCGCCTACTACCTCAAACACTTCGGCGGCGGCCGCGAGTTGTACGCGCTCGGCTCCAACCCGGAGGCCGCCCGCCTCGCCGGCATCCCGGTGCGCAAGCGGATCCTCGCCGCGTACACCTTCTGCGGCGGCCTCGCAGGACTCGCCGGGGCGCTGTACCTGGCCCGGTTCGGCAACGTCGACTCCAGCACCGGCACCGGCTACGAACTCACCGTCGTCAGCGCGGTCGTGGTCGGCGGCGTCGTCTTCACCGGCGGCTCCGGCAGCGTCTACGGTGCGGCCCTCGGCGCGCTGCTCCTCACCTCCGTCAACAGTGTCCTGCCCGCCCTCGGCGTCAGCTCGGTCTGGGTGCTCGCCATCAACGGCGTCCTGCTCCTGCTGGCCATCGCGGTCGACCGGATCGTCGCCGTACGGGTGGCGTCCGCGCTGAAGAAGACGTCGGCGTCCGCCGGGGCGGCCGTAGCGAAGGGGGAGACTCGTGCGTGAGTCCCTGAACCGGGCGAACCGGCCCACGAGTCGGGTGAACCGGGTGGTCCGGTGGGACACCGTCGTGGGCGCTCTCCTGATCGTCCTGCTCCTGCTGTCGTTCTCCTTCGTGGACGGCTTCGGCAACGCCCTCAACCTGTCGTTCCTGATCGGCAACACGCTTCCGATCGCGCTGATCGCCCTGCCGATGACCCTGCTGGTGGTCTCCGGCGAGATCGATCTCTCGGTCGCCTCCACGGCCGGTCTGTCCGGCGCGGTGATGGGCGCGCTGTGGAACCAGGGCATGACGATCGAGACGATCATCCCTGTCTGTCTGCTGCTCGGTGTCGTCTGCGGGCTGGTCAACGGCCTGCTGGTGACCCGGCTCGGGCTGCCCTCCCTCGCCGTCACCATCGGCACCATGGCGGCCTACCGGGGCATCGCACAGATCGTGCTCGGCTCCGACGCGGTCACCGACTTCCCCACCCAGTACCTGGACTTCGCCGCCGGCCGCCTCGGCGACACCTTCCTTCCGCAGGCCTTCCTGCCCTTCGTCGTGCTGCTCGCGATCGCGGCGGTCGTCCTGCACGCCACACCGTTCGGGCGGTCGCTCTTCGCGGTCGGTGCCAGCGAGGAGGCCGCGCGGTTCGCCGGTATCCGGGTCAGGCGGCAGAAACTGATCCTGTTCACGGTGACCGGTCTCATGGCCTCGCTCACCGGTGTGTTCTGGGCCCTGCATTACGCCAGCGCTCGCTATGACAACGCGACTGGGCTCGAACTGTCTGTCGTGGCCGCCGTGTTGCTCGGCGGTATCGACTTCGACGGGGGCAAGGGGACGTTGGGCGGTGCCGTCGCTGGTGTTTTCCTGCTTGGGGCGTCGCAGAACGTGATGAGTCTGATGAACGTTTCCGCACAGTCGCAGATCGTCGTGACCGGTGTGTTGCTGGTCGTCTCCGTGTTGGGGCCTCGGGTTGCGCGTCAGATTGCCGTTGTTTCGGCGGCTCGGAAGGTCGTTCCCTGCGGGTCCGTTGTGGCTGGTCGCGCCCACGCGGCGGAGCCGCAAATCGATACAGCCTCGCGCCCCTAAAGACCTTCACCTGCCCTCTCTCAAGAAGGATCGCCATGTCCAATTCATCCCTCCTCCGGGCCTGTGTCGCCCTCGTCGCCGTTTCCTCCCTTGCCCTTGGTGTTAGCGCATGTGGTGGCACCACAAAGGAAGATGTGAAGAAGGAGAGCGGCGGGTCGGCCGTGTCGTCCGGGAAAGCGGATCCGAATGCCGCGCTGAAGAAGGGGCTCACCGTCGGGTTCCTGCCGAAGGCGGTCAACAACCCCTACTTCACCTCCTCCGACAAGGGCGGTGAGGCGGCGCTGAAGGAACTCGGGTCCAGTTACAAGGAAGTCGGGCCGTCCAGCGCCACCGACACGTCCGGGCAGGTCAGTTACGTCAACACCCTCACCCAGCAGCAGGTCGACGCGATCGCCGTGTCGGCGCAGGACCCGGGTGCCCTGTGCACCGCGCTGAAGCAGGCGATGAGCAACAAGATCAAGGTCGTCACCTACGACTCGGACACCAACCCCGGGTGCCGTAACGCGTTCGTGTCGCAGGCGTCCGCCGAGGATCTGGGGCGTACCGAGGTGCAGTTGCTCGCCGAACAGATCGGCTACAAGGGCGAGATCGCGATCCTGTCGGCCGCGCAGACCGCGACGAACCAGAACACCTGGATCGGCTTCATGCGGGACGAGTTGAAGGATCCCAAGTACAAGGACGTCAAGCTCGTCAAGGTGGCGTACGGCAACGACGACGCCCAGCAGTCCTTCCAGCAGACCCAGGGCCTGTTGCAGGAGTACCCGAACCTGAAGGGGATCATCTCCCCGACGACGGTCGGCATCAAGGCGGCGGCCCAGTACCTGTCGGGCTCGAAGTACAAGGGCAAGGTCAAGCTGACCGGCCTCGGCACCCCGAACGACATGCGCACCTACGTCAAGAACGGCACCGTCGACGCCTTCGAGCTGTGGGACCCGGCGAAGCTCGGCGCGCTGGCCGCGCAGACGGCGGTGGCGCTGGTCTCGGGCCGGATCACCGGCAAGGCGGGCGAGACCTTCAAGGCCGGCACCACCACGTACACCATCGGCAAGGACGGGGTGATCAGCCTCGGCAAGCCGACCGTGTTCGACGCCAAGAACATCGACCAGTTCAACTTCTAGCGGTTCAACTACCAGTATCCGGAGGGTTGTTGATGCGGCGCGTGTGTTTTCTGCTGAAGGTCAGGGCGGACCGGCTCGACGAGTACCGTGAGCGGCACGCCGCCGCGTGGCCGGAGATGCTCGCCGCGCTGTCGGCGACCGGCTGGCACAACTACTCGCTCTTCCTGCGCGAGGACGGCCTGCTCGTCGGCTACCTGGAGACCGAGGACTTCGAGGCCGCCCGGGCGGGGATGGCGGCCACCGACGTCAACGCGCGCTGGCAGGCGGAGATGGCGCCGTTCTTCGAGTCGCTGGACGGCGACCGTCCCGACGCCGCCATGAGACCTCTTACCGAAGTCTTTCACCTGGCCTGACATACTCCGTTCTCCCCCACTTTCATATGACAATGGAGTTCTCCAGATGAGACGACGTACTCTGCTGGCCGGCGCTCTCCTCGGTGCCACGGCGGCCCCCACGCTCGCCGCCGGCACCGCCAGCGCCGCGGACCCCGGCCCCTCCGTCACCCGCAAGGGCAGCACCCGGCTCGACGCGCAGGCCCTGTTCTTCGTGTCCTACGACGGGCTGGTCAACAACAACTCGTTCCAGAAGAGCGGCCTGCTGAGCTACAAGGGCTACCAGTACGCCGCCTGGTACACCGCCGCCCGCAACGCCGTCGTCGCCCGCCGCGCCCTGGGCACCGCCGCCTGGTCCACGGTCACCCTCACGCACCAGCTCAAGTCCAGCGACTCCCACAACGTGATCTCCATGGGCGTCTCCAAGGCCGACGGCCGGCTCCACCTCAACATGGACTCCCACAGCGACGGCTTCTTCTACGTGAAGTCGGTGGCCGGGCTCCTCGACAACCCGGCGTCCACCTCCTGGACGGCGGCCCGGTTCGGCGCCGTGCAGACCACCCTCGACGGCCTCGCGCTCACCAGCCAGTTCACCTACCCGCAGTTCATCTCCACCCCCGAGGGCAGGCTCCAGCTCAGCTACCGGGTCGGCATATCCGGCAACGGGCGCAACGCCCTCGCGGAATACGACGGCTCGAAGTGGACCGCGCTCGGCGAGTGGTCCGGCTCCACCGGCACCTACACCAGCGAGCACGGCTCCTCCACCGTCCGCAACATGTACCTCCACGGCATCGACTACGACGTCAAGGGCCGCCTGCACTCCTTCTTCACCTGGCGTGAGCAGAGCGGCGCGGTGATGTGCTCCGGCGGCGGCATCAGCAACCACGACACCGGCTACGTCTACTCCGACGACCGCGGCCGGACCTGGCGCAACAACGCGGGCGCCGTCGTCGGCACCACGGGCGGCTCCGACAAGGTCGCCGTCACCGACAGCGGGCTCGTCGTGGACGCGCTCAACGCCGACCACTCCCTGATGAACCAGGAGAGCCAGGCCACCGACTCCGCCGGCCTGCCGCACGCGATCATCAGCTACGTCCCCGGCCGCTTCACCCAGTGCACCACCAACTACGTCAACGACCGCACCGCCAACGGCCGCGCCTTCCACCTGCGCAAGAACTCCGCCGGGAGCTGGCAGAAGACGGAGATCCCGGTCGTCCTCGGCTCCAGCCAGCGCACCAAGCTCGTCCTGGACAAGTACGACAACGCGTACGCGATCTTCCCCTTCGGCCGGATCGCCGGCGCGTCCAAGGCCTCCGGCTACACGGACTGGACGGTGCTCTTCGACGGCAGCGGCCTCAACGCCTTCGGCGAGGTCGTCATCGACGAACTGCGCGTCAAGGCGGACAACACCCTGTCGTTCATGTACCAGGAGAAGTCGAGCGGGACGACCCCGTCGGCGCTCCACGTCGTCGACTTCGCACTGCCCGCATGACGTGTGCGGCGGCCCGGACGGGGGCGCGGCGGCGTGGCGGTAATGTGAAGACCGTCCCGCCGTGCCCTGTTCACCTGGAGGTTCCCGCCTGATGGTCCAGTCGGTGGGTATCAAGGACGTCGCCCGTGCCGCCGGAGTCTCCGTCGGCACGGTGTCCAACGTCATCAACCGCCCGGACACCGTCGCCACCGAGACCCGGGCGCGCGTCCGCTCGGCGATAGACCGGCTCGGCTACGTCCGCAGCGAGTCCGCCCGCCAGTTGCGCGCGGGGCGCAGCCGCATCATGGGGCTGCTCGTCCTGGACATGGGCAACCCCTTCTTCGTGGACGTCGCCCGTGGCGCGGAGCGGGCCGCCCGGGACGCCGGGCTCGGCGTGATGGTCTGCAACAGCGCCGAGAGCGCCGGCGAGGAGGCCGAGTACCTGTCGCTCTTCGCCGAGCAGCGGGTGCGGGGCGTGCTGCTCACCCCGGCCGACGCGACCGGCCGCAACATCGCCTCCTTCCGCCGGCACGGCATCCCGTTCGTGCTCGTCGACCGGGTCTCCGAGGGCACCACCGAGTGCTCGGTGTCGGTGGACGACGTGGCGGGCGGCGCGCTCGCCGTACGGCACCTCGTCGACGCCGGACACCGTTCCCTTGCGTACGTCAGCGGCCCGCCGGGCTTCACCCAGGTCCGCGACCGCCGTACCGGCGCGCTGAACGCGCTCGCCGAGGCGGGCCTCGGCCCCGAGTGTCTGCGCGAGCTGCCCACCGAACGGCTGGACGTCGCCGCGGGCCGGGACGCGGGCGCGCGCCTGCTCGGCCTCGCCGACCGTCCGACCGCCGTGTTCTGCGCCAACGACCTGCTCGCCCTAGGCGTGCTCCAGGCCATGTACGCGGCGGGTGTCGGCGTCCCCGACGACCTCGCCATCGTCGGCTACGACGACATCGAGTTCGCCGCCGCCGCGGCCGTCCCCCTCACCTCCGTACGCCAGCCCGCCGTCACCATGGGCGCGCTGGCCGCGGAGATGCTCCTCGAAGAGACCGAGGAGGGCGAGGAGCGGGGAGGCGACGCCGGGCGGCACGAACACCGGCGGGTCGTGCTCCAGCCGGAGCTGGTGGTCCGCCGCTCCAGCCTCTCGGCACGCTGAGGCGGACCGAGGCCCGGGCTCCGGCACCGCCCGGACATGTGCTGGACTGGGCCGCGGTCCGCACACCGATCGCCCCGGGAGCCCCTGTTGTCCGTCAGCTACCGCCAGCCCGGCGTCGTCCTCACCGACCGCCGCTTCACCGTGCCCCTCGACCACACCGACCCGGCCGGGGAGACCATCGGGCTCTACGCCCGCGAGGTCGTCGCGAGCGAACGAGCGGACCAGGACCTGCCCTGGCTGCTCTACCTCCAGGGCGGCCCCGGCTTCGGCGCCAACCGCTTCATCGGCAAACCGGCCTGGCTCGGCCGCGCGCTGGCGGAGTTCCGCGTCCTCCTCCTCGACCAGCGCGGCACCGGCCACTCCACCCCGGCCAACCGCCAGACGCTACCGCTGCGCGGCGGACCGGCCCAACAGGCCGACTACCTGGCGCACTTCCGCGCCGACTCCATCGTCCGCGACTGCGAGCGGATCCGCCGCGAGGTCACCGGCGGCGCTCCCTGGACCGTCCTCGGCCAGAGCTTCGGCGGCTTCTGCACGGTCAGCTACCTCTCCACCGCGCCCGAGGGCCTCGCCGCCGCCCTGATCACCGGCGGACTGCCCGCCCTCGACGCGCACGCCGACGACGTCTACCGCGCCGCCTACCCGCGCATGGAACGCAAGGTCGCCGCGCACTACGCCCGCTACCCGCAGGACGTCGAACGCGCCCGCCGCATCGCCGACCACCTCCGGCGCCACGAGGTGACGCTCCCCGGCGGCTACCGGCTCACCGTCGAGGCCTTCCAGACCGTCGGCATCCTCCTCGGCGCCGGCGAGGGCAGCCACCGCCTGCACCACCTCCTGGAGGATGCCTTCGTCCCCACCCCGCACGGCCCCGAGCTGTCCGACGCCTTCCAGGAGGAGATCCGCGGCATCCTCTCCTACGCCGGACACCCCCTCTACGCCGTCGTCCACGAGGCCATCTACGGCCAGGACGCCCGCCCCACCGCCTGGGCCGCCGACCGGGTGCGCGCCGAGTTCCCGCAGTTCGACGCGGCGAGGACGCTCGCAGGCGACGGACCGCTGCTGCTCACCGGCGAGACGATCCACCCCTGGATGTTCGACACCGACCCCGCGCTGCGCCCCCTGCGCGAGACCGCCGAACTCCTCGCCGCCCGCACCGACTGGCCGCCCCTGTACGACCCCGCCCGCCTCGCCGCCAACGAGGTCCCGGTCGCCGCCGCGATCTACCACGACGACCTCTACGTCGACACCGCGCACTCCCTGCGCACCGCCCGCGCCGTCCGGGGCCTGCGCACCTGGGTCACCGACGAGTTCGAACACGACGGCGTCCGGGCCGGCGGCCCCCGCGTCCTGGACCGGCTGCTCGCCCTCGCCCGCGACGAGGTGTGAGGCCTCCGCCGCCGCTCTACCCTTCAGACATGACCGAGCCGACGATCCCCCAGCTCCAGCCCATGCCCGAGGACTGGCGGCGGGCCCTGGCCGTGGTGGCGCACCCGGACGACCTCGAATACGGCTGCTCCGCGGCCGTCGCCGCCTGGACCGACGCCGGCCGCGAGGTCGCCTATGTGCTCGCGACCCGCGGCGAGGCGGGCATCGACACCCTCGCGCCCGCCGAGTGCGGCCCGCTGCGCGAGCGGGAGCAGCGGGCGAGCGCGGCCGTGGTGGGCGTGTCGACGGTCGAGTTCCTCGACCACCGGGACGGTGTCATCGAGTACGGGCTCGCCCTGCGCCGGGACATCGCCGCCGCGATCCGCCGCCACCGGCCCGAACTCGTGATCACCCTCAACCACCGCGACACCTGGGGCGGGGTCGCCTGGAACACCCCCGACCACGTCGCCGTCGGCCGCGCCACGCTCGACGCCGCCGGGGACGCCGGCAACCGCTGGATCTTCCCGGAACTCACCGACCAGGGCCTCGCGCCCTGGAACGGGGTGCGCTGGGTCGCGGTGGCCGGATCCGCGACGCCCACCCACGCCGTCGACGCGTCGGCCGGACTGGAGCGGGCGGTGACCTCGCTCCTCGAACACCGCACGTACATCCAGGCGTTGACCGACGAAGAGCCCGAGACCTACGCCCGCGGCTTCCTGACCGGCGTCGCGAAGTCCGTCGGCGAGCGGTTCGGCGGCCGGCCTGCCGTGGCGTTCGAACTGTTCGGCCGGTAGTCCCGCGCCGCAGGTCAGTAGGGTGGACGGCATGCAAGACACGACGGCGGACCGGACCGTACTGCGCGGCGACTGCGACAACTGCTTCGGCCTGTGCTGTGTGGCCCTGCCCTTCGCCCGCTCCGCGGACTTCGCGCTCGACAAGCCCGCCGGGAAGGCCTGCCCCAACCTGGGCGGGGACCACCGCTGCGGCATCCATGCGCGACTGCGGCAGCAGGGCTTCACCGGCTGCACGGTCTACGACTGCTTCGGCGCCGGGCAGAAGGTCTCGCAGGTCACCTTCGGCGGCCAGGACTGGCGTACGGCCGCCTCGGGTGAGCACGCCCGCCGTATGTTCGACGTGTTCCCGGTCGTCCGGCAGCTCCACGAACTCCTCTGGTACCTCACCGAGGCGCTCGCCCTGCCCGTGGCCCGCCCGCTCCACGCCGACCTGCGCCGGGCCCTGGAGAGGACGGAGGAACTCACCCTCCTGCCCCCGGACGAGCTGACCGCGCTCGACGTCCCGGCACACCGCCAGGACGTCAACGTACTGCTCCTGAAGACCAGCGAACTGGCCCGGGCCGGTATCCGCGGGCGCAAGAAGGAGCGCCGGGGCGCCGACCTGATGGGCGCCCGTCTCAAGGGCGCCGACCTGCGGGGCGCGAACCTGCGCGGCGCCTGTCTGATAGCCGCCGACCTCACCGGCGCGGACCTGCGCGGCGCGGATCTCATCGGCGCCGACCTGCGCGACACCGACCTGACGGACGCCGACCTGACCGGCGCGTTCTTCCTGACCCAGCCGCAACTGAACGCGGCCCGGGGGAGCGCGGGCACGAGGCTGCCCGAGTCAGTCACCCGCCCCGGGCACTGGACGGCGGGGGTCTGACGACGCCGGCGTGCGCCGCTCCAGGTGCAGCCGCAGCCCGTCCGGCATCAGCGTCAGCCGCTCCGTGACCCGCAGCCGGTACGCCGTGTCGGGCCGCAGCTCGTAGCGGCGCAGCAGCAGTCCGAGCACCAGCGTGGCCTCGTGCAGCGCGAACTGCCGTCCGATGCAGGCCCGCGCCCCGGTGCCGAACGGCTTGAAGGTGTGCGGGGCACGCGCGCGTACGGCCGCCGCGTCGAAGCGGTCCGGGTCGAACCGCTCGGCGTCCGGCCCCCACACCTCGGGATCCCGGTGCAGCATGCCGGTGAGGACCAGCGCCCAGCCGCCGCGCCGCATCGGATGCTCCCCGCCCAGCACCGTGTCCGCACGGGCCTCCCGGGCGAACGCGGGCGCCGTCGGCCACAGCCGCAGAGCCTCGTCGAGGACCCGGCGGACGTACCGCAACCGGGCCACCTGCTCGTACCCCGGCACGGCCGTGTCCCCCCACACCCGGTCCACCTCGGCGCGGGCGCGGGCCGCGAGGCGCGGGTTGCGGGAGAGGTAGTGCAGGGCGAAGGAGAGCGCGCCCGAGGTCGTCTCGTGCCCGGCGACCAGGAAGGTGATGACCTGCCGCCGTACGTTGCGCGCCGACAGCCGTTCGCCCGTCTCCGGGTGGGCGGTGTCGAGCATCCGGTCGAGCAGGTCGCCGTCTCCGCTGCCCTTGCCGCCGCCCTGGTCGCGGCGGGCCCGTACCAGGTCGTCGACCGTGTGGTTCAGGTAGGCGATGTCCGCCGCGTTGCGGCGCGCGGCCCGCCGCAGCAGCGCGGGGGAGGGCACGGTGTTGAGGCGCTGCGCGTAGGTGAGGGTGCCCACCATCGCCGTCACGAAGGGATGCGGCCGGGCGCGCTCGAAGGACCCGAAGTCATGGCCGAAGCCGGTGCGGGCGATGGTCTCCAGGGTCAGCTTGGTCATGTCCCTGGGCACGTCCACCGCCCGGCCCGCCGCCAGCTCCCGGTCCCAGTGGCCGGTGAGGCGGTCCGCCACGGCCAGCATCATCGGGTGATAGGCCGCCATGGCCTCCCGGCTGAACCCCGGGGCCAGGACGTCGTGCGCGAGCTGCCAGTTCGGCTCGTGGTTGTACGCCGTGAACAGGGCGTCCCCGGCGACCGGCCGCAGGTTGGCGATGCCCAGCCCCACATGCTTGGCGAACCGCGCCTCGTCCGCCAGGTCGGCGGTCAGCCCCGCGCCCCACACGAACACGAACTCCCGGCCGAACGCCTTGCGCCGGAAGATCGGCCCCAACTGCCTCGCGTAGCGCAGCGAGTCCTGGATGGGCGTGCGCCGGCTCGCGCCCAGAAGGTCGCCGAGCAGCGGCAGCCGGTGCGGCGGATGCGGAATGCGCTCCAACTCGGGCCACCCGAGCTCCGCCCCGCGAAACCCCTTCGGCAGCACGCCCTCAGTAGTCGTCCCGGTTGTCCCGGTCGTCCCCGTCGTCTCCGCCATGACGCCATCTCCCTTGATGCAGCGGCAGGTTGAGCATGTTGTACGTGGGTTCAATAGCGCGCTCCAGTCTGGTCCCGCTGTTGAACCGGCGTCAAGTAAGGTGCGGGCATGGCCGCGAACCAGGGGGAGCGCATCCGGCGTCGGCTCCGTACCGAGGAGCGCCGGGAGCAGCTTCTGTCGGTCGGCGCGCGACTGTTCTCGGAGCGCCCCTACGACGAGGTGTGGATCGAGCAGGTCGCCGAGATCGCGGGCGTCTCCCGAGGGCTGCTGTACCACTACTTCCCCACCAAGCGCGACTTCTTCGCGGCGGTCGTCGCGTGCGAGAGCGAGCGGATGCTGCGCATGACGGCGGCGGTCCCCGGCGTCCCGGTCCGCGAACAGCTCGCGTCGGGCCTGGACGCCTATCTGGAGTACGTGCAGACCCACGCCCACGGCTACCGCGCCTTCCACCGCGCGGACGCGGCCGGCGACCAGGCGGTGCGTACGGTCTACCGGCGGGCGCTGGCGGCCCAGGAGCGCCAGATCCTGGCGGCCCTCGGCGCCGATCCCGAGTTCGGCCCGGTCTTCGAGGAGCGCCCCGACGTACGGCTCGCGGTGCGCGGCTGGCTGGCCTTCACCACGGCGGTCTGCCTGGAGTGGCTGCGCGGGCCGGACCTGTCCCGGGACCAGGTACGGGACCTGTGCGCGCGGGCGCTGCTGGGGGTCATCGCCCCGCCGCGGTGATCGCCGAGACCGGGGTGATCGCCACGGCCATGGTGGTCGGCGCGACCGTGGTGGTTGGCGTGATCACAGATCTCCGATAGCTTAGGCAAGGCTTACCTAAGGAGGTTTTTGGGATGGGTGACAGCCAAAGCTGGGCGGCCGTGCCGTCGGCGGCCGAGCGGGCCCGTTCGGTGCTCGCCGCCTCGTGGTCCTGCGCGGTGACCGCGGACGGCGGGCGCGAGGAGTTCGTCGGCGCGCACACCGTCGACGACGACGGCCGGGTGATCCTGCACGTGCCCGAGGACAGCGCCCTGTTGACGGCGGCGATCTGCGCACCGCGCGGCGAGCCGTCCGCCGTGCTGGAGTTCGCGGACGTCGCGCCCGTCCCCGTACGCAGCCGGATCCGCACCCGGCTCTGGCTGGCCGGCTGGTTCGCGCCCGAGGGCGACCACCTGGCCTTCCACGCCACCCGGATCGTGCTGAAACCGCCCACCGGCGCGGTCGTCGTCGACCTCGGCGACTTCGCAGCCGCCGCACCCGACCCGCTGGCCACCGCCGAGGCCCATCTGCTCACCCATCTCGCCGACGCCCACCCCGACGCCGTGGAGCGGCTCACCCGGCTCGTCCAGCGCGACAGCCTGCACGGCGCCGTCCGCGTCCAGCCGCTCGCCGTCGACCGGCACGGGCTGACGCTGCGCATCGAGCGCGCCCGCGCCCACGGCGACGTACGCCTGCCGTTCCACGCACCCGCCGACGACGTCGGCGAGCTCACCGAGCGGATGCACGTCCTGCTCACCCAGGCCGCCGCCTGCCCGCGCGCCCTACAGCGGCAGCGCGCAGACGGTGACGGGTGACGCGAACGGCTCGCCCACGAGCCGCAGTTCACCGCTCGCGGCGGCCACCCGGAACACGCTGACCGTGCCGGAGCGCTGGTTGGCGGCGAACAGCAGGCCGCCGTCCGGTGCCAGGGCGATCTGCCGGGGGAAGTCCCCGGCCACCGGCACCGTGCCGAGCAGCCGCAGCCGGGCCCCGGCCGCCTCCACCGCGTAGCGCGCGAGGCTGTTGTCGCCGCGGTTGGCGAGGAACGCGTACGCGCCGTCCGGCGTCACCGCCACCTGCGCCGGATAGTTGGTGCCCGCCTTCGCACCCGTGGACTGCGGCCTCCCGATGGTCAGTTGCCCGCTCGACGGCTCGTAGGCGCAGACCGTGACCGTGTCGTCGGCCTCGTTCGCGAGATAGGCGTACCGGCCGCCGGGATGGAAGGTGAGGTGGCGCGGACCGGCGCCCGCCCGGGTGTGCGCCTGCGCGACCTCCGTGAGCGTCCCGGCCTGCTCGTCCAGGCGGTAGCTGTACACGGTGTCGGTGCCGAAGTCGACGGCGAGGACATGGCCGCCGTCCGGGGCGGTGACGAACTGGTGGGCGTGCGGCCCCTGTTGACCCTGCCGGGGCGCCGGACGGGTGTGCGTCACCGAGTCGGTGCGCTCGCCGAGCGCCCCCGAGGCGTCGATCGGGTGCACGGCCACCGTGCCCGAGCCGAAGTCGGCGCTGAGCAGCCACCGCCCGCCCGGATGGACCGACAGATGGCAGGTGTGCGCCCCGCCCGTCGCCCGGCTGCCCAGCACCTTCCGGTCGGACAACCGTACGGCCGTCACGGCACCCGCCTCGCGTTCGTCCGCCGCGTACAGCGTGCGGCCGTCCGGGTGCACCGCGAGGTACGACGGGTCCGGGACGCCGGTGATCGTGCCCCGGCCGGTGATCCGCCCCGAGCCGGGGTCGTACGAGGCGACGCCGATGCCCTTCCCGCCGCCCTCGGCGGAGGTGTAGGTGCCCAGGTAGAGGGGGCGGGGGAGGGAGCGGTCGGAGGGGCCCGGCGAGGCGTCCGGCCCGGACTCGGGGGCGGACCCCGCCGAGAACTCCGGCGCGGCCTGCGGCGATTCCGGGGTCCTGGAGGTCTTCGCCGGGGTCTTCGAGGTCCCCGGTGAGCCGCCGTCGCCGGCGCACCCGGCCAGGGTCGGGGCCGCCGCCGCGCCGCCGAGCGCGCCGAGCACGCCGACGAAGCGGCGCCTGCTCCAGCCGGCCCCGCCCGCCGCTTCCGTACCACTGCCCATGCCCGCACCTCAGGTCGCCGTGCACCACCGCCGTGACAGCCACCTTGACCCGGACCGGCCGTCGAACGCAAAGGCGGCTACCAGTCGCCGTCCGCCACCGGCTTCCCCGGCGCGTCCTTGAGGTGGTGCACCTGGCCGGGCGCGGGCTCCTGCCACGGGTCCAGGTCCGCGCCGAGCCACTCGCCGACCGGCTGGACGGCGGCCAGGGCGTCGCTGGGGGCGACGTCGTGCGCGGCGTCGTCGTAGTAGTCGTACCAGGGCAGCCCCGCCTTGGTGTACGCGGCGCGGTCCACCGGGGACGGCGGGGGCTCCTCGCCGGTGATACGACGCCACTCCGGGGGCGTCACCAGGTGCACGAAGACCCGGGCGGCGGGCTCGAGCGCGTAGTCCGTGACGGCGCGGACGTCGTCGTAGACCTCCTGCCGCATCGAACCGCCGACCCCCAGACCCATCGCCGCTGCCGCCCGGGCCCGGGGCGCGCCGCCCGGGGCGGGAGCCGCGGCGGCCATCATGGGGGCCGCGCCGGGCGCGGGCGGAGCGCCGTACCCGCCGCCGAACGGCCCCGGCGGGCGCGCCGCCGCGCGGCGGCGCTCGGCCTCGCGCCACTCGGCGCGCTTCGCCTCGCTCAGCGGGAACGACTGCAACTGGACCCCGCCCCACACCTCCTCGCCCGTGACCTGCCCTTCCACGGTCGCGCCCAGGCCCAGCGGCACCGCCACGAACTGGCGCACCGTGCCCCGGCCCGAGTTGATGCCGTCCAGCCAGGGCTGACGCGGCAGCGTCACGTAGTTCTGCGGGTCACGGGAGAGCCGGTCGCTCCACGGCCGGCCGGAGACCGCGCACACCTTGCCCGCCCCGACCTGCAACGCGGCCGGCTCCGTCGAGCCCGCGAAGCTCAGCCACATCGCCTCACGCAGATACATCGGCAGCAGCACACCGCCCCGCGCCAGCCACTCGGCGGGCACGGTGTCGGGGTGGTCGGCGACCCGGCGGAGCGGGAACACGCCGAGGCCGGGCGGCAGGTCGTGCGTCCCCCGCTCCGGCAGCCGCAGCGTCCGCATGAACCGCACCGCCACCCCGCCCGGCAGCCTCAGCGTGTCCCCGTCGATCCGTACGGTGGTGTCGGCCATCGGCCCGCTCCCTCGCATCCGGCGCCGGCCCCGTCCCGGCGCTCCCTCAGAGGTAACGCCCGTCCATGCCCGTACGGTTCCGCCACAGCTTCTCCTGGACGCCCAGGCGCTCGCGCAGCCGGGTGAGGCGCGGCATGCGGGCGCGCTGTTCCCGCGACACGCGGTCGAGGTCCTCCAGGAGACGGCTCGTGCGGTGCTCGGTGTCCAGCTCGTCGAGGATGCGGTTGACCTCGGTCAGCACCGCGCCGTGCAGATGCCACTGGCGGGCGTCGTGCTCGAGCTGCTCCAGCAGCAGTCGGGCGAGCTTGTCGCGGGTGGTCGCGGCCTGCCGCAGTTCGGCGCTGAGCCGGGCCTCGGCGGCGTCCGCGTTGAGGCTGACACTCGTCGTGACCAGCACCGCGAAGCTGACCAGCGCGTCGGCGATCTCCGACAGCAGCCGCTCCACGGTCTCGCCGGTCCCGGGCGGGAACAGCGGCTGCGGCTCGCGCTCCTTGGCGAGGTCGGTGAGGGTCCGGGCGAGTACCCGCAGCACGACCGTGCAGATCTCCAGCGTGTCCAGACCGGTACGCAGCACCACCTTGTGCAGCAGCCCCTCGCGCACGCGCGGGTTCAGCCGCAGGCTGTCCTCGGCCTGCCGCAGCGCCGCGTCCACCTCCACGATGTCGTGGTCCAGCCGGCGCGCCTCGTGCAGCCGGGCGGCCGCCTGCTCGACCGGGGTACGGCCGGCCGCCTCCTCGCCGATGCGCAGCATGAGCTGCCGCAGCCGCCGGGCCAGTCCCTCGATCGACGCGCCCGCCTCCTCCACCCACACCGGAGGCGGCAGCAGCAGATTGCAGCCCAGCCCGACGACCGCGCCGATCAGCGTCTCCACCACCCGCGACCACGCGGTGTCGCCGACGGTGGTGACCCCGAGGACCAGCATGGCGCTGATCGCCACCTCCGGGACGTACTCGTCGACCCGCACCAGATGCCCCACGGCCAGCGAGGCCACGATCAGCAGCGCGAGACTCCACCAGGTCAGACCCACCAGGAGGCTGAAGGCGATCGCGACGAGGACGCCGGCCACCACCGCGTTCACCCGGCGGATGCCGTTGGTGAGCGTGGCGTACAGGGTGACCTGGACGACCAGCAGCGCGGTCAGCGGCGCGGTGAGCGGGAGCGCCTCGGGGCTGAGCCGCAGGGCGATGACATAGGCGACCGTGGCCGCGGCGGACGACCGCAGCGCCTGGACGACGACGGGTTCCCGGTAACGCCGCACCAACCGCACGAGCGGCGCCGCGCGCTCACGTACATCTCGCATCCCCAGTCCCGTTCCCGTTCCTCAGCAGCCTCGAACGTTTCTGAGAAACTCGAACGTCTCTGGTCGCGAGCGAGTCTAGAGGGCCAGGGGCCCGACTCCCATGGTCGTCCCCCGACTGTCCGCGCCCGGTGACAGCGGGTCGCCGGACACTGACGCCACGTACGGAGGACCGCCTCACCGCCTACGCCTCGCCCGCCTGCGCCTCACTGGTCGGGACCGGTGGCCACACCCCCGCCGCCAGCACCCCCAACGCGTAGGCGCGGGCGACGAGTTCCGTGCGGTTGGCCGCGTCCCAGCGGGCGGACAGGCGGCGCAGGTGATAGGTCACGCCGTCCGTGGTGAGGCCGGTCTCGCGGGCGGCGCGGGCCGTGGTGGCGCCGCCGGCGAGCAGCGCGAGGATCCTCGCCTCGACCGGTGCGACCCGGACCGGGGGAGCCGCCTGACGGGGCGCGCGGTCGCCGAGGACGCGCAGCATCACCAGCAGCGCGGGCGTCTCCTCGACCCGGTCGCTCACCGGGTCCGCCGTCAGCTCCCCGTACCGCTCCCCGCCGCCGGGCCCCTGCCAGCTCACCGACACCTGGTAGCGCGAGCGGTGCCGCAGCCGCAGGGCCTCGGCGATCCGCTGCACCTGGGTCGTCTCCTGCGGCCGGAACAGCTCCAGCACGTCCCGCCCGCGCAGCCGCCCCGGGCTGCTCCCGCACTCGGCGGCCATCGCCGGGTTGGCCAGCAGGACGGCACCGTACACATCGCACACCGCCACCGGTACCGACACCCGGTCGAAGACCATCAGCGCACGGTTGCGCCACACCACGGCGTCCCGCTCCGCCCCCTCAGCCATGGACGGGGCGCGCCGCCACCGCCACCGCCACGTGCAGTGGGCGCGGAGCGGGATCCAGGGTCTCGTCCGGGGCGGTGGACGGCGTGGTCGGGGCGGTGGTCATGCGGTCAGCCTAATAACCGGCGCGGAGGGCCCCCGCAACCCCTCACGCGGCTTTCCCACTGCACGAACGTGTAGTGCGACGGCACGGCCCCCGCAGCCGGGTGGATCACGCTGGATCCCGGTACCTCCGTACGCCCGTACAGCGAAAGGCAGTTGTCGCGCCATGCCCCCCACCACGCCGCGCACCCCGGACTCCCTCCCCGGCATCGGCACCGGCAGCTCCGACATCCCCGTCGTCGACATCAGCGCCACCGGCCCCGGCCACGCCCCCGTCCAGCAGGCCATGGAGCTCATGCGGGAGCACGGGCCGCTGGTCGTACGGCGGTTGCACGGGCGGGACACCGTGTTCGTCGCCGATCTGGACCTGGTCGCCGACCTCGCCGACGAGCGGCGGTTCGCCAAGCATGTCGGGCCCGCCCTGGAGAACGTCCGGGAGTTCGCGGCCGACGGCCTGTTCACCGCCTACAACGACGAGCCGAACTGGGCGAAGGCGCACGACATCCTGATGCCGGCGTTCGCGCTCGGCTCGATGCGCGCCTACCACCCCGTGATGCTGAAGGTGGCCCGCCGCCTCATCGGCGCCTGGGACGGCGCGGCGAGCGCCGGGCAGCCGGTGAACGTGCCCGACGACATGACCCGGATGACCCTCGACACCATCGGACTCGCCGGATTCGGCTACGACTTCGGGTCGTTCGAGCGCGACGAGCCGCACCCCTTCGTCGAGTCGATGGTGCGCTGCCTGGAGTGGAGCATGACCCGCCTGGCCCGGGTCCCGGGCGGCGACTACGCGGCCGCCGACGCCGCGTTCAAGGCCGACGCCGACTATCTCGCGCAGGTCGTCGACGACGTCATCGCGGCCCGTACCGCGGGCGCAGGCGAGGGCGGGCACGGGGACGCCGACGACCTCCTCGGGCTGATGCTCACCGCCGAGCACCCCGCCGACGGCACCACCCTCGACACCACCAACATCCGCAACCAGGTCATCACCTTCCTGATCGCGGGCCACGAGACGACCTCCGGCGCCATGTCGTTCGCGCTGCACTACCTCGTCAAGCACCCCGCAGCGCTCCAGCTCGTCCAGCGCGAGGTCGACGCGTTGTGGGGCGACACCGCCGACCCCGAGCCGACGTACGACGAGGTCGGCCGGCTGACCTACACCCGGCAGGTGCTCAACGAGGCGCTGCGGCTGTGGCCCACGGCCGCCGCGTTCAGCCGGCAGGCCCTCGAGGACACGCTGCTCGGCGGGCGGGTGCCGCTGAAGGCGGGGCAGTCCGTGGTCGTCCTCGCGCCGATGCTGCACCGCCAGCCCGTCTGGGGCGACAACCCCGAGCTGTTCGACCCCTCCCGCTTCACGCCCGAGGCCGAGGCGGCCCGCTCCGTGCACGCCTTCAAGCCGTTCGGCACCGGTGAACGCGCCTGCATCGGACGGCAGTTCGCGTTGCACGAGGCGACGATGCTGCTGGCGATGCTCGTCCACCGCTACCGCCCGCACGACCACGCCGACTACCGGCTCACCATCAAGGAGACCCTCACCCTCAAGCCCGACGGCCTCACCCTCACGCTCACCCCGCGCACCCCCGCCGACCGCGTCCACCCCCAACTCCCGGGCGCGGCACCGACTCAGACCGCGCCGACGGCCGACACCAGTGCCCTCCCCGCCCGGGTCCGCCCCGGCACCGCCGTCCTCTTCCTGCACGGCAGCAACTACGGCACCTGCCGCGAGTTCGCCGCCCAACTCGCCGACGAGGCCGCGGAGATCGGCTGCGAGACGCAGGTCGCGCCGCTGGACGCCTACGCGGACGGCCTGCCCACCGACCGCCCGGTCGTCATCACCGCCGCCTCCTACAACGGCCGCCCCACCGACGACGCCACCGCCTTCGCCGCCTGGCTGGAGGAGACCCACGACCTCTCCGGGGTCGACTACGCCGTCCTGGGCGTCGGCGACCGCAACTGGGCCGCCACCTACCAGCACGTCCCGACCCGGCTCGACGACCGCCTCGCCGAACTCGGCGCCACCCGCCTCACCGACCGCACCGCCGCCGACGCCTCCGGCGACCTCCCCGGCGCCGTACGGGAGTTCACCGCCCGCCTGCGCACCGCGCTCCTGGAGCGGCACGGCGACCCCGAGGCCACCGCCGCCGCTCCCGCCGACGAGCCCACCACCGGCTACGAGGTCCGCACCCTCACCGGCGGCCCGCTGGACGCCCTCGCCGCCCGGCACGGTCTCGTCCCGATGAAGGTCACCGAGGCGTACGACCTCACCGCCCCCGGCCACCACCGCCGCAAGCGGTTCCTGCGGGTCGCCCTGCCCGAGGGCGTCACCTACCGCACGGCCGACCACCTCACCGTGCTCCCGGCGAACGACCCCGCACTCGTCGACCGCGCGGCCACCGCCCTCGGCGTCGACCTCGACACCGTCCTGGACATCCGCGCCACCCGCCCGCGCCGCGACGGCCTCACCGTCGACCGACCGGTGACGGTACGTCAACTCCTCACCCACCACGTCGAGTTGCAGGACCGCCCGAACGCCGGTCAGCTCACCGCGCTGGCCGCAGCCAACCCCTGCCCGCCCGAACGCGCGGCCCTCGCCGCCTTCCCCGCCGACGACCCGCGCACCCTCGTCGAGGTGATCGAGGACCACCCGGCGCTGCGCGGCGCGCTGGACTGGCCGCGACTCCTCGACCTCCTCACCCCGCTGCGCCCCCGCCACTACTCCTTCTCCTCCTCGCCCGCCGTCGACCCCGGCCACGCCGACCTGATGGTCTCCCTGCTGGCCGCGCCCGCCCGGTCGGGCAAGGGCGTCTACCGGGGCACCGGCTCCGGACACCTCGCCCGACTCGTACCGGGCGACACCGTGTACGCCCGCGTCCAGCCCTGCCGCGAGGACTTCCGGATCGACGACCGCGCACCCGTGGTCATGGTGGCCGCCGGCACCGGCCTCGCCCCGTTCCGCGGCGCCGTCGCCGACCGCACCGCCGCCCTCGCCGCCGGGGCCGAACTCCCGCCCGCCGTCTGCTACTTCGGCTGCGACGCCCCGGACGCCGACTTCCTGCACGCCGAGGAGCTGCGCGCCGCCGAGACCGCCGGAGCGGTGTCGCTGCGCCCGGCCTTCAGCCAGGCTCCCGACGGCGGAACGCGGTACGTCCAGCACCGCATCGCCGCCGAGGCCGACGAGGTCTGGCGACTGCTGGCCGACGGCGCCCGGGTGCACGTGTGCGGCGACGGCTCACGGATGGCCCCCGGCGTCCGGGACGCGTTCCGTACCCTGTACCGGGACCGCACGCCCGGCGCCGACGACACCGCCGCCGAGACATGGCTCAACGGCCTGATCGCGGACGGCCGTTACACCGAGGACGTGTACGCGGCGGGCTGATCGACAGCAGCGACAGATGGGGTGGGTGCACGATGACGGACTCCTGGGCGCGGGCCCGGAACGCGCTGGAGGCGGCGGGCATCCCGCCCGACCGCCTGGCCCACCTCGCACCGCTGCGCGGCGGCACGTACAACACCGTCGAGGAACTCCGCCTCACGGACGGCAGCCGCTACGTACTGAAGGTCGCGCCCACCGCGCCGGGCCTGCGCCACGAGCGCCGACTCCTCGTCGGCGAGGCGGAGTTCTACCGCGGGGCGGCCGAGGCCGACGTCCCGGCACCCCGCGTCGTGGCCCGCGACGGGTCGTGGCTGCTGATGACCTGGTGCCCGGGCGACACCTGGAGCGGTGCACTCACGCTGGCCGAACAGCGGGCGCTGCGCGCGGAGTTGGGCGGTCAGGTCGCCCGGCTGCACGAGGTGACCGGGCCCGGCTTCGGCTACCCCACCGGAGCCCTCGGCCCGCTCGCCGCCGACTGGCGCACCGCGTTCACGGCGATGTTCGACGCCGTCCTCGCCGACGCCCGTGAGTACCGCGCCCGACTGCCCCGTCCCGTCGACGAGGTCGCCGCCGTCGCCCGGTCCGCGTACGACGCCCTCGACGAGGTCACCGTCCCGCGCCTGGTCCACTACGACCTGTGGCCGGGCAACATCCTGGTCGACCGCGCCGACGGAACGCCCCGGATCGGGGGCCTCATCGACGGCGAGCGCATGTTCTGGGGCGATCCGCTCGCGGACTTCGTCTCCCTGGCGCTGCTCCAGGACATCCGGGACGACGAGGCATTCCTCGCGGGCTACCGGGACGCCGGCGGGCACGCCGTGTTCGACGCGCCCGCCCGGCTCCGCCTCGCCCTCTACCGCGCCTACCTCTACCTGATCATGCTCACCGAGACGATCCCGCGCGCGGTCGCCCCGGATCAGGCGGAGTGGGTGCGGAAAGTGGCCGCCCCGCAACTCGAAGCGGCACTCGACGAGATCAAGATCGGGAGCTAGGAGCTAGAGGCCGGACGCCGCTGCGAGTGGCGTGGACTAGGCCTGTGCGGGGAAGGCGTTCACGCCGGTCAGCTCGGCGGACAGCTCCCACAGCCGCGCCGCCTGCTCCGGGTCCGTCGCCCAGGCCTCGACGCCGGTGCGCTGGTCGCCGTCCGTGACGGGCTCGGCGATGTCGCAGTCCTCGAGGTAGACGCCGCCCATCCCGGCCAACTGCGGCGAGGTCGCCGCCCACACCTGGGTGGCCGCGCCCTGCTCCGGGGTCTTGAAGCCCTCCGGGTTGAGCGCGTTGCCGTCCTCGTCGATCCAGCCGCGCTCCACCATCTCCGCCTTGGCCATATGCCGCTGGAGGGGCGTGAGGATGCCGCCGGGGTGCAGGGCGAAGGCGCGCACGCCCCGGTCGCGGGCCAGCCTGTCCAGGTGGACGGCGAACAGCACGTTCGCGGTCTTGGCCTGCCCGTACGCCTCCCACTTGTCATAGCTCTTCTGCCACTGGACGTCGTCCCAGCGCATCCCCGACAAGAGGTGGGCCCGCGAGGAGACGGACACGATCCGGGCGCCGCCGGGCTCGATCGCCGGCCACAGCCGGTTGACGAGGGCGAAGTGGCCGAGGTGGTTCGTGGCGAACTGCGCCTCCCAGCCGGGGCCGACCCGGGTCTCCGGGCAGGCCATGATCCCGGCGCTGTCGATGACGAGGTCGATGGTCCGGCCGGAGGCGAGGAAGCGGTCGGCGAAGGCGCGCACGCTCTCCAGGTCGCCGAGGTCGAGCTCGTCCGTCTCGACGCCGTCCAGGCCGGCGAGGTTCTCGCGGGCCGTGTCCGGGCGGCGCGCGGGGACGACGACGTGGGCTCCGGCCTTGACCAGCGCACGGGTCGTCTCCAGCCCGAGACCGGAGTACCCGCCGGTGACGAGGGCCAGCTTCCCGGTCAGGTCGATGCCCCGCAGGACCTCGTCGGCGGTGCTCGTGGCGCCGAAGCCCGAGCCGATCTTGTGCTGTGCGGTGGTGGTGCTGTTCGGGTCGGTGTGCGTGTCGCTGTGGTTCATGCCGAGAACGCTACGAATTGGAGTGCTCTCGAAGTCAACTGCGACACCGGGCGCCGAGCGGGCACCGAGCGGGTGCCGACCGAGCGCCGACCGTCTCAGCGGCCCGCCACGCCCGCCGCCCCCGCCGGTACCCGTCCCTCCCGGGTCCAGGCCAGCAGGTCGTCGAGCGGCCAGGTCGTCACGATCCGTTCCGGGGGCACCTCGCACTCCTCGGCCCGCGCGCAGCCCAGGATCTGCCAGTCCAACTGGCCGGGCGCGTGGGCGTCGGTGTCCACCGAGAACAGCGCGCCCGCCGCCACCGCCCGGCGCAGCAGCCGGCGCGGCGGGTCGAGCCGCTCGGGCCGGCTGTTGATCTCCACGGCCGTACCGGACTCGGCGCACGCCGCGAACACCTCGTCCGCGTCGAACTCCGACTCCGGCCGCCCCCGCCCGCCCCGCAGCCGCCCGGTGCAGTGGCCCAGGATGTTCGCGTGCGGGTCGCGCACGGCGTTCACCATGCGGCGCGTCATCGCACGCGACTCCATGCGCAGCTTGGAGTGCACGGACACCACGACCACGTCGAGCCGCTCCAGCAACTCCGGCTCCTGGTCCAGCGACCCGTCGTCGAGGATGTCGCACTCGATGCCGGTCAGCAGCCGGAACGGCGCCCAGGTCGCGTTGAGCTCCTCGACCAGGTCCAGTTGGCGGCGCAGCCGCTCGGGCGAGAGCCCGCGGGCGACCGTCAGGCGCGGCGAGTGGTCGGTGAGCACGGCCCACTCGTGGTCGAGCGCGGCGGCCGCCCGGCCCATCTCGTCGACGGGGCTGCCGCCGTCCGACCAGTCGGAGTGGACATGGCAGTCGCCGCGCAGCAGCGCCCGCAGCCCGGACCCCGCGCCGTCGGTGAGCGGCAGCCCGGCCTCGCCCTCCAGTGTCTCCAGATACGACGGCACCTGCCCGGCGAGCGCCTCGCGCACCACCTGGGCGGTCCGCGGGCCGACGCCCTTCAGCGACTCCAGCGTGCCGGCCGCCGCCCGCTGCTCGACCTCCGCCGAGGGCAGCCGCGCCAGGACCCGGGAAGCCGTACGGAAGGCCCGTACCCGGTAGGTCGGCGCCAGGGACCGCTCCAGCAGGAAGGCGATCCGGTCCAGAGCATCGAGGGGATCCATCGCCACCTCCTGGCTCCAGGGTTCCCCACCCGGGGGCGGACCGCACGACGGAGACGTATGTCCCGTTCTACCCTCTATGTCATGACCGAAATCGCGAGCCTTCGTATCTCCCATCCGCGGATCATGGTGCTCGGAGTGCAGCCGGCCCCGGCGCCGTTCCGCATCGTGGAAATCGACGGCGAGGTGGTCGGGGAGGCGCGGGCCGTCACCGACGTCCTGGAGATCGCCGCCGCGTTCGGCGTCACCGTCCACGACCTGGACGACCCGGACGTCGTGCGCTGGGTGGGCGGGGACAGGTACACCTGGGCGCCGCACTGACGACGGTCCGTCTCCTGTCCCGCGCCCGGCACGGTCACCGTCGCAGGCGCCGCTCCCGCGCGTGCACCGCACGGCTCACCCTGCGCCCCAGCAGCAGGTAACCGAGCAAAGCGCCCGTGGTGTTGAGGATGACGTCGTCGATGTCGAAGGCGCGCCCGGTCACCAGCGCGCCCTGGGCGAACTCCACCAGCAGCATGACCGCCGCCGTCAGCAGCAGCACCCGCAGCACCCCGCGCGCCCGGGGCGCGACGACCGGCACCAGGATCCCGAAGGGCACGCCGAGCAGGACGTTCCCGCCGATCTGTTTCACCGCGTCGCGCAGCGCGGGCTGGTCCAGGTAGGCCCGCAGCGAGTCGCCCGGATGCAGGTTGGTGTGCACGAGTTTCACGGAGGCGGGCGAGGGTTCCAGGGTGAGCCGGGCGAGCGCGACGGCGAACGCCACCATGAAGACGAAGGCGAACAGCATCGCCAGCAGCCGCAGAGGGAACGGCAACGGCCGCCGCTCGGCCCGCGACGACGACTTCGTCGTGTTCTTCGTGTTCTTCGTGTGTTTCGCGTTCTTCGGGGCGGCGGGCTTGGCGCTCTGCTTCGTCGGTTCGGTCGGGGGCGGGGCGGGCTTCTCCGGCTTGGCGGCGCGCGGGCGGAACAGGGTACGTGGACGTAAGGCGGCACGGGCCATGCGGTCCTCCGGTCTTCAACTTCCCTGTGTCGTCAGGAGATTCAGGTGCCGTAGGCCACCTTCACCTCCTTGAAGCCGAGGGAGCGCAGCAGCCCCTGGAGCATGCCCGTCGTGTTGGACTCGGCGCGCGCGGTCAGCTCGCTCTCCTTCGCCGCCTCGCCGATGTGCCGGACCGCGAGCTTCTGCACGGCCTGCTCACTGTTGGGGTTGTCCGAGAAGAGGTCGCCGAGGCGGTCGAGGAGACCGCGCTGCTTGGAGACGGCGTAGGAGCGGTCGGGGTCGAGCGCCGGTGTGCCGAGCAGGGCGTGCGGCAGCCGGAGCGTGGCCGAGGTGCGGTCGTCGTTGACCGTCACGTCCTTGTCGCCGACCTTGCCGAGGTCGACGTAGGCGTCCACGGTGCCCGCCCCGACGTACAGGGTGCGGGTGCCGCGGATCGCGTCGGGGAGGTACTTGGCGTTTTTCTCCAGATCCACGACGACCTGGAAGTTGCCGGAGGCGGCGTTGTAACGGCTCATGTCCTTGATGGACTTGAGCAGGGCGGGGCCCGAGCGGTCATGGGTCTCGGTGCCGAAGAAGTCGCGCAGCCCCGGCAGCAGGCTCAGCCGGATCCCGGCGAACATCACGACGAGCACGACCACGACGGCGGTGAGCACCTTGGCCCAGCCGGGCATCCGCCGAGGGATCCGCTGGGTGGGCTTGTCGGGCTTGATGGAAGTCGTCATGCGGACGGCCCTCCTTCCTCTACTGACCGGATGCCCGCCAATACCCTTGTCAGACCGCCTTGTTGACGACCTGTGACAGGAAGTCCGCGGCGGTCACGGACGATCACCGGCCCGCGCCGACCCGTTCACGTCCCCCGGTCACCCGTTCGGCCGATCCGACCGGCCGCACGGTCGCCCGGCGCTCCTGGGCATTCCCGGGCATTCCGGGGTACTTCTGAGGGTGGGGGAAACGGGTGTGGTCCGTAGCATGAGAGCTCCGCGCCTCCAGCCGGACATGATCAGCGAGGAGCCGATCGTGCGAGACATCTCCGTGTTCAGCGGCAGTGCCCATCCCGAGCTGGCCGCCGAGGTCTGTGCCCACCTCGGCGTCCCCCTGAGCCCCACCCGACTCAGCAGGTTCGCCAACGACTGCCTGGAGGTCCAGCTCCAGGCGAACTGCCGGGAACGGGACGTCTTCCTGGTCCAGCCGCTCGTCCGGCCCGTGCAGGAGCACCTCGTCGAGCTGCTGCTGATGTGCGACGCGGCGCGCGGGGCGTCGGCGGGCCGGATCACCGTCGTCATGCCGCACTACTCCTACGCCCGCTCCGACAAGAAGGACGCGCCCCGGATCTCCCTGGGCGGACGCCTGGTCGCCGACCTGATGGCGGCGGCCGGCGTGCACCGCGTCCTCGCCATGACCCTGCACTCGCCCCAGGTGCACGGTTTCTTCTCGATGCCCGTCGACCACCTGCACGCCCACCGGGAACTGGCCGCCCACTTCCGCCGCTACGACCTCACCCGCACCACCGTCGTCTCGCCGGACCTCGGCAACGCCAAGGAGGCCGCCGCCTTCGCCCGGATGATCGGCGCGCAGGTGGCGGCCGGCGCCAAGCAGCGGTACGCCGACGACCGGGTCAGCATCAGTGCCGTCATCGGCGAGGTCACCGGGCGGGACGTCATCGTCCTCGACGACGAGATCGCCAAGGGCAGTACCGTCCTCGAACTCCTGGACCGGCTACGGGAGTCGGAGCCGCGCTCGATACGCGTGGCGTGCACACACGGCCTGTTCGCGGACGGCGCCCTCAAACGGCTCGACGAGCAGCCCGACGTGCTGGAGATCGTATGCACCAACACCGTTCCGGTGCCCGTCGAGGAGCACACCGACAAACTGCGGATCCTGTCCATCGCGCCCGCCCTCGCGGAGGCCGTGCGCCGCATCCACAACGGCGAGTCCGTCAGCGCGCTGTTCGACGGGGCGCGCGGCGAATGGAGCGAGGAGACCGGAAGATCATGACGCGCCGGAGGTGCCGGCAGTGCCGGACGTGGCTTCGGGGCGGTCCAGGGCCGCGTCCAGGGTCGTGGCGGGCGGCAGCAGCCGCGTCAGTCCGGTGGCCCGCAGGATCCGCAGGGTGAGCGGATCGGCGCACACGAGGTGCAGTCGCCCGCCGTGGCCGAGGACCCGGCCGTGCGCCCGGTACCAGCCGCAGCCCGGAGCAGTCGAAGAACTCGATCCGGGTCAGGTCGATCACGATCCGCGGGGCGGGACCGGCCGTCGCGTCGTCGAGATGCGGGCCGATCTCCGTGGCCGCGACGATGTCGATCTCACCGCGGAACTCCAGCACCGTGTACCCCCGGTCCTCGCGGGCCAGCAGGTACGGAGTGTCCGCCGTGGGTTTCCACTGCACGACGTCATCGCCTCCCACCCGCTCCACCGGTCGGGAGCCTCCAACGGCCGGGGAGCACACAGCAGTTCCCCGCCCGAGCAAGTTACCCTCGATCGAGTGAATTCCAGCATGTTCGATTGACATATGTCTTCGAAATGCAACCCGCCGTGTGCGAAGGGGGTGGTCGGGGTCCTATGACAGCGCGTGCCACGCCTTGGAGAGGGCCGTGCGCAACTGCTCCGTCTGGTGGGCGGTGAGCTCCCGCACCATCCGTTCCTCCAGCTCCCGCACCGGCCCGGCGTGCCGGTCGAGCAGCTCGCGCCCCTCCTCGGTGAGCAGGATCAGCAGCTCGCGCCGGTTGCGCGGATTGCGCACCCGGCGGATCAGGCCGCGCCGCTCCAGGGTGCGCACCAGGTCGGCGATGGACTGGGCGGTGACGAAGGAGTCCCGCGCCAGTTGCGCGGCCGACAGGCCGTCGTGCCGCTCCAGTACCGTGAGAGCCGTGTACTGCAGCGCCGTGATCCCGGACGGTTTCACCAGCTCGTCCAGGTGCGATCGCGCGACCAGCTCCACCTGCTTCACCATGTAGAGCAGGGACGGAGGTGTCTTATGGGCCTGAGGTGCGGACGCTGCTGCCTTGGTTGTCTGGATGCCGACCATGGGCCCGAGCGTAGACCATTGACAGGAAACCTGTCTGTAATGAGACTGCGAACCAGCAGGAATCCTGTTGGTTGAAATCTTGGCGACGATGCTGAGGAGTGGTGATGACCACGTTCGAGATCGACCCCGGTCGACTGTTCATCGGGGGACAGTGGCGCGAGGCCGCGGACGGAGCGCGGACCGAGGTGGTCGACCCGTCCCGGGGCACGGTCGTCACCACCGTCGCGGAGGCGGGCGCCGCCGACGTGGACGCGGCCGTGCGGGCCGCGCGGGAGGCCTTCGACTCCGGACAGTGGTCCGGCCTCAGCGGCCGGGAGCGCGGCCGGATCCTGCTGCGGGTGGCGGAGCTGATCCGCGCCGAGGCCGACGAGATCGCCCGGCTGGAGAGCCTCGACGTCGGCAAGCCGATCACGCTGGCCCACGCGGTCGACGTCACCAACTCGGCCAACGACTACGAGTACTTCGCCTCCCTCGCCTTCACGCTGGAGGGCGCGAACCGCGACACGCCCATGAACGCCCTCGCCTACACCAAGCGCGGCCCGGTGGGTGTGGTCGCCGCGATCACCCCGTTCAACTTCCCGCTGATCCTCGCCGGTTCGAAGATCGCCCCGGCCCTCGCGGCCGGCAACACGGTCGTCCACAAGCCCGCCGACGAGACCCCGCTCAGCGCCCTGTACATGGCGGGACTGTTCCAGCGCGCCGGTGTCCCCGACGGCGTCGTGAACGTCGTCACCGGCGCCGGTCCGGTGGTCGGCGAGGCGCTGCTGCGCCACCCGGGCATCGACAAGATCGCCTTCACCGGCTCCACCGCGATCGGCCGGCACGCGGCGAGCATCGCGGGCGAGAACCTGAAGCCGGTCACCATGGAGCTCGGCGGCAACGCGGCGCACATCGTGTTCGAGGACGCCGACCTGGAGAAGGCCGTCGGCGCGGTCATCAAGGGCTTCGTCTTCAACTCGGGCCAGTTCTGCATGGGCGGCCCGCGCCTGCTGGTGGCCCGCCCGGTCTACAGCACCCTGCTGAACATCCTCGCCGACGCCGTCCCCGGCGTGCCGATCGGCGACCCGCGCGCGGTGGAGACCGTCATCGGCCCGATGGCGGGGGAGAAGCACCTGCGCAAGGTCGAGGAGTACGTTGACCTCGCCCGCAAGGAGGGCGCCCGCATCGTCTGCGGCGGTGAGCGCCTCGACCTCGACGGCGGCTACTATTACAAGCCCACCGTCATCGCCGACCTCGACAACGACTCCCGGGTCGTCCAGGAGGAGATCTTCGGCCCGGTCCTCACGGTGCAGCCCTTCGACACCGAGGACGAGGCCGTGGCCCTGGCCAACTCGACGCCGTACGGCCTGGCTTCGGGTGTCCAGACCGGCAACCTGGCCCGCGCCCACCGCGTCGCCGACCGCCTCCAGGCCGGCATCGTCTGGGTCAACGACTGGGCGATGCTCGACCCCTCGGTCCCCTTCGGCGGCGTCAAGGACTCCGGGTTCGGCCGCGAGTACGGCCCCGAGGCGCTCCACTCGTACACCAGGGTCAAGTCCGTCGTCGTCTCGCTCGACTGAGCACGTCGGCCCGTAAGTATGTGGCAATGCCCGTAGGAACCAAGGGAGTTCAACCGATGTCCACCACCACACGCGCCGCCGTCGTCGAGTCCGGCGGAGCGCCTTTCACCCTCTCCGACGTCGTCCTCGACGACCCCGCGCCGCACGAGGCGCTGGTCCGTCTGGTGGCGGCCGGGGTCTGTCACACCGACCTCGGTGTGGCGAGCGGCGGACTGCCGTTCCCGCTGCCCGGAGTCCTCGGCCACGAGGGCGCGGGCGTCGTGGAGGCGGTCGGTTCGGCCGTCACCGGGGTCGCGCCCGGCGATCACGTCGTGCTGTCCTTCACCTCGTGCGGCGACTGCCGCAACTGCCAGGGCGGCCACCCCGCCTACTGTGCGACCTGGCTGCCGCTGAACCTGCTCGGCGGCCGGCGTGCCGACGGCAGCAGCACCATCAGCCGGGACGGCGAGGACCTCGGCGGTCACTTCTTCGGCCAGTCGTCCTTCGCCGAGCGGGCGTTGGTCGACGAGCGCAGCCTCGTCAAGGTCGACCCGGACGTACCGCTGACGTCGATCGCCCCGCTGGGCTGCGGAGTCCAGACCGGTGTCGGCGCCGTGTGGAACGTGCTGAAGCCGGAGACCGGCAGCACGATCGTCGTCCTGGGCGCCGGTGCCGTCGGCCTGTCGGCGGTCATGGCGGCCGCGCTCAGCCCGGCCACCACGATCATCGCCGTCGACCGGGTCGCCGAACGCCTCGAACTGGCCAAGGAGTTGGGCGCTACCCACACCGTCGACGCCAGTGAGACCGCCCTCGGTGACGCCATCGCGCTGATCACCGGCGGGCAGGGCGCCGACGGCATCGTGGAGACCACGGGCAGCACGGCCGTCCTGCGCCAGGGCGTCGACGCGCTCGCCGCCCGCGGCACCCTCGTGGTCGTGGGCGCACCGCCCTTCGGTAGCGAAGTCGCCCTGGACGTCAACGGGTTGCTCGGTGGCAAGCGGGTCGTCGGCCTCACCCTCGGCGACGCCGAGACGCAGAGTTTCATCCCGGCGCTCGTCAAGCTCGTCAAGGAAGGGCGGCTCCCGCTGGACCGCCTGATCGGCACCTACGCGTTCGAGGACATCGACCTGGCGGTGCGGGACATGAAGGCGGGCAAGACCATCAAGCCCGTGCTCACTTTCTGACGACCCGTCAACCGGCCGTACCGCCGGGGCCTGCTCCCCGGCGGTACGGTCACCCGTGCCAGGCCCGGCCCGGCTCAGCGGCTCGCGTGCAGGACGACGAGTAACTGCCATACCTGGTCGGCGATCTCGCCGGGTGTGCCGTCGAGATCGCCGTGCAGCCAGTCCGCCAGCACCCCGCCGAAGGTGGCCGCGACGGCGGAGGCGATCAGGGGTGCGTCCGCCGCTCCCGCCCGCTGCCGCTCGCGCAGGCTGTAGGCCCGCAGGTCCCGGTGCAGCACCCGGCCCAGCGGGCCGCCGCCGCCCGGTGTGAGCAGGGCGCGGTACAGGGCGGTGTGCGGGGTCAGCGAGCCGAAGAACTCCGCCAGCGCGGCCGGCGCCCGTACCGGGTCCGGCCGCCCCGGCTGCCCCTGCCAGGCGTGCAGTGCCTCCACGGCCTCCCGGACGACGTCCGCGCAGGCGTCGACGGCGAGCGCCTCCAGGTCGGGGTAGTGCACGTAGAAGGTGGCCCGGCCGACGCCGGCGCGCCGCACCAGCGCGGCGACGCCGACCTCCTCCAGCGGCCGCTCCGCGCACTCCTGGAGCAGCGCGGCACGCAGCTTCGCCCGGGTGCGGGCCGCCCGCGGGTCCTCGGGCTCGCCGCGGGTCACTGCGCGATCAGGACGGCGGCCAGGGCGAGCGCGCCGGGCAGGGCCTGCGCGAACAGGATCCGACGGTTCGCCGTGGCCGCGCCGTACACGCCCGCGACGATCACGCAGGACAGGAAGAACACCTGCGCCCGGAACCCGGTCGGGTCGGCCGCGATCAGCCCCCACACCAGGCCCGCCGCGAGGAAGCCGTTGTAGAGCCCCTGGTTGCCGGCCATCGCGGCGGTCCGCTTGGCCATCTCCGCGTCCATGCCGTGGAACGCCATGCCCTGCTTCTTCTGCCACAGGAACATCTCCATCACCAGGATGTAGACATGCAGCGCGGCCACGAGCACGACCAGTATGTTCGCCAGGATTTCCATGGTCTCCCTCAACTTCTTGGACAGGTGTCCACCATAGCAGGACACCTGTCCAGGAAGTCCAGTCGCCGCCTCCGGGCCACACTGGAGGTATGACGCCAGTACCGGCACGTACCGTGAAGCAGCGCAAGATCGACACCCTCCATCGGCTGGAGCACGACATCGACGCGTGGGTCGCCACGGCCACCGAGGACAGTCCGGTGCCGTTCCTGGTTCCGCTCTCCTTCGTGTGGGACGGCGCGACCCTGCTCCTGGCCACCCCCGCCACCAGTCCCACCGGCCGCAACCTGCTGGCCACCGGTGTCGTGCGGGTCGGTGTCGGGCCGACCCGGGACGTCGTGATGATCGAGGGGACGGTCATGGCCGTGCCGCCCGCCGACCTGCCGGAGGAGGACGCCGAGATCTTCGCGGGCAAGACCGGCTTCGACCCACGCGAACTGGCCGCGCCCTACCTGTACTTCCGCGTCCTGCCGGGCCGCATCCAGGCCTGGCGCGAGGCCGACGAACTCCGGGGGCGGGAGCTGATGCGCGACGGTCGGTGGCTGGTGGCCGACTGAATCCGGGGTATCCGCAAGGTCCGGGGCCGGGACGCACCCGCCCCGGCCGGACCTCGCGGAGGAGAAGACGACATGGCATTGGTGAAGGCAGGCGTCGTGGTGCTCGACTGTGCCGAGCCCGAGAAACTCGCCGAGTTCTACAAGGGGCTGCTGGACGCCGAGGAGACCGACATCAGCGCCAACCGGGTGGAGATCCGGGGCGCCGACGGCACCCGGCTGGCCTTCCGGCGTGACGTGAACGCGACCCCGCCGAGCTGGCCGCGCCCCGAGAACGCGCTCCAGGCCCACCTGGACTTCCTCGTCGACGACCTCGACGAGGTGGAACGCCGGGTCGTGGGGCTGGGCGGCCGTCCCCTGGAGACCAAGGGCGCCCCCGGTCCCCAGGAGGAGCGGGGTTACGCCGACCCGTCCGGCCACTCCTTCACCCTGCGCCGCGAACCCTCCACGGCACCGAAACAGGGCTGAGGCGGAGGGGCGAGGCGCGATGCGGTGGGAGGCGCGAGAGAGCCCCGCCGCGACGGGGGAGCGCGGCGGGGCCTGACCTTCGAGTGCCCGGTGCGGATGGGTTCATGCGCGCCCGTGGCAGATATTTCTACGAGATCCTCGGAGGGATCCCGTCCGCTCAGGCGCCGGCGTCCGGCTCCACGACGAACACCGGTATCTCCCGGTCCGTCTTCTTCTGGTAATCGGCGTACGTCGGGAACGCGGCGACGGCGCGCTCCCACCACTCGGCCTTCTCCGCGCCGGTGACCTCCCGGGCCGTCATGTCCTGCTTCCGCGGCCCGTCCTGGAGCTCCACCTGAGGATCGGCGAGAACGTTGTGGTACCAGACGGGATGCTTCGGGGCCCCGCCCAGGGAGGCGACCAGGGCGTACCGGCCCTCGTGTTCGACCCGCATGAGCGGCGTCTTGCGGATCTTCCCGCTCTTCGCGCCCCGGGTCGTCAGCAGGATGACCGGCAGTCCCGTGTCCATCAGCGTCGTCGCCTCGGTGCCGCCGGAGCTCTCGTACCGCTCCACCTGTTCGCGCACCCACTGCGTCGGGCTGGGTTCGTACTCGCCTTCCAAAGGCATGACAACCGTCCCCTCTTCCTTGTCGTGTTGCGTCGTGACGCGTCGTGTCGACATGTCTTCGCGTCGCCGGATCGTCCGCCCGTGCGCTGGTCGGCTCGTGCGTGGCGCGTACGACGTCCGGCTCGCATTCCGCTTCAACACCGGTGCCCGCGTATTTCATCCATGCCGCGGCACACCTCGTGCGCCTACCTGACCATCCGTCCGGCCAGCACCGTCATCACGCCGCTCGACACGAGCGCCGTCACCAGCCGCCCCCGGCGACCGGTCAGCACCCGGCCCAGCAGCGCACCGCCCCCGGCGAGGAACACCTGCCAGCTCGCGGACGCGGCGAAGGCGGCCGTCACGAACACGCCTTGTTCCAGGGGTCGTTCGGAATCGGCGGCGCCGGTGCCGAGGACCAGTGCGGCGAAGTAGACCATGGTCGTCGGGTTGAGGAGGGTGATGCCGAGCAGGCTCAGGTAGGCCCGGGCCGGGCTCGGCGGGGGCGGCGCGGAGCGGGCGGTGGGCCGGTGGGCGCGGTGCAGGCGGATCGCCGTCGCCGCGCCCCGGGCCGCCAGCGCCAGCAGGACCAGGGCCGAGGCCCAGCGCAGCGGCGTCAGCACCGGCCGCAGCGCGGCGGCGACGGCCGCGCCGCCGACCGCGGCGAGCAGGGCGTAGAGCCCGTCCGCGGTGGCGACGCCGAGCGCGGCGCACACACCGGTGCGCAGGGAGGTGCGGGCGGTGAGGGAGACGAGGTAGGTCGCGACCGCGCCGACGGGCACGGCGATGCCGTAACCCGCGACCAGGCCCGCGACGAGCGCGGCCGTCACGGTCGCGCGGGATCGGGCCTCCGGCGTCGGCCGGGCTGCTGCTGCCGGACCCGCGCCACAAGGGCGACGGCGGACGGCAGCGGCAGGTGGGCATCGTGTGTGGACATGGCCGGATCCTGCGGGTGGCGAGCCGCCGTCGGCAACCGGTTTTCCTCGTTGTCCGCCCGCGTCCGTCGGCGACCTCGGACTAGTGCGTCGGAGCGAATGATTCCGGCCGGATCGCCTGAATCGTCGATCTGGCCGAACTGTGCGTCGCCATATAGATGCCCAGGGCATCTAATGAAGATCGGCGCGACGTACTCTTCGTCTGTGAGGTCATGCATGACTGACACAACCGGCACGGCAGAGATGACAGGGCTGACAGAGCCGGCGGGCGGGGCGGACGCCGCGCACGGACCGGCCTCCGTCGCCTTCCCGCAGGACCGCACCTGCCCCTACCACCCGCCCACCGCCTACGACCCCGTGCGCGACTCCCGTCCGCTGGCCCGCGCCACCCTCTACGACGGCAGCACCGCCTGGCTGGTCACCGGGCACGACGCGGCCCGCTCGCTGCTCTCCGACCCCCGCCTGTCGACCGACCGCACCCGCCCCGGCTACCCGGCGACCACGCCCCGCATCAAGGCCCTGCTGGACCGCCGGGCCGCGCTGCTCAATGTCGACGACCCCGAACACCACGCCCAGCGCCGCCTGTTGGTCGCGAACTTCACCCTCAAACGCGCCACCGCCATGCGCCCGGCGATCCAGCGGATCGTCGACGAGCGGATCGACGCGATGCTCGCGCAGGGACCGCCCGCCGAACTCGTGAGCGCCTTCGCGCTGCCCGTGCCGTCCACGGTGATCTGCGAACTGCTCGGCGTCCCGTACGCCGACCACGAGTTCTTCGAGGAGCAGTCCCGACGCCTGCTGCGCAGCCGCGAACCGGCGGACATCCGTGACGCGCGCGACCGACTCGACAGCTATCTCGGCGCGTTGATCGACCGCAAGCTGGTCGACCCGTCCGGCGACGGTGTCCTCGACGCGCTGGCCGACGTACAGGTGCGCGAGGGCACGGTGGACCGGGAGGAGGCGATCGCCCTGGCCACGATCCTGCTCGTCGCGGGCCACGAGACGACCGCCAACATGATCTCCCTCGGCACCTACACCCTGCTCCGGCACCCCGAGCGGCTGGCCGAACTGCGCGCCGACCCCTCGCTGTTGCCGACGGCCGTCGAGGAACTGATGCGGATGCTGTCCATCGCGGACGGGATGCTGCGGCAGGCCACCGAGGACATCGAGGTGGCCGGGACGACGATCCGGGCCGGCGAGGGCGTCGTCTTCGCGACCTCGGTCATCAACCGCGACGAGAGCGTCTACCCGGCCCCCAACACCCTCGACTGGCACCGCTCCGCCCGCCACCACGTGGCGTTCGGCTTCGGCGTCCACCAGTGCCTCGGCCAGAACCTGGCCCGCGCGGAACTGGAGATCGCCCTCGGCTCGCTCCTCGAACGGCTTCCCGGCCTGCGCCTCGCCATCCCGGCCGACGAGGTCCGCTTCAAGCCCGGCGACACCATCCAGGGGATGCTGGACCTCCCCGTGACCTGGTAAGAGGCTCCGCCATGCACATCGACATCGACACCCACGTCTGCATCGGCGCCGGCCAGTGCGCCCTGGCCGCCCCGAGCGTCTTCACCCAGGACGACGACGGCTTCAGCGCCCTCCTGCCCGGCCGGGAGGACGGCGGCGGCGACCCGATGATCCGGGAGGCCGCGCGGGCCTGCCCCGTGGGCGCCATCAAGGTGTCCGAAACGGCGGGTTGACCCCCGCCCCAGGGACACTTCTCAGCCGGCCGGCCGCCGCGCCGCCCCGCGCCCCGCCCCAGGGGCGGCGCGCCCGGCCGCCGTGGCAGGTTGAGTAGGGTTCCCCGGTGACCGAACAGGACGAACAGCCGCCCTTTCTCTACGTCGTCGTCTGCGCCGCCGGCATCGCCGCGGGCGTCGGCGAGCTGATCGCCGCCGCGCAGGAGCGGGGGTGGCAGGTCGGCGTCATCGCGACGCCCCTCGCCATGAACGGCTTCTTCGACACCGCGGCCGTCGAGGCGCAGACCGGACGCCCGATCCGCTTTGGGTGGCGGCGGCCCGGCGAGCCGCGGCCGTTTCCGCAGCCCGACGCGGTCGTCGTCGCCCCGGCCACCTTCAACACCGTCAACAAGTGGGCGGCCGGGATCGCCGACACCCTCGCCGTGGGCACCCTGTGCGAGGTCGCGGGCCTCGGCGTCCCCGTCGCGGTCCTGCCCTGCGTGAGCGCGACCCTCGCGGGCCACCCCGCCTACCAGGACAGCCTGATACGGCTGCGCGGGATGGGCGTCCGCCTCGGATCGCCCCACGATGGCGGGGAGGGCGCGGAGTTCGGCTGGGAACGGGCGCTGGACCTGCTCGGGTGACCGGTGCGCCGACGCCGTGAACCCGCTTGACCTCAGGCTCCCGGTCCGTTCCACTCGTGTCTTCTACACCGATTGTCAGGAGCGGCAACGATGCAGTACGTGAAGCTCGGTTCGACGGGTCTGGACGTGTCACGGATCAGCCTGGGCTGCATGACCTACGGGATCCCCGACCGGGGCGCGCACGCGTGGACGCTCGACGAGGAGGCGTCGCGTCCGCTCATCCGGCAGGCGCTGGAGGCGGGCGTCAACTTCCTGGACACCGCGAACGTCTACTCGGACGGCACCAGCGAGGAGATCGTCGGCAGGGCGCTGGGCGACTTCGCCCGCCGGGACGAGATCGTCCTCGCGACCAAGGTGTGCGGCCAGATGCGGCCCGGGCCCAACGGCGGCGGGCTGTCCCGCAAGGCGATCCTGTCCGAGATCGACCGCAGCCTCGGCCGCCTCGGCACCGACCACGTCGACCTGTACCAGATCCACCGTTTCGACCAGAACACCCCGGTCGAGGAGACCATGGAGGCGCTGCACGACCTGGTGAAGGCCGGCAAGGTCCGCTACCTCGGGGCGAGTTCGATGTACGCCTGGCAGTTCGCCAAGATGCAGCACACCGCCGAGCGGCACGGCTGGACGAAGTTCGTCTCCATGCAGAACCACTACAACCTCCTCTACCGAGAGGAGGAGCGCGAGATGCTGCCCCTGTGCGCGGACCAGGGCGTCGGCGTCCTGCCGTGGAGCCCGCTGGCCCGCGGCCGGCTCACCCGCGACTGGGGCACCGACACCGACCGCAGCGCCACGGACGAGTTCGGCGGCTCCCTCTACGCGGAGGGCGACCGCACCGTCGTCGAGGCGGTCACCCGCATCGCGGCCGACCGGGGCGTCCCCCGCGCGCAGGTGGCCCTCGCCTGGCTCCTGCACCAGCCCACGGTGACCGCCCCGATCATCGGAGCCGCCAAGCCCCACCACATCACGGACGCGGTGGCGGCGACCGAACTGGAGCTGACCGACAAGGAACTGGCGGAACTGGAACGCCCCTACGCTCCTCACCCGATCTCCGGTCACTGAACCGCCCACACGGGACGCGGGCGTTCGCGGGCGAGAGAGCGGGCGTTCGCGGGCGAGGCGGAATGCGGGGGCGATTACCGCCCCGAAAAGCACCTCAAAAGGACACCCATACCGTGACCGGTCCCCAGGGCGATCCCGGTTTGACGTTTCGTCAAAAACTATTCGGCGCGCACGCAATGCACGAAACCGCTGGATCTCTTGTTCCTCCTGGTCCGGCTGTGCGAAGGTGTGCTTGTCGGCGCACGGGCAAAATGTTCCCCTTCGTGCGCGCGAGGCACCCACCGAAGTTGTCGGAGGCGCCGAACCCCGTGCTGGTGGACCCCGCTTCGTGGGCGGGGTCACATACCAGATGGTATGGAATATATGCCGCACGTCCCCGGAAGGAATGCAGACCGTGAATGACGCAGGCCTGTCGAATTCCCCTTCGGCGCGCCGCTTCGACGCGACGGACGAACAGCTCAGCTCGGAGCTGAAGAAGTGGACGGGGGCGTCCCCCGCGCTGCACCCCGTCGGCGAGCTGCTGGACCGGCACTGGGAGGCCGCGTTCGCCTACGCACGGCTGTGCACCGACGGTGAGCGCGCGGCCGGCATGCTCACCACGGCCGCCTTCACCCGGCTGTTCGGCGAGACCCTGCGGCAGAACGGGCCGACGGCCGCGTGGCGCCCCCATCTGCTCGTCACCGTGCGCCGCGTCGCCGCCGAGTGGGACACCGACGGCCGCCGCGACCTGCTGCATCCCGCACTGCGCCCCGAGGGCGCGGACGCCGACCGGGCGGCCGCCCTGCTGCTGCCGCCCGTGCACCAGCGCATGCTGTCCCGGGCGTTCCAGCGACTGCCCGAGTCCGCCCGCTGCCTGCTGTGGCACACCGAGGTCGAGGCCGAACCGCTGGCCGTCCCGGCCGGGCTGCTGGGCCTGGACGAGGAAGGCGCCCGCGTCGAACTGCGCCGGGCCCGCGAGCGGCTGCGCGAGGAGTGCCTCCAGGTACACCGCGAACTCGCCCCCGACGACGAGTGCCACCGCTACCACCGGCTGCTGGACGCCACCTGCCGCCGCGGCGGCGTCGACCTCGACCCCGACCTGCGCCGCCACCTGGAGCGGTGCCGGCACTGCGCCCACACCGCCGACCAGTTGCGGCAGTTCGAGGGATTCCTCGGCGCAGCCCTGGCCGAGGGCATCCTCGGCTGGGCCGCCGCGGCCTACGTCGAGGTCAGGGTGGCCGGCGACGACAGCGCAGAGCGGGCCACCCAGCAGTTCCCGGCCTACACGGGCGAGGCCTTCGCCGACGGGCACCCCGCCACCGCGGTGCCCGGCACCGGCGGGACCGGCCACGCCCCGCTCGCCGGACTGCGGGCAGGAGCGTTCTCCCGGATCGGAGCGCGGGCCGACGCGCCCTCCCGCCCCGGCTCCGGGCCGGGCGCCGACCGCCCCGGATCGCGTCGTTCGGTCCAGAAGGCGGCCCGCCGGGCCGCCCGCCGCCGCAATCTCACCGCCGCTGTCCTGACCGTGAGCGGGCTGGTCGTCCTGCCGCTCGTGGTGTGGGCCGCCATCGGCTCCGGCGACGGAACCGGCACGACCGCGAGCGGCGACTCGGCGAACAACCCGGTCCCCGGGACGGACACGGCGACCTCCGACTCGTCCGTGATCGGCGCGGGCGAGGACACCCAGGGCATCCTGCGCGGCCGGCTGCACAACGCCGCCTCCGGGCTGTGCATCGCCGTCGTCGGCACCAAGCCCGTCAGCGGCGCCGAGACCGAACTCGCCGCCTGCTCCGCCGCGGTCGGCCAACAGTGGTCGTACGCGCCGGACGGGCTGCTGCGCAGCGCCGCCAACGCCGATCTGTGCCTCGACTCCGGCCTTGGCTTCTCGGTCCGGCTGGCGCCCTGCGCGGGCGCTTCCCAGCCCGACCCCAAGAACGTCCGGTACGACTTCACGCTCCAGGGCACGCTCGTCCCGCGCTCGGACCAGAACCTCGCGCTGGCGCCCGCCGCCACCGACGGGTCGGGCGCCCTCGTCCTGAAGAACCGGGTGGACAGCGCCGCGCAGCGCTGGGTGATCGACACCTCGAAGCCCGACGCGCAGATGCAGTTCGTCAACTGGGGCGCCGACGCCACCCCCTCGACCAAGCGGGCACCGGCCGCTGTCACACCGAAGACCGCCAAGCCCTCGGCGTCCGCGTCCAAGCCCAAGCCGAAGCCGTCCGCGACCCCGACGACCAAGCCGCAGGCCTTCCCCACGCCGAACAGCACGTCCTGCTCGTACTACTACTATTACTACTGCTCGCCGACCAGCCAGCCGACCGTCCCGCCCGGCTACGGGTACGGGTACGGCGGGACGTACGGCTACGGATACGGCACCGGCTACGCGGCAGCGCAGCCCTGACCCGGCCGGTCAGACGCCGATCACCAGCAGCGAGGCCCACAGGGCCACGACCGCCGGGATCAGCGCGGCCGGCACCGAGAGCAGGCCGAGGCGGGTGAACTCCCCGACCTCGACCCGCTCCTCGCGCGCCTGCACCACGCGCCGCCACAGCAGCGTCGCCAGCGATCCGGCGTACGTCAGGTTCGGGCCGATGTTCACCCCGAGCAGCACCGCGAGCACCGCCCCGGTCCCGGCCGGGGCGGCCAGCGGCACCAGGACCAGCACCGCGGGCAGGTTGTTGATCAGGTTCGACAGGACGGCGGCCAGCGCCGCGACGGCCAGCAGCGCGAGCAGGCCCGAGCCGTCGGGCAGGACGTGCCGCAGCGCGCCGGCGAGCCCGTTGTCGACCACCGCGCGCACCACGATCCCGAGCGCCAGCACGAACGCCAGGAACCCCGGCGCGGCGGCCCGCACCACGGCCACCGGCGTCACCCGCCGCCGCACCAGCGACCGCACGGCCATGACCAGCGCGCCCGCGAAGGCGGCCCACGCCGGTTCGACGCCGACCGCGGAGGCCACCACGAACCCGGCGAGCGTGCAGCCGACGGTGACCAGCGCGAACAGCGGAAGCTCGGGAGCCGGACCGTCGTCGGGGGTGGCTTCGGCGGTCGGCAGGTCGGCGGCGAAGAAACGCCGGAACACCAGGTACTCGGCGCCGATCGCGACCACCCAGGGCAGCGCCATCAGCGCGGCGAACCGCGTGAAGCTCAGCCCGCTCGCCGTGAACGCCAGCAGGTTGGTGAGGTTGGACACCGGCAGCAGCAGCGAGGCCGTGTTCGACAGGTGCGCGCACGCGTAGACGTGCGGCTTGGAACGCACCCCCATCCGGGCCGCGGTGGCGAACACCACCGGCGTCAGCAGCACCACGGTCGCGTCCAGACTGAGCACCGCCGTGACCACCGAGGCCAGCACGAACACGGCGACCAGCAGCCGCCGGGGGCGGCCCGCGGCACGGCGCGCCATCCACGCCCCGCACGCCGTGAACAGTCCCTCCACGTCGCACAGGTGGGCCAGCACCAGCACCGCCGCGAGGAAGCCGACGACCGGCCCGAGCCGCTCGGCCTCCGCCAGCGCGTGCTGCGGCGAGACCGCCCCGAGGACGACCGCCACGGCCGCCGCCGGAACGGCGACCACCGCCTCCGACCGCCCGGCGGGACGCAGCACGGCCCAGGTGAGAGCGGCGACGAGCAGGGCGACGGACAGCGTTTCGGCGAGCGGGGCGTTCAGGGGGGATCTCCGGGAGCGGGGGAAAGCGGGGGAAGCCGAGGAGGGAGGGGGGAGGCAAGGCAAGGAGACCCATGTAAACACGCGTGGGTAAGACCCCCGCCGGGCGGCCCCGCCCCGGCGGCCCGGCTCACTCCCCGTCGAACAGGTTCAGCTCCGCCCAGATCGTCTTGCCGTCGGGGGTGTGCCTGCTGCCCCAGCGCTGGGTGAGCTGGGCGACCAGCAGCAGGCCGCGGCCGCCCTCGTCCCAGGTCTTCGCCCGGCGCAGGTGCGGGGCGGTGTGGCTGTTGTCGGACACCTCGCAGATCAGCGTCGTCGCGTCGTGGATCAGCCGCAGCCGGATCGGGTGGGAGCCGTACCGGATGGCGTTGGTGACCAACTCGCTCACCACCAGCTCGGTCGTGAACGACGCGTCGCTCAGCTCCCAGTCGGCGAGCTGCCGCACCACCTGCTTGCGGATCGGCGCCACCAGCGACGGATCGGCGGGGATGTGCCAGGTCGCCACCTGGGAGGCGGGCAGGCCCCGGGTGCGGGCGAGCAGCAGGGCCACGTCGTCGGCGGCGCCGCCGGGCGGCAGCAGGGCGTGCAGGATGCCGTCGCAGGCCTCGTCCAGGGAGTCCGCGTGCGCCGCCAGGGCCCGGTTCAGCAGCCGGTGGGCGGCGTCCGCGTCCCGCTCGCGGGACTCGATCAGGCCGTCGGTGTAGAAGGCGAGCACACTGCCCTCGGCGAGCTCCAGCTCGGCCGACTCGAACGGCAGCCCGCCCACGCCCAGCGGCGGCCCGGCCGGCAGCTCCACCCGGCGGGGCGTGCCGCCCGGCCGCAGCAGCACGGGCTGGGGATGCCCGGCCCGCGCCAGCGTGCAGCGCCGCGACACCGGGTCGTACACCGCGTACAGGCAGGTCGCCCCGACCTCGCCCGGGCTGCCCTCGCCGCCGGCCTCCTCGGACAGCCGGACGACCAGGTCGTCGAGGTGGGTGAGCAGCTCGTCGGGGGCGAGGTCGATGTCGGCGAGGGTGCGCACGGCGGTGCGCAGCCGGCCCATGGTGGCCGAGGCCTGCACGCCGTGCCCGACCACGTCCCCCACCACCATGGCGACCCGCATCCCGGACAGCGGGATCACGTCGAACCAGTCGCCGCCCACCCCGGCGCGGGCGGCCGGCAGATAGCGGGAGGCGGCGTCGACGGCGGCGGTGCGCGGCAGGGTGCGCGGGAGCAGGCTGCGCTGCAGGGCGAGGGCGGTCTCGCGCTCGCGGGAGAACCGGCGGGCGTTGTCGATGCAGACGGCGGCCCGGGCGGTGATCTCCTCGGCCAGCAGCACGTCGTCCGGGGCGAACGGGTCGGGGCGGCGGAACCGGGTGAGGACGGCGACGCCGAGCGTCACGCCCCGCGCCCGGATCGGCACGGACATCGTGGAGTGGATGCCGATCTCCCGCACCCGCGCGCGGCGTGCCGGGTCCCAGGTGAGCCACGCGTCCAGCCCGCCTTCCCGCACCGAGCCGACGATGGTGTGCCCCGCGACCAGCGAGTCGGCCTGCGGCGACCCTGCCGGGTAGTTCTGCGCCTCCCCGGGCTTGGCCACCGCCTCCGGGTTGCCCGGGTTGACCGAGTGGTGCGCGGCGCGCCGCAGGCTCAGCGGCGGGACGAACCGGCTCGGCAGGTCCCCGGCGTCCTGCGGGTCGAGCAGGTCGACGCTGACGAAGTCGGCGAGCGCGGGCACGCAGACCTCCGCCAGCTCCTGGGCGGTGCGGCCGACGTCGAGGGTGGTGCCGATACGCACGCTCGCCTCGTTGACCAACTGGAGCCGCTGGCGGGCGAGGTAGTTGTCGGTGAAGTCGTGCGCAGCCAGGCACACGCCCCGCACCCGGCCGGCGGCGTCGGTGACCGGCGCCAGACGGGCCAGCCAGGCGTGCGCCCGGGTCTCGCCGCCGGTCTGCGCGTACATCTGCACGTCGTGCGGCCGGCCGGTGGTGAGCACACGCAGCATGTGCTGTTCGAGGTCCGTGCTCTGCGGCCCGCCGCCGATCTCGGAGATCCGCAACCCCTGGATCCGCTCCTCGGGCAGCCCGATCACGTCACCCATCGCCTCGTTGACGCGGCGCAGCCGCAGGCGTTCGTCGTAGACCGCGACGGCACACGGCGACTGGACCAGCGCCGCCGTGGCGAGCGCGTCGTCGGGGGTGCCGCGGTCGCCGTCGGCCAGCGGGGCGACGACGAGCCAGTGCCCGGGCCTTCCGCTGCCCGGCGGAGTGTGGTGGGCGAGCAGCCACAGCCGTACCGGACGGCCGTCTCGGTGGCGCAAAGTGACCGTTCCGTCCCAGCGGGGGCCGGCGGGGACGGGTGCCGCGACGGCGAGCAGGTCGGTGGCGGGCCGGCCGACGACGTCGGCCGGGGACCAGCCGAGCAGGGTGCGGGCGCCGTCGTTCCACTCGATGAGCGTGCCGGTGTCGTCGACCACAGCGCGGGCTGTCGCGGCCTCGTCGAACGGGTACTCCGGGCTCATCTCGGCACTCCATCGCGGGCACTCACAGTGAACGGACGCGTCACTTCCGTGCCAGCCTAGTCCGTCCGGCTCGCGCGCGGACGGGAACCCCCATGGGCCGAGACGACAGCGTTGTCGCGCCGGGGTCAAGGGGTAAAACCGGCCTAAGTCGCCCGCCGGGGTACGGAGCGCCCGCGGGGCGGGAGGGCCGAGGGGAGGACTCTTCCGGACCCTTGACGGGCACGTATGGCCCGGCGTCAGATTCTGTTTGTTAACGATCAGTTGTGAGTACTTCTGGTTCCTGATGAGGGAGAGCCGACCATGACGGTCACTCGCAGATCGATCCTTCTCGCCTCCGCGGCCGCACCGGCCGCCGGAGCGCTCCTCGGCACCCCGGCCGCACAGGCCGCCGGCGCCACCGCGAGCGCCCCCGGCCGCCGCACGGTCGCGCTGCGCGACGGCTGGCGCTTCGCGCTGGTCAACCCGGGCGGCATCACCGACCCGACCGGGCAGTACGCGGACGCTGCCGCCCCCGGCTACGACGACTCGGCCTGGCGCGAGGTCGCCGTCCCGCACGACTGGAGCATCGAGCAGACCCCCACCACCCAGCACGGCACGACCAGCGGCACCGGCTTCTTCCCCGGCGGCCTGGGCTGGTACCGCCTCGCCTTCACCCTGCCGCCCGCGCAGACCGGCCGGCGGATCTCGGTCGAGTTCGACGGCGTCTACATGGACTCGTACGTCTACTGCAACGGCACCGAGGTCGGCCGCCACCCCTACGGCTACACCGGCTTCGCCTTCGACCTCACCGACCTGCTGCACACCGACGGGACCACCGAGAACGTGATCGCGGTGAAGGTGCAGAACCGGCTGCCCAGCAGCCGCTGGTACTCCGGCAGCGGCATCTACCGCGAGGCCCGCCTGGTCGTCACCGACCCGGTGCACGTGGCCCGCTGGGGCACGTACGTCACCACGCCCGAGGTCACCGACGAACGGGCCGTCGTCCGGGTCGCGACCACCGTCCTGAACGCGTCCGGCGCGGACGCGGACGAGGGCGCTGGCGTCGAGGTCGAGGTCGTCTCGCGGATCCTCGCCCCGAACGGCCGCCCGGTCGCCCGTACGTCCTCCACGGTCGCCGTCGCCGACCGGGCCACCGAGACCCACGAACTCACCGTGGCCGATCCGCAGCGCTGGGACTTCACGGCCCCGCACCGCTACACCCTGGAGACCGAACTGCGCGTCGGGGGCCGGGTCACCGACACCTACCGCACGCCCTTCGGCATCCGCACCTTCCGCTTCGACCCCGACGAGGGCTTCCACCTCAACGGCGTCCACGCCAAGATCAAGGGCGTCGACCTCCACCACGACCTGGGCGCCCTCGGCGCGGCGGTCAGCGTCGACGCGATCCGCCGACAGATGACGACCATGAAGTCGATGGGCGTCAACGCCTTCCGCACCTCCCACAACCCGCCGTCCCCGGAGATGATCGGGGTCTGCGAGGAACTGGGCATCGTGATGCTGGTGGAGGCCTTCGACTGCTGGAGGACCGGCAAGTCGCGGTACGACTACGGGCGGTTTTTCGACGAGTGGTGCGAACGCGACGCCACCGAGATGGTGCTCGCGGCCCGCAACTCGCCCGCCGTCCTGCTGTGGTCCATCGGCAACGAGATCACCGACTCCACCGCCACCGCCGGCCTCGCCATGGCGGACCGCATCATCGCCGCGATCCGGGCGGCGGACGACACCCGGCCGCTCATCATCGGCTCGGACAAGTACCGCACGCCGCCCGCCAAGGGCTCCGCCGCCGACCTGATGCTCGCCAAGCTGGACGGCCTCGGCCTGAACTACAACACCGCCACGTCGGTGGACGTCCTGCACGCGACCTACCCGCACCTGTTCCTTTTCGAGTCCGAGTCGTCGTCGGAGACCTCGACCCGCGGCACCTACCAGGAGCCCGAGCACCTCAACACCGGCGAGAACCACACGCCGGGCAGGCGGGCCACCTCGTCCTACGACAACAACCTCGCCTCCTGGACGATGAGCGGCGAGTACGGCCACAAGAAGGACCGCGACCGGAAGTGGTTCGCCGGGCAGTTCCTGTGGTCCGGCATCGACTACCTCGGCGAGCCCACCCCGTACAACGTCTTCCCGGTGAAGGCGTCCTTCTTCGGCGCGGTCGACACGGCCGGTTTCCCGAAGGACATGTACCACCTCTTCCGCAGCCAGTGGGTCGACGAGCCGATGGTCCATCTGCTGCCGACGACCTGGAACCACCAGCCGGGCGACACGGTCGAGGTGTGGGCGTACGCCAACGTCGACACCGTGGAGTTGTACCTCAACGGAAAGTCCCTGGGCGTCCGGACGTTCGACACGAAGAAGACCGTCGACGGCCGCGTCTACCTGGAGACCACCGAGGCCACCGGCGACGACAAGACCTTCACCACCGGCCCCTACCCCGGCAGTTACACCAGCCCGGGCGGCAGCGCGGGCAAACTGCATCTGACGTGGCACGTGCCGTACGCCCCCGGCGAGTTGAAGGCGGTGGCCCGGCGGGGCGGCCGGACGGTCGCCACCGACGTCCTGCGCACGGCCGGCGCCGCGCACGCCGTACGCCTCACCGCGGACCGTAAGTCCCTCGCGGCGGACGGGCGTTCACTGGTCTTCGTCACCGCCGACGTGGTCGACGCGCACGGCACCGTGGTGCCCGACGCCGAGCACCTCATCTCCTTCGAGGTGACCGGCGGCTCCCTCGCCGGCCTCGACAACGGGCGCGAGGAGAGCGCCGAGCGCTACCAGGCCAGTACGCGCACCGCCTTCCACGGCAAGGCCCTCGCCATCGTGCGGTCCGGCACCGAGGCGGGCGCCCTGAAGGTGACCGCGCGGGTGGACGGTCTGCGCACGGGCACGGTGACCGTGCGCACCACGCCCGCCCGCTCGGCGGCGACCACCCCGGCCGCCGCGTTCGCCCCCGAGGCCCCGGCGCCCGTGAACTACCCGTACGCGGACGCCAGTTACTCCGGCCGCCCGGACACCCTGCCCGCCGCCCTGCTGGACGGCGACCCGGCCACCGGCTGGTCCAACGCCTTCGCCAAGGCGGCCACCGCCCTGCTGCCCGCCTTCGGCGTGGCCCGGCCGGCGGACTGGGTGTCGGTGGATTACGGGCGCACCCGGGACTTCGACCGCGCGGAGGTGTCCTTCACGGTCGACGCCACGCACAGCCTGCCCGCGTCCGTCGAGGCCGAGGTCTGGGACGGCGAACGGTACGTGCCGGTCACCGGGACGGCCGTCGCCTGGGCCACCGCCTCGGACACGCCGACGGCCCTCACCTTCGACCCGGTACGCGGCTCCCGGCTCCGCCTGAAACTGACCAGCGGCGCACCCGGCACGACCCAAGGGGCGCTCCGCATCACCAGGTTGGAGTCATGACCGTCTGATCGGCTGACCAGTTCACCGGTTGTGGATGGTGTGGATGGTGTGGATGGTGTGGTGCTCGGGCCGGGACCTACCGGCCTGGGCACCGCCCCGCCCGTGCGCACCGACTCCCGGCAGTTCCTGCCTCCTCCCCGCCGTGCCTGCCCCTCCCCGCCGTGCCTCAGCCCGCGTCCGCCGCCTCGAACGTCACCTTCGCCGTGTCCACCGTGCCCGCGCTGCGGCCGGGCGCGCGCTGCCCCGACCAGTACAGGTTGGTGTGGGCTATCACCTGCTCCGGAGCGGGAGCGCCGTACGCGGTGAGGTCCTCCGTGGTGTGGGCGTCGGCGACCAGCGTCACGTCGTACCCCCGCACCAGAGCGCCGTGCAGCGTCGAGCGGACGCACGCGTCGGTCTGCGCCCCCGTGACCACGAGCCGGCCCACCCCGCGCTCGGCGAGCACCGCCTCCAGCTCGGTGTCCTCGAAGGAGTCCCGGTAGGTCTTGTGGACGAGGGGCTCGGAGTCGAGGCGGACCAGCTCGTCGACGTACTGCCAGTCCTCGCTGCCGCTTTCCAGGTCGTCGTCCGAGTGCTGCACCCAGATCACCGGCACCTCCTGCGCGCGGGCCGACTCGATCAGGGTGTCGATGTTCGCGATCACCTCGTCGCGCCGGGGCGCGCCCGCCACCACGCCCTTCTGGACGTCGATGACGAGCAGGGCGGTGCGGGGCCGGTCGGGCAGGGTCGTCATGCATGCCTCCTGTGAGTCCACGGACCAACCACACTAGAACCCACCACTGACAACGGCCCCGAGGTCATCTCCCCCGCAACTCGACCGCATCTCGTCCGTACCGTTGACGGGGTGTCATGACTCCAACAAGCATGTCCTGCGACCCCTCCCTGGGAGCGCTCCCACACGTACCTCGTGGGAAGCGTCCCGCACCTCCCCGAGGAGCCTGGACGTGAAACGACGCAGAACCGCCTTACTGACCCTCGCGGCCATGCTGGGCGCGGCGCTCACCGCGTTGCCCGTGCAGCAGGCCGGCGCCGACGAGGCCGAGCAGGTCAGGAACGGCGGCTTCGACACGACCGCCGACCCCTGGTGGACCAGCAACGTCACCGCCGGCCTCACCGACGGCCGACTGTGCGCGGACGTGCCGGGCGGCACCGTCGACCGCTGGGACTCCGCCCTCGGCCAGAACGCGATCACCCTGGTGAAGGGCTCGTCGTACCGGTTCTCCTTCAAGGCTTCCGGAGTGCCTCAGGGGCATGTGGTGCGGGCGATCGTCGGCCTCGGGGCGGCTCCTTACGACACCTGGTACGAGGCGAGCCCGGTGCTGGGCGAGTCGGGTGAGGCCGGGGGGTCGTACTCCTACACGTTCACCTCGCCGGTCGACAGCACTGCGGGGCAGGTCGCCTTCCAGGTCGGCGGGAGCGCCGAGCCCTGGCGGTTCTGTCTGGACGACGTGTCGCTGCTGGGCGGGGTGCCGCCGGAGGTGTACGAGCCGGACACCGGGCCGCGGGTGCGCGTCAACCAGGTCGCCTATCTGCCCGCCGGGCCGAAGAACGCCACGCTGGTCACCGACGCCACCGCCAAGCTGCCCTGGCAGTTGAAGAACAGCACCGGGGCGACGGTCGCGCACGGCTGGAGCGTGCCGCGCGGCCTCGACGTCTCCTCCGGGCAGCGCGTCCACTCCATCGACTTCGGCGCGTATCGCAAGCGCGGCACCGGCTTCACGCTGGTCGCCGACGGCGAGACCAGCCGCCCCTTCGACATCGGCGCCGCCGCCTACGACCGGCTGCGCCTGGACGCGGTGAAGTACTACTACACGCAGCGCAGCGGCATCGCGATCCGCGACGACCTGCGCCCCGGCTACGGCAGGGCGGCCGGCCATGTCGGCGTGGCCCCCAACCGGGGCGACTCCGCCGTGCCCTGCCGGCCCGGGGTGTGCGACTACAGCCTCGACGTCACCGGCGGATGGTACGACGCCGGCGACCACGGCAAGTACGTCGTCAACGGCGGCATCGCCACCTGGGAGCTGCTGAGCACCTACGAGCGCTCCCTGCACGCCCGCACCGGCGACCCGGCCGCTCTCGGCGACGGCACGCTTGCCCTCCCGGAGAGCGGCAACCTCGTGCCGGACGTCCTCGACGAGGCGCGCTGGGAGCTGGACTTCCTGCTGAAGATGCAGGTGCCGGACGGGCAGCCGCTCGCCGGCATGGCTCACCACAAGATCCACGACGCGCAGTGGACGGGCCTGCCGCTGCTGCCGGCCGACGACCCGCAGCAGCGCGAACTGCACCCGCCGACCACCACCGCGACCCTCAACCTGGCCGCGACCGCCGCCCAGGCCGCCCGTCTGTACCGCCCCTACGACCCGGCGTTCGCGGCGCGGGCGCTGACGGCCGCGCGCAAGGCCTGGGCGGCGGCCCTCGCGCATCCGGCCGTGTACGCCGACCCGAACGACGGCACCGGCGGCGGCGCGTACAACGACGACGACGCGACCGACGAGTTCTACTGGGCGGCCGCCGAGCTGTATCTCAGCACGGGGGAGAAGCAGTTCGCCGACCACGTCCTGAACTCCCCGGTGCACACGGCCGACCTCTTCGTGCCCAACGGCTTCGACTGGTCCCGTACGGCCGCCGCGGGCCGCCTCGATCTCGCGACCGTCCCGAACAGGCTGCCCGGCCGCGACAAGGTGCGCGCGTCGGTGGTGCGGGGCGCCGACACGTACCTCGCCACGCTGGCGAGCCAGCCGTACGGCATGCCCTACGCCCCCGACGGCAACCGCTACGACTGGGGCTCCAGCCACCAGGTCCTCAACAACGCCGTGGTCATCGCCACCGCCTACGACCTCACCGGGGCCTCGAAGTACCGTGACGCGGCCGTCCAGAGCATGGACTACGTCCTCGGCCGCAACGCGCTCAACATCTCGTACGTCACCGGCTACGGCGAGGTCGACTCCCACAACCAGCACAGCCGTTGGTACGCGCACGAGCTCGACCCGAGCCTCCCGGGCCCGCCCGCCGGGACCCTCGCGGGCGGCCCGAACTCGAGCATCCAGGACCCCTACGCGCAGGGCAAACTCCAGGGCTGCGTGGGGCAGTTCTGCTACATCGACGACATCCAGTCCTGGTCGACGAACGAGACCGCGATCAACTGGAACGCGGCCCTGGCCCGGCTGGCGTCCTTCGTGGCGGACCAGGGGTAGCACCCGCCTCCGGTACCGCGCGGTCATCAGTGTGACCAGGGGATATTTACGGGTAAGTACCCGCGCGGTACCGTGAAGGGCATGCCAGCCCTCAATGTGGAATTCAGCGATCGCGAGCTGGAGGACCTGCGGCAGATCGCCAAGGAACGCGGTACGTCGATGAAGGCACTCGTGCGGGAGGCGGCCGCCGCCGACATCGCGCGGCACCGGGCGCTCCAGGAGGGCGCGGAGGCCTTCCGCAGGTTCTTCGCGTCCCACGCCGACGAGTTCGCGGCGGCCTTCCCCGACGACGAACGCTCCGTCCAGGGCGAGGGGCGGGTCGCCTGACCGATGACCGTCGTCATCCACATCGACGTGCCCTGGCTGCTTCAGCGCCATGAAGAGGTGCTGCCCGAGCAGCCCACCATCAACGACTTCTCGGCGCTGGTCGCCGCCGTCGCCCGGCACCGGGTCGACCCGCCCAAGCTCGGCGTCGACTCCGACCCCGCCTGGCGGGCCGCCGCGCTGCTGCACACGCTCACCCTGCTCAAGCCCCTGCCGTCGGCCAACGCCCGCTTCGCCTGCGCGACGGCGGTGTCGTACATGTACACCAGCGGGGTCGGCATCGACCCGCCGTACGGCGCGCTCGTCGACCTCGCCCGGGACCTGATCGACGGCAAGACCGACGTCTACGGCGCGGCGGACCGGCTGCGGTCCTGGCAGATATAGCCGTATACGGCCGTGGCGGCACCCTGCCGTGTGCGCGTGTTCCTTGCGTGGCGCAAGGGTGTATTTCGACTTTCTTTCGCCAGGGGGCCGCTTCGGCCACCGCCTTGTTGCGCACGACTAAGTTGTGCAATGGTGAACTACTTGTGTGGGGGTCATGGCCGAGTCCCCCGCGTTTCGTCGGCGGAGGCGACTTCGCGCTCCCAGCCGCACCGGACAGGTACGTACCAAAGGAACTCGCCCAGTGCCCAGCGCTCAGCCTCCTCTCCCGTCCTACCCTCCGCCGGGATGGGGCCCCCGAGAATCCGACGAGTCCCTCGCCGCCGGGATACGCGGCGGCGCGGACAGCGAGGTCGCCCAGTCCACCACGCTGCTGATCGCCCGGCACTGGCGGCCGGTGCACGAGTACGCGGTCATCTGCCTCGCCTCCTCCGGAAGCGTCGCGTCCATGCTCACCGCGGCCGCCTTCCACCAGGTTCTCGACCGGCTCAAGCTGGGCGAGCCGGGCACCGCGCTGCGGCCCCGGCTGCTGGTGACCGTGCGGGACATGGCCCACCTCTGGTCCTCCGACGAGGAGTTGTCCGGCGTCCTGCCGGTGCTGCGCAAGCCGGCCGGGGCGCGGGGGATGCGGTCCGCGAAGTCCCTGACGCCGGAGAACCGGGTGCTGGCGGAACGCTCCTTCCAGGGCCTGCCTCCCGTCGCCCACTGCGTCCTGTGGCACGTGGAGGTGGAGGCCGAGCCGATCGACCTCGTCGCCGGGCTGCTCGGCATGCACCCCGACGACGTGTCCGCCGCCCTCGAACAGTCCCGGGACAAGCTCCGCGAGGGCGTCGTCCGCGCCCACCGGGACCTCGCGCCGAACAAGGACTGCGGTTTCTACAACCGGCTCCTCGACGGCCCGATCCGCCGCGGCGGCGAGCTGCTGCCGGACGTGCGCCAGCACCTGGACGCCTGCCGCTACTGCCGCTCCGCCGCCGAACAGCTCGGCCACTTCGAGAGCGGCCTCGGCCTGCTCCTCGCCGAGGCGGTGCTCGGCTGGGGCGCCCGCCGCTACCACGACACCCGCCCCGGCCGCGCCGGTCAGCAGACCGTACGGCTCAAGGGCTCGTCCCGGCACGGCGGTCGCGGCACGCGCGGCAGGCGCGGCAACCTGCTCTCGCGCATCCCCTCGCCCCGGCGTCGTGACTCCGGGTCGCCGCGGTCGCCGCGCGCGCTGTTCGCGGGCGTCGGCCTGGCCTCCGCCAGCCTGCTGACCACCCTGCTCGCGGCCGGCATGTGGTCCGACGACGGCGGCGGCACCGACCCGGCCGCCGCCACCAGCGGCAGCGTCCCCGGCAGCACCGACTCACAGGCGGTCACCGCCTCGCCCACGGCCCCGGGCACCGCCCGACTGCCCAGCACGCCCCAGCAGACCAGACTGCGCAACGCCGCCGCCGACCTGTGCCTGGACATCCGCGGCGAGGTCAGGGCGGGCGCCTCCGTCGAACTCGCGGACTGCTCCGCCGAGAACACCCAGCAGTGGTCGTACGGCAACGACGGGGAGGTGCGCAGCGCGGCCCAGCCCGGTCTGTGCGTGGACTCCCACGCGGACGCCGGCGTCGTCATCCTCGGCACATGCGTGGACGCCGACGACGCCCGCGGCGACGACGTCCGCTACGACCTCACCGCCCAGGGCGAGTTGCTGCCCCGCTGGGACGACACACTCGCCCTCGCACCGGCCGGCGACCAGCCGGGCGACGACGTCGTCGTCAAGGTCCGCGACCACACCCCGACCCAACGCTGGCTGACCGACGCCACCGACGCCACCCCCGGCTCCCTCTCCATCACCGGCACAGACGCACCCCCATCGGCCCGCCCGATCGGCCTCCCGGGCGGAACGGCCTGAGGGACGGACGCTCGGGCGGATGCCGGATGCCGGATGCCGATGCGGGGTGCGGGGTGCCGCATCGGCCGCCAAGTCGCTGGGGGACCTTGTCGGTTGGCCCGGTCGGGGTGACGGGTGAGGCGGAGAGCGGCGGGCGGTGGCCGGGTCGATCGGCCTGCCGGACGGGACGGCCTGACGGGCGGGCGCTCGGGCGGACGCCAGATGCCGGATGCGGGACGCCGGTCGCTGTCGGTGAGTGACCGGGCACCGTACCGGCCGCCAAGTCGCTCGGGGCCCTTGCCGGTTGGCCCGGTCGGGGCAGCGGGCGAGGCGGAGAGCGGCGGTCGCGGCCGGGTCGATCGGCATGCCCGGCGGGACGGCCTGAGGGGCGGACGCGGGATGCGGGGTGCGGGACGCCGGTCGTTGTCGGGGTGTGACTGGGTGCGGCATCGGCCGCCAAGTTGCTGGGGCCCCAGGCCGGTTGGCCCGGTTGGGGCGGCGGGTGAGGTGGAGAGCGGCGGTTGGCGGGTGAATGTCGTCGGGTGTGGGGTATTGGCCGGGGCCGTCTGCGTGGTGCTCGTCGGTAGGGTCCGTCAGGGTTGGTCGGTGTTGTCCTCGGCGAGGTCTGTCGGGGCGATCGTGGTCGGGGCGGTGTGGCCGGAGAGGGCCAGGGTGAGGTCGAACTCGGCCAGGAGGCAGCGGATGACGTGTTCGACGCCGGGTTGCCCGTCCAGGCCGAGTCCGTAGACGTAGGGCCGGCCCAGCAGGACCGCGCGGGCGCCGAGGGCGAGCGCCTTGAAGACGTCGTCGCCGGTGCGCACCCCGCTGTCGAAGAGCACGGTCAGCCGGTCGCCGACGGCCCGCGCCACCCGGGGCAGCGCGTCGGCGGCGGCGACCGAACCGGCCACCTGCCGGCCCCCGTGGTTGGAGACCACCACCCCGTCCATCCCGGCGTCGGCGGCGAGCCGGGCGTCGTCGGGGTGCAGGACGCCCTTGAGGACGATGGGCCCGGCCCACTGCTCCCGCAGGAACGCCAGGTCCGGCCAGGTCTTGCCGGGGTCCGCGAACAGGCTGACGAAGTGCATGACGGCCGCGTTCGGGTCCTCGTGCACCGGCTTGGCCAGGCCCGCCAGGAAGGCCGGGTCGGTGAAGTAGTTGGCGGTGCCGACGCCGTGCAGGAACGGCAGATAGGCCTGGTCGAGATCGCGGGGCCGCCAGGCCAGCAGCGGGGTGTCCAGGGTGACGACGAGCACGGAGTACCCGCTCGCCCGCGCCCGGCCCAGGAGACTCCGGGTCACCTCACGGTCCTTGGACCAGTACAACTGGAACCAGCGCTCGGCGTCGCCCATCGCCTCGGCCACCTGCTCGATCGGCGTGCTGGACGCCGACGACAGGATGAACGGCACCCCTTGCGCGGCCGCGCCCCGGGCCGCCGCGGACTCCGCCTCCGGGTGCATGATCGACAGCACGCCGACCGGCGCCAGGGCCAGCGGCGCGGGCAGCGAGCGGCCCAGCACCTCGACGGACAGATCCCGTTCGTGCACGTCCCGCAGCATGCGCGGCACGATCCGGCGGCGCTCCAGGGCCGCACGGTTCGCCCGCGCCGTACTGCCGTTGCCCGCGCTGCCCGCCACATAACCGACCGGACCCGGCCCGAGCCGCTGCTCGGTGAGCTCCTCCAGCCGGGTCAGGTCGGTGGGTAGCCGGGGGACCGCGCCCGTCATCCCGTTGAGGTAGATCTCGTACTGGAAGTCCGCCCAGTGCTTGGCCATCAGCCGGTGCCGCCTCTCGTCGTCCGGCTGATCATCCTTCCTCCGTCTCCTCCGCGTCCGAGTCGGGGTCCGCGTCGGGGTCCGTGTCCGGGCCCTGGGCCCGCACCCGCTGTACGTGCTCCAGGGAGTCCCGCAGTTCGGTGAGCCAGTCGTCGGTGTGGCGCTGGACCAGGCGGACGCACCAGGCGAGCGCGTCGCTGCGGCTGCGGGCCACGCCCGAGGCGATCAGCGTGTCGAGGACCTCGCGCTCGGGCTGCCGCAGCCGGGTCATGACCGGCGCGGCCACGTGGGTGAACAGCGCGCGCTCCCCGTCGCACACCACACCCCACGACACCTTCCGCCGGAAGCGGTGCTCGGCGTCGCGCGCCACGGCCATCCGGGTCTCACGGGTGCGCTCCCGGAACTCCTGGATCCGGGCGGTGACCGCCGCCTCCCGCTCGGCGGCCGGGGCGTCCTCGGTCAGCCGGGGCGCGGGGATGCGGCCGATCACGGTGATCTCCTCGCGGTCGAGGGTCACCTCGGTCAGCTCCTCGAAGAGGTCGTCGGGCAGTCGGCCCGCGAACCAGCCCCTCAGCTTCTCTCTCTGCTCCGTCGTAATCATGTAATCACCATTACTCCGCTGGTACATGAACACAAGGGGTCGCGGAGGAGTCCGCCGAGAGCGGAACGGTGAACGGGTGAAGGCGGGGTGGGGGCCTGGTGGGGGTGAGGTGAAAGTCGGGTGGGGGTGGGAGCGGAATGTTTCAGGCCTATTAAGGGAGCTATGGAAACCGGTCATCGAACGGGTCGAAGGGATCAAGAAGCGCCTGTATTCGGCGTTGGAACGTTCGAATTCCGTGACTTCACGCCACTGCTTGAATACGAAAGGTTACCGAAACCTGTGGGGTCGATGTGAAATCCGGCGGCGGACTCGGCAGACTCACGCTCGCCGTGTTCGGCACCGACCGAGTCGGACCGGCACCCCCTTATCGAGCGGAAGGATGCACACAATGCGGAACACCGCGCGCTGGGCAGCGACCCTCGGCCTCACGGCCGCCACCGTCTGCGGAACCCTCACCGGGTCCGCGCACGCCGCCCCGACCGCAGCGCCCACCTCCCTCTACGCCCCGTCGGCATTCGTGCTGACGGTGGGCCACGGAGACAGCGCCGCCGCCGGTGACGTGGCCAGGGCCGTCACCCTGAACTGCGCGCCGACCCCCTCAGGCACCCACCCCGCCGCCGCCCTCGCCTGCGCCGAACTGCGCGCCGCCGACGGCGACTTCGACGTCCTGGCGGGCCCGAGCGGCGCCACGTGCACCAAGCAGTACGACCCGGTGGTCGTCACCGTCGACGGTGTATGGCGGGGCAAGCGCGTCTCCTTCGAGCGCGCCTTCGCCAACGAGTGCGTGAGGAGCGCTGCCGCGAGCAGCCTCTTCGCGTTCTGAGACCGGGATCGCGTGGCCCCCGTGGACACCGACAGAGGCTCGTGACGTGGGGAGAGCGAGCCTCTGGCACGGGACCGGCGCGATCCCGCACCCGGAGGCCGGACGGGCGGAGTGGGGCCCCCGGCCGGCCTCCGGGCACACCGTGTTCGTCTTGAGATCGGCGTCGCGGGCCGGTCAGTGTTCCGCGAGGTGGTGGGGGAGCGGCTCCGGGGGCGTGTCCTCGTCGGCGCGCCGGGCGACCTGCGCCCACCAGGACGGGCCGTCCTCCAGGTGCCGCAGCATGATGCCCTCGCGGATCGCCCACGGGCAGAGGGTGACCGTGTCCAGTCCGGTCAGCTTCATCGCCGTGTGCCCGATCACCGCACCGGCCAGGCTCTGCCCGGCGCGCGGCGCGGAGATGCCGGGCAGCCGGGCGCGTTCGGCGGCGGGCAGCGCGGCCAGCGTGTCGACGGCCTCGCGCAGGTCGCGGCGGCGCAGGGTGCGGTCCATGAAGGGGCCGTGCCGGCCGGGCGGCGCCCCGCACAGCCGGCCGAGCTGCTGGAAGGTGCGGGAGGTGGCCACCGCCGTACGCGGGCCCTCCCAGCGGATCCGGGCGGCCACGTCCCTGAGCTGATGGCGGATCCTGCGCCGCGCCGCGCGGACCAGCTCCGGGGGCGGCGGGTCGTGGTCCGCGAAGAAGTCGTGGGTGAGGCGGCCCGCGCCGAGGGGCAGCGAGGCCACGAAGTCCGGCAACCGGCCCCGGCCGAAGGCCACTTCGAAGGAACCGCCCCCGATGTCCAGCAGGGCGAGCGGGCCCGACCGCCAGCCCATCCAGCGGCGGGCCCCGAGGAACGTCAGCTCGGCCTCCACCTCGCCCGGCAGGGTGCACAGCGCGACGCCCGTCCGCGCCCGGACCGCATGCAGCACCTCGCTGCGGTTGGGGGCGGCGCGCACCACGGCGGTCGCGAACGCCGGCGGGCCCGGCGCACCCCACCGGTCCGCGGTCCCGGACGCCGCGGCGACCGCGCGCACGAGCCGTTCCAGGGCCTCGTCCGGGACCGGGTCACCCGGCCTGACCTGCTCGGACAGCCGCAGCCGCCACTTCGCCGTATGCACAGGTAAGGGGACGCCGCCCGCCGCGTCCGCGACCACCAGCCGCACCGTGTTCGAACCCACGTCCAGCACGCTGATTCTCATGGACCGCGGGTACCCAGCCGTAAACATGGGGTACGTCACATGCGGTGGCAAGGCAGGGAGGTCAGGCATGCGCAGGGGAATGTTCGACGTGGCCGGCACGGGGCTGTACCACGAGGTGGGCGGGAGCGGTCCGGCGCTGCTGATGATCAGCGGGGCCGGGGGAGACGCCGGCTACTACACGGCCGTGGCCGAGGAACTCGCCGACGCCTTCACGGTGATCACCTACGACCGGCGCGGCAACTCCCGCAGCGAAGGCCGCGACGGCGGGCCGCCGATACGGCTCGCCGACCAGGCGTCCGACGCCCGCGCCCTGATCGACGGCCTGGCCGGCGGCCGGGCGCTGGTGTTCGGCAACAGCGGGGGCGCGATCATCGGCCTCACGCTCGCCGCCCGGCACCCGGAGGTGGTGGCGGGGCTGATCGCCCATGAACCGCCCGCCGTGAACGTCCTGCCGGACGACGACCCGGCGCGCGGTTTCTTCCCCGAGCTGGCCGCGCTGTACGCGAGCGGCGGCGCTCCCGCGGCCGGGCGCCGGTTCGCCGCGACGACCCGCGGCGAGGGCACCTACCGCTGGCCCGCCGACCTCTGGCAGCGGTTCCTGGCCAACCAGGACCACCTGTTCGGCGCCGAGTGGGCCGCCTTCGCCGCCTTCCGCCCCGACGAGGAGGCGCTGCGGGCGGCCCCGTTCCCCATCCTGCTCGCGGCCGGCGCCGAGGACCGCGGCACGTACTACGCCCGCCCCTCGATCGAGATCGCCCGCCGGATCGGCGTGCCGTGGGCGGAGTTCCCCGGCATCCACATGGAGTTCCTGCGCGCCCCGGCCCGCTTCGCGGCGGCCCTGCGGGTCGCGGCCACCCAGATGCACACCCAGACGCACACCCAGATCCACACCGCTCCGGTCCCGGGCCGGTGGGAGGGCGCCCCCGAGCGGCCGTGAGCCGTGGCCCCCACATCACCGACCCCTACCTCACCGACCCGTACGTGAAAGGACCGATCCGCCATGTCGACCGACCCGACCGGTACGTATCTCGCCCTGGACGACGGCCGTCCCGCCGTCCGCTTCACCCGTGGCTACGGCCGACCGGCCGACCGGGTCTGGCAACTCGTCACCGACCCCGCGGAACTGGTCCACTGGTTCCCGTCCCGCCTGGAGATCGAGCTGCGTCCCGGCGGCACGATCCGGTTCAGCGGTGACCCGAACATGCCGGAGTCGACCGGCCGGGTGCTCGCCGTGACCGCGCCCCGTCATCTGTCCTTCGCGTGGGGCGGCGACGAACTCCGCTTCGATCTGGAAGCGGTCGACGACGACCACACCCGCTTCACCCTGACCGACGTCCTGGAGGCCACCGACACGGCCGCCCGCAACGCCGCAGGCTGGGAGGTGTGCCTCGCCGCCCTCGACACCAGGGCCGGGGAACACGACGGCGCGGGGCCGGGGGACCCCGTCCACTGGGAGACGTACTACCGCGCCTACGTCGAGGCCGGTTTCCCCTCCGGCGCACCCGTCCCCGGCACGACGACCGACCAGGCCTAGGCCAACTGCCGCCGCACCAGCTCGTGGAGCCGGCCGCCCGTGTCCGCGAGGAGCTGGGCGGGCGGTCCCTGCTGGGCGACCTTGCCGTTCTCCATCACGACGACCCGGTCCGCGTCCATCACCGTCGACAGGCGGTGCGCGATGACGACCCGGGTGGCGTTGAGCTTGCGGGTGCTCTCGATGACCGTGCGCTGCGTCTCGTTGTCGAGGGCGCTGGTCGCCTCGTCGAAGAACAGGATGCGCGGCCTGCGGATCAGCGCCTGGGCGATCATCAGCCGCTGGCGCTGGCCGCCCGACACCGACCCGCTGCCCGACACGATCGTGTGCAGCCCCATCGGCATGCGCTTGATGTCCTCCGCGAGCCCCGCAAGCTCGGCGGCGGCCATCGCCTCCTCGGGCGTGTAGGCGCCGGTGCCGCAGATGACGTCGAGGAGGGACCCGGTGAACGGCTGGGCGTGCTGGAGCACCACCCCGCACTGCCGGCGCACCGCCGACTGGTCGAGAGCCGCGAGGTCCTGGCCGTCGTACAGCACACTGCCCGAGACCGGTTTGTCGAAGCCGATCAGGAGCCTCAGGAGCGTCGACTTGCCGCAGCCGCTCGGGCCGACGATCGCCACGAACTCGCCCGGCCGCACCTCGAAGGAGACGTCGTCGAGGACGAGGGGGCCGTCGTCGGAGTAGCGGAAGGAGAGCCGGCGGGCCTCGAGCGCGCCGGTCAGCGGGCCCGGCCGGGTGTTCGCCGTACGGACCTCGGGCATCGTCTCCAGCACCGGCCGGATCTCCTCGAACAGCGGCAGCGCGGCCACCGCCGACACGAACGCCCCGGTCAGCGAGGTGACGGCGGTGAGCAGCATCGTCACCGACGTGTTGAAGGTGAGGAAGTCCGCCGCCGACAGCGCGCCCCGGGCCGGACCGGCCAGCAGCATGAACATCAGCAGCGAGCACAGCGGCAGGTACACCGAGCCCAGCACCGTGCTGAGGTTCTTGATCCGGCCCAGGCGCTGCTGAAGCTCCCGGCTGCGCGCGAACTGCGCCGCCCAGGCCGCGTACGCGTAGTTCTCGGCCGCCGCCACCCGCAGCTTCGGCAGCCCGCGCAGCGTTTGGAACGCCTGGTTGTTGAGCTTGTTGGAGAGCACGATCAGCCGCCGCTGCCAGCGCACCTGCCACAGTCCGAGCGCCAGGAACACCGACGCGATGACGACCAGCATGCCGATCGCCGCCAGCGCCATCGGCACGCTGTACCAGAGCAGCAGTCCCAGATTCATCGCGCCGACGGTGACGGACTGCACGACCGACGGGCCGAGCCCCGCCAGCAGCCGGCGGATCGCGCTGATGCCCATCGCGGCACTCGCCAGCTCGCCCGTGGAACGCTCCGCGAAGAACTTCGTCGGCAGACGCAAAAGCCGGTCCCAGACGGCCGGTTGGAGCGTCGCCTCGATCCGGCCCTCCAGCCGCAGGATGGTCATGTTCTGCAGCAGCATGAACGCCGCCGCGACCACGCCGGCCACCATCACGGCCAGACACATCTGCGTGATCAGCCCCTGCTGCGCCTTCGGCACGAACTCGCCGAGCACCTTGCCGGTCGCGATCGGCACCAACGCCCCGATCGCCACCGTCACCAGCCCGCTGAGCAACAGGTTCGACAGGTCGCCGCCGGTGCCGCGCATACTGAACCGCAGCAGGCCGAGCGGGCTCAACTTCCGTTCCGGCAGCGGGCGGTAGAACATCACGGCCCGCGGTTCGAACTCCTCCGCGTTGGCCTTCTCGACCGGCGTCTCCCGCCCGGTCCCGGGATGGACGCAGACGTAACCGCCGCGCCGCCACAGCAGCGCGACCGGCGCCCCGGACAGCGCCCGGTGGCCGACCAGCGGGCCCACGTCGTCCCGCCACCAGCGGCCGTCCAGGCGGACGGCCCGGGCGCGCACCCGGGAGGCGAGGGCGACCCGCTCGAGCGGGTCCAGCCGCTCGCTGTCGGCGCCCATCTGCGCGGGCTCGGCGAGGGTGATCCCGGCGGCCTGGGCGACCAGCTTGCAGGCGGCGAAGGTGGCGTCGGCGTCGGCGGACGTCGTGCGCTGCCCCGACTTCTTGCCGATCGACGCCAGCAGCGTCCGGTCGGCCTGGACGCGGACCGCCTCACCCGCCTTGATCCCGGCGGCGGTGCGCGTCTCATGGGTGGCTTCGAGCTGCTCGATCCAGCGGTCCAGCGTGGTCAGCAGCCGGTACTGCTGGTCGACCATGCTCTGCCACACCGCCGGGTCCATCAGCAGGTCGGCCGCCGCCTCCGCGCCGTACAGCGAGCCGTACTGCACACTGCCCGGCGGCACCTGCATCCAGAACACGTCGTCGTCGGTGACCTCCGCCGCCCGCTCGGTGGCCATCGGCGCCTGGAAGAGGATGGAAAGACCGCGGCCGACGCCGAGGGCGAGCGCGTACTCCAGGGGGCTTGAAGTCGGCGGCACATACTGGGGGTTGCCGTACTCGTCGTAGGACCAGGTCTGGGTGTTCGCGGGCTGGTGCAGTTCGCGCAGCCCGATGCGGTGCACCACGCAGTCGCGCAACGGGCGGGCCACCAAGGTGTGTTGGGGTCCGGAGACCGGGCCGAGCAGCAGCGCGCCCGCCTCCAGGCGGCCCAAGTGATGCCAGTGGCCCTGCTGTTCGGCGTCCACCGCGAACAGGTCGAGCGCGCCCGCCGCGACCAGCCACAGCACCTGCGGCCCTTCCAGGTCGAGGCGACTGAAGCCCGCGCAGTCGATCCGCGAGCCCGACTGCCCCAGCGCGGCGAGGACGACGTCGCCCTCGGGTACGACCGTCATCTCAACGCTCCCTGACCAGCGCCGCGTACGAGCCGCCGCGCGCCACCAACTCCTCGTGCCGCCCGCGCTCCACGACCGTGCCGTGCTGGAGCACGACGATCTCGTCGCTGTCGCGCACCGTGCTCAGCCGGTGCGCGATCACCACGCACGCGCAGCCGCGCCGACGCAGGCTGTCCATCACCAACTGCTCGGTCTCCGCGTCCAGCGCGCTGGTCACCTCGTCGAGCACCAGGATGCTCGGCCGACGCACCAACGCCCGCGCGATCTCCAGGCGTTGACGCTGCCCGCCGGAGAAGTTGCGGCCGTCCTGCTCGACCCTGCTGTGGATGCCGCCGGGCCGGCGCACGACGACGTCGTACAGCGCCGCGTCCCGCAGCGCGTCGACGACGGCGTCGTCCGGGATCGACGGGTCCCACAGCGCGACGTTGTCGCGCACCGAGCCCTCGAACAGGAACACCTCCTGGTCGACGAAGGACACCGAGGACGCCAGCGCCCCGCGCGGAATGTCCTCCAGGCGCTGCCCGTCGATCCGGATCGTGCCCTCCCAGGGCGTGTACAGGCCCGAGATCAGCCGGGACACCGTCGATTTGCCGCTGCCCGAACCGCCGACCAGCGCCACCTGCCGCCCCGGGCCGACGGTCAGGTCGAAACCGGTCAACAGTGGCTTGTCCAGCGGGCTGTAGCCGAAGGTGATGTTCTCCAGCTCGACATGACCCTGAAGCCGGCGCGTGGAGTCGTCGCCGGAGCGGCGGTCGTAGAGCGGATCGGCGCGGAAGTTCTCCACGTCCTTCAGCCGGGCCACGTCCGCCGCGAAGTCCTGGATCCGCCCCGCCACGCCGTTCAGCCGGGTCAGCGGGGCTGTGAACCGGGTGACCAGCGCCTGGAAGGCGACCAGCAGGCCCACCGAGATATGGCCCTCGATCGCCCGCATGCCGCCGATCCACAGGATGAGCGCGCTGTTGAGCGAGGCGAGCGTCGGCGCGACCACCCCCAGCCAGGCGCTCGGCACCCCCAGCCGCTGCTGCTCCTCCAGCGTGGTGGCGTGCTGCCCCGCCCACTTGCGGAAGTAGCCGTCCTCGCCGCCGGTCGCCTTCATCGTCTCGATCAACTGCAGCCCGGTGTAAGCCGTGTTGGTCAGCCGCGCGCTGTCCGCGCGCAGCTTCGCCGTCCGGGTCGCCCGCATCCGGATGACGATCCGCATCGCGACGATGTTCAGCAGCGCCACCCCGATACCGACATACGTCAACTGCGGGTCGTACGTGTAGAGGAGGACCGCGTACAGGACGACGACGATCGCGTCCACGCCCGCCGACGCGAGGTCACGGGCGAGGGTCTCGGCGACCGCGTCGTTGGACTGGAGGCGCTGGACGAGGTCGGCCGGGCTGCGCTGCGAGAAGAAGGTCACCGGCAGCCGCAGCAGATGGCGCAGGAAACGGGCGCTGGAGAGCGTCGAGGAGATGATCCGGCCGTGGTGCAGGTTGGCCTGCTGGAGCCAGGTGAGCGCGACCGTGAGCGCCACACACGTGCCCATCGACGCGAACAGCACGGCCAGCAAGGACGTCTGACCCCCGATCAGGAACATGTCGATGTAGGTCCGGCTGAGCGCGGGCACCGCCGCGCCCACCAGTACCAGCAGCAGACTCGCCAGCACCGCCGCCAGCATGGTGCCCGCGGTGCCGCGCAGCCGGGCCGGCATCGCGCCCAGCACCCCCGGCTTGCGCCCGCCCCGCTCGAAGTCCTCGCCCGGCTCCAGCACCAGCACGACACCGGTGAAGCTGCCGTCGAAGTCCTCCGTCGGCACGAACCGCCGCCCCTTGCCGGGGTCGTTGATGAACACGCCCCGGCGGCCGAAGCGCCGGCCCAGCCCCTCGTAGACGACGTAGTGGTTGAACTCCCAGAACAGGATCGCGGGCGACTTCACCTGGGCGAGGGCCGCCAGGTCCATCTGCATGCCCTTGGCCGTGAGGCCGTAACTGCGGGCCGCCTTCAGGAGGTTGCTGGCGCGCGAGCCGTCGCGGGAGACACCGCACGCGATGCGCAGCTCCTCCAGCGGGATGTGCCGGCCGTAGTGGCCGAGGACCATCGCGAGCGAGGCGGCCCCGCACTCCACGGCCTCCATCTGGAGGACGGTGGGCGTGCGCACGGTCTTCACCCGGCTCTTGGGGAGCGTGCGCCGCGGCGGCGGGGCGGCCCGCCGCCGGCTGCGGGTCTCCTCGGCGGCGCTCACGGGAGCAGCCAGTCGACGGGACGCTGGTCGGCCAGCCGGATCGAACCCGTGGCCATGGTCATGGAGGTCAGCGCGTACGGCGGCCCCTCGGCGGACGACCACCGGTAGCCGCTCTTCGTCGCCGAGGACGTGCCGAGCCGGACCAGGACCGCCACCGGGCGGCCCTCCTTCGTGAACTGCTCGCCCAACTGGCTGTCCCCGAGGAACGCGGCGATCTGCTGCGCCGACTGGGCCGTACGGTCCACCGACTTCACCTTGCCGCGCAGCACGCCGTACTGCTGGGACGGCACGGTCTGCACGGTCAGGTCGACGGCGGCGCCGGCCGCGATGGAGCCCGCGTTCTGCGCCGGGACGTACACCGTGGCGTACAGCGGGTCGTCGGGGCTGGCGACCTTCTCCACGGCGGCGACGTTCGCGCCGGTGGCGATGATCTGCCCGATGGTGGCGGCGAGCGCGGTGATGCGGCCCGCGGCGACCGTGCGCACCACGGCGTCGCCCCCGGCCGTGCGCACCTTCAGCACCGGGGAGTCGGCCGGCAGCCGCTGGCCCTCCTTCGCGAGGACCGCGGTGACCTGGCCCGCTGCGGGGCTCTGGAGGATGTAGCTGCCCTCGCCGTGGGTGAGGACGGCGGGCGCGTTCACCGTGGACGTGACCGAGCCGGTCACCGCCCACACGGACGCCGCCGCCATGACGACCACGGTCACGGACAGCACCAGCCAGCCCTGCGGGCGCGCGAAACGCACCGGCAGGTCGAGTTCCTCCGGTGACTGGAGCTTGGCGAGGGCCTGTTGGCGGAACTGCACGGGACTTCCCTCGGGAGGTTCAGGGTGCCGAAGAGCCCCGGAGCCGGGTGCCGGCTCCGGGACTCATCGGTGTCACAAGGGCGCGATCAGAGACCGGCGACCAGGTTGGTGACCGGGGCGGTGCTGAGGCCGGTGACGCCCTCGACCGTACCGACGACCGTGTTGACCAGGCCGGAGACCGGGGCGATGCCGTCCACGACACCGGTGACGGTGTTGAGGGCGTTCAGGGACAGACCGCCGGAGACGTTGTCCAGCTCGGCGTCGGAGATCTCGACGGTCTCAACCTGGGGGGTGGAGTTCATGGAGGAACTTCCCTTCACATGGATATCTCAATAAGGGGGGGAGCGGCCCCCTCTGGGGACAGATGACGGCCGCGGCCGCCGGTGCCGAACTCCCGTTTCCGGAAGCGGTTCGGCCCCTGCGATGCGTTGGATCAAAGCAGGTATGCGGTCGGCGCAGCCACTCAATCCCCGGTCCCACCTGGGAAGTTGCGTCACGGGAACGTCAAACGGTGCTGGCTCGCCCACGCCTTGTCGGCGACTCCTTCACACCTCGGCCGGGATTCGCTCGGATGAGCGTCCTGCGCCCTCGCGGCGAATCCGACACTCCTGCCCCAACGGCACCGCCGACGCCCCCGAGTTGTGCAGAAACCTCGCGCACGGTGACCTGCTCGGGCATGCGGTGTGCAGATTCCCTGAAGCCGGGATTCCGGCCCCCGATCTCAACGCATCGTCGCCGACCGGCTACGAACGGTGCCAATTGGGGATCGTCCGGCCGGGTGTCGTCGTCGGTACCGATCGGATCGATGGGATCGCGGGGATCGATCGGATGGATCTGATGGGGATCGGATCGATGGGATCAGGACAACCGAACCGGCCATCGAACGCCGGAACCAAGTCGACCGCCGTGCCGTCCGCGTCGGTTCGCGGGCCCCGGGTGGTCGACAGGGCGCACGTGGCGGCGGTCTCCGGGGCCGTCGTCACCGCCCGCCCCGGGAGCCCCTCGCCCTCCCGTGTCGACCCCTGTGACCAGCGGGCACGCGGAATCGTGCGGTCCGCGTCGGGGTCTCGGCGGACAGGTGCGGAGTGGGCGCGCGGGGGGGGGGGGGGGGGGGGGGGGGGGGGGGGGGGGGGGGGGGGGGGGGGGGGGGGGGGGGGCGAAGTCGCCGGAAGGGATCTTGTCGGCTTCGGCGGTCGTCATCGGCATATGGGCGATTGCTTCCGAGCGCCGAAGCCGTGGCCAGGTCATGGCCGATTCAGGGTTTAGCAAAGGAAGTTGGCAAACGCGATTGAACACATCCCGAGACCCCTGCGTACTCATGGCCAACCAGGCGCCGCTGTACGGAGCTGCCGAACCCCGGCAGCCAGACCCCGTCCCCCAGGAGGTCGAGTTTTTTGAGTCACAAGCGAGTTACGAAGCGTAAGGCCATCATCGCGGCTGGCGGTGTGGCCGCGCTCGGAGCGGCGGCCATCCTGCTTCCTCAGGCGAACGCCTCCCAGGACGGCGGCTCCAACAACGCCGCAACGGTGAAGACCCTGAAGTCGGGCGACGCCTCGGACCTCGCCTCCCAGCTCGCCGAGCTGCTCGGTGACGCCTTCGCCGGCTCGTACTACGACTCCGACGACAAGCAGTTGGTCGTCAACGTCGTGAACGTCTCCGGCGACGACAACAACGTCATCGTGCAGGCGCAGAAGGCGGGCGCGAAGGTCCGCGAGGTCCAGAACAGCAAGGCCGAGCTCGAGGCCGCGGCCAAGACGCTGAAGACCAAGGCGACCATCCCGGGCACTTCCTGGGCCGTCGACCCCAAGACGAACAAGATCCTCGTGACCGCCGACGCCACGGTCACCGGCTCCAAGTGGGACCAGATCGACTCGACGGTCAAGACCCTCGGCTCGGGCATGGCCACCATCAAGAAGTCGGCCGGCACCCTCAAGCCCCTCGTCTCCGGCGGCGACGCGATATTCGGCGGCGACGCGCGCTGCTCCCTCGGCTTCAACGTGACCGCCGGTGACGGCTCCCCGGCCTTCCTGACGGCCGGTCACTGCGGGGTCGCGGCCAAGCAGTGGTCCGACTCCGAGACCGGCCAGCCCATCGCCACGGTCGACCAGGCGACGTTCCCGGGTGACGGCGACTTCGCGCTTGTGAAGTACGACGACCCGAACACGCAGGCGCCGAGCGAGGTCAACACCGGCCAGCAGACCGTTGCGATCTCCCAGGCCGCCGATGCGACGGTCGGCACGCAGGTCTTCCGGATGGGCAGCACCACCGGTCTCAACGACGGTCAGGTCCTCGCCCTCGACGCCACCGTGAACTACCCCGAGGGCACGGTCACGGGCCTCATCCAGACCGATGTCTGCGCCGAGCCCGGCGACAGCGGCGGCTCGCTCTTCACCCAGGACGGCCAGGCGGTCGGCCTGACCTCGGGCGGCTCCGGCGACTGCACCGTCGGCGGCGAGACCTTCTTCCAGCCGGTGACCACCGCGCTGGCGGCGGTCGGCGCGACCCTCGGCGACGGCGGCGGCATCGGTGCCGGTGACGCGGTCGGCGGCGACCAGGCGGCCAACGGCGGCCAGGCGGCCAACGGCGGCCAGGACCAGGCCGGCAACGGTGGCGAGGAGCAGGCTGCCAACGCGGGCCAGGGCGAGGCTGCCAACGGTGGCCAGGACCAGAACGGTGGCGAGGAGCAGGCCGCCAACGCCGGCCAGGGCGAGGCCGTGAACGGCGGTCAGGCGCAGAACCAGGGCCAGGAGCAGGGTCAGGAGCAGAACCAGGGTCAGGAGCAGAACCAGGGCCAGGAGCAGAACCAGAACGGCAACGGCCTGGAAGACGGCTCGGGCCTGACCGAGTCGCACTGACACCGCACCGCACCGGCCGAGTCGGTCACCGCACCGATCCACACCGCGGTGACTGACTGACAGCCGACAACGCAGTACATGAACACATGAACACATGAACGGTCCGATCCTCCGGCGGGGGTCGGACCGTTCACGTGTCCGGCGAGGGCGGCACCGGGTCAGCCGTGGCCGCCGTCCGGAGCCGTCCCCGCCCGCAGCAACAGCAGCGCCACGTCGTCGATGCGCTCCTCCGCCGTCGCGTAGTGCCCCACCAACTCGTCGGCCAGCTCCTCCAGCGGCCGGTCGCCGGCCTCGCCGAGCCGCCGTCCCAGGTCGGCGATCGCGTCCTCGATGTCCACTCCCGGCGTCTCGATCAGCCCGTCCGTGTAGAGGGCGAGGACACAGCCGGGGGTGAGTTCGACCTCCGTCGTCGGATACGTCGCCGAGGCGTCGATGCCCAGCAGCGGGCCGCCCGCGAGGTCCAGGACGCGCACCCGGCCGTCCGCCCGGCGCAGCAGCGGCGGGGGATGCCCGGCCCGGGCCATCACCGCCCGCCCGTGGACCGGGTCCAGCCGCAGGTACAGACAACTGGCGAACAGTTCGGAGCCGAGGTCGATCAGCAGCCGGTTGGTGCTGCGCATGACCTCCGCGGGCTCCTGCCCGACCGTCGTGTAGGCGCGCACGGCGGTGCGGATCTGCCCCATCAGTCCGGCCGCGGTCACGTTGTGCCCCTGCACGTCCCCGATCACGGCCGCGGCGAGCGGCGGCGAGGGCACCAGGTCGTAGAAGTCCCCGCCGATCTCCATGCCCCGGGTGGCGGGCAGATAGCGGGCGGTCGCCTCGATGCCGGGCAGCGACGGCAGCGACGGCGGCAGCAGCGCCGCCTGGAGCCCGTGCGCCAACTGGTGTTTGACGTCGTACAGCAGGGCCCGGTCCAGGGCCTGTGCGATCAGCCCGGCCAGGCTGGTCAGCACCGCGCGCTCGTGCGTGGAGAAGCGGTGGGGCGCGGAGTAGGCCAGCACACACGCGCCCACCGGGCGGCCGGAGGCGATCAGCGGCAGGAACGCCCAGGCGGCGAAGCCGTCCGGGGTGGACCGCAGGGCCGGATAGAGGTGCTCCAACTGCTGCCGGGAGTCGAAGAACGCCGGGACGCCGTGCGCCACGGCCCGCGCGCCCGGTGTCGGGGCGGACAGCGGCATCCCGTCGAACCGCTCCGCGGTGTGCGGGTCGGGATACCCGTGCTGTCCGAGCACGTGCAGCCGGCCGGCCTGCGCGCCGAGCAGCATCAGGGCCTCACTGCCCACCGCCGGCGCGATCTCTTCCGCGACCAGCCCCACCACGTCGTGCACGCTCACCGTCTCGGTGAGCGCCCCGGCCAGACTCAGCGCCTGCGACATGGACACGAGCCGGGTCGGCGCGTCCCCGGCCCGGGCCTCGGACGGGCTCATCTCCGACACCGCACGGGCCCGGCTGATCCGCACGGTGAGGCCCGTGGTGCTCGGGTACAGCCGGAACGACAGCCACTCGGCGGGCGGGCGCAGCGCCACGAACGAGGTGGCGTGCTGACTGATCAGCGCGGCCCGGTAGCGCTCCTCGTAGACGGGGTCGTTCAGCCACGGCACGGCCGCCCACAGTTGCGAGCCGAGCAGCGTCCGCACCGGGACGTCGAGCAGCTCGGACGCGGCGGCGTTGGCGAAGCCGACCCGCCCGCTGAGGTCCAGCGAGCACAGCCCGTACGGCAGCCGGGCCACCATCCGGGCCGCTTCCAGCGTGCCGAGCGTGTCGGAGACACCGCCCAGCGGGCCCGTGTCCAGCAGATCGGACTCGGCCCGCACCGAACGGTTCTGCGCCGCGGCCCGCTCCAGCCGCAGCGCGAGCCGGTCGCAGGCCGTCGTCAGCTCCCGGCGCTCCCGGTCGGACAGCTCCGGCGGGTGCGAGCCGGGCCAGGTGACGTAGACCGCGCCGTACACCCGGGACGCGGTCGCCACCGGCAGCGCTGCCAGCGCGAAGGGGTACGGCAGGACGACCGCGATCCGCGGATAGTGCAGGGCCATGTCCTCCTCGCCGCCCACCCACACCAGCCGCCGCTCACGCACCGCCTCGGCGACCGGAATCGGCGCGTTCAGCCCGACCCGCTCCCACGGCGCCGCGAACGACCGGGGCAGCCCGGCCACCACCGCCATCTCCAACACCGCCCCACCACCCGGAAGCAGATAAACACCCCCGGAATGCGCCTCGACGGCATCCATCATCGACGTCAACGCCAGCGAGAGCAGTGGCCGATCAACCGGTGCGCCTGCGGCCGCCGGTGCGCCTACGGACGCCGGGGCCTGCTCGGACGTCGGTGCCCCTACGGGTGTCGGGGGCTGCTCGGTCGTCGGGGCTTGTTCGGCGGGCTGGGCTTGTTCGGGGGGCTGGGTCTGTCCGGCGGCTGGCGAGCGTCCGGCCGACGGGGCTTTCCCGGCCGTCGGCGCTTGCCCGACCGCCTGGGACTGTCCGGCGGCCTGGGCCTGCCCGGACGTCTGCTCGGGCACGGCGACCACCTCCCAAGGGCGGGTCTACGGGTCACCCCGGGACGCGGGGTTCACCGGCTCGGACTCACCTGTACGTACCGGACGCCACGGCTCCGGGCCGGGTCCGGCGGAACCAAATCTGCCCTCTGGCGGCGCGACGCGCACGGCGAGCGGTGGGTTCGCCCGAGAGCCGCCGTGTACCCCGGTGGGTCATCCGCCATGCCCCCGCCCCGCCCCCTCCGCCGAAGCGCGCGACGGCGTACGAGCGCCCCGCGTGCGCCCCCGCGCCCCTTGATGGCCGGATCTTCGCGCTCAGAAACGGTCCCGGAGCCCAAGAATGGGCACGCGCTCAAGACCACGAACCGGCGTACGACGGGGTGAAGGGACGGCAGTGATCCGGGTTCTTCTGGTGCATGACACGTGTCTGGTCAGATCGGTCCTCGCGCAGTGGCTGTCCCGGGAACCCGACCTGAGGGTGGACGACGTGCCGTGGCGCAGCGCGGCCGGCCGCGTCGGGACGGTGCGGCCGGACGTGTGCGCGGCGGATCTCGACTGCTCCGACACGTACGGCATCCCGCCCCTGGGCGACCTGTGCCCGCGCGGCGGACCGCCATCGCCGCGGCTGCTCGTCCTTGCCGGTGCGAACAGACCGGGCCTGCTGAAACGCGCCCTGGAGGCGGGCGCGCTCGGCTACGTCGACAAGGCGGGCAGTCCGGAACACCTGCTGCACGGCATCCGCAAGGTCGCCCAGGGGGAACGTTTCGTCAGTGAGTCCCTGGGCTTCGGTTTCCTCAAGGCCGCCGAGATGCCGCTGACCCGCCGGGAGCTCAGCGTGTTAACCCTCGCCGCCGAGGGCGCCTCCATCGCGGAGATCGCCGGGAGCCTGCACCTGTCCCACGGGACCGTGCGCAACTACATGGCGGCGATCACCCGCAAGACCGGCGCCCGCAACCGCGTCGACGCCATCCGCATCTCGCAGGGCCAGGGCTGGCTGTGAGCCGTCCCCGGCCGCACCGGCCTCGTCGGCTGCCCACTTTTCCCCGGCTGCCCAGCCGCCGACGAGATCGCGGTAGAGGGGCGAGCGCCGCACCAACTCGTCGTGCGTCCCGTACGCCGTACGCGGCCCGTCCATGACCAGCACCCGGCCCGCCCGCCGGGCCGAGCTGATGCGGTGGGCCACCACGACCAGGGTGCCGCCCGGCCGCGCCGCGAAGGCCCGCTCGGCGCGTGCCTCCGCCTCCGGGTCCAGGTGGCAGGTCGCCTCGTCGAGGAGGGCGAGCGGAGCGGACGACAGGTACGCGCGCGTGAGCGCGATCAACTGGCGCTCACCGGCCGACAGCGCCGCCGGGTCCACCGCGGCACCGGGTCCGCCCAGCGTGTCGAGCAGCGGGGCCAGCCCGACCGCCTCGGCCGCGGCGAGCAGTTCCTCCTCGGGGACGGGGTCCGGCCGCAGGTGCGCGAGGTTCTCGCCGAGGGTGCCGCCGAACACGTACGCCTCCTGCGGGATGAGCACGCGCTGCGCGGCGGCGGCCCCTCCCGGCACCGGCCGGCCGCAGATCCGTATCTCCCCGCGCCCCGGCACCAGCAGCCCGGCGACCAGCCCGGTCAACGTCGACTTCCCGACCCCGCTCGGGCCTACGACGGCCAGGTGGCCCCCGACGGGCAGGGCGAGCGTGAGGTCGTCGACGACGGGCGCGGAGGCGGGACCGTAGGCGAAGGTGAGGGACGTCAGGGAGAGGGCGGGCGGCGCGGAGAGCGCGGGGCTCGGCGGGGTCGCGGGGAAGGTGGGGACAGGGGGAGTGGGAGGGGGAGGGGGAGAGGGCGGATACCCGGACGTATTGCTCGGCCCCGTCGGCCCCGTCGGCACCATTGGGCCTGTCGGCCCGAACAGCTCGACCGGCTCGGTGCCTGGACGTGGTGCCGGTGTTCCGTCCGGGTCCCGGCGCCAGGCCGCCGCTGCCGCTGCCTCGCCCGGGCCGTCGGCCGGAAGGCAACCTGGCCGGCCCGCCCCTCCTGCCTCACCCGTCGCACCCGCATCGCCCCCCTCACCCGCATCGCTCGCCTCACCCCCCTCACCCCGCGGAGCAAGTCGTCGTAGGACGATCGTCAGGCGGGAGCCGCTGGTGCCCAGGCCGTGGATGAGGGCGGTCAGGGCTGGGAGGAGGGACTGGGTGAGGTAGGCGAAGGCGGCGACCAGGGCGCCGGGGGTGACGTCGTGGGCCAGGAGCCAGGGGGCGCCGGCGAGAAGCAGGACCAGCGGCAGGTGGCCGCCCAGCGCGAGGCAGGCCACGCGGGCCACGCCCCAGTGGGCCAGTGCGCGGGCCGCCCGCAGCTCGGCGTCGACGAGCGCGCCGGTGTCCGCGGCGACCCGGTCCTCCGCGCCCGCCGCCGTGACGTCCCGCAGCCCCGCACAGACGACGCGCAGGCTCCCCGCCAGCGCCTCGTCGGCGGCGAGGAACGCCTCCTGGCGCCGCGCCAGCGGACGCAGCGTCACCGCGAACAGGCCCACCCCGGCGGCCAGCGGCGGGGCGACGAGCAGGAGCAGCGGCGGCGCGAGCGAGCCCAGACCGATCAGCGCGCCCACGGACGTGAACACGAACGAGCGCGAGACCATCACCAGCCCCGCGAAGGCGTCCCGGGCGATCTCCACCTGCTGGGTGAGCCCCGACAACGCCTCGCCGTCCGCCTCCCGCACGCCCCGCTCCACCACCCGGGTGACGAGCCGGTCCCGGAGCGGTTCCACCAGCGCGGCGAGCGCCCCGTACACCCGTCCGGTGCCGTACGCCCCCACGAGCACTCCGAGTCCGGCCACCGCGAGCCACCCGAGCCCCACCCCGGCCCGTCCGGCGAGGAACCCGTCGTCCAGCGCCCGCGCCAGGGCGTAGCCGAGCAGGAAGCTCTGCCCGGTCTCCAGCACCGACCAGCCCGCGAGCCGCGCCACGACCCACCGGCGGTCGAGCAAGAAGCGCCCCCCGCGCCGCAGGCTACTCACGCCCCGCCCCCGCCGCCGCTCCGAACACCGCTCGGTACTCCGGGATTCGCCACAGTTCCCGGTGCGTTCCGAGCGCCCGTACGCGGCCCCCGTCCAGCCAGGCCACGGCGTCGGCGCGGGCGGCTGTCGTGGCGCGGTGGGCGACCAGCAGCCGGGTGCCGGGCGCGGGGCCGCCGAGGACGGCCTCGGTGATCTGGTGTTCCGTCACCGTGTCGAGGCTGGAGAGGGCGTCGTCCAGGACGAGGAGTCGGCCGCCGTGGGCGAACGCGCGGGCCAGGCCCAGGCGTTGGGCCTCGCCGCCGGAGTGCGGGGCGTGCGCGCAGGGGGTGGCGTAGCCGTCCGGGAGGCGGCGGACGAAGTCGTCGGCGCGGGCCGTGCGGGCGGCCTCGCGGACCCGGGCGGGGGAGGGGCGGGAGGCGTCGGGACCCAGGGCGATCGTGTCCTCGATGGTCGTGCCCAGCAGGGCGGGGCGGTCGAAGGCCTGGGCGATCGCCGCGCGCAGCTCGGCCCGGGAGAGGGCGGGCAGCGGGACGCCGTCCAGCAGCACCTGCCCGGCGTCCGGGTCGGCGAGCCGGCCCGCCAGCGCGGCCAGCAGCGACTTGCCCGCGCCCGAGCGGCCGACCAGGGCCAGCGTCGTCCCGCCCGGTACGACCAGGTCGACGCCGTCCAGCACCGCGCGCTCCCCGCGCCGGGCGGTCACCCCGCGCAGCTCCAGCCGTCCAGGGCCGTCCGGCGGGAGACGGCGGTCGCCGTGGACCGGAACGGGTTCGGTGCGGATCTCGCCCAGGCGGGCGGCGGCCGTCCGGGCCCGGACCAGCCCGGAGAGCTGTCCGACCAGCATGCCGACACCGGTGGCGAGGACCGCGTAGCGCGAGGCGGCGAGGACGTCGCCCGGCGACAGCCGGTGCCGGGTGAGCAGCAGCCCCGCCACGGCGACCACCCCGAGTTGCAGCAGCGGCGCGACCGCGACGGCCTGCGCGGCGGCCCGGCCCTGGACCCGCCACATGCGCAGGCCCGCCCGGGACAGCTCGGGCAGCGGCCGCAGGATCCGCGCCGTGTCCCGGTCCGCCGTCCCGGCCGCGCGGATCGTCCGGGCACCGCCGATCGCCTGCGCGAGCGCGGCGGCGATGCGCCCCTGCGCCCGCTGGTAGTCCGCCACGCACGCCGAGGTGTCCCGGGCGAGGGAGCGCAGCAGCACGGTCAGGGCCGGGGCGCCGGTCAGCAGGACGACCACGAGCCACGGGTCGATCAGGGCCAGCGCCACCACCGCGCCGACCGGTCCGGCGAGCGCGGCCAGGAGCGCGGCGCGGGCACCCGGCGCCGCGCCGGCCTGGGCGGCGTTGCCGACGACCCGCGCGACGAGGTCCCCGGCGCCGAAGCGGGCGGTGGCCCGTGGGCCGACGGCCAGGACATGGCCGGTGATCCGGCGGCGCAGGAAGGCGGTGGTCCGGGCGTCGAGGGTGGCGGCGAGGACGGTCTCGCAGGCGTCGAGCAGGGTCAGCAGCATCACGAGGGCCGCGCAGTACAGCACCCAGCGGGTCGGCGGGGCGTGGGCGAGCAGCAGGTCCAGGGCCCGGCCGAGGGCGGCGGGCAGCAGCAGTCCGGCGCCCGTCCCCGCCACGCCCACCAGACACAGCGCGACACAGCGCGCGCGACTGTGCCGGGCGGCGGCGCCGAGCAGCTCACCGGTCGTCCGGTCCGTCTTCGTCCGGTCCATCCGCATCCTGCTCCCGCACTTCGTGGTTTCCGGGCGCACTTCGTGGTTTCCCGGGCGGCCGGACTCCGGGCGGTCCCTCTCCCCCCTGAGGAGTGGACCGCCCGGAGCGTTCAGTACGGCGGAGAGATCAGAGACAGAGCAGAACGCTCGCCGCGCTGATGCAGGAGAGCAGGCTGACGGTGCTGTTGCCGCCGCCCCCGGTGTGCTCGTCGGATTCCATCGTCTGCAGGTCGAGCAGGGCCATGGTGTGTCCTTTCGTCGTTTTTCCGTGTTGTCCCGTGGGGACGGGGTTGCGTCACGACTCCGTCAGGTGTGGCGGAGCCGCGTCATGAGGGCCGCCGGTGCGGCGGCGGGAGGAACGGCAGGTGCGCGGTGGTGCCCGCGCCGTCCGGGTCGAGAGCGGCGGCGAGGGCGAGCAGACAGCCCGCCGTGCCGGTGCCGAGGTCCATGGACAGCCGCATCATCTGGTGTCCGGGGAAGGCGAGTTGGCCCTGATAGGGCATCGCGAACCAGCCCAGGGCGGCGATCTGTTCGGCGAGCCGGGCCGGTGTCGCGCCCGGCGCGGTGGTGCGGGCGAGGTGCAGGATCATCCCGGCGCGGCCCTGGAAGAGACCGGGCTGCGCGTAGAAGCGGGAGGTGGCGGCGATCAGGATGCCGGCCCGGGCCCGCTCGAACTCCCCGCCGGGGTCCGGGACATGGGCCAGGTGGTCGTCGAGGACCGCCCCGACCCCCACGCTCCCGTCCCCGAGATACGGCAGGGTCCGCCATCCCTCGTCGACCTCCAGCGAACCCCCGTCGCGCTCCACACAGGCCGCCAGGTCCTGGCGCAGCGCGACCCCCGCCGCCTCCAACAGCCCCTGCTCACCGGTCAGTTCGTACTGCCGGAGCAGGAACAGCGCGGGCCCGCTCGCTCCCCGCAGCAGCCCGGCCCGCCGCCGCGGCGCGTCCGGCACCGGTTCGGCGAGTCGGCGTACGACGATGTCGGCGGCCTCGGCGGCCCGCTCGCGCAGCTCCGACTCGCCGGTCCTGCGCGCCAGTTCGCCGAGGACGAGCCCCAGTCCGGCCAGACCCCCGTGCAGGCCGGAAGAGAGGTGCTGCCACCGCTCGCGCAGGATGCCGTCGACCAGGTCAAAGGCCCGCTGCCGGTACCCGAGCAGGTCCAGGACGTGGGCGACGCCCGCGAGGCCGTCGTACAGGCCGAGCGGGGTGCCCGTCGGGGCCGGGGCGGTGTGGTCGAGGAGCCAGCGCTCGCCCTCGTCGTAGCGCTCGGCGCCGGTCGCCGCCAGCGCGTACAGCACGCCGGCCGCGCCGTGCGCGAGACCGAGGCCGCCGCCGTCGGAGAACTGGGCGACGTCCCCCGGGAAGAGCCGGTCGTCGCGCTCCGGGCTCGCCGACGCGAGGATCGCCTTGACCATCGAGTCCCGGCTGTGCGGCCAGTCCCCGGGCTCCACCCGGAAGGCGGGCGCCGACGGGACGCGCGCACCCCGCACCGGCGGCCCGCCGTGGGCGGTGTCGCGGGTGATCTCCGCGACGGCGTCGTCCAGGAACTCCCGGGGCACGTCCGGGAATTGCCGCGCGATCACCTCGGCGAGATGGGCCGCCTTGCCCCGGTCGACCACGAACAGCGTGGTCACGGGCAGGAACAGGGCGAGCCGTAAGCACGCCAGGGCGTAGCGGTCGACGTCGACGCCCCGGCGGTCGGGCGGCGCGAAGAAGCCGGGGTGCGCGACGACCTGCCGGCCGTTCTCCTCGGCCGGGGCCGCCGCCTCGAAGTCGATCAGGTACACCGACTCCTCGTCGGGCGCGACCATGATGTTGAAGACATGCAGGTCGTTGAAGACGATCCCGCACGCGTGCACCTTCTCCACCGCCCGCTCCACCGCCCGGTGGACGCGCACCGCCCACGCCGTGTACGCGGCGACGGCCCCCGGGTCGGGGTCGGCGCACAGCAACGGGTGCCGTTCGGCGAAGAACGAGTTGAGCGGGCGTCCCGCCACGAAGTCCATGACGAGGAAGCGGTGGTCGCCGAGCAGGAACCAGTCCCGGACCTCGGGCACCACCCCGGTCCCCGCCACCGCCTCCAGCGCCCGCTTCTCCCGCTCCAGCCGGGTGATCGCGTCCGCCCCGTCGGAGGCCAGTCCCGCGTGCGGCCGCCCCTCCTTGAGGACCACCTGCCGCCCGTCCCGGGTGTCGGTGCCGGCGTACACCCCGCCGCCGTTGGAGAAGTGCAGCGCCTTCTCGATGCGGTACGGCAGTTCGCCCACCGTCGTCGTGTTGCGCGACGCGAGGTGCGGCTCCAGGAACGGGGGCAGCGTCACCCACTCCGGGACCTGGAAGGACGGGGCCCGCCGGTCCGGCACCAGGGTGCCCGCGCCGTCCTGCACCGCCGGCACGAGCGAGCCGCGCTCGTCGACGACGTACCGGCGCGCGAACGCGCCGTAGCGGACGTAGAGCGGGCCGTCGTGCCAGCGCAGGTCGGTCAGGATGTACGGGCCCTCGAAGCCCTCCAGCAGGGCGCCCAACTCGCGCAGCACCGTGTGCAGTTGCTCGTCGTCGGACGGGTAGACGGTGACGAACTTGCCGCTGGCGTCGCGGCCCGCGTACTTGGTGTTGCGCAGGTGCAGCAGGTGCGGGCCGGGCACGAACTTGAACGGGACGCGGCGCGGCACGCAGTAGTCCCACACGATCGCCGCGATCCGGTCCGCGTTCGCCCGGGTGGCCGAGGCGTGGATCTTCCAGCCCTGGGCCGGACCCGGGGCGGGGGAGCCGTCGGCGGCGAGCGGGGTGAGCGTCAGCCAGTCACCGGTGCGCGCCGAATCCCAGCCCTCGGGGACCGGCCGGCGCGCCGTGTCGAACAGCGGCGCGCCGCCGCCCGTGCCCATCCGGTCGGGCGTCTCGTAGAAGTGCGCGTCCGCCAGCGCGTACACCTCGTACCGCTTGTCCATGCGTCCCCCTCCTTGGCCCGGCCAAGAGACTCCCAAGCGGGCGAGGGGCGCGGACAGTCACGCCTGTCACGACATCAGTGTGCGAAACGCACGCGTAAAGACATGTTCGGCCCCTTTCGAGCACCTTCCTTCACGTCTTGCACACGATCTCCACTCGATCTCCATCCACCCCCTCCGACCTCCATGAAACCCGGCACCGGGGACTGCATGGGGGCTGCGCGGGGACCGCCTAGGCGCTCTAATTGCGGACGTGGTCAGTGAGGGTGCCGCGGAGCGCAGAACGGGACCTCTGTGTGTCGAAAACGCCCTCGAAGCGATCGCGGCCGATCCCGACTCACCCGAACGGGTGCGACGCACGCTCGAACAGGCCCTCGTCTTCGCGGGCGCGGCCCTCGCCGCCCTCTACACGCCCGGCGCGGACGGCGAGCCGCTCCGCCTCGTCGAGTCCGCAGGCGTCCCGAGAACGTTGTACGGGCTGCGCGACAGCTATCCGCTCGACGGCGACTCCCCGCCCGCCGCCGCCCACCGCACCGGCCGCCCGATATGGCTGGACCCGGCCGGCCTCACCGACCGCACGGAGTCCCCGCACACCCCACCCCGAAACGCCCACCTGGCCGCCCTGCCCCTGCCCAACACCCCCGGCGGCACCCTCCTCGCCCTCACGGAACACCCCAACGGCTTCACCCCCGACAACCGCACCTGCCTGACCCTCATCACCAAAGCCCTCGCACCCCCAGCCGGGGCTGTCCCGGCCCCGGCCGGCCCTACGTCGGCCGTCCCGGCCCAGGCTCTTCCGGCCCCGGCCGCCCCCACCCCGCACATCCCCGCCCCGCACACCCCCACCCCCCTCACCACCACCGGAGACCTGCGCCCCAGCGACTTCAAGCTGGTCCTGGATACCGGACGGGTCGAGGTCGGTGACGGGGTGTTGGAGTTGTTCGGGTTGGGTCGGGGGGAGTTCGACGGGCGGGTGGAGACGTTGCTCGGGGTTGCCGTTCCGGAGGATCTGCCGTCGCTGATGTCCGTCGTTGACGCCGGTGATCAGGTGAGTGGCGAACGCGAGCTGGAGTTCCGGGTGTTCAGGGGCGCCGGGCCGCCGCGGTGGCTCAGGCTGCGGGGTCGGCTGCGGCCCGGTGGCGACGGTCGTGCGGCGCGGCTCGTGGGCACCGTCGCCGATGTCTCCACCCTGCGCGACGAGGTCACCGACGTCGCCCGCGTCCAGCGGCTCGCCGCCGCGCTCGCCACCACCGGCACCGTCCGCGACGTAGGCCAGGCCGTCGTCGCCGCCCTGCGGGGGCCGCTGCGGGCCGACCGGATCGCGCTCGCCGAGCTGGAGAACGAACGGCTCGTGGTCACCGTCCTCGACCCGCCCGACCCCGAGTCGTGGCCCGCCCTGTGGCGGCAGGAGTGGCGCTCCGAGTGGCCCGACGCGCCCATGCGCACCATGCCCACCCTCGCCGCCGCCCTGCGCGAGGGCCGCGCCCGGATCTGGCCCGCCGGGGCCGCCCTGGAACCGGGCCTCGCCGAGGTCGGCCCCGGCGGCCTGGCCGTGCTGCCGCTGTCCGCCGGCGGCAGCACGGCCGGCGCCTGCCTCATCGGCTGGGACGCCCCGCACGACTTCGGCCCCGACGAACGCGCCCTGCTCACCGCCTCCGCCGGCCTCGCGGGCGAGGCCCTGACCCGGGCCCGCGCCTTCGACGCCGAGCACGAACTCGTCGGCATGCTGCAACGCCAGTTGCTTCCGCGCCGCCTGCCCCCGCTCGCCGGCGGGACCGCCGTCGCCCGCTACCTGCCCGCCACCGCGGGCCTCGAACTCGGCGGCGACTGGTACGACGTGATCCCGCTGTCCGACCACCACGTGGGCCTCGTCATCGGCGACGTCCAGGGACACAGCGCGGGCGCCGCCACCCTCATGGGCCAGATGCGCACGGCCCTGCGCGCCTACGCGACCGAGGGCCACCCGCCCGACGTGGTCGTCTCCCACGCCAACCGGCTCTTGCTGGAGCTGGAGACCGACCTCTTCGTGACCTGCTGCTACGTCGACGTCGACATGGAGGAGGGCACCGCCTGGTGCGTACGGGCCGGGCACCCGCCGCCCGTCCTGCGGCACCCGGACGGCTCCACCGTCATCGCCGAGACCGACGGCGGCCCGCCCCTCGGCGTCGTGCCGCGGGCCGAGTTCCCGATGACCCCGCTGCGACTGCCGCCCGGCACCGTCATCGCCCTGACCACGGACGGGCTCGTCGAGTCCGCCGAACTGGACATCGACACCGGCCTCGCCCGGCTCGCCCACGGCCTGTCCGGCGCCGACCCCGCCCACCTCGGCCTCGTCGCCGACGCCCTGCTCGCCGGCGCCCACCGCGGCGACGACGTCGCCCTGCTCCTCATGCGCTACGACGGCATGGCCGTCACCCCGCTCCGCGAGGGCTGGACGGTGTGGCGGGTGCCCGAGGCGTCCCGGCACGCCCGCCGCTTCACCCGGCGCACACTGCGCGCCTGGGGCGTCCCCGACACCGCGATGGACGCCGCCCTGCTCGTCGTCTCCGAACTCGTCACCAACGCCCTGACGCACACCGACGGCCGGGTCCGCCTCGACCTCACCCTGATCGAGCGACGGCTGCGCGTCGTCGTCACCGACGCCTCGCCCCGCAGCCCCGTCAAACCGGCCGCGGTCGGCTGGCAGTCCACCGGCGGGCGCGGCATCCTCCTCGTCGAGGCGGTGTCCGCCGCGTGGGGGACGGTGCCGGTCAGCGGCGGCAAGCAGGTGTGGGGCGAGCTTCTGCTGCCGACGCAGTCGGCGCACTGAGCCAAGGCCGGCCAGAGGTGGCCGCGGACGCCGAATTCCCGCGGGCCGTCTTTCCTCGGGCCGTCCCCCGGCCGAGCGCCCCGGGCGACGGTGCCGGTCAGCGGTGGCAAGCAGGTGTGGGGCGAACTGCTGCTCGCGCACTGACCCGGCCCGAGCCCGGCCATCAGGTGGCCGGGGGCCGTCACTTTCCCCGGGCCGTGACCCGGCCGAGCGCCCGGTACATGGCGCGGCGCAGCCCGTGGGCCAGGTGCCGGGCGCCGCCGGGCTGCGGCGCGGGCACCACCACGACGCCGTCCGGGGCGAGGTGCAGGGCGAACGGCAGCGGGTGGAAGCGGGCCCCGTCCGTGTCCGGGGTGAGGCACACCGTCGCCAGCCAGGTCCGGCCCGCCGGTCCGGTGTCCGGCAGGGCGGCCGTCAGCCGGCCGCCCGGCGACAGCGTCCCGAAGACCTCGCGCAGGTCGCCTGACCTGGCCCCGGCCAGCCGAAGCAGCACGGAGGTCGCCTCGGGCACGTAGAGCGGAAGGATCACGCCGAGACGGTCCTCGGCGACGGTGACGTCCCCGGCCGACACCCGGCCCAGGCCGAGCCGCTTGCTCGCGTGGCCGACGTCCAGCGCGAGACTCGCGTGCCGGTCGGTCCAGTACGGCAGCACCACCCGGCCCGCGACGACCCCGGCGGCCGGGGCGGGCCGGCCGTGGTGGCGGGGCGCCGGGCCCAGCCGCAGCTCCTTCGTCCAGCCGCCCAGGCCCACCCGCACCCACACGTCCCACAGGCCCTCGCCCGGCGGGCCGCCGCTCACCGCGGTGGCGGGATCCACGGTGGCCGTCGCCCGCAGCACGAGCCGTACCCGGCTGCCGTCACCGGCCGGCACCGTCTCCCGCACCACCTCGGCCGGCTGGAAGTACTGCGCGGAACTGGTCCGCTCCCGCAGCAGCAGGTCGGGCACGGTCCGGTCGAACCGGTCCACGGTGTCCGTGCCCAGCCAGCGCACCGCCTCCGCCATGTCCCGCGGCGGCCACTGCGGAGTGCCCCCGGCCGACGGGAAGGTCATCGGCCCGCCGTCGTGCGTGAGTTCGGCGGCGAACGCGATCCGCAGCACGCCGTCCTGCCATACGACGCCCTCCGGGTCGACGGCGAGCCCGACGCCCGCCTCCCACTCGGCGAACGCGACGACGTCGTCGTACCGCCCGTCGGCGACCAGCGCTGCCACGACCCGCTGGGAGGGCTGCAACGCAGCCGCCACCCCCGGCCCGAACCGCTCGACGACGACCGTGTGGATCTCCTCGAACAGCTCCCTGCGATAGTCCTCCGGCAGGTCGAGGAAGCGCCGGCCGCGCAGCCGCTCGACCATCTCCACCCGCAGCCACCGCCGGAACAGCCCGTCGCGCAGTGGCCCCGGCCCGGTGTACCGCTCGACGACGTCGAGGGCCTCCCGGAGGTTCTTGAAGTACTCTGCCGGCTCGAACCGCCGCAGGCTGATGTTCGAGGAGTCGTCCCGCCGCACGTGGTAGTAGCAGACGTAGTCGGCGAGCACGGAGACGTTGCCGGCCCGCAGATAGGCCTCGGTGACGAAGACGTGGTCCTCCAGCCGCCGCCGCCCCTCGGGGAAGCGCAGGCCGATGCGGTCCAGGAACGCCCGGCGGACCATCTTGTGCGGGGTGAGACTGTCGATGAGCGGCGCGTTCGCGACCCCGGCGCGCGGGCGGTTCGCGCGAAACAGCTCCACCGGCACCGCGCGCCCCTTCCCGGCCATCTTGCCGACGACGACGTCCGCGTCGTTCTCGACGCCGTAGGCGTACATCCGCTCCAGCGCCTCGTCGCCGAGATGGTCGTCGTCGTCGACGAACATGACGTACTCGCCCCGGGAGGCGTCGATGCCGACGTTGCGGGGCTTGCCCGCCCAGCCGGAGTTCTCCTGGTGGATGACACGGACCCGGGAGTCCTCGGCGGCCAGCGCGTCCAGGCGGGCCGGGGTGGCGTCGGTGGAGCCGTCGTCGACGAAGATCACCTCGTACTCGTCCGGCGGGAGCGACTGCCGCAGCAGCGAGGCGACGCAGTCCTCGATGAACGAACCGGGGTTGTGGACGGGGACGATGACGCTGACCTTGACCGGCATCGGGCTCCTGGCCCCCTTGCTGGATCTCGCGGAATCTCGCTGGATCGTGCTGGACACCCTGCCCCGCCCGCCCCGTGCGGGGGCGGCGGCGGGCGCGTGTGGCCCGATGCTAACCCCGCCACCGACGCCCGACCTGTCCCGGTTCGCCCGAGTCGGTGATCTCGTAGGCTGACGCCGTGCACCTCCTGCTGATGTCGGACACCCACCTGCCCCAGCGTGCCAGGGCGCTCCCCGCCCCGCTGCTCGACGAGCTCCCGCACGCGGACGTCGTCATCCACGCCGGGGACTGGGTCGACACCGCCACCCTCGACCTGCTGGCGAGCCGCAGCCGCCGCCTCGTCGGCGTGTACGGCAACAACGACGGTCCCGACCTGCGCGCCCGCCTGCCCGAGGTGGCGTACGCCGAGCTGGGCGGACTGCGGTTCGGCGTCGTCCACGAGACGGGCCCCGCGCAGGGCCGCGAGGCCCGCTGCGCCGCCCGCTTCCCTGACCTGGACGTGCTGGTCTTCGGCCACAGCCACATCCCCTGGGACACCACCGCCCCCGGCGGACCACGCCTGCTCAACCCGGGCTCCCCGACCGACCGGCGCCGCCAGCCGCACCGCACCTACCTGACGGCCACCGCGTCCGACGGCCGCCTCACGGACGTCGTCCTGCACCGGCTGCCACCACGCTGAACGACGTGGCGTATACGGAGGGGGCAGAGAACCGGGCCGCTTCCGGCCGACACGGTCGGAGGCGGCCCGGAACTTGCGAGTGTGCTTTGCCTCAACGTGCCTCCTTCCTTCGTGAGACGAAGGGAAGGACATGCATGCCTGTCCGTACCGGGCGCGTACCCCGCTGGGCGCGTCCCACACCTCCTCACGCTCACGCGCCGGGCTCCCGCTCCCGCCGGTGGATCGCCCCGGCCGTCGCCGTCAGCGGAGCGCCGCTGCCGCCCCACCGCAGCGCGACGATCTCGGCGGCCACCGACACGGCCACCTCCTCGGGCGTACGGGCCCCCAGGTCCAGCCCGACCGGTGAGCGCAGCCGGGTCAGCTCACGGTCGGTGAGCCCGGCCTCGACCAGGCGCGCACGGCGTTCGTCATGGGTACGGCGGCTGCCCATCGCCCCGATGTAGGCGGCCGGCCGGCGCAGCGCCACCGCCAGCAGCGGCACGTCGAACTTCGGGTCGTGGGTCAGCACGCAGATCACCGTGCGCCCGTCGGTGTCCGTGCCGCTCAGATACCGGTGCGGCCAGTCCACGACGACCTCCACGCCCGGCGGGAACCGCTTCGCCGTGGCGAACAGCGGGCGGGCGTCGCACACCGTGACCCGGTAGCCGAGGAAGTCGCCGATCCGGGCCACGGCCGCCGCGTAGTCGATCGCGCCGAACACCAGCATGCGCGGCGGCGGCGCGAAGGAGTGCAGGAACACCGAGACGGCGTCCTCGCGGCGCTGGCCGCGCGGCCCGTAGTGCCGTACGCCGGTGACGCCGAGGGCGAGCTCACCGCGCGCGTCGGCGGTGACCGCCGCGTCCAGACCGGCCGTGCCCAGCGTGCCCGAGGTGCGCTCCGGCCAGACCGCCAGGGTGGCCCCGCGCGGCGCGGGGCCGTCGGTGACCGTGGCCACCGTGACCGGCTCGCGCGCGGCGACCGACCGGGCCACCGCCCCGAACGACGGGTCGAGACCGGGCGTGACCGCCCGCACGAGCACCGTGATCTCGCCGCCGCAGGTCAGCCCCACGGCGAAGGCGTCCTCGGCGCTGTAGCCGAAGGTCGCGAGCCGGGCCGCCCGGTCGGCCACGACCTCCCGGGCCAGCTCGAACACCGCGCCCTCCACACACCCCCCGGACACACTGCCCACGACCTCGTCACCGGGCCCCACCGCCATCGCGGCCCCGGGATCACGCGGCGCACTGCGACTGACGGCGACCACGGTGGCCAGCCCGAACGGCACACCGGCCGCGTACCACCCGTCCAGCACCGGCAGAATCTCGCGCATGTTCGCACGCTAATCCGATACCGCCCGCCCCGCCGTTCCGCCGCCGGCCGCGCTGCGCCGCCCGGCGTGGCACGGAAGGGGCCGGATGGCCAACTGGGCGGACAGATACCGAACTTACTCGTGGGTCAGAAAGTATTGACGGTGTCCGGAAAGCATCGGACTGTAGTGGACATGACGAAAATTCGGGCACGTCTGCTCGCTGTCCTGGTGGTCCTGTGCGGCCTCTGTGGCTTCCTGACGGTGGCGGGCTCCCCGACCGCCACCGCGGCCGCCACGCTCCCCGGTTCCCTCCCCTTCGACGGGACGGCGCTCACGGTGTCCGGCGGCCGCTTCGTCGACGGCACCGGCCGCGAGGTCGTGCTGCGCGGCTACAACGTCTCCGGCGAGACCAAACTCGCGGAGAACAACGGCCTGCCCTTCGCCTCGGTCGCCGACGCCAAGAAGTCTGCGACGGCGCTGCGCGCCCTCGGTGGCGGCAACTCCGTCCGCTTCCTGCTCTCCTGGGCCTACGCCGAACCGGTGCGCGGCCAGGTCGACACCGCCTACCTGGCCGGCGTCACCGACCAGATCCGCGCCTTCCTCGACGCCGGGATCCGCGTCTACCCCGACTTCCACCAGGACCTCTACTCCCGCCACCTGTTCAACACGGGAAGCTGGTACACCGGCGACGGCGCCCCCAAGTGGGCGGTGGACCTGGGCGGTTACCCCACCGAATCCTGCGGCATCTGCTTCCTCTGGGGCCAGAACATCACCCAGAACAACGCCGTGAAGGCCGGCCAGTACGACTTCTGGCACAACGCCTACGGCGTCCAGGACAACTTCCTCGCCACCGCCCAGCAGACCATGGCGTACGTCAAACAGCACCTGACCGACGAGGAGTTCGCGGGCATCGTCGGCTTCGACCCCTACAACGAGCCGTACGCCGGCACCTACACCTCCAGGCAGACCAGCCGCACCTGGGAACGCGACCTGCTGTGGCCCTTCTACGTCAAGTTCCGGGCCAGGATGGACGCGGCGGGCTGGCAGGACAAGCCCGCCTTCGTCGAGCCGAACATGTTCTGGAACGGCAACGTCTCCCAGCAGGAGGGCGGCCTCCTCGACGTCGGCACACTCGGCTCCCGCTACGTCTTCAACACCCACTTCTACGACCAGAAGGCCATCTCCGGCGTCCTGATGTGGGGCAAGGCCGAGAACGGCCAGTACGTCACCGACTTCGGCACCGTCCGCGACCGCGCGTCGGCGACCGGGACGGCGGCGATCGTCAGCGAGTTCGGCCACCCGCTGTCCGGCACGGTCTCCGACAAGGCGCCGACCGTCCTGAAGGGCATGTACCAGGCCCTCGACTCCCGTGTGAAGGGCGTCAGTTGGTGGACCAGTCCCACCAACTCCGGTTCGGTCCTGTCCGGTTCGCAGTGGCAGTGGGACATCTACAACGGCCGCCACCACGAACTGATGAACGACAACCCCGACAAGGTGCTCACCGCAGGCGACGCCTGGAACGACGAGGACCTCTCCGCCGTACGCCTCGACGACAGCGGCACGGTGACACTCCGTCAGGACGCCCGGCTGCTCGACCGGATCTACCCGAGCGCCACCTCCGGCACGACCGTCGCCTTCACCTACGAGGACCGCTCCCGCGACGGCTCCACCACCCTCACCTGGAACCCGGTCCCCAGCTCCCTGCCCAACACGGCCCAACTCGTCGGCTCCGGCCAGTACGGGCTGCTGGTGTGGCGCTCGAACGGCGGCGCCGCACCCACCGAACTGCACCTGCCCGCCTCCTTCCCGACGGCCACCACCACGGTCGTCTCCGACCTCGGCACCGTGTACGGCCCGCCCGCCTACACGACCACCACGAAGATCGCCGCGGCCGTCGAACCGGGCGGCACGGGCAGCCGACGCCTTCTCCTCAGCACCGCCGACTCGGGCACCCTGCACTACGCCCTCGTCACCAACGGGGCCACCGCCCCCACCGCGACCCTGCTGACCGCCGCCCGCACGGAACTCTCCGCCTGGGTCGCGCAGCAGGTGGGCTGACCAAGGCCGTTGCGCCATCGGCCGGTTGATGGATCGTCAGCTACCGAACGTCAGCTACCGTCGTCCTCGGGGGAGCGCACGGAGCGACGAGGAGGGGCAGTGGCGGGCAGGTTCAGGACGCCGACCGGCCGGTACGGCGGCAAGACCGCCGAACAGCGCAAGGCAGAGCGGCGCGAGAGGTTTCTCGACGCCGCGCTGCGGCTGTTCGGCGGCCCGCCCGGCTACCGCGGCACCACGGTCGCCTCCCTCAGCGAGGCGGCCGGTCTGTCGACCCGCCAGTTCTACGAGGAGTTCCGCACCCTCGAAGACGTCCTCGCGGCGCTGCACCTCCAGGTCAACGACCGGGCCGAGGAAGCGGTCGGGGCCGCCCTGGCCGCCGCGCGGGACCTGCCGCTCGCCGAGCGCGTCACCGCGATCTTCCGCGCCTACGCGGGCGACGTCACGGCCGACCCGTGCCGCATCCGGATCACCTTCGTCGAGATCGTCGGCGTCAGCCCCCGGCTGGAGGAACAGCGCCTGGCCCGCCGCGCCCACTGGGTCGACCTCATCTGCGCCGAGGCGACGGCGGCCGCCGCCCGCGGCGATGCGGCCCCCCGCGACTACCGCCTCGCGGCAGCGGCCTTCATCGGCAGCGTCAACGGCCTCCTCCACGACTGGAGCGCCGGATGGGTGGACGCGACCCTCGACGAGGTGGTCGACGAACTCGTCCGCCACCTGCTGGGCATCCTCCGACCGCAGGGATGGCTGCCCGAGGCGGCCTAAAGCCTGTCGTGTTTGTTCTTGCCGGGCCGGTCGGACGACAGCCGGGCCACCGCCGCCACCACCCGCTCCACGCCGTTCTCCCCGCGCACCCGGGCCCCCAACTCCCGTGCCCGCTCGCGGTGTTCGGGATCGCGGGTGGCGCGGACGAGGGCGGCGGTCAGGGTGTCGGCGGTGAGGTGGCGCAGCGGGAGCGTCCTCGGGGCCACGCCGAGGGCGACCAGCCGGTCGGCCCAGAACGTCTCGTCGAACTGGATCGGCACCGGCACGGCGGGCACCCCGGCCCGGACCCCGGCCGCCGTGGTGCCCGCGCCGCAGTGGTGGACCACCGCGGCCGTCTCCGGGAAGAGCAGCGAGTGCGGCACGTCGTCGACGGTCAGCATGTCGTCGCCGTCGGCCGCGAGGCCCGCCCAGCCGCGCTGGATCACCCCGCGCAGCCCCGCCCGCCGCAGGGCCCGCACGATCTCGGCGCTGAGCCGCCGCGGGTCGGGCACCGTCGCGCTGCCCAGACCGACGAAGACCGGCGGCTCCCCGGCGTCGAGGAACTCCCGCACGGCGGCCGGGAGTCGGGTCTCACGGTCGTACGGCCACCAGTACCCGGTGACATCCAGTTCCGGGCGCCAGTCCCGGGGCCGGGGCACCACCAGCGGGCTGAAGCCGTGCAGGACCGGCCAGCCGCGCCGCTCCCGGTCCCGCGCCCGCAGCCCGGCGGCGCGGCGTACGGCGGGCAGCCCCAGCCGGGCCCGCACCGTCGGCAGGACGGGGGCGAAGATCTGCTCGAAAGCCACGCCGACACCGTGCCCGGCGAGCCGGTTGCCGACCGCTCCCCACGAACCGCCGCCCAGCAACGGCGGCCCGAACTCCCTTGTCGGGGCGACGGGTTGGAGATAGAGCCCGAGGCTCGGCAGGGCCAGGCCCTCGGCGATGGCGTGCCCCAGCGGCGCAACCGACGCGGACAGCAGCAGCACGTCGCTCTCCTGGGCGGCGGTCAGCAGGTCGTCGGTCATCCGCCCGACCAGCGCCCGCGCCATCCGCGCCACCCGCAGCAGTTTGCCCGGCCCGGTGGTGCTGCGGTGCAGCCCCTGACCCCGCTCGGACTCCAGCTCGGCCCGCGGATCCAGCGGCAGCGCGTGGAAGCCGACCCCCGAGCCCGTCACCAGCGGCGCGAACCGCGCATGCGTGACCAGGGTGACCTCGTGTCCCGCGCGCACCAGACCGGCGCCCAGTCCTGTGAAGGGGGCGACGTCGCCCCGGGATCCCGCCGTCATGATCGCCACTCGCACGACGCACAGTATGGCGGTGCGGAGCCGCTCGGTGGGTGAATGACCGTACGAAAACGGCCACTTCACTTCGAGTGGCGACGGCGGGCGCGTGCCGCTCGCAGCGCCGCCCGGACCAGGGCGGCGGACACCCGTCCGCCCGCCGCGAGCGCCGGTGCCGGCGACCGGGAGCGGGCCGGCCGCGACCGTACCGGCCGCACCCCCGCCCGCACCGAGAAGGCCCAGGTCAGCCGGGAGGTGACCTGGACCCCGGCGGTCCTCCTCCCTACTCGTCCCATGCCCGGCCTACTCGTCCCATGCCTGGATCAGCGTCTGCTCGACGATCTTTCCGTCCCGCAGGGTGATCATCGACTCGGCGAGCACGCGCACGCCGTCCGGGTATCGGCAGGACTCGCTGTAGGCGGCGCGATCGCCCTGGACGACGCACTCCTCCAGCTTGTGGGTCATGTCCCGGCTGTAGACGTCCTCGAGCATCCGGCCGATCTCGTCCCGGCCGTGCAGGACCTTGGGCCCGCTCGGCTGGGTGTTGTGGTCGACGACGCGTAGTTCCGCGTCGTCGGCGTAGAGCGACAGCAGTGCCGTCGCGGTGTGTCCTTCGATGCCTCTGCGCAGGGTCTCGGTGTCGAACGCGGAGCCTGCCGCGGTACCCATGGTGACCTCCTCCTCCGAGAGCCGCGGCCGCGAGGGAAGGTCGGGCCGCCGGGCCCTCACCTTCGAGGCTCCTCCGTCCCGCCGGGCTCGGCAAGCGCAGCGGGCCCGCTCAGCCTGTCGGGTGAGCGCCGCCGCCCACCCGTGTCCGCGCGGCGTCCGTGGCGTTGCTGAGGGCATGATCTCCACTCGACGCATCGCCGCCATCGCCGCTCTCGCCGCCGGGGTCGCGGGCCTCGCGGCACCGATGGCGAACGCGGCCGAAGCCCCGGCCGCCGCCCCGGTCAACCCGATGACCTTGCTGGACTCGCTCGCCGCGAACCAGGTTCCGGCGGAGCACCGGGCCGACCTCCCGCCGGTCTCCCGGCAACTGGGCGAGCTGAACAAGGTGAGCCAGCTCGACCAGTTGAACGAGCTGCACCAGGTCACCGACCTCGTCGCCCCCGTCACCGGGCTGCTGCCCGCGATCCAGGGCTGAGGCGCGCACCTCTCCCGTCTTCTCCCGCTGTGGGGGCCGTCCGAAGTCCGGACGGCCCCCACACGCGTTCAGCCCCCGCTGCCCGCCGGGGCCGCCCCCAGGAAGTGGAAGCCGGGGCGCGGGTGCATCAGGAAGTCGTGGTGCGAGATGTTCCACGCGTACGCCCCCGCCAGCGAGAACGCCACCCGGTCGCCCGCCCGCAGCCCCGGCGCCGGCGCCCGCCGCGCGAGGGTGTCCTTGGGCGTGCACAGTTGCCCGGCGAGCGTGACCTCGTCGCCGCGCGCGGCGGGCCGGGGCCACGGGTGCGGCCACTCCTCGACCGGCAGTACGGCGCACGGCTGGTCGTGCCCCTTCGTCGCCGGGGTCCGCAGGTGATGCGTACCGCCCCGGACGACCGCGAACTCCTCGCCGTGACTCTCCTTCACGTCCAGCACCTCGGTGACGTACCAGCCGCAGTACACGGTCAGCGCCCGCCCCGGCTCGATGCGCAGCGTGAGCCCCGGATGGGCCTCGGCGAGCCGCGCGAGGCCTGCCCCGTACGCCGTCCAGTCGAAGAGGCGCTGCGGCGCGGCGTAGTCGACGGTCATGCCGCCCCCCACGTTCACCTCCGCGAGCGGCACCCCCAGTCCGGTGGCCCAGCCCACGATCGCCTCGGCCACCGCGAGCTGCTCCGCGGCTTCCAGCCCGCTCGCCAAGTGGGCGTGCACACCGCGCAGTTCGAGCTGCGGGTACGCCCCGTCGGCCAGCGCCCGGATCATCGCCGCGGCGCGGTCGGGGTCCATGCCGAAGGGTGTCGGACGGCCGCCCATCGCGAGCGAGCTGCCCGCCAACGACCCGCCTTCCACGGGCAGGTTGACGCGCGGCAGCACCGCGACGCGCCGCCCTGGCGCGTGCCGGCGCGCCAGCTCGGCCAGCACCCGCAGCTCCGACTCGCTCTCCACGTGGAACCGCTCGACGCCCGTTGCGAGGGCGTCCGTGATCTCCTGCGGGGTCTTGCCGGGGCCGCCGAAGGCGAGCGGCCGGCCCGGCACCGCCTTGGCGACATGGGCGAGTTCGCCGCCCGAGGAGACCTCGTAGCCGTCGACGTACGGACCGAGCGCGGCGAGGATCTCCGGCTCGGGGTTGGCCTTGGCCGCGTAGTACAGCTCGACCCGCTCGGGCAACGCGGCCCGGACGGCGGCGGCATGCGCGCGCAGTTCCGCCAAGTCGTAGACGTACGCGGGGAGTTCGGAGGATGTGAGGGAGCGGGCGAGGTCGTGTACCGCCGGGGTCATCGGGTGGTGCTCCTTGTCGTGTCGCTGTCGCGCAGGACGTCCTCGGCGAGCGGGGACGGCAGCCGTACGTAGCCCGCCTCGCGGTCGGCCTTGCGCTCCCAGCGGGTCAGCAGGTTGGCCTTCGCGGGCAGCGGCACCCCGGCGAGCAGCGCGGCGAGCCGGGGCGGGCAGCCGTACCGGTCCGCGTGGCCCTGGAGGACGGCCCGTACGCGCGCCCACAGCTCGGCCTCGAGATGCGGGTGCAGGTCGGCGAGGGCCGCGAGCAGCTCGGCCACATGGTTGACCAGCAGGCAGTACACCACCCGGTCCCAGCCGCGCTGCGCGTCGTAGGTCATCGGCTCCGCGACCTCGCGCGGCAGCGCGGCGAGGGTGTCCCGGTGGTGCTCCGGGAGCAGCTTGGTGCCCTCCAGGTCGCGGAAGAGGACCTGGGCGGGCATGCCGTCGCCGTCGACGCACACCAGCACGTTCTGCAGGTGCGGCTCCAGGACCAGGCCGTGGTCGAAGTAGGCGGCCAGCACCGGCGGGACGAGCAGGTCGAGGTAGGCCGACCACCAGGCGAGCGCCGTGTCCGGGCGGGCGTCGGGCAGCAGCCGGGAGACCTGGGCGGCGCCGGTGGGGAACTCGTCGGCGACGGCGGCGGCCAGCAGCGGAGTGGTGCCGGGGGCAAGCCTGCTGGGTAGTCCCTCGCGGACGATGACGCCGAAGCCCTCCAGCAGGTCGCGGTCCGGCGCGCCGTCCGCGCCGGGCAGGGCGAGGCTGCGGTAGGCGGGCTCGCGCAGCACCCCGCTGCCCGGGAAGCGCTCGGCCAGGTCGGCGAGGGCCGGGGCCAGCGCGCGGGTGAGGGCGACCGCGCCGGACAGCTCGTACGTGCTGTTCTTGCGCAGGCAGTTGGTGATCCGCACGTTCAGGCTGAACTTGAGGAACGTCTCGCCGTCGTACAGCGTCCGCACCGAGGCGGTGGCGGCGAACGGGCGGCCGCCCGGACCCAGGTCCAGGACGTCGCCGCTGTCCAACGCAGCCCGCAGCAAGGGGTGTTCGCGCAGCGTCTCGTACTGCCAGGGGTGCGCGGGCAGCAGCCGGTAGCCGCCTGGCACCTCCGGGCCGAGGTCGTCGAGCGCGGCGGTCGCCCAGGGCTGCGCGCTCTCCTCGGCCACCAGCTCCGCGCGCACGGCCAGGTACCGCAGCGGGAAGGCGGCGCCCACCTCCGGCGCGTACGCCGACCAGGCGCGCGGATCTCCGGTGCGGGCCTTGGGGGTGGGGTGGAAGCGGTGCCCGAAGAGCAGCGACTGCTCGGAGTCCAGGTAGGCGGACAGGCGGTCCTCGGGCGCGTGGCCCTTGCGGGACACAGCGGCCAGCGTCGTGGTCACCGCCTCGTGGCTGGAGGCGATCTGCTCGAGGAACTCCTCGTTGCGCACCCCGGTGCGCAGCGACAGTTCGTCGTGCACGTACGCGGCCAGCCGCCGCCAGTCCACCTCCGACCAGTCGCCCTCGTCGCCCTGCTCGGCGACCGCGCCGGTGAAGCGGTGCGCGCCGAGCAGCGAGGTGCGGCGCAGCGCCACGCGCAGCAGGACCCCGCGGCGCGGCAGCCGCAGCAGGAGGCTGCCGTCGGCGACGACCGTCTGGTGCTCGGGGCCGGACACCTCGCGCAGGAGGCAGTTGACGAGGGTGTGCGCCACCGCCTCGTCGGCGGAGGGCAGGCCGGCCGGGGCGGCGGTGGCGCCGGGGGAGTCGGTCAGGGAGGGCATCAACGGCTCCAGCGGGTGCGCAGGGTCGGTGCGGTGAGGAGGGTCACGAGGGCGGTGACGGCGGCGGCCGCGCCGCCGGTCAGCACGGGTGCGGCCGGTCCGAAGCGGGCGCTGCCCGCCGCCGCGGCCACGCCGGCGGCGACCGCGCCGGCCTTGGAGAAGAACTCGATCGAGCCGAACAGCCCGCCGGGCGCCCGGCCCCGGGCGCAGTCGGCGGCCAGCACCGACAGCGACACCAGGCCCAGCGTGAGCCCCGCGCCGAGCAGCAGCCGTACGGCGATCAGCTCGGCCAGCGAGGCGGCGACGCCGTGTCCGGCGAGGCCGAGGGCGACACAGGTGAACCCGAGCACGACCCCGGCCCGGGGCCGGTCGCGGAACGCGGCGTGCACGGCCAGCGCCGACACCAGGTACACCAGGTGCGGCAGCGCGAACAGCACACCGGACAGGGTCGGAGAGGTCCCCGGCAGCCGGTCGTCGACGAGGGCGATCAGGTAGGGGAAGGAGATGACGGTGGAGAACACGAACGCGAACTCCAGGACGTACAGGGCCCGCAGGGACACCGTGGGCGGGACCTGCGGGGCCGACTCCTCGGCCCGGTCTTCCGCCGCCCGGGCCGGCTCGGGCTCCGGCAGGGCCGCCAGCAGCAGTGCGGCCGTCAGCGGCAGGACGGCGAGCAGGGCGTACTGGCGGTGCGGCGACAGCCAGCCGGACAGCGAGCCCACCAGGATCGGCGCGGCGACCAGCGCCGCCCGCGCACTGCCCTGCATCAGGGTGAGCGCCCGGGAGAGGGCGGGCCCCTGGAGGGCCGAGCCGAGATAGCCGTTGGACGCGGCGAACGTGCCGCCCAGGATGCCCTGGAGCACCAGCGCCAGAGTGAACGTGAGCAGCGAGTCCGCCCAGCCCGCCAGCAGGAACGACACCGCGAGCCCCAACTGCGCGCGCAGCAACAGCCGTTTGCGCCCGTAGCGGTCGGCGAGCCGCCCCCACAGCGGGGCGCCGAGCGCGCCGAACACGGTCGGCACGATGTACAGCACCCCCGCCCAGCGGGCCCCGCGGTCGCCCAACTCCGGGAGGATCTCGGTGAGATACGGCGGCAGACCCAGCGCGGCGAACGAGGCCACGAAGTAGCAGCCGGCCACCGCGAACACCTGCGGCCGCCCGAAGCCCGGCTCCGCCGTCCGCTCCGGCTTCGGCAGGGTCCCGGCGCTCACCGTGCACCCCCGTCGTCCAGCAGGTAGTTGGGGCCGGTGGTGTAGTGCTTGTTGACGTCGGCGGCGCCCGAGCGCTCCTTGGTCAGCAGGGTCCCGGCGGTGACCATCGCCTTCACCGGCAGGTGCGGCGCGTCCAGCACCCGCTCCCGCAGCACCTCGCCGGGCTCGCCGCCCAGCCGTCCGACCGCCTCCGTGAGCCGGTCGCGGACCAGGCCCAGCAGTACGGGGAGCGGGGCGCGGCCGTGGCGCGCGAGCGCGAACGCGGGGGCCGCCGCGCACAGATGGAGGGTGATGGTGGCGAACACGTCGGCGACCGGGCCGAGGCCGGCGGTGAAGGTCCGGGCGTCGTCGAAGCCCCAGGGCTGCCCGGGCAGCACGGACTCCAGCCGGTCGGCGTCGATCCGTGGCCCGTCGTTGTCCTTGAGCAGCAGACGCGGACCGCCGGACCCGAGGATCAGCGACAGGTTCTGCTGGTGCGACTCCAGGGCGATGCCGTAGCCGAACAGGGTGGTCTGCCAGTCGAAGAGCAGTGTCAGGCAGGCGTCCAGCAGGGCGAGCGGGTCGCCGTCGTGGAAGCGGTCGGCGAGGTGGTCGATCACCAGCCCGCCGCCCGGTGCCTCGGCGAGCAGCGCGGCCAGCGGGACGACGGTGCTGTCCTCGAGACCGGCCGGGTAGCGGCGGCACAGTACCGCGAGGAGTTCGTGTCCGGCGTGCGCGTACGTCGTCTCGTCGGCGTGCAGGATCGTGTCCCGGAACCGGGTCTCGCGGTCGATCACCGCCGCCAGCAGCCGCTGTCCCGCCGCCCCGTCCACCAGGGTGCCCGGCTTGATGGACCGCTTGTTGCGCAGCCCCAACGTGGCGGTGGCCAGGGGCAGTTTGAGGTGCAGGGAGGGATCGTCGGCGACCGCGACCGTGCGCATCGACAGGGTGGGGACGACGTCGAGATGAGCCCGCTCGGCGAGGACGGCCCGGTCCGTCAGGCCGGCCGCCCGCAGGGCCTCGTCGAGCGGGGCGCCGACGGTCAACGGGTGTACGGGCAGGGCGACATGGGTGCCGTGCAGCTCGGGCAGACCGAGCGTCTCGGGCGTGGGCCAGGAGTCCGGGAACCCGCCGGTGACGGCCTCCCGGGGCACGGCCAGCCAGCGCAGCGCGAAACGCGGGTGGAACTCCGGTGCGTAGGACCGCAGTTGTTCCTCGGCAAGCCCCGCGCGACCGCGTGCCGTCGGATAGACGGGGTGGTCGAGGCGGGCGGCCAGCGCGTCCAGGGCGACGGCCCCGGTGAGCCCGGTCCAGTGCGCCGGGTCGGCGCCGTACCGCGCGGCGAGCCCGTCCAGGACGTCGGCGCGGGTCGCGGCGTGCAGGCGCAGCGTCTCCAGCGTCTGACGGCACTCCTCGGCGAAGGCGTCGAAGCCGCCCCGGTCGGCCGGTTCGGCCAGCGCCCGCAACGCGGCGAGCACGGCGTCGTACGAGGTCAGCGGGGTGCCGTCGGACTCGCGGACCAGGAGCGGCAGCCGCGCCTCGTACCGGCACTGGAAGCCGTCCTCGGCGACCGGGAGCAGCAGGGCGCCGGCGTCGTCCGGCACGGGCAGCCGCAGCCACGCGCCGTCCGGGCGGTGCACGAGCGCGCTGCGGGTGCGCAGGCCGACGACGTCCTCCCGCAGCAGGGCGCTCAGGATCCGGGTGAGCAGCTCGGCCTCGCAGTCCAGGGCCGGGGCGGAGGCGTGTGCGGGGGCCGGTGCCGGGGCCGTCATGGCTGGATCTCCCAGCGCCGGTCCGCCAGGAAGTCCGTCGCGACGCGGTCGACCGTGGCCTGGTCGGTGCCGACGGCCCGCAGGACGCCGAGGTAGTCGCGGTTGGTCTGGTACAGCTCGTGCCGCTCGCCGGTCGGGCGCATCGAACGGTACGTCAAGTGGACGCCGTCGACGGTGAGTTCGGTGTCCTCGGGGGCGGCGGTGAGGGTTCCGGCCCGGTCCGCGCACGGGTAGTCCAGGCGGGCCGCGCCGTCGCGGCGGGCGCCGAGGTCCGCGGGGAGGGTCTCGCCGAGGTGGACGCGCAGGATGTGCTCGAAGAGCGGGATGTCCAGCAGCCGTGCGAGCAGCAGGTCGCACTGGTCGCCGATGGCCCGGTAGTTGACCTCGATGATCCGCGCCCGGCCCTCGTGCACCACGAACTCGGTGTGACAGGCCCCGAACCCGACGCCCAGCGCGTCCAGTTGGGCCAGCACCTGATCGGCGACCGGCTCCGGATGCGCCGGCACGAAGGTGAGGCGCTCCTCGATGAAGTACGGCGGCGGCGACAGCTCGGTGTGGAAGCCGCCCAGGACCTGCCGGGTGCGGCCGTCGCCGAGCGTCTCCAGGGTGTACAGCTCGCCGGGCAGGTACTCCTCGACGACCAGGGCGACGCCCGGCCGCCGCTCGAATATCTCCTTCGACCTGGTCACCAGGTCCTCCGGCCCGTCCACGAGGACGACGTCCTCGCTGGCCACGCCCTCGCGCGGCTTGACGATGCAGGGGTAGGGGGCGTCCTGCGGGGCCACCGGCTCGGTGATCACGGCCGACCACACCGTGTCCACGCCGGTCACGGCGAGCCGGCGGCGCGTCTCGGCCTTGTCCTTGCAGCGCAGCGTGGCCCGCCAGTCCTTGCCGGGCAGCTCGAAGTAGCCGGCGGCCAGCGCGGCCTGGGTCTGGAGGTGGTCGCTGTTGGTGAAGACGCCGTCCGGGCGGTGATGCGCGGAGATCCGCGAGACGACGGCCCGGAAGTCGCGCACGTCGCACTCCAGGACATCGATGTCCGGGTACGTGCGGCGGTGCGCCTCGGGCTGGTCGGTGAGGACGGTCACGTCCAGGCCCAGGCGGGCGGCGGCGGGCAGGAAACCCTCGGTGACGGAGTCGGTCGGGTTGAGGGCGAGCAGGTACAGGCGCATGACTGTGCGACAACTTCCGCTAGCGGGTGGGGGGTCGGGGGCGGACCGCCGCGGATCCCGTGCATCCGCGGAACCGGTCCGCCCCGAAGGACAGCGGCCGTTACTTCGCCGGGAGGGTCACGCCGGCGGCCTTCGCCACGTCCTTGAGCATCTCCCCGGCGGCCTGGACGCCGATGCCGGACATCCACGTCTCGTCCGGCACCTCGAAGACCTTGCCGTTCTTCACGGCCGGCAGGTCCTTCCACACCGGGTTGGAGACGACCTGCTTCTTCTGGGTCTTGTCCTCGGCGTCGGCGGAGGTCACGAAGATCAGGTCGGCGTCGGCCTGGTCGATCTGCTCGGGGCTGACGTCCTTCATGGTGACCGTGGGGTCGGTGGAGACCTGCGTCGCGGGACGCTTCAGGCCGATGTCGTTCAGGACGACACCGCTGTAGGAGTTGGTCTGGTACAGCCGCGTCGGACCGGCGATGAAGCGGACCACGGACGCGGTCGGCATGGTGCCGCCGTCCTTCGCCTTGATGGCCGCACCGAGCGCCTTGGCCCGCGTCTCGTACGCCGTGACCTTGGCCGCGGCCTCCTTCTCCAGGCCCAGCGCCTCGGCGTGGACCTTCAGGTTCTCCTTCCAGACCCCGCCGGTGGTCTCGGTGAACACGGTCGGCGCGATGGCGCTGAGCTTGTCGTAGACCTTCTCGTGCCGGACCTTGGAGGACAGGATCAGGTCGGGCTTCAGCGAGGCGATCTTCTCGAGGTTGGGCTCCAGCAGCGGGCCGACGTCCGCCGTCCCGCTCAACTCGCCCTTCAGATAGGTCGGGAAGCCGCCCCCGGTCTTGAAGTGCGGGGCGACCGCGCCGACCGGGTCGATGCCGAGCAGGGTGACGTCGTCCAGCTCGCCGGTGTCGAGGACGACGACCCGCTTCGGCCGGGTGGGGATCTTCACGTCGCCCATCGCGGTCTTCACGGTGCGCGGGAAACCGGCGGCGGAGGCGGCGGCCGGCTCGGCGTCGGCCTTCTTGCCGGAGGAGTCGTCACCGCAGGCGGCGAGCAGGGTCGTACCGAGGACGACGGCGAGCGGTACGGCCATCAGACGGCCGAATCCGCGCAGGGGAGAGCGCTTGGACATGGAGGTCTTTCTCCTTGGGCCCCGGGACCGGGGCGTGGGTTCACACGGAGGCGGCGGAATGCCGTACCGCGCTGCTCTTCGGGACGACCAGCGGGGTGCCGGTCTCCGGGTCGGGGACGACCCGGCAGTCCACCTCGAACACGGACTTGACCAGCTCCGCGTCGAGTACGTCGGCGGGCGGCCCGGCGGCGGCGAGCCGGCCGTCCTTGAGGACGACCATGTGGTCCGCGTAGCGGGCGGCCTGGCCGAGGTCGTGCAGCACCATGACGACGGTGCGGCCGGACTCGGCGTGCAGGGACGCGACCAGGTCGAGGACGTCGAGCTGGTGGCGCAGGTCCAGGAAGGTGGTCGGCTCGTCGAGCAGCAGCAGCTCGGTGTCCTGGGCCAACGCCAGCGCGATCCAGGCGCGTTGACGCTGACCGCCGGAGAGCCGGTCCACCGGCTGGTCGCGCAGCGGCGCGGTGCCGGTGCGCTCCAGGGCCTCGTCCACGGCCCGTTGGTCGGCGGCCGACCAGGGGCTCAGCAGCCGCTGGTGCGGATACCGGCCGAGCCGGACGAGCGCCTCGACGGTGATCGCCTCCGGTGTGACCGGCTGCTGCGGCAGCAGGCCCAGACGGCGGGCCAGCGCGCGGGCGGGCATGGCGTGGATGTCCGCGCCGTCCAGCGCGACCGTGCCGGCGGCGGGCGCGAGGAGCCGGCTCAGACCCCTCAACAGGGTGGACTTCCCACAGGCGTTGGGGCCGACGATGGCGGTCACCGCGCCGCCGGGCAGCGTCAGGTCGAGCCCGTCGACGACGAGCCGGTCGCCGTAGCGCAGGTCGAGGCCCTGCGTGGTGAGTTGGTTGTGGGTCATCCGTGACTCCTTTGGACGGGCGAGCTCTGACGCAGCATCAGCACCAGCAGCCAGGGCGCGCCGAGCGTGGCGGTGACCGCGCCGACCGGGAGGCCCTCGACCGGCAGCAGGTGCTGGACCACCAGGTCGGAGGCGAGGAGCAGCACCGCGCCGGTGAGACCGGCCAGCGCCAGGGAGACGGCCGTCGGCGGCCCGGTGAGGAACCGCACGACGTGCGGCACGGCGAGCGCCACGAACGTCACCGGGCCCGCGAGCGCCGCGGCCAGCGAGGCCAGCACGACCGCCACGACCAGGAGGCGGAGGCGGGCGTGGGAGGTGCGCAGTCCGAGGGCGCCCGCCGAGTCGTCCCCGAGGTCCAGGACCGCGAGGCTGCGGTGCAGGGCGAACGCGGCGGCCAGCGCGAGCAGCATGGCGGCGCCCGCTCCCCACACCTCCGTCCAGGTCCGCCCGTACACCGAACCGGTCGTCCACTGGAGGGCGGAACCGGCGAGTTCGGCGGGGAAGCGCACGATCATCAGGTTCACGGCGGCGGCCAGCGCCGCCTGCACGGCGAGTCCGGTCAGGACCAGCCGGGTGACCGCGAGCCCGGAGCGCCAGCCGAACACGCCGAGGAGCAGCGCGGCGAGCAGGCCGCCGGACAGCGCGCCGACCGGGATCAGCGTCTGGGTGGCGCCCGCGGCGATCAGCGCGACCGCGCCGAGCGACGCCCCGCCGGTCACGCCCATCACGTCGGGCGAGGCCAGCGGGTTGCGGAACAGCCGTTGCAGGACGCACCCGGCGACCCCGAGCCCGGCCCCGGCGACGATGGCGGCCACCGCGCGCGGCGCGCGGAACTGCTGGATCACCAGTACATCCCCGGAGTCCCCGAGTCCGACCAGCGCGCGCAGCGCGGTCCCGGCCGGGATGCTCATCTCACCCGTCGTCAGGGAGACGGTGAGCAGCGTGAACAGGGCGGCGATGCCGATGAGCGCGAACAGCAGGACCCGGCGGCGGACGCGGCCCCGGGAGGTGGCCGCCTTGGGCGGGGAGAGCAGCGACGCGGCGGTCATCGGGCCACCTTCCGGGCGAGCAGCGCCAGCAGCGGGGCGCCGAGGAACGCGGTCACGATGCCGACCTCCAGTTCGGACGGCCGGATCACCAGCCGGCCCAGGATGTCGGCGGACAGGAGCAGCAGCGGTCCCGCGACGAGACAGCCGGGCACCAGCAGCCGGTGGTCGCCGCCGAGCAGGGGCCGTACGAGGTGGGGGGCGGCCAGTCCGATGAAGGCGACCGGTCCGGCCACGGCGACCGCCGATCCGGCGAGCAGGACGACCGCGATGCCGCTCGCCAGCCGGATCCGGGTCACCGGCACACCGAGCGCCTGCGCCGAATCGTCGCCCAGGGCAAGGGTGTTGAGCGCGGGGGAGACGGCCAGGGCGAGGAGCAGCCCGAGCACGAGCGTCGGCAGGACCGGCCACAGCACGTCGAAGGGGCGATCCGCGAGGGACCCGGCGAGCCAGAACCGCGCCTCGTCCAGCGTGCGCTGGTTGAGCAGCATCACCGCCGACGTCCAGGACAGCAGCACGAGTTGGAGCACGGTGCCGCCAAGTGCCAGGCGTACGGGGTCGATGTCCCCGGCGCGCCGGGAGAGAGCCTGCGCGAAGAGGGCCGCGCCCGCGGCGCCGGCGAAGGCGAACCACACGTACTCGACGGGGCTGTCGAGCCTCAGCGCGTAGATCGCGACCACCACCGAAAAACCGGCGCCCGCGTTGATCCCGAGCGTGGTCGGGTCGGCGAGGGGGTTGCGTGTGACGCCCTGGGCGACCGCCCCGGCGACGCCCAGCGCTGCGCCCACGGCGAGTCCGATGACCGTGCGCGGCAGCCGCAGGCCGGTCACCACGAGCGCGTCTCTCCCGTGGGCGTCGCCGAACAGCGCGTCGGCCACGGTGGACAGGGGCACCGAACGCGCGCCGAGCGCGAGGCTCAACGCGGTGCACAGCACCAGGGCACCGATGCCGGTGAGGAAGAGGGAGACATGCCGCAGGGCACGGGAGGGCACACCCGTGGGCAGCGCGTCCTGTCGGGTCGCAGTCACAAGGTGTGAGCTTAGGTTAGGCTTCCTTTAGTTTTCAACCGGCTGTGCGGTGTATGTGATCCTCACATCAAATGGGTCGCGCCGCGGAATCCCGTGTGATCATTTTCCTCGCCGCACCCACTAAGGTAAGGCTTACTTGATCTCGCTGTGGCGGAGTGCCGAGTAAGGAAGTGCCGATGCCCGTGACCCTGGAGACCCGTGCCCTCGGTGACGTGTACCGGCGGCTGACCGGCCTCTGCGACGTCCTGGCCGTCGACGTGCTCGATGTGACGGACGGTCGGACAGGCGTCACCGCTGTGGATCTGACGAAGGACCAGGAGATCCTGGACGCCTTCGTCGACGCCGAGGCCGACCGCATCCGCGACCGGCACGGCGCCGCCGTACCCCGGCATGTGGCCGCCTCCCGCGCCCTGCACGACTACGCCTGGTCCGTCGCCCTGCTGACCAGCGGACCCTGGTACCTGGAGCGCACGGTGCCCCGGATCCGGCTCGAGGACATCGGGCTCGACCTCGCCACGGGCGCCTACACGATCACGCCCCGCGCGGACCTCGCCCGCCTCGCCGGGGCCCCGCAGACCGGCCGGCCCGGGGTCCGCACGGTCCCGCACGAGGAGGCGCTGCGCGCCGAGTTGCGCTCCGCCGTCACCGACCACATGGCGCCCCTCCTGGCCGCGCTCGCCCCGGTCGCGCGGCGCGGCTCGCGCGCCCTGTGGGGCATGGTGGGCGACGACCTCGTCTCCGGCCTGTGGTACCTGGGCCGGGTCCTCGGCAGCGAGGAGGACGGGATGCGCGCGGCCACCGCCGTACTCCCGGACGGCCTGTCCCCGTACCCGGCCGGGGCCGACTTCCGGTACCTCACGGACGAACACGGCGGCCGGCACGCCACGCGTACCCGCAGCGGCTGCTGCATGTTCTACGCCGTCAAGTCGGCCGAGGCCTGCCTGACCTGCCCCCGCACGACCGACGCCGAACGCCTGCGACGGCTCGCCTAGCGTCTGCCCCGATCGTGCGCACCCGCGAACCCGAACCGCCGCCCGTTCACTCCACCGTCGACAGGAACTGGGTCGCCGCCAGCTCCGCGTAGAGCGGGTCGCCCGCCACGAGTTGACGGTGCGTGCCCACCGCGCGGACCCGGCCCGCGTCCATGACGACGATCCGGTCGGCCATCGTCACCGTCGACAACCGGTGCGCGACGACCAGCACGGTGGTCGTCCGGGCGACGTCCGCGACGGTGTCGCGCAGTGCCGCCTCGTTCACCGCGTCCAGTTGGGACGTCGCCTCGTCGAGCAGGAGCAGCCGTGGCCGGCGCAGCAGGGCGCGGGCGATGGCCACGCGCTGGCGCTCACCGCCCGACAGCTTCGTCCCCCGGTGCCCGACCAGCGTGTCCAGCCCCTGCGGCAGCCGTTCGACCAAGGCGTCGAGACGGGTCGTCTTCAGCACCCGCCGCACCGTGTCGTCGTCCGCCTCCGCGTTCCCCAGCAGCAGGTTGTCGTGCAGCGAGCCCGACAGCACGGGCGCGTCCTGCTCCACGTAACCGATGGCGGAGCGCAGGTGGGACAGCTCCCAGTCGTCGAGGTCACGGCCGTCGACGGTGATCGTGCCGGACTCGGGGTCGTAGAACCGCTCGATCAGCGAGAACACCGTGGTCTTGCCCGCGCCCGACGGCCCGACGAACGCGGTCATGCCCCGGGCCGGCACGTCGAACGTCACCCCGTGGTGGACGTACGGCAGGTCGTCGGCGTACCGGAAACGGACGTCGGTGAAGGCGAGCGAGGCCGGTTCGGCGGCGGGGGAGGGCAGCGGCGCGGGGCGGGACGCCGCCGGCTCGGCGGGCAGGTGCAGCGCCTCCTGGATCCGGCTCAGGGCGGCGGAACCCGTCTGGTACTGGGTGACCGCGCCGACGACCTCCTGGATCGGCGACATCAGATAGAAGACGTACAGCAGGAACGCCACCAGCGTGCCGACCTCGATCGCGCCCGTCGCGACCCGCGCCCCGCCCACCGCGAGGACGGTGATGAACGCGGTCTGCATCGCCAGCCCCGCCGTGTTGCCCGCGGCGGCCGTCCACTTGGCGGCGCGCACGCTCTGCCGCCAGGACTCCTCGGCCGCCGTGTGCAGCGCCGCCTCCTCACGGTGCTCGGCGCCCGACGCCTTCACCGTGCGCAACGCGCCCAGCACCCGTTCCAGCGAGGCCCCCATCACTCCGACCGCGTCCTGCGCGCGCCTGCTCGCGCGGTTGATGCGCGGCACGATCACCCCGAGGACGGTCCCCGCGCACACGATCACGGCCAGCGTGACCCCCAGCAGCACCGGGTCCACCAGGCCCATCATCACGACCGTGGCGACCAGCGTCACACCGCCGGTGCCGAGGCCGACCAGCGACTCGGTGGTGACCGCGCGCAGCAGCGTCGTGTCGGAGGTGATGCGGGCCATCAGGTCACCGGGCTCGCTGCGGTCCACGGCCGGGATCCGCAGCCGCAGCAGATACGAGGACAGCGTCCGCCGGGCACCGAGCACCACCGACTCCGCCGTGCGCTGCAACATGTACGAACCCAGCGCGCCCAGCACCGAGTTGGCGACCACCAGCGCGGTCAGCGCCAGCAACGCGCCGGTTATCGCCCGGTCGTGGCCCAGGTCGTCGATCAACCCCCGTGCCACCAGCGGCAGAAGCAGCCCGGTGGCGCCCGTGACGAGCGACAGCGCCGCACCCGCCAGCAGAGCCCGGCGGTGCGGCCGCACATAGTCGAGCAACAGCCGCCACGGGGGCCGGCCGCCGACGGTCTCTGCGATGGTCACGGGGCTCCTCGGGGGGTCGGCCGGTCGGAGCCCTCAGGCTACGTCGGCCCCCGCCCGCGCAGCCGCGCCATTTCGTGCAAATGATCACCTGCCCTTACTGATCAGTTGCGATTAGGGTCGAGGGGGACGGGGGAGCCGCAGAAGGAAGGGTGAAACACCATGGCGCAGGAAGTACGCGGTGTCATCGCACCGGGCAAGAACGAGCCGGTACGGGTCGAGACGATCGTGATCCCCGACCCCGGCCCCGGGGAGGCCGTGGTGCAGATCCAGGCCTGTGGGGTCTGCCACACCGACCTGCACTACAAGCAGGGCGGCATCAACGACGACTTCCCGTTCCTGCTCGGCCACGAGGCCGCGGGCGTGGTCGAGTCGGTGGGCGAGGGCGTCACGGACGTCGCGCCCGGGGACTTCGTCATCCTGAACTGGCGCGCGGTCTGCGGGCGGTGCCGCGCCTGCCTGCGGGGCAAGCCCTGGTACTGCTTCGACACGCACAACGCCAAGCAGAAGATGACGCTCGCCTCGACGGGCCAGGAGCTCTCCCCGGCCCTCGGCATCGGCGCGTTCGCCGAGAAGACGCTCGTCGCGGCCGGACAGTGCACGAAGGTCGACGCGTCCGTGTCGGCCGCCGTCGCCGGGCTGCTGGGCTGTGGCGTGATGGCCGGCATCGGCGCGGCGATCAACACCGGCAACGTCGGCCGCGGCGACACGGTCGCCGTCATCGGCTGCGGCGGAGTGGGCGACGCGGCGATCGCCGGGTCGAACCTGGCGGGCGCGGCGAAGATCATCGCCGTCGACATCGACGACACCAAGCTGGCCACGGCCCGCAAGATGGGCGCCACGCACACCGTCAACTCGCGCGAGACCGACGCGGTCGAGGCGATCCGTGAGCTGACCGGCGGCTTCGGCGCCGATGTCGTCATCGAGGCGGTCGGCCGCCCGGAGACCTACCGGCAGGCGTTCTACGCCCGTGACCTCGCCGGCACGGTCGTCCTGGTCGGCGTGCCCACCCCGGAGATGAAGCTCGAACTGCCCCTCCAGGACGTCTTCGGACGCGGCGGATCCCTGAAGTCGTCCTGGTACGGCGACTGCCTGCCCTCCCGCGACTTCCCGATGCTGATCGACCTGCACCTGCAAGGCCGCCTGGACCTCGGGGCGTTCGTGACCGAGACCATCCAACTCGACGAGATCGAGAAGGCGTTCGACAAGATGCACCACGGCGACGTGCTGCGTTCGGTGGTGGTGCTGTGATGACCGCGCGCGTCGAACACCTCGTCACCTCCGGCCAGTTCAGCCTCGACGGCGGCACCTGGGACGTCGACAACAACGTGTGGATCGTCGGCGACGACCACGAGGCCGTCGTCATCGATGCCGCGCACGACGCCGACGCCATCCTCGCCGCCGTGGGCGACCGCAGACTGACGGCCGTCGTCTGCACCCACGCCCACAACGACCACGTCTCCGCCGCGCCGGCCCTCGCCGCCGCCACCGGCGCCAAGATCTGGCTGCACCCCGACGATCTGCCGCTGTGGAAGCTCACGCATCCCGACCGCGAGCCCGACGCCCACCTGGCCGACGGCCAGGTCATCGAGGTCGCCGGCACCGACCTGACCGTCCTGCACACCCCCGGGCACGCGCCCGGCGCGGTCTGCCTGTACGCCCCCGGGCTCGGCGTGCTCTTCACCGGCGACACCCTCTTCCACGGCGGCCCCGGCGCCACCGGCCGCTCCTACTCCCACTTCCCGACGATCATCACGTCCATCAGGGACCGGCTGCTCGCCCTGCCGCCCGAGACGAAGGTGCTCACCGGCCACGGCGACGCGACGACCATCGGCGCGGAGGCACCCCACCTGGAGGAATGGATCGCCCGCGGCCACTGACCGGACCCGCGGCCACCGGACCGCACCCGCGCCGGGTTCTGCGCCCGGCCGGGTGAGAGCCGCCGAAAGGCGACAGGAGATGTCCGGCTTTCCGGGGACCCTCGTGGGACACCACTCGCACGAGGCAGGGAGGCCGGACATGTCAGGGCCGCTGGAGGGCAGGACCGCACTGGTCGCGGGGGCGACCCGGGGCGCGGGGCGCGGGATCGCCGTGGAACTGGGGGCGGCCGGCGCCACCGTCTACGTGAGCGGACGCACCACCCGCGACCGGCGCTCCGAATACGACCGGCCCGAGACCATCGAGGACACCGCCGACCTGGTCACCGAGGCGGGCGGGCACGGCATCGCCGTCCCCACCGACCACCTCGACCCCGCACAGGTCCGCACCCTCGTCGACCGCATCGCCGCCGAGCAGGGCCGCCTCGACGTCCTCGTCAACGACATCTGGGGCGGTGAGACCCTCTTCGAGTGGGACGCCACGGTCTGGGAGCACGACCTCGACAACGGACTGCGGATGCTGCGCCTCGGCGTCGAGACCCACGCCGTCACCAGCCACCACGCCCTCCCGCTGCTGCTGCGCAACCCGGGCGGCCTGGTCGTCGAGATGACCGACGGGACCGCCGAGTACAACCGCGACACCTACCGCGTGAACTTCTTCTACGACCTCGCCAAGGCGTCCGTCCTGCGCATGGCCTTCGCCCTCGGCCACGAACTCGGCCCGCGCGGCGCCACCGCCGTCGCGCTCACCCCCGGCTGGCTGCGCTCGGAGCTGATGCTCGAGCAGTTCGGGGTCCGCGAGGACAACTGGCGCGACGCCCTCGAACGCGTCCCCCACTTCGCCATCTCGGAGACCCCCCGCTACGTCGGCCGCGCCGTCGCCGCCCTCGCCGCCGACCCCGACGTCGCCCGCCACAACGGACGGTCCCTCTCCAGCGGCGGCCTCGCCCCGGTGTACGGCTTCACCGACCTCGACGGCAGCCGCCCGGACGCCTGGCGCTACCTCGTCGAGGTCCAGGACGCGGGAAAGCCGGCCGACCCGACGGGCTACCGCTGAGCGCGGCCGCGCAACTCCCGGCGGGCTCCGGGCTGTTCGGCACCGGTGTGGACGACGTCCTCGACGGACAGGAAGTTCACTGTTTCGTCACAGCTTGGGCGGTACTACAACCGCGACCCCCGTACGCCGGTCTAGGTTGACGAGATCGCCGTAAACGGGCCAGGGAGAGGGCAGTCATGGGGGACATACGCAGACGAGGGGCCGTCGTGCTCGGGGTCACCGGCCTGGTGGCGCCGCTGACACTCGCGCTGGGCGCGGCTCCGGCGCAGGCCGCGAGCTGTACGACGCAGGCCGGGCCGTACCAGAAGCAGGTGGAGAAGTTCCTCGGCCGGCTCGTCGACGGCCGGCAGTCGACCGCCGACTGCAAGGCCGTCCAGGCCTTCCAGAACAAGCACGGCATCACCCCGAACATCGGCTACGCCGGGCCTGTCACCTGGGGTGTGATGGACCTCATGAACAAGCAGAAGGCGGTGGGCAACAAGCCCAACAAGGCCGGCGCCTGCCCGACCAACAAGGGCCGCATCGCCTGCGTCAACCTCACCCTCCAGCTCAGTTGGATCCAGGACGGCAGCAGGCTCGTCTACGGGCCCGTCCCGGTCCGCACCGGCCGCGACGGGTACGAGACCCGCACCGGTCTGAAGAAGATCTACTGGCGGCACATCGATCACGTCTCGACGATCTACAACGTGCCGATGCCCTACAGCCAGTTCTTCGACGGCGGCCAGGCCTTCCACTCGGTCGGTCTCAGCATGTGGAACCCGCCGGGCTCGCACGGCTGCGTCAACATGACCACCACGACCGCCAAGAAGTACTGGTCGCTGCTGAAGAACGGCGACGACGTCTTCGTCTACGGCCGCAAGCCGGGCACCTGAGCGCACCCTGGCAGGGTGAAGAGGGCCACGGGGGTTGACAGATCGACGTGATCAGTAACACGTCCGTTTTGTCCGGTACGTTCGTGATGACTCACGTGGCCTTCACCGGGGACGCCGTAAGATTCACACCATGTCCACCACTGTTGAATCACTCTCCGAGCGATCGGCCGCGGAGGTCAACGAGGAGATCAGGGCCCTGTGGCTCCGGTCCGGCGGGACACTGAGTGTCGAGCAGCGCGAGGAATATCGGCGGCTCGTCCTGGAGTGGGCCGCCGCGCCCCAGCCGGTCGAAGCGGCCTGACCGACGCTCCCGAGAACCGCCGAGCCTCCCCTACCGAAGCGGGCACCCTGACCGGGTGCCCTTTTCGCTGTCCGGGGCCTGCTGCCTGCCGGGGGGCGGGTCCTAGCCCCACGTCGCCGAGTAGTGCCGCTGGTAGGCCTTGCGGTCCTGTTCGGCGCGGATGTAGCGGGCCGCGACGAAGGCGACCATGCTGCCCGCGATGACCAGCAGACCGGGGCCGACGTTGCGGGGGTCGGTGAGCCGGGAGGCGAGCGTCACACCGGCGTCGGTGCTCGTCACCGGGGTGGTCGAGCCCGGCGAGGCGTCGCCCGGGGAGAGCGCCGCCTCGGAGGAGGCGGTCGGCTGGGGGGCGTCGGACGCCGTGGGATCGGTGCCCTGCTTGTTGGCGTCGGACGGCGCGGCCACGATCAGCGTCACACCGAGCTGGGCGAGCGCCTTCGTCACCGGCTGGAAGAACGTCGTACCGCCCGTCTTGCAGTCGCCGCTGCCGCCCGAGGTGATGCCGAGGGCGACGCCCTCGGAGAACATCGGGCCGCCGCTGTCGCCCGGTTCGGCGCACACGTTCGTCTCGATGAGCCCGCCGACCGTGCCCTCCGGGTAGTTGACGGTCGCGTCGAGGCCGGTGACCTCGCCGTCGTGCAGCCCGCTGGTGCTGCCGCTGCGGAACACCCGCTGGCCGACGGCCGCGTCACCGGTGCCCGTGATCCGCACTCCGTTGCCGTTGCCGATCGCCACCACGTCGGCGCCGGCGCCCGCCTTGCCGCTCGCGTACTGCACCAGCGAGAAGTCACTGCCGGGGAAGTTGGAGTTGACCGTCTGGCCGACCTGCTGCTTGGCCTGGTTGTCCGCGAACCAGGTCGAACCGGTGGGCCCGCAGTGCCCGGCGGTGAGGATGAAGTCGTTCGATCCGTTGGTCACGTTGTAGCCGGCCGAACAGCGACCGCCCGTCGACAGGATCGGCTGCGCGCCGTTGATCCGGGTGGTGAACTTCCCGGTGGTGCGCTCCATGCGCACGAAGCTGCCGATGCCGGTGGCGGTCTTCGTCAACCGCGACCAGTCGGAGGCCGACACCGTGGTGTCCGCCTGCACGATCACCTGGTTCGTCCGGTAGTCCATCACCCAGGCCGTGCCGGGCACCGTGGGCGCCGAACGCAGCGTCGCCGCAGCCGACTTGAGCTCGTTCATGCTGTGCGACACCACCTTTGCCTCGGCGCCCGCCGACCGCACGGCGTCCGCCGTCTGCGCGTCGGTGACCGCCACGACCGGTCGCCCCTCCGCGTTCAGCCAGGTGCCCGCCGTACGCCCGGTGCCGAGCTTCGCGACGAGCGCCGCCCCCGGATTGGTGACGACCGACTCCGCCTTGCTGCGTGGCCCCGCCGACGCGGCAGGTGGTTCGCTCGCCATGGCCGCCTGCGTGACCATGACCCCTCCCAGGAGGAGTCCGCCGACGGCCGCCAGCCGCGTCACTCGCCGGACGGTCCGTCGTCGTACGTGCCTCATGCATGGCTCCCGAAACCCGAACGCGCGGCCTCAACACCGCGGGGCCCTCCGGTCATTGAGCGCCCTCACCGTCCATACGTGCCGCGACCCGGCAGCGTTCAGCCCGGAAGTGATCACATCTGGCGGAGGGCCCGGCGCGGCGCGGCCGAGTTGTCGCGTTCGCATGATCCCAGGTCACGCCACGGCCCCCTATCTTGTGCCCCATGACCACGACCCCGCACGAGACGCCCCGCGAACCGAACCCCTTGCAGGCCCTCACCCTCGACCGGCTCCGCCGCCGGACCAGCATGAAGTGGCGCACCCACCCGGCCGACGTACTGCCGCTGTGGGTCGCGGAGATGGACGTACCCCTCGCCGAGCCGGTCGTCCGCGCGGTGACGGACGCCCTCGCGCTCGGCGACACCGGCTATCCGGCCGGTACGGCCTACGCCGAGGCGCTGGCCGGGTTCGCCTCGCGGCGGTGGGGGTGGGACGGGCTCGCCGTCGAGCGGACGGCGATCGTGCCCGACGTGATGCTGGGCGTCGTCGAGATGCTGAGACTGGTCACCGGGCCCGGCGACCCGGTGGTCGTCAACCCGCCCGTGTATCCGCCGTTCTTCCCGTTCGTCGAGCACCTGGACCGGCGGATCGTCGAAGCGCCCCTCGACGCCGGCGGACGGCTCGACCTCGACGCGCTGGAGTCGGCGTACCGGCGGGCGGTCGCCGGCGGCTCTCGCGCCGCGCACCTGCTGTGCAGCCCGCACAACCCCACCGGCACCGTGCACACGGCCCGGGAGCTGACGGCGCTCGCCGCGCTCGCCGGGCGGTACGGCGTCCGGGTGGTCGCCGACGAGATCCACGCCCCGCTCACCGCCCCCGGCGTCGACTTCGTGCCCTACCTCGCCGTCCCCGGCGCGGAGAACGGCCTGTCGCTCATGTCGGCGTCCAAGGGGTGGAACCTGGCCGGGCTCAAGGCCGCCCTGGCCGTCGCGGGCCCCGCCGCGGCCGCCGACCTGGCCCTGCTGCCCGAGGAGGTCGGCCACGGGCCCAGTCACGTCGGCGTCCTCGCCCACACCGCCGCCCTGCGCGAGGGCACGGCCTGGCTGGACGCCCTGCTGGCCGGTCTGGACGACAACCGACGCCTGCTCACCGCCCTCCTGGCCGAGCACCTCCCCGGCGTCGGGTACCGGCCGGGCCAGGCGACCTACCTCGCCTGGCTCGACTGCCGGGCGCTGGACCTCGGCGACGATCCGGCCGCGGTCTTCCTGGAGCGCGGCCGGGTCGCCCTCAGCTCCGGGCCGGACTTCGGCACGGGCGGCGCCGGGCACGTCCGCCTGAACCTGGCCACCTCGCCGGAGATCCTCACCGAGGGCGTACGACGGATGGCGGCGGCCGTCATGTCTTGACATGCGGTGGAGAGGATTCGTAGCTTGGGCGCTCCTATCTAGATTCGTGAAGTGTGTTCACGGATGTGACTGGAGGTGGTCGGGGCGTGCGCACCCGTATCCGGGAACTGATCGTCACGCCCATCGTCTTCTCCGACCCTCCGCTGCTCAACTCCAACGGCGTCCACGAGCCGCTCGCCCTGCGCGTGATCCTCCAACTCGTGCTGGAGGACGGCACGGTGGGGCTCGGCGAGTCGACGGGCGGCGCGGTGCGGCTGGAACGGCTCGAGATCGCCGCGCGGACCGTCGTAGGGCTCGACGTGTTCGACACCACCGCCGTCTCCGCCGCGATCGACGCCGCCCTGCTGCCGACCGTGCCCGGCTCCCACGAGCGCGGCTGGACCGTCTCGGCCGTCGAGGTCGCCTGCCTGGACGCCCAGGGCAAGCTGCTCGACCGGCCCGTCTGCGATCTGCTCGGCGGCCGGGTGCGCGACTTTGTGCCGTTCGCCGCCTACCTCTTCTACAAGTGGGCCGAACACCCCGCCCTCGACGGCCGCCCGGCCATCGGCGACGACTGGCCCGAGGCCCTCGACCCGGCCGGGATCGTCGAACAGGCCCGGCTGATGCAGGAGCGGTACGGCTTCCGCTCGTTCAAGCTCAAGGGCGGCGTCTTCCCGCCGGACGACGAGATCGCCGCCATCGAGGCGCTCGCCGAGGCCTTCCCCGGCCAGCCCCTGCGGCTGGACCCCAACACGGCGTGGTCGGTGGGGACTTCGACGTACGTGGCGCGCCGACTCGACGGCGTACTGGAGTACTTGGAGGACCCGACCGCGACCATCGAGGGCATGGCGGCGGTCGCGAAGGACTCGCCGCTGCCGCTGGCCACCAACATGTGCGTGGTCGCCTGGGAACACCTGCGGCCGGCGATCGAGCAGCACGCGATCCAGGTCCTCCTCACCGACCACCACTACTGGGGCGGACTACGCCGCACCCGTGAACTGGCCGCTGTCTGCGAGGCGTTCGGCATCGCCCTGTCCATGCACTCCAACTCGCACCTGGGCATCAGCCTCGCCGCCATGACCCATGTCGCCGCGGCCATCCCGAACCTCGACCACTCCTGCGACACGCACTACCCGTGGAACAGCGCCGACGACGTGATCGTCCCCGGCGTTCTGGAGGTGGCGGACGGCGCGGTGCGGGTGCCGACCGGGCCGGGCCTCGGAGTCGAGCTGGACCACGACGCCCTCGACCGCCTGCACCGCCGCTACCTCGACTCGGGAATGAGCCGCCGCGACGACACCGGGTACATGCGGCGGATCCGGCCCGACTACGAGCTGCGGCTGCCGAGGTGGTGACCGGCGCCGCTGCCTAGACTGCGGGCATGGATGACGCGGGTACGGACGGCAAGGCGCTTGATCGGCTGGCGGCGGGGAAGTACCTGCTGATCACCAGCTACCGGAAGAACGGAACCGGGGTCGCCACCCCGGTGTGGGTGGTGCGGGACGGGGCCGCGCTCGGCGTCTGGTCGGTCGCCGAGTCCTGGAAGGTGAAGCGCATCCGGGCCCGCGGCGACGTCCTCGTCGGCCCGTGCGACGTGCGCGGCAGGCCGACGGGCGAGCAGATCCCCGCCACCGCCGAGATCTGCGACGCCGAGACCACCGCCCGCTACCGCACACTGCTCGCCCGCAAGTACGGCATCGCCGGCCGCCTCACCCTGCTCGGCAGCCGACTGCGCCGGGGCCTGGACGGGACCGTCGGGATCCGCATCACTTTGTGAGCGGGCAGGGGCTGTGAGCGGGCGGAGGGTATGTGGAAGATAGGGGGCGCGGACCGCGCGGCCCACGCCCCCTCATGTCTTCCTGCCTTCCTGCCCCGCGGGTTACGGCGCGTCCAGGACCGTTCCCGTCAGGATCGGCTGGTCCGGTAGCGGGTCGGCGTTGTCGTCGGTCAGCGTGAGGCGCATCGACTCGGTCGGCTCGGCCACCTCGTCCGGCACCGTCCGTACGGTGAAGTCGGTGCCGTCGGTACCGGCCGGGACGGTCATCCAGACCCACAGGCTGGTCTTGGACAGCGGGCGCTCCGGGTCGGGCAGCTCACCGGCGTAGTCCAGCAGCCACTGCGGGTCCACGTCCTTCGTGGACAGCTCGGCGCCGTCGGTGACCGGGAGCACCAGGACCGGCTGCCAGAGGTCCACGTCGGCGGCCTCGGAGAGGGAGATCTGCCAGCTCAGCGCCCCGCCCTCGGTCACGCGGTCCGTGACGGGCGTCAGCGTGACCTTCGGTGCGGGGTCGTCGTTCTGCGCCGTGACGCCGCCCTTGTACGAGCCGACGACCGCGCCGCGCACGGCCTTCACGAGGAGGTTCTGCTCCTCGTCGTAGCCGAAGCGGGTGTCGCCCTTCACATCCATCGCCACGTCGATCGGGGTGCCGCCGGGCCGGACCGGGACCACCTTCTCCGTGGCCTCGCCGGTCGCCTGGTCGATGACGTAGAAGCGGGCCGTGCCCTTGCCGTGGCCGGACACCTGGACCGGGACGTGGTAAGTGCGGGTGCCGGAGTCGCCCTCCTTGACCGTGATGCGGCCGATGTCGACGCGCGGCAGCGCCGCCGCCCGCACCGCCGGCGTGCCGGGGGCCCAGCCCCAGGCGTCCATCAGCCAGGCCTGCCCGGACCCCGAACGCGGGGTCAGTTCAAGGGACTTGACGTGCCTGAGGTCGAGCCGGGCGCGGCCGGCGGCGGTCAGCGGGACGCGCAGTTCGCGGGCCCAGTAGGAGGCGGTGCGGGAGGAGCCAGGCAGCCCGTCCACGGTGACCTGGCCGAGCCCGGCGCGGCGACCGGCGGTGTCGGTGACGGACACGTCCAGCGTGGTGCCGGTGGTGTTCGGCGGTACGAACACGCGCAGCGCCAGGCTCTTGGCCCCGGCGAGGGAGACGGGCGCGGTGGAGGTGATCTTCGCCGGGGTGCCCGGCGTGGACCACTTCAGCGCGACCGCGCTCTTGCCGGAGTCGTTCTCCAGGTCCCAGTACTGGAAGTGCGGGGACCTGCCCTCGGCGTCGTTGTCCAGACACGACCTGGCCAGGTCGGAGTCGGCCCAGCACACCCGGCCGCCGGTCACCTCGACTCCGCCGTCGGGCACGAAACCGCCCGTGCGGCGGGCGCCGACCGCGTGCGTCAGGACGCGGGCCGGGTCGGCGGAGGGGGCCCGCAGTCCGGTGCCGTCGAGCAGCGGGCGCACCCGGTCGTCGCCGCCCACGAACAGTTGGGCCGCGGCGGCGATGTAGGTGGCGCCGGCCTGGTGCTGCTGGTCGGCGGTCAGCCGGGTCGCCGCGCCTGTGGAGCACACCGGGTCGGGTTGCTCCGGGTCCTCGAAGAAGTCGTCGAAGGAGGGCGCCACGGACTTGCCCGGCGTCCACTCGGTGTTGAAGAAGTTGTGGTTGGCGCCGACGACGTAGACGGCGCTGTGCAGGGCGCTGCCGTTGCTGATGCCGCGGGTGCCGTCGAGGTACGTCTCGCCCTCGAGGTCGGAGACGTCGCCGTCGCAGCCGGGCAGGATGGTCGTGGACGGGACGTCGGCGACCGGATTCTGGCCGAAGATGGTCGGTCCGATGAGGACGGTGCCGCGGATCTTCCAGCGGACCGGGCCGTGGTAGCCGTCCTGCGCGGCGGGCGCCGGGTAAAGGCTGTCCAGCGCCGCCCGGTTGACGCCCTCGCCGCCGCGCGAGTGGCCGATCAGCAGGACGCGGGAGAGGTCGGCCTTCGCCGCGTCGGGCACCGTCGCCGGGGCGGCGGCCGGGTGGGCGGCCCAGTCGGCCCACTTGGCGAGGTGCTGCCGGACCAGCGAGGAACGGGCCTGCGCGCCGGCGTCGTCGAGGGTCCCGTCCTGGCCGTTGACGCCGTTCGCCGAGATCGACACCGTCACATAGCCCTGGGAGGCCAGGAGTTGCTGGTCCTTCAGGTAACCCTTATAGCTAGGGATCGACTTCATGCCCGCCGGGCAGGGCCAGGAGATGTCGGGCTCGTCGCTGCCCGGCGTGTAGCAGGTGGTGTGCCGGCCGTGCAGGAACAGTGCGAGCGGCCGCTTGCCGGTGACGCCCTTGGGCGCGACCACCACGGCCTGCATCTCGACGGGCTCCGGCAGGCCCGGTAACTTCACCGGGGCCAGGGCGTATTCGCCGCTGACCGTGCGGTACGCGCCCGGCTTGCCGGGGTCCACGGAGTTGGCGGGCGCGGCGGCCGGGGGCCGCCCGGGGGCGAGTGAACGCCGCTTGCCGGTGGCCGAGTTGTCGGCGGGCGCGTCCAGCCGACGGCCGCTCGCCTGTACTTGGAGGTCCGTCAGGGGGGTGTCGCCGACCTGGTCGAGGGAGAGCCGGAACGTGCGGCCGTCCTTCCCCGCCCTCGGTACGCCGAGCAGCCGGTCGCCCGCGTGGAACTCCACGCGGGCGTCGCCGACGGGCACGGGCTTGGGCGACCGCCACACCAGCTCACGCGCGTCGCCCGCCCCGGCGACCTGCCACCCCGGCGGCAGTGCGCTGTCGGTGGCGGCGGCCAACGGCCTTGTCCCGGAAGGTTGTTGTGCTTGTGCCAGTCCCGGTGTTCCCGCCAGGGCCGCGAGTGCGGCCACAGCGGTGACACCTATGCGCCGGGCACGGATCAAGGGTCCACTCCTCAACAGTCGGAGCGTGGGAGCCCCCTCCGTACCGGGAGCCCCTCACGCCCCGAAGGAACCCGAAACGGCACCTGTGGGTTGCCTGTGCCGGCGGACTCTGCCCGAGCATGACAAGAAACCGGCCAGTCGGCGGGTCGCGGTCGCGGTCGGGTCCGGGCGCGGGGTCGGGGCCCGGGGTCGCCCGAGCGCCGTCCTAGTGCCAGCCCCGGTAGGGCTCGTCGAGCAGTTGGAAGACCGGCTCGCCCCGTACCGGGTCCTTGACCGTGGACAGCCGGACGCGGTCGCCGCTGTGGATCGCGATGAGCGGGCCCGTGACCCGGCCCCGGACGACGAACCCCTCGGCCATCTCGACCAGCGACACGTTGCGCGCGGCGGGGGTGTTGCGGTGCACCACCGTGGCGTGCCGGATCGTCCCGGTGCCCGCGCTGCTCTCGGTGCGCAGGTCGCTGCCCTGGCACACCGGGCACAGCAGCCGCTGGTACATGGCGGTGCCGCACCAGGTGCAGCGCTGGAAGAGGATCGTGTCGCCGTCGACGGCCCTGCGGTCGAGGACGCCCGCCGCCGCGCCGCCGGCGGCCTGCTGGACGGCGTTTCCTGGGTGGTGGTACACGCGGGTCAACTCCCTGCACTCGGCCGGAATCCACGTGCGCGGCTCGCCGTGCCACCGTGCACGCCCCACACCGTATGACACTCAGTGCCACGCGTAAAGGCACTGCGTACCCCTATTTCACCCCTTTGTTTCGGACCCCTGCCCCTGAGGAATCCGGTCCCGGCGGGATCCGGTCCCGGCCGAGCGTGGTCTCGATCTCCTGCACCACCCGCCACAGGGGCGCTCCGCGACGGGACACGACCACGACGACGTCCTCCGCCCACCCGTCGGCGGGCGGCGCCGACACCGCCACGGCCGCCGGCGCCGCCGGACCGGTCGGGGTGGTCGTAGCGCCGGCCGGAGCGGTCGGGGCCGTGCCGAACGCCGACTGGACATAGCTCAGCGCGTGGTCGACGGTCGCGCCCGCGTCGCCCCGGCCGTCCGAACGCAGCCAGGAACGCAGCGCGTTGTTGTGGGCGGCGACGACCGCGGCGGCGATCACGTCGGCGTGCAGGTGGCCGTCGGGACGGCCGGTGAAGCGGCTCCGGAGATACTCGGCGAGGGCGCGCTCGTAGCGCCACACCACCGACAGTTCGTACGCGCGCAGCCCGGGCACCCGCTTGGTGAGCCGGTAGCGCTGCACGGAGAAGGAGGGGTTCTCCGCGTACATCAGCAGCACCAGCCGGGCGGCGTCGCAGACCCGCCGCACCGGCTCCGCGTCCGCCTCGCTCGCGGCGAGGAAGGCGGTCATGTCGGTCAGGCACCGCTCGTGGTCGGGGAAGACCACGTCCTCCTTGGAGGGGAAGTAGCGGAAGAAGGACCGCCGGCCGACCCCCGCGAGCGCCACGATCTCGTCGACGGTGGTCTGCTCGTAGCCCCGCTCCAGGAACAGCCGGAAGGCCGCCGCGGCCAGGGCGTCCCGCATGGGAGGCTTGGCCTCCGCCGCTTTTCGAGTGCCGCTCATGGTCGGGAACGTAACACCCGAGCGGCACCGATGGCACTCGGTTCCCTCCGTAGGGGGAACCGAGTGCCCCCTACGGGGTGCTGGGCCGGCCTCAGATCCGCTCCGCCGCCTCCACCACGTTGGTCAGCAGCATCGCCCGGGTCATCGGGCCCACCCCGCCGATCGGCGGCGCGAAGGAACCGGCGATGTCGCTCACGTCCGGGTGGACGTCGCCGAGGATGCCCTCGACCGTGCGCGTCAGGCCCACGGACAGCACGGTCGCGCCGGGCTTGATCCAGTCGGGCCTGACCATGTGCGCCACGCCCGCCGCGGCCACCACCACGTCCGCCTCGCGGGCGTGCGCGGCGGTGTCCTGGGTGGCCTCGTGGCACAGGGTCACCGTGGCGTGCTCGGTGCTGCGGGTCAGCATCAGGCCCAGCGGCCGGCCCACGGTGACCCCGCAGCCGATGACGCAGAACTGCTGGCCGGTGATCGCCACGTGGTTGCGGCGCAGCAGGTCGATGATGCCGCGCGGGGTGCAGGGCAGCGGACCCGGGATGCCGAGCACCAGCCGGCCCAGGTTGGTCGGGTGGAGCCCGTCGGCGTCCTTGACCGGGTCGATCAGCTCCAGCACGGCATGGGTGTCGATCTGGGCGGGGAGCGGAAGCTGCACGATGAAGCCGGTGCACGCCGGGTCGGCGTTGAGCCGCAGCACGGCGGCCTCGACATCGGCCTGCGAGGCGTCGGCGGGCAGCTCGACCCGGATCGAGGCGATGCCGACCTGCGCGCAGTCGCGGTGCTTGCCGCCCACGTAGGAACGGCTGCCCGCGTCGTCGCCGACGAGGATCGTGCCCAGCCCCGGAGTGATGCCGCGCTCCTTCAACGCCTGGACGCGGAGGGCGAGTTCGCTCTTGATGTCGGCCGCGGCTGCCTTGCCGTCGAGAAGTGTTGCGGTGGTCACGGGAGTCGACGAGCCCTTCAGGAGGAAAAACGACGGTCCTGTCATCGTACGGCCCGCTCGTCCACCGCCGCCCAGGAGTCCCTTCCCGCCCCTCCCCGCCCCCGCCCGCCGGGGCCGTCCCGCCCGGGGCACGGCGCACCCTCTGACGTAACCTTTCCGCACCTCACACGCCCCACGCGCCCCACGCACACCCTGCACTCCGCCGACAGCCGCAGCCGCCAGGAGATCCGTATGCCCGCCGCCCGCCCCCGGCTCCTCTATGTCACGGATCTCTCCTACCCCGCCCGTGGCCGCCGGTACTGCGACGAGGACGTGTTCCTCACCTCCCGGCTGCGCGCGGACTTCGACCTGGCCCTGTGCCATCCGAAGGACGCCGCCGCCCTGATGCACGCCTTCGACGGCGTCGTCGTCCGCAACAGCGGCCCGGTGCTGGGCTACCTGAAGGAGTACGAGGCCTTCCGGGAGCGCGCGCTGCACGACGGCGTACGCGTCTACAACCCGCTCACCGGGCGCGCCGACATGGCGGGCAAGCAGTACCTCCTCGACCTGAGCGCCGAGGGGTTCCCGGTCATCCCGACCGTCGACCGCGCCGAGGATCTGCACCGCCTGCCCGAGTCCGACCGGTACGTGGTCAAGCCCAAGCTCGGCGCGGACTCCATAGGCCTGCGGATCGTCGCACCCGACGCCCTCGCCGCCCTGGCCGACGGCTCGGTCCTGCTCCAGCCGTGCGTCGACTTCGCCTACGAGGTCTCCTTCGTCTACGTCGACCACGACTTCCAGTACGCCGTGTACGCCCCGGACCCCGACCGCCGCTGGCAGCTCCAGCCGTACCAACCCGCTGTACGGGACCTGGAGTTCGCCCGTCGCTTCGTCGACTGGAACGGTCTCGCCCACGGCATCCAGCGCGTCGACGCCTGCCGCGCCCCCGACGGCGAACTGCTGCTGGTGGAGCTGGAGGACCTCAACCCGTATCTGTCCCTGGACGCCCTCGACGACGCCGGGCAGGACGCCTTCGTCGCCGCGACGACCCGCTCCCTGCACCGCTTCCTCGCGCACTGAACCCGGCGGCCCGCCCGCCCGTATCTCTCCGGGGGACTCACGGGAGGGAGACGAGCGTGCCGACACGGGACGAATCCGGACAGCCGCACGACCGCGCGGTGGTGGAGCCCATCCGGGTCCTGCGACCGCGCAACACCGACGCCCTCGCGGAGCTGTTCCGCGAGATGACCGAGCTGACCCAGGACACCGACTCCTACGAGGCGATCTCCCTGCCGGTCGAGCGGGCGGTGGACGAGGCGCCGACGGAGGAGTTCCCGCCGGTGGGCCAGGGCACGCCCGCCACGCTGCTGCCACGCGACGACCGCGACTGGGCCAGCGAGCGCCCGCGCCCCGCGGCCATGCCGGGCCCGGCCACGAGCGGGTCCCCGAGCAGGGCCGCGAACAAGCCCGTGGGCAGGCCCAAGAACAGGCCCACGGGCACGCCCACGAACAGGCCTGCGAGCAGGGCCGACGCCAGAAGCGCGGCGCGTGCCGACTCCGGTGCCGGCCGACGCCGAGCGGCGATCACGATCGGCGTGTGCGCGGCGGCGCTCGTCGGCTTCGCCTGCGCGCTCCTGCTGCCGGGCCGGGGCGGCGAGGCCTCCGCGGAGACACCCGCGCCGACCGCCACCCAGGCCGCCACGCCGACCGCCGCGCCCACCGCCGCCGCGCCCACCGCCGCCGCGCCCGCCGACCCCGACGGAACCGGCACCCTCCGGGAGGGAGACAGCGGCCCCGAGGTCCTCGACCTCCAGAAGCGCCTGCTGCGCATCCCGGACGTGTACGCCAAGGGCCCCACCGACGGCCGCTACGACACCGTCCTGACCGCGGCCGTGGCCCGTTTCCAGCTCTGGTACGGCATCCGCGGCGACGAGAGCGGCGTCTACGGCAACGACACCCGCCGCGACCTGGAGTCCCGCACCGGCGCGGGCGACGACTGAGGGAGGGCCGCTACCGCTCCAGCGGCACCCGGATGTCGAGCACGCACACGTCGTCGCGGCCCTCGGGGTCCAGCATCGTGCCGAGTAGCCGGTCCAGTGGGGCCCGGCCGGCCGTGCCGCGGTGGGCGGCGACCCGGGCGAGCCGCTTCAGGCCCCGGTCGATGCTCTCGGCGGGCCGTTCGACCCGCACCGGCGCGGGCGACGACTGAGGGCCGCTACCGCTCCAGTGGCACCCGGATGTCGAGTACGCACACGTCGTCGCGGCCCTCGGGGTCGAGCATCGTGCCGAGCAGCCGGTCCAGTGGGGCCCGGCCGGCCGTGCCGCGGTGGGCGGCGACCCGGGCGAGCCGCTCCAGGCCCCGGTCGATGCTCTCGGCGGGCCGTTCGACCAGGCCGTCGGTGTAGAGGAGGAGGCGGTCGCCGGGTTCCAGGCGGAGCTCCGCCTCCTCGTAGCGAGGTGTGTCGGTCGCGCCGAGCAGGACCCCGGTGGGGCGGTCCAGACAGCGCGCCGCACCGCCGCGTACCAGCAGCGGCGGCGGATGACCGGCCTGCGCCCACTTCAGGAGCCGTTCGGCCGGGCTGTAGCGGGCCAGGACCATGGTCGCCGAGCCGTGCGGGTCGCGGGAGTGCAGCAGCAGCGCGTTGAGCCGGGTGAGCGCCCCCGTCAGCGACGAACCGGTGATGATCATGCCCTTGGCGGTGAACCGCAGCAGGGCCATCGAGGCGACGGCGCCGATGCCGTGCCCGGCGACGTCGCCGACCACGAACAGGGCGTCGCCGTCGGGCAGTTCGATGGCGCTGAACCAGTCGCCGCCGACGCTGAGGCCGGACTGCGCGGGCAGGTAGGCGATGTCGACGCGCAGCCCGGCCAGCCGCACGGGCTGCTTCGGCAGCGGCAGCAGCGCGTCCTGCAACCGGGCCGCGACCGTGCGCTCGGCCTGGAGCACGCCGTGCTGGGTGAGGATCGCCCGCTCGCTGGCGACGAGCGCGAGTTCGGCGCTGCGCTGCGCGGTCAGGTCCTGGACGAAGCCGTGCACCTCGACGGGCGCGCCGTCGACGTCCGCGACCGCCTCGGCGACCACCCGCAGATGCCGGATGCCGTCCCGGGTGACGATCCGGAACGGCACGTCGCACGGCTGCCCGCCGCGCACCAGCTCCCCGACGGCACGCACCAGCACGGGCACGTCCTCCGGCAGGGCGAGGCGGGGGAAGCGGGCGAGCGGGACGACGCCGTGGGCGGGATCCCGCTCGAAGATGGTGAAGACCTGGGTGGACCAGTTCGCCTCGCCGGTGACCAGGTTCCAGGTCGCCCAGCCCAGGTTGCCCAGCCGCTGCACGTCCGCCAGCCGCTGTTCCTGCCGGTCGGAGGGGTCGTGCCGGACCCAGCTCACGACCAGCCCGTCGCCCAGCCGCGCCGCCCGCGCCGAGTACGTGGCCAGCTCGCTCACCCCGGCCACCACCTGCTGCCGGGCGAACGGCTCGCCCTCGTACGGCCCTTCGCCGGACAGAGTGTCCAGGCAGCCCTGCCAGAGCGGCTCGTCGGCGATCTCCGGCCGGCACTCCAGCAGCCGCAGACCGACCAGTTCGCGCCCGCTGCGGCCCACGGTGTCGGAGGTCAGGCCGGTCGCGGCGTCGATGCGGAAGTCCTCGACGCTCCCCGACGGGGAGCGCAGCGGGGCGAGCAGCACGGCGGCGACCGGCAGCCGGTCGAACACCGTCTGCACGGCGTCCGCGGCCGCCCCCGCCGTAGGAGTGCGCCGGGCGGCGAACGCTCGCAGCGGGCCCGCGCACAACCGGGCCACGGCCAGCAGGCGGTCCCGGACGTCGGGCGGGAAGACGCCCTCGCGGCGGCGCAGGACGCCGAGCGCGACGTCGGCCGTGTCCCCGGTCGCCACGGGCAGCCAGGCGCGTGACCCCCACCGCTCGGGCGGGTCCCCGATCAGCAGGTACCGCTTCGCGTCCGCGCGGGGGTCCTCCAGCCAGCGCGGCTCGCCGGTGTCCAGGACGTCCAGCGCGGCGATCCCGCCGAGCGGCGGCACCCGGCTCCACTGCGCGGCGAGCGTGTCGTCGAGGCCGGCGTGCCCTACGAGTTCCAGTCCGCCGGCGGGCAGCCGCGCGTAGATCAGCACGGCGTCGGCGCCCACGTCCGGGGCGAGCCGGTCGAGCAGGCACCGGGCGAGTTCGTGCGGGGTGCCGACGCGCACGAGGGCCCGGCCCAGACCGCCGAGCACGTCGGCGGCGCTCTCGCCGACCGCCGGCGCGGGCACGACCGCCCAGGTGGACGCGTCGGGCGCAGTCGGCTCCGGATCGGTGCGGGGGGCCGGGGCGAGGGCGCCGAGGAGGATCCAGCACTCCTCCAGCAGGGTGCGCCGCGCGCTCTTGGCCCGCCGCAGCAGCTCCTCCTGCGCGGCGTCCGGCGAGCAGCCGAGCTGCGCCATCACCGCGCCCTTGGCGCGCTCCACCACGGCCGAGGTCGCCGCGAGATCCTGGAGCCGGTCCAACTCCGCGCGCTGGCGCGCCACGACCCGGGTCAGCGCCGCCAGGTCGGGCACGCCGCCGGACTGCGCGGGCAGGGCGGGTTCGCTCGTCACGCCTCGAGCATGGCACACCGACCCGGGATCGATCGGGGTCTTACGGCGACGCCCCGGCCAGGCCCGATGCCGGTCGGGGCGGTGGCGCGGATCGCCTCGTTCAGCGCCCGGAGCCGTGCTCCACGAGGGCCTGGGTGACCGCGCGGACGCTGCGGGCGATGTGCTGCAACTGCATGACCTCGGCCGCGTACATCTTGATCGTGTGCTCGATGACCGACTCCGGCAGACCGAGCCGGGGCAGGTCGGCGCGGGCCGTCTGCAGCGCGGTGCGGGCCACCCGGACCTCGTTCTGCACCTGGATCTGCGCATGGCGGGCGAGCAGCACCGGGTGGCGCAGCAGCGCGGGGTAGCTCGCGTAGCGCGCGGGCACCAGTTCGCGCAGCCACTTGGCCGCCGAGCGCTCCCAGTCGTAGCTGCCGGGCGTCTTTACCTGGCACGGCCAGTCCGCGCTGATGCGAGTCGTCGTCGTGAGAGTCATGAGGATCGCTTCCGGGTGTGTGGCGTCGTTGCCAGTGGACCGACAGTCCGGAGCAGTATTTATATATGCCGACTTCTTTGCAAGGAGTATGAAAACATTCATTCCCCAAATGTTCGCGATGGTCCCCGGCTCTTTCCGTGGGAGGGGGGCTGCTCTCGGGCTCGGGCGGGGCTGCGGGGCGCCGGTCACTCGCGCAGGAAGAACTGGTGCTGCTCGGCGATGTTCTCGTACTCCTCCAGCCGGGCCTGGGTGCGCTCGGGACCCGCGTCGCTCATGGCCTGGAGCAGCGCCGCCGCCATCACGCCGGGGGCCGCGTAGGAGTCGAAGACCAGGCGGGAGCCGGTGCCGATGGCGAAGGTCGCGTCGGCCTCGTCGGCCATCGGACCCAGCGCCAGGTCGGTGATCAGCGCGACCTTGAGACCGGCGGCGCGCGCGACCCGTACGGCGGTCAGCGTCTCCTGCGCGTGCCGGGGCATCGAGAACGCCAGCACCCAGGTCCCGCCCGCCGCCCGGGACTGCAACAAGGCGTCGTAGGCGACGCTGCCGCCCCGGGTCACCAGCCGGACGTCCGGGTGGACCCGGCGGGCGGCGTAGGCGAAGTACTCGGCGAGCGAGGCGGAGATCCTGAGGCCCACGACGGTCAGCGGCGTCGACTGCGACAGCTTGCGGCCGACGTCGATGATCCGGTCCGGGTCGGTGAAGTCGCGCCGCAGGTTCTCCAGGTTCTCGATCTCGGCGTCGACCGCCGCCTGCAGCTCGTTGCTCCGGTTCACCTCGGCCGTCGCCGGACCGCCGGACAGCGCGCCCAGCGTGATCGACTGGAGCCGCTCGCGCAGCGCCGGATACCCGCTGAAGCCGACCGCCGCGGCGAACCGGGTCACCGAGGGCTGGCTGACCCCGACGCGCTCCGCGAGGTCGGTGATCGACAGGAACGCGGCCTCGTTGATGTGCTCGATCAAATACTGGGCGATGCGCCGTTGGCCGGGGGACAGATGGGGGCCGTCGAAGAGGGCCCGGAGCCGGGAGGTCGGGGACACCTCCGTCTCCGGACCGGTTCTGCCCGAGGTGATCGCGGACGCCTGTGCACGTGCCTGTTGCGGCGATGGCACCTGTGCGCCTCCTTTGTCTTCCACGAAACTCAACATAACTCAGGGCTTCCGGCGGGCCGGGCGGGCGAAGACGCCCGGCCCGTCCCGGTGTGCGCGGCTCATCGCCGGTACAGGGTGATCGAATGTCCGACCTCGTCGACCGCCCGGCTGGAGTGCAGAAGCAACGCCAGCCGGCCCTTCGCCTTGGCGGCGGCGGAGTCCGACACGGCCAGCACTCCGTGCACCTGGCGGGCGGGCACCCGGCGCGGGTCGGGGGCTTTGATGCCGTAGTAGGCGGGCACCCCGCCGCCCTTGTACACGAGCCACACCCGCTCGCCCCGGTAGCGGCTGTGCAGCCGGTGCGCCAGCCGCCCCAGGTCCTGGCCCCAGTCCACGTTGGAGTCGTGCAGCCGCAGATGCGTCTTGGCCGGCCCGCCGAACGCCTCGTTGGAGTACGGCAGGTAGTAGGGGAACGTCCGCAGCGAGCTGACGGCGACGAACGCCACCAGCACCGCCGCCGCCACCCGGGTCCACCGCGGGCGCACCGCCAGGACACAGCCGGCCGCCACGGCCAGGAACATCGGCAGGAACACGGCGTACCGGGTGCCCAGGTCCCGGGACCCGGTCATGGCCGAGGCCAGCAGCACGGCGGCCGGGACGAGCACGTACGGCGCGGCGGGCCGCAGCCGGCGCACCGCGAGCAGCGCGACCGCCCCGGCCGTCCACAGGGCGAGCATGCCCAGCGGCGTCTTCACGACCAGCGCGACCGGCAGGTAGTACCACCGCGAACCGGAGTACACATGCCCGAACAGGAACCCCTGCCACGTCTCGTTCTCCAGGCCGAACTGGATCCGCATGCCGTCCCGGTACGCCTCCGGGAAGGGCATCAGGCGGACGAGGAGCCCGCGCGCCCCGTGCACCACGGGCACATGGGTCGACCGGGGATCCCAGCGCAGCAGCGGATCGACCACCAGATAGCTGACCCAGACGGCGGCCACGGCGGCCACCGCCACAACTCCCGCCGCCGACAAGGCCTTTCGCAGGTCGCGGGGGCGGCGGGTCCACATCGCCAGCGCGGCCAGGGCCATCAGCACGGGGACCGCGGGCAGCATGCTCATCTTCGTGGCGAGGCCCGCGCCCAGCGCGACCCCCGCGAGCGGCAGGAACAGCCGCGGCCTGCCGAGGCGGGCCCGCCACAGCAGCCACACCGACGTCAGCAGGAAGCCCGCCGCCGGGACGTCCAGCGTCGCCAGCGAACCGTGCGCGACGACGTCGGGGGAGAAGGCGTACAGGGCGAGCGCCGTCAGCGCGGCGACCGGTCCGGCCAGGTCGCGGGCGAAGGCGAACACCACCAGGCCGAACAGCAGCGTCAGCGCGATCACCGGCAGCCGCGCCCACAGCATCAGCCGCCAGGGGTCGTTGCCCGACTCGTACAACAGGTGCCGGCCCGCCGTCTCCTGGGTGCCGGTGAACGAGGCGTCGACGTGCGGGTGGGCGAGGGCCACGCCGACGGCGACGACGAGCTTGCCGAGCGGCGGGTGCTCCGGGTTGTAGCGCACCCGGTGCTCGCGCAGGTAGTCGGCCGCCGTGGCGACGTACACCGGTTCGTCGATGGTCGGCGTCTGCCGCACCGCCGACGTGACCATCGCGACGGCCATCTGCGCGAGCAGCAGGACCACCAGGAGCGGCACCAGCCGTCGTCGTCGACGCGCCGACGGCGTGGGCCGGGCCGCCCCCGCGTCGGAGGCGGGCCCGGGCTCCAGGGTCGTGTGCAGTTCGCGCGCCATCATCCGCCCTGCGGTGACACCGGCCGTGCGGTGGCGGGAGCGATCCCAAGCAGCCTCATGGGGCTACTCTGCATCAGCTCCCGCCCCTTCGGGGGCTACCGCGTCAGGAGTCGTACCGACAGACCGTCCGCCGTGTACACGGGTACGGCCCGCAGGCGGTCGGAGTTCAGTTCGATCCGGTCGAACTGGCCGCGCAGCGCCGACGCGTCGATCACCGGGACGGTCGTCCCGGCGGCCGGCGGCTGCTCGGCGTCCAGCCGCAGCGACAGCACCGCGCCCTTCTCCAGCCGGACCCGCCCGGACACGGTGAGGACCGCGCCGTGGTGGCCGCGCAGCGTCAGGTCCAGCACCGCGCCGGACCCCTGGGCCCACCCGCCGCGCACCCGCACCGGCGCGTCCGCGCGCAGCGTGCCGCCGGTCAGCCGCACATCGCCCTGGCCCAGCGCGTTCGCGTGCCCGGCGACGAGCACGCCCGCCTCCAGCACGGTGCCGCCGTGGTAGCGGTTGTGCCCGGTCAGGGTCAGCGTGCCGGAGCCGCGCTTGGTCAGACCGCCGTCGCCCGCGATGTCGTTGCGCCAGGCGTCGGCCGCCTGGAAGCCGCCCTGGGCCGCGTCCAGGGTGACCGTGACGTCGGAGTCGAAGGAGCCGTAACCGTCCGCCGCCGCGAACAGGTTGAGTCGGCCCCACTGCTCGAAGCCGTCCAGCAGCACGTACCCGGAGGGCAGCGCGGTGGTGCGCAGCACCTCGCGGCGCTGGGCCGCCGTCAGGTACGGCTGCCGGGTCTCCAGCAGCACCTCGGCGCCCTTGGGCACGGTGAGGGGGTTCTCGCGGCCCTCCTGGTCGAGGATGTACGTCAGCTTCGGCTCGACGACGCGGGCGTTGGCCTCGCGGTCGGCGTACTTGTCGGAGGCGTCGGAGTGCGCGTGGGCGAACAGGGTGTCGGCGGTGGTGCCGGTCTGCCGGGTGAAGTAGGCCAGGGCCTGGGCGCGGGCGGCCGTCTTCAGCTCGGCGTTGGCCGGGTCGGCGAGGGTCGCGGCGGCGAGGGCGGTGGCCATGATCCGGCCGCCGAGCACGTCGACGGGGGAGTGCATGCCGGCCACGATCCGGGTGTGGCTGAGCTCCAGGGCGCGGGTCACCAGCTCCTGGAACCGCTCGGGCACCGCGTACGCGAGCGCGAGCGAGGCCAGGTGGAAGGCGTTGGTGTGGCCGCTGGGGAAGCCGCCGTCGTCGGCGGCGGAGGTGCCGCGCTGGCGCAGCAGTTGCGGGACGACGACCACCTTCGAGTCGTACACCGGGTAGCCGAACGCGTCGGTCTGCCCGGTCGGGACGACCTCGCTGTTCGCGTTCATGCGCCACGGCCGCGGGTACTGGAAGGCGGCCTTGGCCGGGTTGCCGGAGGCGAACGGGCCGCGCACGGTGTCGACGAGGGTGGCGACCTGGCCGAGGTCGGAGGTGTGCGAGCCGGCGCCGATCGCGGACCCGGCGGGCGCGTCGGCGGGCACGGCGTCGTTGATCGTGGTCGCGGGCGTGGTGTCGGGCGCGGCGGTGATCGACGTGACCGCCTTGGCGCCGGCCTTGTACAGGTCCGCCAGCGGACCGAGACCGGCGATCATCGCGTAGCTCTGGTGCTGGCGGTCGTGGACGAACGCCTCCCGGCCCTGCGCGTCCGTGCGGGAGCGGGTGACGTCGACGCAGTAGCGCACGTTGGCGCGCAGTATGTCGGGCCGCAGCGCGGTGCCGGTGTTCCACGCCGGGCCGGTCTTCCACACCTTCGCGAAGCCGCCGAGGACCCGCACCACGGCGTTGGTCTCGGGCGTGAGGTTCGCCGTGACGTTCGTCCGGTAGTCGTCGACGAACGCGAGCGCGCCGGCGGCGGCCTTCGCGTCGGCCGCGCCCAGCCAGGAGACCAGCGTCGGGGCGGCGACCAGGGCCGCCGAGCCACCGAAGGAGACCTTCAGGAAACGCCTTCTGTTCACGGCCGAGGGGGAGCGGAGCCCGGCGGATGACGGCATGGGTGATGCCTCTCTGGAGTTCTTCGGCCGTGCGGCCGGCGGGAAGAGGTGCGATCCACGCGGCCCGCGGGTCTGGTGACGACCGTGAGCCGGATGACGCTGATGACGCTGCTGAGCGAAGATCTACGGCCGTGCTGTGTCTCTTCTGCGATGGTGCGGCAACCGGAACATGTCATACGGGTGAACGTGCGCCCGGCACCGCCCGGAGCCGAACACGCCACCGCCACCACGCCCTTGACCAGCGGCCACGACGTCTTGCCCCTCACGCGCGCGTAAGCGTGAGAGGCAAGACGTCGTGCATGGATGACTCGGTGTACACGGCGGACTCGGTGGACTAGGGAAGCCCCGGGACGGGCCTCTGGTGAGGCACGGCAGGCGAGTACCGTGAAGTTCGTTAGGAAGTTAACTAACGAAGTACAGTGCGTCAAGAGTCATCGCGAACCCGACCATTCGGCGGGCCCGCGGCCCTGTACCCGTGTGGGGGAACCTGTGGAACTCGACGTGACTGCGGCCCCCCGCCTGACCGAGAGCGCGAACACCGTCTTCACCGTGCTGGCCCGGGCGGGCAGCGCGACCCGGCCGCAGCTCGCGAGCCTGGCGGGACTGTCCAAGCCGACGGTGTCCTCCGCCGTGGCGGAACTCGAGGCCGCCCGGCTCGCCGCGCACTCCGGCACCGCCTCCAGCGGCACCGGCCGCTCCGCCGCCGTCTACTGCCTCGGCCCGGCCGCCGGCGCCGTGCTCGCCGTCGACCTCGGCCCCGCCCTCACCCGGGTCCGCGGCTGCGCCCTGGACGGCGCCCTGCTCGCCGAGGCCACCGCCTCCCGCGCGGACGCCGCCGACGCCGTACGCGAGGCGCTCGCCGCGCTGCCCGCCGGGGTCCCGCTGCGCTCCATCGTCGTCGCCGTCGGCGACGTCACCGCGCGCGACCGGCGGGGCAGCGGGATGCGCCCGGCCACCGCCAAGGCGGGACCGGTCTTCGACGCCATGGCCGTCGCCCTGCCGCCGGGCGTCCCCGTCCACCTGGAGAACAACGTCAACTGCGCCGCGCTCGCCGAACTGCACGAGGGCGCGGCCCGGGGCCGCCACACCTTCGGCTACCTGCGCATCGGCGTCGGCATCGGCCTCGGCATCGTCGTCGGCGGGCAGGTGCTGCGCGGCTCGAACGGCGCGGCGGGCGAACTGGCCCGGCTGCCCTACCCCTGGGACGACGGCCGCGAGCCGCGCCAGGAAGCCCTGGAGGAGTACATCGGCGCCCGCTCCCTGCTGCGCCGGGCCTCCGCCGCCTGGCAGGCCGCGGACGGCCCCTGCCCCCGCACCACCGAACGCCTCTTCGCCCTCGCCGGCGAGGGCCTGGCCGCCGCCCGCGCCGCCGTCGGCCGGCACGCCGCGGACGTGGGCCGGCTCGCCGCCGCCGTCACCGCCGTACTGGACCCGGGCCTGATCGTGCTCGGCGGCAGCACCGGCGCGGATCCGCAGCTCCTGCCCGGGGTACGGGCCGAACTGGCCCGGCTGAGCTGGCCCACCGAGGTGGTCAGCAGCACCGTCGGGGATTACGGCACTGTTACGGGCGCCGCACGGCTCGCCGTCGCCAGGGGAGTCCAAACCGTGACCCAGACCGCGCGGGCTGAGCATTGACGGCTTCCGACTTGGTCTGCCAATGTCCGGACAAGCGCTTTCTAAGTCGGTCGGGACGCCGACTCGGGATGAGCGTCCCGCCCGTGCACGAAGATGTACGGCAGCCACGCGAGGGCGTGCTCGCACGGTGCCGGCCCGAAGGCCGGGGACCGCACCCGCAGGGACGACGCGGCCGGGAGGCCGTGCCCCCGGAAGGCGCACTTCCAAGCAGAATGCACCCGTGCCGCAGCGACCGGCCCGGAAATCCGTCACGCACCTCAGGGAGGACCCGGTGGGTCACCAGATCTCGCGCAGAACCCTCTTCCGCACCGCCGGCGGACTGGCCGCCGCCGGCGCGCTCGGCAGCGCGCTCAGCGCCTGCGCCGGCGGGACCGGCGCCGGCAGCACCAGCAGCAAGCTGACCATGACCTGGTGGGGCAGCGACGAGCGGCACGCGGCCTACAAGAAGGCGCTCGCCGCGTTCCAGAAGGCCAACCCGAAGATCGAGATCCAGGAGACCTACTCCGGGTACGACGGGTACTTCGACAAGTTCAACACCAACATCGCCGGCGGCAGCGCCCCCGACCTGCTCCAGATGGACCGCGCGCTGGTCGCCCAGTACGCCCGCAAGGGCGTCCTCACGCCGCTCGACTCCTACGTCGGCAAGTCCCTGGACCTCACCGGCTTCTCCAAGGAACTCCTCGCGGCCGGCACCGTCGACGGCAAGCTGTACGGCGTCCCGTCCGGCATCGGCATCAGCCAGCTCACCGCCAACCGCAGCGGTCTGGAGAAGCTGGGCCTGACCTTCCCCGACCGCGAGTGGACCTGGGCCGATCTGAAGAAGATCTCCGTCGACGTCTACAAGAAGAGCGGCGGCAAGATCCACGGCGTGGACGACGGCGGCGGCGGCACCCTGAACGCCTTCGAGATCTTCGCCCGCGAGCACGGCCAGGACCTGTTCAGCACGGACGGCAAGAAGCTCGGCTTCACCCCGGAGACCCTCCAGGCGTGGTGGGAGTACTGGGCCGAGATGCGCAAGCTCAACGCCGCCCCGGCGCCGGCGATCACCTCCGCCGCCCACAACGACCTCACCAAGAACGCCGTGGTCCTCGGCAAGGCCCTGTTCACCTTCGACTCCGGCGTCTACGGCGCGGGCGGTTCCATCACCGACGCCACCCTCGACTTCCTGCCCACCCCGCAGGGCGACTGGACCGGCGCGCGCGAGGGCAACTACGTCAACGGCGGTGTGCTGCTCAGCGCCACCAAGGCGAGCAAGCGGGTCGCGGACTCCGTGAAGGTCATGTCGTTCATCGCCCAGGACAAGACGGCGATCAAGGACATGATGCTCCAGCGCGGCATCCCGCCGACCGAGAAGGCCCGCTCCGTGATCGCCGGGGCGCTGGACGCCACGGACAAGCGGAACATGGACGTCGCCGACTACCTCTCCAAGCGGGTCACGAAGGCCACCACCGACCTGCCCGCCCCGGCGGCCCCGCCGCAGGGCGCCGACCAGATCTGGAACCTGCTGTTCCAGTCGAACCTCGCCATCGCCTTCGGCAAGAAGTCGCTCAAGGCGCAACTGACCGAGTTCTTCGACCAGGCGGCAGGGATCCTGAGCGCCTGAGGCGCGCCGCAGTACCGATACACCGGGAGAGGGTCAGGGAGATGAGTATGACCACCGCGAAGACCGACGAGGTCGCGACGGCGACGCCGGCCCCGGCGACCCCGTCCGACCAGCGGGAGCGCGACCGTATGCGGCGCCGGCTCGCCCGACGGCGGGGCGGCGGCTGGTGGCCGTACGTCTTCCTGGCCCCCTGGTTCGTCGGCCTGTTCGGCCTGACGATCTACCCGATGCTCGACTCGCTGTACCTGTCGTTCACCGACTTCGACCTGCTGACGCCCGCGCAGTGGGTCGGCGGCAAGAACTACGAGCGGATGTTCACCGACGACCCGGTCTTCTGGGACACGGTGCACGCCACCCTCGTGTACGTCGTCGTCTCCGTCCCGCTGAAGCTCGCCCTCGCGCTCGGCGTGGCGATGCTGCTCAACCGGGACCTGAAGGGCATCGGCCTCTACCGGGCCGCCTTCTACCTGCCCTCGCTGCTCGGCGGGGCGGTCGCCGTCGCCATCGTGTGGCGCCAGGTGTTCGGCGGCGACGGGCTGTTCAACGACTTCCTCGGCTGGTTCGGCATCAAGGGCCAGGACTGGATCTCCAGCCCCGACACCGCGATCTACACCCTGATCCTGCTGGCCGTCTGGCAGTTCGGCACCCCGATGGTCATCTTCCTCGCCGGCCTGAAGCAACTGCCCAGGGACGTGTACGAGGCCGCCGCGATCGACGGCGCAGGACCCGTCACCCGCTTCTTCAAGATCACCCTGCCGCTGCTGACGCCGATCGTCTTCTTCAACGTCGTGCTCCAGATCATCGACGCGTTCAAGACGTTCACCCCCGCCTTCGTCATCAGCAACGGCACCGGCGGACCGCTCAACTCGACGATGCTGTACTCCCTCTACCTGTACAAGAAGGGCTTCGCCGACCTCCAGATGGGCTACGCCTCGGCCCTTGCCTGGGTGCTGTTCCTGGTCATCGCGGGCTTCACGGCGGTCAACTTCATCGCCAGCCGTTACTGGGTCCACTACGACGACTGACGACCGACGTCCGACGAGCCACGACTGACGACTGACGCCCGACGTCCGAGCGAGGAGTCCTTCCCACCATGTCCGCCATCACCCCGAACGCGTCGCCGTTGCAGAAGCTCCGCTCGGCCACCGGCGCCCGCCGCATCTTCCTCCACACCCTGCTCATCGGCGTGGCGATCGTCATGCTCTACCCGCTGCTGTGGATGCTCAGCAGCTCGATCAAGCCCGACACGGAGATCTTCACCCACCCCGGGCTGATCCCGAACAAGCTCAACCCGCAGAACTACGCCGACGGCTGGAGCGGCTCCGGCAACTCCTTCTCGCTGTACATCACCAACTCGCTGATCGTCACGATCGGCGCGGTGATCGGCAACGTGATCTCCTGCTCGCTGGCCGCCTACGCCTTCGCGCGCTTCGAGTTCCGGGGCAAGAAGATCTGGTTCGGCCTGATGCTCGGCACGCTGATGCTGCCCACCCAGGCCGTCCTCATCCCGCAGTACACGATCTTCTACAACCTGACCTGGATCAACACCTATCTGCCGCTGATCGTGCCCAAGTTCCTCGCGGTGGACGCCTTCTTCATCTTCCTGATGGTCCAGTTCATCCGCTCCATCCCGCGCGAACTCGACCACGCGGCCATGATGGACGGCGCCAACCCCTGGCAGATCTACTGGAAGATCATCCTGCCGCTGATGAAGCCGGCCCTGGTCACCACCACCATCTTCACCTTCATCTGGACGTACGACGACTTCCTGCACCAGCTCGTCTACCTCCAGCAGAACGACAAGTTCACCGTCCCCCTCGGCCTGACCCTCTTCATGGACCAGACCAGCGGCTCGTCCTACGGCGCGATGTTCGCCATGTCGACACTCGCCCTCCTGCCGACGCTCATCTGCTTCCTCATCTTCCAGAAGAGGCTGGTCGAAGGCCTTGCGACCTCCGGCATGAAGGGCTGATCCCGGGTGCACCTCCTCCACCAGCGCGGCCCGCTGCACGACCTGCCCGACACCCCGCAGGCGTACGACGCCGTCCTCGCCGACGTCACCGAGCAGGCCCTGCGGCGGCTGACGCCGGACGGAAACCTCGAACACCCCGACTGCGTCGACGACATCGGCGACACCTCCCTCGGCATCACCTCCCTGCTGGCCCTGGCCTGGCAGCGCACCAAGGACCCGCGCCTGCCGGACGCGGTGCGCCGCAGCCTCGCCTTCCACCTGCGCGAGCGGGTCTACCGCGACGACAACCCCGGCTACCCCAACCTGCGCACACGCGGCTCGGGCCTGCCGTACGCCCGCTACACCCTGGCGCCCGGCGCGCACCCGATCGGCGACTGGCCGAGCACGGTGTGGGCGCTGCTCCAGGCGGTGAACGTGCTCGACGCGGCGGACGGTCTGGTCGACGACGGCCCGCGCGCCGAACTGCTGGCGGTGGCGCGCGGCTACTGGAGCTGGCTGACCGAGGCGACCTTCTTCAACCCGCAGGAGGCCGGCAACCAGGCGATCGGCTGCGTCGTGGGCGGCCTGATGCTCGCCCGGCACCTGCCCGCCGCCGACGGCGCACAGGTCCGCGCCCGCGCCCTCACGCTGTACGCCGACGAGATCCGCGCCCACCGGGTCCGCGACCGGGGCGCCCTGCTGCCCCCCGAGCACGGCGGCGCGTACGACAACAACTACGGCCCGATCTCCCTCTCCTTCCTCGCCCAGGCCCACCGGATCAGCGGCGAACCCGTCTTCGCCGAGGACGGCGACGCCCTCGCCCGCTATATCGACGCCCGCCTCACCGGCGGCGGCTTCGACAACGGCGGCCCCCGCTACAGCGAGCAGCACTCGGCCTTCGAGTCGGTCCTCGGCCTGCGCTACTTCGGCGCCCGCATCGGCTCCGACCTGGGCCGCTACCGGGGCGACAGCCGCTGGGCCCGGCACGCGGTGAAGGCCGACGGCGGCGTCGACGGGCACTTCGCGTGGATGCTCGTCTGGCAGACCCAGGACGCCACGCCCTGGCACCGCGAGCCGTCCCCGGCCGCCGCCCGCCACCAACTGCGGGCCGGCGGCGTGTCGGTGGCCTTCGACGACCGGATGACCCCGGCGGTGATCGAGGCGGCAGGCACCTACTACCTGCCCGCCGCCGTCCACCGCCAGCACGGCTTCGGCCCCGTCACCGACGGCTTCCTGCTGTGCCGCCCCATGGGCGAGGTCCGGGTGCGCGACGCCCGCGCCGACGGCCTGACCGCGAAGCTGGTCACCAAGCCGGTCGTCGGCCGCGACCACGTCCTGCGCCGCGTGCGCTCCCTGTACGTCACCGACGGCACCACCCTGTGGACCACCGTCGCCGTGGAACGCCTCCCCGGCACCCCGTACCTGCTCGCCGGCCTGCCGTACGCCGAGGACGACGGCGACCGGGTCCGGCGTACGGCGCACGCGGCCGTCTCCTCGGCGGGCCCCCTGCGCCTCACGCACCCGGCCGAAGAAGGCGCCGAGTACTTCGACGCCCGCGCCGAACTCACCCAGGAACAGGCCGCGTTCGCCCTCGCCGCCGACCCGCGCGGCTACGGCAACCCCGACGAGGGCTGGCGCCACCTGGTCGCCTCGACGGCTCTGGAGGCCGGGCCGCTCCCGGACGCCCCGGCCGACCTGCACGTGTTCGCGGTGCGCTACGGCACCGAGGAACCGCTCATTGTGTCGGTGCGGCGAGGCGAGGCGGGACTGACCGTGCGGACGGACGCGTTCACGGCCGTCCTCGGCGGCGAAGACGCCCATGGCGAACCGGAGTTGACGCTGCGCGCGGCAGACCGCTGACCGGTCACCCCGGGCGGATCACCAGATCCGCCCGGTCCCGCGTCGCCGCCACCAGGTCGGCGTTGCGCTGGTCGGTGCCCGACACCCAGGCCACCGCCGCCTCGTGGCCCTTGCCGAACTCCTCGTGCCGGGCGACCAGTCGGCGCACCCGCTCGGCCTCCGCCAGCTCGCAGAACCACACTTCGTCCAGCGCCGCCCGCACCCGCCGCCACGCACCCGTGCCCAGCAGCAGGTAGTTGCCCTCCGTCACGATCAGCCGGGCCGTCGACGGCACCGGCAGCGCACCGGCGAGCGGCTGCTCCAGAACCCGTTCGAAACCCGGCGCGTACACCACGCCGTCCCCGTCGCCGTCCCCGTCGCCCTCCTCGCGCAGCCGCCGCAGCAGCGCCGCGTACCCGGCCGCGTCGAACGTGTCGGGCGCGCCCTTGCGGCCACGGCGGCCGAGCCGCTCCAGTTCGGCGTCGGCGAGATGGAAACCGTCCATCGGGACGTGCGCGACCCAGGGCTCCCCGGCCCCGTTCAGCTCCCGCACCAGACGCTCGGCGAGCGTCGTCTTGCCCGCGCCGGGGCTGCCGGCGATACCGAGGAGCGCGCGCCGGCGGCCGTCCCCGGCGAGCAGGCGGGCCCGTTCCAGCAGGTCGTCGAAAGTGAGCACACAGACGAGTGTCGCAGTCTCCTGGAAGGAGACCCACAAGGAGAGGAGGACGCCCGTGTCCGACGACGAGACACAGATCCGCACCCTGATCACCCGCTGGGCCGACGCCGTCCACCGGGGCGACCTCGACACCGTCCTCGACCAACACGCGCCGGACCTGGTGATGTACGACGTGCCGGCGCCCCACGAGGGCATCCGGGGCCTGGCCGCCTACCGGGCGACCTGGCCGCCGTTCTTCGTCTGGCAGGCCCAGGGCGCCCGCTTCGACATCGACACCCTCGACGTCACCGCAGGTCACGACGTCGCCTACGCCCACGCCCTGCTGCGCTGCGGCACCCCCGAGGAACTCGCCGCCTGCCCCACCCTGCGGCTGCGGCTCACCTTCGGCCTGCGCAAGGAGCACGGCCGCTGGCTGATCGCCCACGAACACCACTCCTTCCCGCACGACTGAGTCCGGATTCGGTGTGCCCCGGGGCGGTGAGGAGGGGCATCCGGGGGAACCGGACCCGGTATGACGACGACGCTCGGTCTGCCCGAAGCCATCCACGCCTGCCTCTTCGACCTCGACGGGGTCGTCACCCGGACGGCCGCCGTGCACGCGGCCGTCTGGAAGGAGACCTTCGACGCGTTCCTGCACGCGCGCGTGGGCGAACCCTTCCGCCCCTTCGACGCGGACGCCGACTACGCCGAGTACGTCGACGGACGCCCCCGCGCGGACGGCGTCCGCACCTTCCTCGCCTCCCGGGGCATCGAACTCCCCGACGGCGACCCCGACGACCCGCCCGACGCGCGGACCGTCCACGGCCTGGGCAACCGCAAGAACGACCTGCTCCTGGAACGGATCCGCACCCAGGGCGTCGAGGCGTACGACGGCACCCTGCGCTACATCGAGGCGGCACGCGCGCGTGGCCTGCGCACGGCGGTCGTCTCCGCCAGCGCCAACACCCGCGACGTGCTGCGCTCGATCGGCGCCGAGCACCTCTTCGAGGTCCGCATCGACGGCGTCGTCGCGGCCGAGCGGGGCCTGCCGGGCAAGCCCCGCCCCGACACGTTCCTGGCCGCCGCCCACGACCTCGGCGTCGACCCGCCGGGCGCGGCCGTCTTCGAGGACGCGCTCGCCGGGATGGACGCGGGCCGCGCCGGGAACTTCGGGTACGTCGTGGGCGTTGACCGCGTCGGGCGGACCGACGCGCTGTACGCGCACGGCGCGGACGTCGTGGTGCGGGATCTGGACGAACTGCGCGGGCAGGGAGGGCGGGCGTGATCACCCACCGGTCGTACACCGTGGAGCCGTGGTGCGTGCGCGAGACGGAGCTGAACCTCGACGTGCTCGCCCAGAGCGAGTCCGTGTTCGCCCTCTCCAACGGGCACGTCGGCTGGCGCGGCAACCTCGACGAGGGCGAACCGCACGGCCTGCCCGGCGCCTACCTCAACGGCGTCCACGAACTGCACCCCCTGCCCTACGCCGAGGCGGGCTACGGCTATCCGGAGTCCGGGCAGACCGTCATCAACGTCACCAACGGCAAGATCCTGCGGCTGCTGGTCGACGACGAGCCGTTCGACCTGCGCTACGGCCGCCTCGTCGCCCACGAGCGGGTGCTCGACCTACGGCGCGGCGTCCTGGAGCGGACCTGCGAGTGGACCTCCCCGGCCGGATCCACGGTCCGGGTCCGCTCGACCCGGCTCGTGTCGCTCGCCCAGCGGGCCGTCGCCGCCGTCGCCTACGAGGTGGAGGCCGTCGGCCGCCCCTGCCGGGTGGTGATCCAGTCCGAACTGGTCACCAACGAGAGCCTGCCCGACCCCGACGGCGACCCGCGCGCCGCCCGCGCCCTGAAGTCACCTCTGGAACCGGAGGAGGACGTCGCCGTGGGCAGCCGGCTGCGCCTCGTCCACCGCACCAAACGCAGCGGACTGCGGGTCGCCGTGGCCGCCGACCACACCGTCACCGGCCCCGAACGGACCACGATCAGGAGCGAGAGCAACGTCGACGCGGCCCGGCTCACCGTCACCTCCGTGCTGGCGCCCGGCCAGCGGCTGCGGGTGGAGAAACTCGTCGCCCACGGCTGGTCCGGCGCCCGCTCCCGGCCCGCGATGAGCGACCAGGTCGAGGCGGCCCTCGCGGCCGCCGGACACAGCGGCTGGGCCGGCCTCCTCGACGAACAGCGCGGCTACCTCGACGACTTCTGGTCCCGCGCGGACGTCGAGGTCGACGGCGACGAGGAGATCCAGCAGGCCGTCCGCTTCGCCCTCTTCCACGTCCTCCAGGCCGGCGCCCGCGCCGAGCAACGCGCCATCCCCGCCAAGGGGTTGACCGGCTCCGGCTACGACGGCCACGCCTTCTGGGACACCGAGACCTTCGTGCTCCCGCTGCTCACCTACACCGCGCCCGCCGCCGTCGCCGAGGCCCTGCGCTGGCGGCAGAACACCCTCCCCGCCGCCCGCGAGCGCGCCACCCAACTCGGGCTGCGCGGGGCCGCGTTCCCCTGGCGGACCATAGCGGGCTCGGAGGGCTCGGCGTACTGGCCGGCCGGCACCGCCGCCTTCCATGTCAACGCCGACATCGCCGACGCCGTGGTGCGGTACGTGGCGGCGACCGGGGACACCGACTTCGAACGGGGCACGGGCGTCGAGCTGTTGGTGGAGACCGCCCGGCTGTGGCGCTCGCTCGGCCACCACGACGCGCACGGCGCCTTCCACATCGACGGCGTCACCGGCCCCGACGAGTACAGCGCGGTCGCCGACGACAACACGTACACCAACCTGATGGCCCGGGCGAACCTCCTCGCCGCCGCCGACGCCGTCGTACGCCACCCGCGCGAGGCCGCCCGGCTCGGCGCGGACGAGGAGGAGAGCGCGGCCTGGCGCGACGCGGCCGAGGCCGTGCACCTGCCGTACAACCACGAACTCGGCGTCCACGAACAGCACGCGGGCTTCACCCGTTACCAGCACTGGGACTTCGACGCCACCCGCCCCGACCAGTACCCCCTGCTGCTGCACTTCCCGTACTTCGACCTCTACCGCAAACAGGTCGTCAAACAGGCCGACCTGGTCCTGGCGATGTACACCTGCGCGAGCCACTTCGACGACGAGCAACTCGCCCGCAACTTCGCCTACTACGAGCCGCTCACCGTCCGCGACTCCTCCCTCTCCGCCTGCTGCCAGGCCGTGATCGCCGCGCAGGCCGGCCATCTGCGGCTGGCCTACGACTACACGGCCGAGGCCGCGCTGATGGACCTGGCCGACCTGGAGCACAACACCCGCGACGGCCTGCACATCGCGTCCCTGGCCGGTACCTGGACGGCGCTGGTCGCCGGTTTCGGCGGGCTGCGCGGCGACGCCGACGGCCTGCGCTTCGCACCCCGGCTGCCGGAGGCCTTCAGCCGCCTCGCCTTCAGCGTCCAACTCCTCGGCAGCCGCCTGCGCGTGGAGATAGGCCCGGACAAGACCGTTTACACCCTGCTGTCCGGACCGCCCCTGACGATCCGTCACCACGGCACGCCGGTACGCCTGAACGGCGACGGACCCGTCGTACGCGCCATACCGACCGCCCCGTCCCGACCGGCACCACGCCAGCCCCCGCACCGGGGGCCGAACACCCGCTGAGCCCCGGGCGACCCGGCCGCCGCCGGTGTTTCCCGGCCGTCGGGGGCTGGTAGGTAGTGGGGGTATCGGCGGGCGAGGCGAGGGGGAGTGGCATGGTGCAGGGCGGACCCGAGGGACGGCCGGCGGAGGAGTTCTTCACGGTGGGCGGCTCGTCCTTCCGTGACTTCCTGGCGGCGCACCGACCCGAACTGCTCCCCACCCGCAGACCGTTGCCCGCCGGTGTCCGGGCCGCCCCGGACAGCTTCCCGCACGGCACGACCGTACTGGCCCTCGCCTACCGCGACGGCGTACTGATCGCCGGTGACCGCCGGGCCACCATGGGCAACCTCATCGCCCAGCGCGACCTGGAGAAGGTGCACCCGGCCGACGACCACACCGCCGTCGCCTTCGCCGGCACCGTCGGCCTCGCCCTGGACATGGTGAAGCTGTACCAGGTCGAGCTGACGCACTTCGAGAAGGTCGAGGGCGTCCCCATGACCCTCGCCGCGAAGGCGCGCAGACTGGCCACGATGATCCGGCAGAACCTCGACCAGGCCATGCAGGGCCTCGCCGTCGTCCCGCTCCTCGCGGGCTACGACACCGCCGCCGCGCCGGGCGCCCGGGGCCGCATCTTCAGCTTCGACGTGGTCGGCGGCCTCTACGAGAAGTCGCCCTTCCACGCGGAGGGTTCGGGTTCGCCGTACGCGCGCGGGTCGCTGAAGAAGCTGTACCGCGCCGACATGTCCCGGCGCGAGGCGGCGCTCGCCGCGCTCCAGGCGCTGTACGACGCGGCCGACGACGACTCCGCCACCGGCGGCCCCGACCTCAACCGCCGGATCTTCCCGATCGTCTCGGTCATCACCGAGGACGGCTTCGAGCGACTGCCCGAGGCGCAGACCGAGCAGCTCAGCGAGGAGATGATCGAGCGGCGCGGCACCAGACCGGACGGCCCGAACGCCACGGCGTGACACGGGAGTCGGGCGCGGGCGCGCTGTCCCTCCGCATGGTTTCCCGTCTCATGGTCAAGATCTGCCGCGCCCTTTACTGCACATGATGTGCAGGTACCGGAGGATGGCATGAGGTCGCCGCCCGCGGTGGCCGTCCTCCGGACCCCGACGAAAGACCTCCCCGATGACGACGGCGACGACCGCCCCGCACCGCGTCCGCACCTCCCTGACGCGGCAGGAGTGGACCCGCCTCGGCGGGATGGCCGCGTTCATCCTCGCGCTGCACGTGATCGGCTGGTTCACCCTCGTCGCGATCGTCGCCCCCGAGCACCACACCGTCGGCGAGAAGTCGTTCGGCATCGGGATCGGCGTCACCGCCTACACCCTCGGCATGCGGCACGCCTTCGACGCCGACCACATCGCCGCCATCGACAACACCACCCGCAAGCTGATGGGCGAGGGGCAGCGCCCGCTGTCGGTCGGGTTCTGGTTCTCGCTCGGCCACTCCAGCGTCGTCTTCGCCCTGGCGTTCCTGCTGTCCATCGGCGTCAAGGCGCTGGCCGGCCCGGTCAGCGAGGACGGCTCACGCCTGCACGACGTCACCGGTCTGATCGGCACGACCGTCTCCGGCACCTTCCTCTACGTCATCGCCGCCCTCAACCTCGTCGTCCTCGGCGGCATCTGGAAGGTGTTCCGCCGGATGCGGTCCGGCGAGTTCGACGAAGCCGCGCTGGAGGCGCAGTTGAACAGCCGCGGGCTGATGAACCGGCTGCTCGGCCGGGTCACCAAGGCCGTCTCCAAGTCCTGGCACATGTATCCGCTGGGGCTGCTGTTCGGCCTCGGCTTCGACACCGCGACCGAGGTGGCGCTGCTCGTCCTCGCCGGTTCGGGCGCGGCCTCCGGGCTGCCCTGGTACGCGATCCTGTGCCTGCCGGTCCTCTTCGCGGCCGGCATGTCGCTGCTGGACACCATCGACGGCTCGTTCATGAACTTCGCCTACGGCTGGGCCTTCTCGCAGCCGGTGCGCAAGGTCTACTACAACCTCACCGTCACCGGCCTGTCCGTGGCCGTCGCCCTCGTCATCGGCACCGTCGAACTCCTCGGCCTGCTGGCGGACCGGCTCGGCCTGCACGGCCCGTTCTGGGACACCGTCACCGGCATCGACCTCAACACCCTGGGCTTCGTCGTCGTCGGCCTGTTCTTCGTCGCGTGGGCCGTCGCCCTGGTGGTGTGGAAGGTGTTCCGGATCGAGGAGAAGTGGACGACGGACGCCTGACGCGCGGGCTCACTCGCCGATGCGGTCCAGTTCGCGCAGCCGGTTGGTGGCGTCGAGGGCGGCGACCTTGTACGACTCCGCCAGGGTCGGGTAGTTGAAGACCGCGTTGACCAGATAGTCGACGGTGCCGCCGCAGCCCATCACCGACTGACCGATGTGGATCAGCTCGGTCGCTCCGGTGCCGAAGCAGTGCACACCGAGCAGCTTGCGGTCCTGAGGGGAGACCAGCAGCTTCAGCATGCCGTGCGCGTCGCCGATGATCTGCCCACGCGCCAGTTCCCGGTAGCGGGCGACGCCGATCTCGAACGGCACCCGCTCCTCGGTGAGTTGGTCCTCCGTCCGCCCGACGAAACTGATCTCCGGGATGGTGTAGATGCCGATCGGCTGGAGGTCGTGCATCTGCCCGACCGGCTCGCCGCAGGCGTGGTACGCGGCGGCCCGGCCCTGCTCCATCGCGGTCGCCGCGAGCGCCGGGAAGCCGATCACGTCGCCGACGGCGTAGATGTGCGGCACCGGTGTCCGATAGTGCTCGTCGACCTCGATCCTGCCGCGCCGGTCCGCCGTCAACCCGGCCTTGTCCAGGTCGAGTTCGTCGGTCAGGCCTTGCCGTCCCGCCGAGTACATGACCGCGTCCGCCGGGATCTTCTTGCCGCTCTCCAGTACGGTCAGGGTGCCGCGCGGATGCCGTTCCACGGCGGCGACGGTCTCCCCGAACCGGAAGGCGACCGCCAGGTCCCGCAGGTGGTACCGCAGCGACTCGACGACCTCGACGTCACACATGTCGAGCATCCCGGCCCGCTTCTCGACGACGGTCACCTTGCTGCCGAGTGCGGCGAACATACTGGCGTACTCCATGCCTATGACACCCGCACCCACGATCACCATCGACTGCGGAACCCGCTCGATCGTCAGGACGTTGTCGGAGTCGAGGATGGTCCGCCCGTCGAACTCCACGCTGTCCGGCCGGGCCGGCCGCGTCCCGGTGGCGATCACGATGTGCTCGGCGCTGATCAGCCGCTCCTGCCCGGTGACCTCCCGCAGGGCGATCGTGTGGTCGTCGACGAACCGGCCGGTGCCGGCGAACAGGGTGACGTGGTTACGGGTCAACTGGCTGCGGATGACGTCGATCTCCCGCCCGACCACATGCTCGGTGCGGGCCGTCAGGTCGGCGACGGTGATGTTCTCCTTGAGCCGGTAGCTCTGTCCGTACAGGTCGCGCTGGGTGAGACCGGTGAGGTAGAGCACCGCCTCGCGCAGCGTCTTGGAGGGGATGGTGCCGGTGTGGAGGGAGACCCCGCCGACCATGTCGGGGCGGTCGACCACGGCCACACGGCGGCCCAGTTTGGCCGCCGCGATGGCAGCCTTCTGACCGCCGGGACCTGATCCGAGGACGAGCATGTCGAAGTCGGGCACCCTCCGCAGTCTGGCAGTGCGAAGGGCCGCCGCGAAAGGGTGTGACCACGGCAGCGGTCTCCCGATCGCCGAGTTGGTGTGCGGGGACGACGGGACCGGGTAACGTCTTTGTCATGTTCTTCCCGACGCCGGTTGACGAGTGAGAGCGTGACGGGCCCCCGCTGACGTCCTTCGACGTAGCCGCCCGTCCCCCACCGACGAATCCGTAGACCACTTCACATCATGACCGGGAGAACCCGTGACCGTGAGCAAGAACATCAACAACCCCGTGGGCATGGGCGGCGGCCAGCGCAAGAAGCTGTCCCGCGCCGAACGCCAGAACAACGGCCCGCACCGCAACCTCGACCGCCAGAGCGCCGCCGACCAGAAGGCGGAGCTGGTGCGCAAGATGCGCGAGAAGGCGGCCGCAGCCGAAGGCGCCGCGCAGGCAGCGGGCGACGACACCGCACAGAACTGACCCGCCGCCGCCGCGGTCAGGCTCGCGCGTCCGTAATCCTCGGGCTTCGGCTCGGGGAGCGAGTCAAGGCAGCAGTTTCTCGATGGCGCCGGGGCCCTCCTCGGCGAGCTTGCGGCGAGCCCATTCGAGGGTGCGCGGGGTGAGGTCGCGGCCGGTGACGAGGACCATGTCCTCCGGTGACACCTCGGTGCCGGTGCGGGTGTGGAGCAGTTTGTCCGGGGTGGCGCGGTCCGGGGACGGCCGGAACGCGCCGGGCTGTGACGTCGACATGGTCTGGCTCCTCGGGTCCGGTGGTGGCTACGGCCCGGTGCGTACATCGGGGCGCGCAACGGGTCCACTAACACCATTCATCCTGGGCGCGCACCCTGCATCCGGAAGGGGCCGGGCACGGGCCGGGCGTCGGCCGCCGGCCGAGATGCCGGGGTGATCGGCCGGGCGTCTAATGGGCTCTATCGGGGCGTCCGAACCGCTCATGCGGGACACGCGCGGCAGGGAAGGCCCAGATCATGGAACCCACCAGTGCGGGCGAACCGCGACCCGGGGGACTGCGCAGACTCGGCGCCTGGTGCGCCCGTCACTTCGTGATCGTCATCGTCGCCTGGCTGGTGGCGCTCGTCGCCCTCCAGGTACTCGACCGCACCTACGGCGGGACCTACGAGGACAACTTCTCGCTGTCGGGCGTGCAGTCCCAGGAGGGCCTGGACGTGCTGAAGAAGCACGATCCGCAGGCCGGCGGCTACAGCAGCCAGATCGTGCTGCACGACGACAAGCAGGCGCTGTCCGCGCTCGGCTCGCAGATGTCCACCACCGTCGGCGACCTGCAGAAACTGCCCCATGTGCTGTCCGTGCAGAACCCGCTGTCACAGTCCGCGTCCAAGGTCGGACCCGTCTCCACCGACGGGAAGACCGGTTACATCACCATCCGCTTCGACGTCCAGCCCTCCACCCTCGGCGACGCGTACCTCAACGGCGTCGACGACGCCGTCCAGCCGCTGCGGGCGGCCGGCGCCGACGTCGAGTACGGCGGACCGCTCGGCGAACTGGCCCGGCCCGCCGCGGACGACCGGATCAGCGAACTCATCGGCTTCGCGGTCGCCATCGTCGTCCTGATCGTCGGCTTCGGCAGCATCATCGCCGCCGGACTGCCCCTGATCACCGCGCTGATCAGCGTCGTCGGCGGACTCGCCTGCCTCGGTCTGCTCGCCGCCGCCTTCACCTTCGCGACCGTCTCCCCGACCCTCGCCACGATGATCGGGCTGGGCGTCGGCATCGACTACGCCCTGTTCCTGATCACCCGTCACCGGCAGGGCCTCATGGACGGCGCGGATCCGGTGCGGGCCGCCGGGCACGCCAACGCCACCAGCGGACGCGCCGTCCTCGTCTCCGGCACCACCGTGATCATCGCCCTGGCCGGCCTGTCCGCGTCCGGGGTCTCCTTCATCGCCAAACTCGGGCTCGCCGCCGCCGTCACGGTCGTCTCCGCCGTCATCGGGGCCCTCACCCTCGTCCCCGCCCTGCTCGGCCTCATCGGCCGCCACATCGACCGTTTCCACGTGCGCCGGCCGGTCGCCGAGACCGACGCCGCCCCCGGCGCGGTCCCGCACGGCACCTGGCACCGCTACGCGCAGCGCGTCGAGCACCGGCCCTGGCAGTACCTGGGCGCGGGCGTCGCCGTCATCGCGATCCTCGCCATCCCCGTCTTCTCGATCCAGCTCGGGCACATCGGCGACGGCGCGGACCCGAAGTCCTTCACCGACCGGCGCGCCTACGACCTGATGACCGACGCCTTCGGTCCCGGCTCCAACGGCCCCCTGACCGTCGTCATCGACCAGACCTCCGTCCCCGCCGACCAGCGCTCCGACCTCTCCTCCCAGGCCCAGAAGACCCTGAACGCGGTGTCCGGCGCGTCGACCGTCACCCCTCTGACGCCCACCCAGGACGGCGACGTCCTGCTCGCCACCGTCTACTCCACGCAGGCCCCGCAGGACGCCACCACCACCGACCTGACCAACCGGCTCGTCGACGACACCCTCCCCGCCGCGGTCGCCGGCACCGCCGCGCACGGCTACGTCACCGGCACCACGGCCGCGCAGGTCGACTTCCGTGACATCGTCGCGAGCCGGCTGCCCCTGATCATCGGGGTGGTCGTCGCCCTGGCCTTCCTGATCATCCTCGCCGTCTTCCGCGGCCTCCTCGTCGCGGTCAAGGCCGCGATCCTCAACGTCCTGTCGATCACGGCCTCCTACGGCGTGGTCGTCGCCGTCTTCCAGTGGGGCTGGGGCGGGCCCGCGCTGGGCGTGAACGGCGACGTGCCCATCGAGAGCTATGTGCCGATGATGATGTTCGCGATCATCTTCGGGCTGAGCATGGACTACGAGATCTTCCTGCTCTCCCGCGTCCACGAGGCGTGGCTGCGCACCGGCGACGCCAAGGCCTCCGTCGCCCACGCGCTGGAGATCACCGCCCGGGTCATCACCTGCGCCGCCCTGATCATGGTGAGCGTGTTCGCGGCGTTCATCATCAGCGACAACATCGTCGTCAAGATGCTGGGCCTGGGCCTCGCCGTGAGCGTGCTGATCGACGCGACCGTCGTCCGCCTGCTCATGGTGCCCGCCGTGATGACGCTGCTGGGCAAGAAGGCCTGGTGGACGCCCCACTGGCTGGACCGGATCCTGCCGCACATCGACACGGAGGGGGAGCCGGACTCCGTCAGCGCGGCTGCGGGGGATGCGGCGGGGCCGGGGCGAGGACGAGCATCGTGACGTCGTCGCGGACGGCCGGGCAGTGCCGTAGGACGTCCGTCCACACGCGGTCGGCCAACGTCGCCAGGTCGGTGTCGGTGTCGGCGGCGAGGGCGGGGAGCCGGTCGAGGAGAGGGTAGAAGTCGCCGTTGGCGTCCCTGGCCTCCGAGACGCCGTCGGAGGCCAGGAAGAGACGGTCGCCGGGGCGCAGCGTGAGGGTGTGGGCGGTGAGCGGGGCGCCGTCCAGGAGGCCGAGCCCCAGCGGCGTCCACGGGTCGACGGCCACCTCGGTGGCCGTGCCGTCGCGCAGCAGCACCGGCGGCGGATGCCCGCAGACGACGATGCGGACGGCGTCCGCGTCCGGGGCGAACTCCAGCAGCACGGCCGTCGCGAACAGCTCGGCGTGCGTGTCCCGCGCCGAGTCCACCACCAGCCGCCGGTCGAGCCGGGCGGCCACCGCCTCCAGGGCCGGCTGGTCGAGCACCGCCTCCCGGAACGCGCCCAGCAGCGAGGCCACCGTCGCCACCGCCGCCAGCCCGTGCCCCTGCACATCGCCGAGCACCGCCCGCACCCCGTGGGCGCTCGTGCGGACGTCGAAGAAGTCGCCGCCGACCAGCGTCCCGGCCTGCGCCGCCCGGTACAGCCCCGCGCAGCGCACCGGACCGACCCGCTCCGGCACCGGCGGCACCAGGGCGTCCTGGGCGGCCTCGGCGATCGTGCGCTCGAGATCGAGCTGGGTGTCCCGGCGGCTGCGCACGAACGACACGAACACACTGAGGACGGCGACGAAACACGTCGTCAACAGGTCGGCCTCGCCCGGCTGGTCGAGCCGGAACGCGGGCACGTTCAGCATCACGACCACGGTCGCGCCGAGCACCGCGGTCGCCACCGGACCGTACGACAGCACGGCGAGCGGCGGGATGGCGCCCAGCAGGAAGCCGATGGCGAGCGGTTTGCTGCTGATCTGGGTGGCCACGCAGACGCCCGCGATCAGGGCGAGCGGCAGTGCCCGCACCCAACGGGGCGGCGGCGCGCCCCGCAGCCAGCCCCGCCGGTCGCCCTCCAGTCGCCTCACATGCCCACGCTCCACCCCGGTACCGGCCGCCGCACGCCGAAAAAACCCTTGGACGTGAACGTCGGCCACTCCCTACGGTGTGACCGCACGCCCGGACACCACGGAAGGAGGCGAGCGCCATGCGATCCACCATCATCCCGCGCTCCCACCCCGTGACCCCGGCGTGCCCCGTCTGACGTTCGTCCGACGCCCGGGAGCGCACATCGCCGTAAGCGACCCGGAGGAATCCATGACCGATCTGGTCATCCGCCCTCTCGACGAGAGCGATGTCCATCTGTTCGACGCCCTGCCCGACCCGCTGCGCGCCGCCGAGGCGTTCGGCAGAGTCACCTACCGCCCGGAGTGGAAGCGCGTCGCTTTGCGCGAGGGCCGGGTCGTCGCCCGCGCCGCCTGGTGGGGCGGGCCCGACGACAGCGAACCCCTCGTCGTCGAGTGGTTCGACTTCGCCGACGGCGAGGAGGAAGCCGCCGCCGAACTCCTGCGCACCGCGCCCTGGCAGGTCGGCCTGGAGCTGGTGATGCCCGGCGGCTGGCGCGACGACCCCGCGATGCGGGCCGCCGCCGAGGCCCGGCACAGCGCGGCCCGCGCGGCCGGCCACACCCCGCTGGTGGAACGCTTCGTGTACCGCTGGACCCCGGAGTGCGGGCTTCCCGAACGCCCGGGACGTCTGCGCTTCGCCCCCGAACCCGACGACGCCGTCTTCTTCGACGCCCTGCGCCGCATCCACTCCGACACCCTCGACGCCCACGCCCGCAAGGCCATCAGGGAAGGCGGCCTCGACCAGGCCGCCCAGGAGGAGCTGGACTTCTTCCACTGGTGCCCGTCCCCACGCGAGTGGTGGCAGCTCGCCCGTACCCCCGAAGGCGAACTGGCCGGCCTCCACATCCCGGCCCACAACCCCTCCGGCCCCTGCGTCGGCTTCATCGGCGTCCTACCGGAACACCGGGGCCACGGCTACGCCTACGACCTCCTCACCGAATGCACCCACCACCTGGCCGCCCACGGCGCCGACTTCATAGCCGCCGCCACCGACCAGGGCAACCACCCGATGGCAGCCCACTTCAAGAAGGCCGGCTACCCGATCGTCCGCGAGCGGGTGAACTTCGAACTGGGCTGAGGGTCGGCTGTCAGCCCCTGGTGAAAGGCTCTCCCTCGGTGTGAGCGACGGCGGATGACGGAGGCGTGATGGGGTTCGACGGCGAGGTCTGGTTGGTCCGGGGGACCGACCGCGGCGAGGAGACCGGGGAGGTCGGGGAGATCGTCATCGACGACGTCGACTTTCCCTGGCTGTCGGGACGTTTCACCGCAGGACCGGCTTACGACGCCGTCGAGCCCCTGTTCACCCGTGAACTGGCGCTTATGGAGGACGAGGACTGGGAGGCATGGGAAGTGGTCGAGACCGAGATACGCCGCCGGGTGTCGCTGGTCTCGCCCCGAGGGGCGGTCCCGGAATTCCTGCTGCACATCCAGGGGGACGCGGCCTGGTTCCGGTGGAGTGATGAGGCGTTCGAGGAGGGTTGAGTCAGCGTGCCCCGCCCTCCAACAGGGCCTCCGTGTCGGCCAGTAGTTCGGTGATGCGGAGGCCGAAGGTGGCGTTGCAGGGGTGGGTGGGGCCGCCGTTCGCTGCGGTGAGGAGGGCGTCTGCCGCGTGGGTGAAGGCGGTGGCCGCGTCTGTGGTGGACTGGGGGAGGTGGGTCACCCCGGTCGTGCCGCGGAGTTCCAGGGTCGCGCCCGCTGCCGCGGGCGGGGCCGTCAGGCTGAGGGTCATGGTGCTGGACGCCCCGGTGACATGGTCCAGGACGACGTGGACCGTGTCGCCGGGGCCGTGGGCCGCCGCCGTCACCCGGCGGACGTCGCCGAGGACCGGCAGCAGCACGGACAGCGCGTGCGGGCCGACGTCCCACAGGGAGCCCTTCTCGCCGCGCCAGGGGGTGGCGAACGGGTGGTCGGCGCTGTCCTCGTGGAAGACGTTGCCCAGCCACTGCGCGTGGCCCGTGAACCACCCTTCGGTGGCGGCCTGTTCGGCGATCCAGGCACCGGCCTCGGGCACGAACCGGGTCGTGAAGAAGACGACCGAGGCGACCCCCGCCTCCTCCGCCGCCCGCACCACGGCCCGCCCGCCCGCGACCGTCGTGGCGACGGGCTTGTCGAGCAGCAGATGACAGCCCGCCCCGGCCGCCCGCACCGCGAGCTGCGCCTGCACGTCCGGCGGCAGGGCGACGGCCACCGCGTCCACATCGGAGAACAGGGCGTCGACGTCGTCGTAGGCCCGGGTCCCGTGCCGGTCGGCCAGTTCCTTCGCGGCCTCCGGGCGACGCCCCCACACGCCGACGAAGTCCAGCGCGTCGTGGGACGCGAGGACGGGCGCGTGCATCATCTGGGCCCAAGGGCCGGTACCGAGCAGACCGATGCGCATACCGCTGACTCTCCCTGACGTGGCGAAACTGATCCCGACCTGGGCGAGCCTCGCACACGGACGGCGTCGAGGACAGCCCCGAAGTCAGGGACGGGCCGCCGCGGGGAAGCCCGTGAGCAGGGCGTCCGCATGGGCGAGCCCGCTGTCCGCGGAGATCTCCCGCACCGTCTGCGCCGAGCGGATCGTGGCGAACGCGACCTGACCGGCGTCGAGCAGATACCCGTACACGGCGGGCCTCGGCAGGCTGTTGTACGACCAGTGCGCCGAGAAGTAGTACCCGCCCGTGTCGTGCAGCACCACCACATCGCCCTCGGCGAGCGCGGGCAGCGGCCGGTCGTGCGCCACCACGTCCCCGGCGAAGCACAGCGGCCCGGCGACGTCCTGCCGCACGAGCGGCGTCCGCTTGGGCGCGCCGTCCGGGCCGAACGCGGACACCCGCAGCGGCCAGGCCTCCGGCATGAACACGGTACGGACGGCGACCTGCCCGCCGGCGTGGGTGAGGGCGACCCGGCGGCCGCCGGCGTCCTTGACGTACTCGACGACCGCCGCCGTGAAGCCGTTCTTGGCGATCAGGGAGCGCCCGAACTCGGTGACCACCTGGTAGCGGCCGTCCAGCAGCGCCGGCTCCGCCGCCGTCAGCGCGGCCACGTACTCGGCGTACGTGGGCGTGACCGTGTCGTCGGCGAAGTTCACCGGCAGCCCGCCGCCCAGATCGAGGCTGGTGACCTGACGGCGGCCGACGTACGCGTTGATCTCCTCGGCGAGCTGGTGCGTCACCGCGAGGCCCTCCGCGATCAGCGGCAGCGGGCAGCCCTGGGAGCCGACGTGCGCGTGCAGCCGGGTCAGCCAGGGCTGCCGCGCGAACGCCTCGACGACCCGGGCGCGGGCCCCGGGGTCGCGCAGCGCCACCCCGAACTTGGAGTGCGCGGTCGCCGTGCTCATCGCGCCGATGGACCCGCCGCCGACCTGCGGGTTGACCCGCAGCCCGAGCACGGACGCGCACTCCTCGGGCCGCAGCGCGTCGATGCGGTCCAGCTCGTCGAGGTTGTCCGCGTTGAGCGCGACGCCCAGCGCGAGGGCCTCGCGGATCTCCTGCCGGGTCTTGGCCGGCGAGTCCAGCACGATGCGCGCTGGCGCGAACCCCGCGTCCAGCGCCAGCCGCAGTTCCCCGGGGCTCGCCACCTCGCAGCCCATCCCGGCGTCGGCGAGCAGCCGCAGCACGGGCACCAGCGAACACGCCTTGGCGGCGAAGGTGTGCAGGACGCCCGGCACATGCCCGAACGCCTCGTGCAGCCCGGCGACGCTGTCGCGCACGCCCCGGACGTCGACGAAGCCGGCCAGCGGCCGGTCCGCCCCGACCAGCCCGTCCGCGACGGCCTGCCGGACGGCGAGCGCGAGGTTCTCGGTGGGGAGCGACACGTGGTTCTCCTTCACTGCGGGATGCGGGATGCGGGACGTCGGATGCGGCGGTACCTCTCCAGAGTCGCCCGCACGGGGCCGTACGTCTTTGGCCGCCGGCACAAAGACAACCGGAACCTTCGTGTCCACCCACAAGGCTCCACCAGGTCAGGGCGTCGCCCCCCTCGTCGCCAGCCGCACCGCGACGGTCAGCAGCAGCCGGGTGTCGGGGTCGTCCAGGTCCACGCCGTACCGCTCCCGGACCCGGCCCAGCCGGTAACGCAGCGTGTTGGCGTGCACGACCAGCCGGCGGGCCGCCTCCGGGACGTCGCCCCCGGCGTCGAGGTACGCAGCCAGGCTCCGTACCAGCTCGCCCCCCGCCGCCAGATCGGCGCGGATCAGGTCGTGGACCGGCCCGCCGCCGGACTCCCACACCGGGCGCGCCGCGTCCAGGATCCGCAGCACCTCCAGCGCCGCGCCCGCCCCGGCCGCGTCCGCGTACCGCGCCGGCCGGGGCCGGCCGGCGGCCGCCGCCCGGGCCTCCCGCTCCCGCAGCGCCCGCACGACGAGCACGGCCCGCTCGTACGACACACACGCCCGCTCCGGAGCGCCGACCGGACCGACCCCCAGCCACACCGGAGCGGTCGCCGAGCCCGGCAGCGCGGACACGACCGCGTCCAGGTCGCGTACGACGGCCAGTACGGCGGCCTCGTGGTCCCTGACCGACGCGTCCCCGGTGAGCAGCAGCGCGAGCCGGTCGCCGTCCCGCAGGATCCCGGTCCCGGGCCGGTGCGCCGAGATCTCCAGGGCGAGGACGTCCAGGGCCCGGTCGTCGGCCCGCCCGCCCGGCCGCCGCTCGGCGGCCACGACGGCGCACGGCGCGTCCGGGGACAGCCCGAGCGACCAGGCATGGGTGCGCCGGTCCCCGAGGCCGTGCAGCAGCCCGCGCAGCGCGGCCTCCCGGCGGTGCGCCGTGCCGCTCTCCCGCAGCCGCTCGCGCACCAGCAGCGGGGCGGCGAGCCCGGCGGCCGTCCGCAGGTAGCGGGCGGCGTCCGGGGCCAGCGCGGCGCCGTCCGCGGCGGCCCAGATCGAGCCGAGCACCTCACGCCCGCTGCGCACGGCGACGACCAGCCGTTCCGGGTCGTCGCCGTCGGCGGCCCGGTGGATGACGTCCTCGGCGGTCCACAGCGCGCGCAGCAGCCCGCTCCGGCGCAGTTCGGCGACCCGCCAGTCGGGCACCCGGCCGCCGAGGATGACGGTCCGGCGCAGCGGGTCGGCACCGGGGCCGGTGGCGGAGTGGGCCAGCACCCGCAACCGGGTGTCCTCGATGGTGATCGACCCCTTCACGTACGTCGCGACCCGCGCCGCCAGGACGGCCAGGGAGGACGCCGCCTCCGGACCCCGCAGCGCGTCGGCGTCCGCACCGTCGCCGGCCCGCGCGTACGACAGCGCCGAGCGCAGGAGCGCGGCGGCCTCGGCCCAGTCGACGCCCTCGGCGCGGGCGAGCAGCGCGATGCCGGTCTCCCGGGCCGCCGCCGTCACCGGCCCTGTCAGCTCACCGCTTTCGTCACCCATGCCCCCCAGGACGACGGCGCACGCGCCCCGCCGGGCGGCCTCCCGCACGGTCCCGGCGTCCGGGACGGCGCCCACGGCCAGCAGCAGAGTGCCCTCGGCTTCTTGACGACGACCCGGATCGCCCGGCCCGCCCAGATCGTCCAGGCCGACGGCGATCCGCCGGACGACGGTGTCGGGCGCGGCGGGCGCGCACAGCAGACGCACCGCGTCACCGTCCTCGAAGGCCAGCAGGGACCGCAGGGTCGGCGTCTCCAGGTTCACCGGCCCGACAATAGTTCGCCGATGGTTCGCCGCCCCCGCACCTGCCCGCGCCCGCGATTCAGCTCCCGCGCTGCTGAATGCGTTCGGTTTCTTCCATTGGACCCACGGCCGACGGCCGGGTCAGGGTGGAGTGCGCCCGGTGCGCCGAGATCAGCGCGATTCACCTTCCGGGCACCGGACTTACCGCTCCCGCACCACCTTCGAGTTCCGCACCACTTCGAGAGAGGGCACGCGCACATGGAGACCCGCCGTATCGGGGACGTGGACGTCAGCGCGATCGGCCTGGGCGCCATGCCCATGTCGATCGAAGGGCGGCCGGACGAGGCACGCTCCCTCGCCACCCTGCACGCCGCACTGGACGCCGGCGTGACGCTGATCGACACCGCGGACGCCTACCACCTGCACGCCGACGAGGTCGGCCACAACGAGACCCTGATCGCCAAGGCCCTCGCCTCCCACGACCGGGGCGCGGACGTCCTGGTCGCCACCAAGGGCGGCCATCTGCGCCCCGGCAACGGCAGTTGGACCCAGGACGGCAGCCCCGCGCACCTCAAGGCGGCCTGCGAGGCGTCGCTGCGCAGGCTCGGCGTCGAGGCGATCGGCCTGTACCAGTTCCACCGCCCCGACCCGCGCATCCCCTACGCGGACTCCGTCGGCGCGGTGCGCGAACTGCTGGACGAGGGCAAGATCCGCGCGGCCGGCATCTCCAACGCCGACCCCGAGCAGATCAGGCAGGCCGATGACATCCTCGGCGGCCGACTGGTCTCCGTACAGAACCAGTTCTCCCCGGCGTTCCGCTCCAGCGAGCCCGAACTGCGGCTGTGCGACGAGCTCGGCATCGCGTTCCTGCCGTGGAGCCCGCTCGGCGGCATCTCCCGCGCCCGCGAACTGGGCTCGTCCTACGCGCCGTTCGCCCATGTCGCCGAGGCCCACGGGGTGAGCCCGCAGCGCGTGTGCCTGGCCTGGATGCTGGCCAAGTCGCCGGTCGTCGTACCGATCCCGGGCGCGAGCCGCCCGGAGACGATCCTCGACTCCCTCGCCGCGACGGACCTCGTCCTCACGGCCGACCAACTCGCGGAACTGGACGCCACCGCCTGACGGGCGCGCCGCGACGGTGCGTGGCCGGATCGTGACCCCTGGTGGGTGATGTGCCCGGCCGGGATGCATGAATCGCGCCCGGCCGGGCACACGCAGCGCAAACAGAGAGAGGGGCGCTCGTGATCGTTCCGGACCCGAAGGTCGCCAGGACGTTGCTGACCCGGTACGCGACGCTGAAGATCGCTCAGGCGGAGTGGGAAAGGCCGCAGACGGCTCGCGAACTGCGGGACGTGACCTACACCTTGTGCGTGCTGATGGGCACGGCCGACGTCCGTGAGGCGGTGGCCGCGGCGGACGCCTTGCTGGAGTCCGCGGCGGCGCTGGCCGCGAGGCGCGGCCGCGGCACGCAGGGCGAGGAGAACGGACTGTCACTGGCCGTCTGACACCTGAGGGCGACGGCCCGCGGCAGGATCCGGCGCGGCGGTGCTCCTACGAGCGCCGCCGCGTCCGCGTGCCTCAGGAGGCGGCGGAGTCGCACGCGTCGGCGTGCCGGGCGCCGTGCTCCGGGGACGTCCCGGCCAGCCACTCGGCGATGGTCCGGGCGATCGGCTGGCCGGTGTCCACCTCGACGAACCCGAACTGCCCCGACTGGTTGCACTCCAGGAACCACCAGGTCCCGTCGGCGTCCTCGGCGAAGTCGAAGGCCCCGTAAGCCAGTTGGGCGTCCCGCAGATACGTCCGTACGGCCTCGCCGAGGCGCGGCGGGACGTCGACGGGGTGCCAGGGTGTGGTGGAGGGCGCGAAGCGTACGTCCACCACGTCGGGGTCGCCGCCGGGGGTCGTCTCCTTGCGGGCGGCCAGGACGCGGTCGCCGACCGCGGTCAGCCGGATGTCGGCCCGCTTGGCCACCCGGCGCTGCAACAGCGTCGGACCGTAGGCGACGGCGGCGAAGTCGGCGCCCGGCGGCACCCGGGTGGTGGGCACCGCACGCGGCGGGTCCTGCGGATGCGCCCCGGACACCGGCTTGACCACCAGATCCGGGTAGCGGTCCGCGAACTCGCGCGCCGCCTGCGGGAACGTCGTGATGAGCGTGGCCGGCACGGGCAGCCCGCTGCGCTGCGCGAGCCGTAGCTGCCAGGGCTTGTGCCGGGCGCGCAGGGACGCGTCCGGATGGTTCATCCAGCGCGCCCCGGTACCGCGGAGCATGCCGTACAGCGCCTGCGAGGCCTCCTCCGTGAGCCACGCGGACGGTTCGGGCGCCCGGGCCGCCGCGGCACCGGGCCGCCGTATCCACACCGACCGCAGCCCGTCGAGGCTCACCAGCCGTCCGGCGGACGACAGATGGCCGCGAAAGGCCCCGTGCACGTACTCGCCGGAGAGCGCGACGGAGTGGGTGAGGTCGGCCGGATCGAACCGGACGACCGGGACGCCCGCGGCGTTCAGATGGACGACCACCATGTCCGCCGTGACGTCCTCTTCGCAGGTCAGGATGAGTACCGTCATCGTCGTCGGCCCGGGTTCAGTCGTCGAAGTGGGTCTTGGAGCCCGCCGTCGAGGTCGTCGTCGCGAGTTCTCTCAGGAGGGCGTGGTCACGGGCGGCGATCCCGCCGTCGAAGAGTACGTTCAACTGCAGTCCGGGGTCATAGGCGTACGGAGTGGCGAACTGCGATTCGGCCGCAGGGCGTGCGTAGTTGAGCGTGAACGGTTTCATCGTCTCTCCCTCGTCGGTACTGCCTCGATCAAGCGGTGCCGCTGTGCGACGTCACTCGGGCCCGCTGCGTTGGTGCTGGATGGGTGTGACGTTCAGTCACTTATACGAAGCGAGCGGGTGGTTGGTTTCCCTACTCTCCGTGATCGTTGTGGAGTTGGGAATCCAACAGGGCGCGGAGCAGGGGAGATCGGGCCGAACAAGTGTGAAAACGTCTTCCGGAGCGGTCAGTCGGGGACGTGCTCAGAGAGGTGGTCGGGGGCCCGGCGCACGGAGCGCAGGGCCAGCAGGAGGACGCCGATGTCGTCCAGGTAGACGGGATCCGGCAGGACGTCGGCCGGGAGTACGAAGTACAGGACCGCGCCCCAGAACACCCAGCGCGGGCCGGTGGGGAGCCCCGCCAGCCTCAGGCCCCGGCGGGCCCGGACCAGGCGGACCAGCACCGCGGCGGCCACGGCGAACAGGGCCGCGGCGAGCACCGCCGCGACGACGACGAGTGTGGTTGGCACATCCACGGGCCCTCCCCTATGTCGGTTTCCCCGCTTTCGGACTCCGAATGCCCGGTTCCGGCGGGATTACCGCGACGGGACGCACCTCACACGGGTGCCGCGCCCGAGTGGCGGAGTGCGCCGGACGGCCCTTGTAATGACAGGGTCACGTCGCGTGTCGCATCTCGGGGGTGCAGGGGCGACCGCACCCTTCAGAGAGAGCTCAGCATGATCACCCGCTCTTGGTCCCTCCCGGACCGTCCCGTCCCACCGCTCACCGGCGAGCCGATCGCCACCGCACCACTACCCCCGGTCACGCCACCCGCTTCAGCCCCCGCCCCCGCACCGGGGCCGGAAGCGGCCACGCCGAGCCCGACCGGCCCCGCGTACCCCGACCCCGTCGACGGACTCCTCCACGCCGCGGCGGCCAACCGGCCCCTGGAGGACGTCGCCCGGCTCATCACCATGCTCGAACAGTCCGAGGAGGGCGCGGCGGCGGCGGCCGACGTACTCCGGGTCGTCGGCAGGGACCGGCCCCTGGAGGACGTCCCCCGACTGGTGGCCGTGCTGTCGCGGCCGCCGCACCACGCGGAGCAGGCCGGCCACATGATCCGCGCCGCGGCCGAGAGCCGTTCCGTGGAGGAGGTCACACGGCTGATGGCCCTGCTGTACCGGTCACCCCTGGAGCCGCACTGCGGCGACGAGGCGGTTCGGGCCGCGGCCACCCACCGTCCGGTGGAGGAGGTCGTCGAGATCGTCGGACGGCTCGCACAGCACCGGCTCGCGCAGGAGCGGGCCGGGCAGCAGCAGGCCGGGCAGGCGGCTCTGCCGCAGGTCACCGGGGAGTGGGCCGGGGTACCGGCTCCGCCCGGACTTGGGCTCACAGCACCGGCATCGGCAGGGGGGCCGGAACCGGCGGCGGCCCGTGCCGGTGGGGCCGCGTCGTGGACGGCGTGGGCCGCCGCCCTGGCGCTGGCCCTGTGCGCCGCCGCGAACCTCCCCGTGCACCACGACGGCGTCCCGCTCGGCGTCCTCACGGCCGCGTTCGTGCTGGCCGGGTGCTGCCTCCTGCTGGCGGTGCTGCTGCTCCGCAGGCCCGCGCCGCCGCTGCTCGCGATGGCGGTGCTGGTGCCCGCGGTGTTCGCGGGCGCTCAGCTCCTGGCCGGGCGCGCGGGGTTGGCGGAGCTGTCCCGGGTCACGGAGGCGACTCTCGCCCCACCGTGGCTCGCCGCCCCGGCGGCCGTGGCCGCCGTCCTGACGGCGCTCCTCGCGCTCCTCGTGAGCCTGCTGGGCACCCGACGGCCGGCGGTGGCGCTGCCCACCTCGGACTGACGTCGGCGCAGAAGTCGTAACGCAGTAGCCGACCGGAAAAGCCCGGCAACCGACCGGGGCAGGCGGGCCTCCAGCAGGCCCGTCAGCCCCGGTCGGACCCGGTCGCGCCGGTGGTGTCGTCGGCGTCCTGCTGCGGCGGTTCTGCCGGAGCGGGGGAAGCCGTCGTCGTTGCCGTCGTCGTCGACTGTGGCCGCAGGCTCTTGGTCGACTCCTTGAAGCGCTCCAGGGTGCGGCCCAGTTGCCGGAAGGGGGAGCCGCTCTTCCTGGCGGGCGCCGGTCGCGGTCCGCCGGGCAGGGCGGCGGCCTCGCGATACGCGGCCAGGGCCTCGTGGGCGTGTTCGGCGGCCTCCCGGTACAGCTCCCGGGACTCCGTCATCGCCTCCAGCGCCTCCTTGTACATCGCCACGAGCTTGCGTTCGCGGGCGAGTTCCTCCTCCAGGGTGAGCAACCGCCACTGCTCCCGCAGCACGGTGAGCGCGGCGTCGGCGGCCGCCGGCAGCGGCCTGGGCAGGGCGGCGAAGCGCAGTACCGGGTCCAGCATCTCGGTGGGACGCGTGCCGTCCAGGAACACGCTGCGCACCGTGAAGTCGGCGGCGTCGTAGCCGGCGGGAGCGGGGACGCCGGGCAGCACCAGCGCACCGCCGCGCGGCACCTCCACCCCGGACTCCTTCAACGCCCAGTTCACGGTGCGCAACTGGTGCGGGGCCGCCCGGTGCTCGATCACCCGGTGGTGCAGTCCGGGCGGCAGCAGCGGGACCAGCGACCGGCGGCCCTCCTCGTCGGGCGTCATGGCCTCGTGGACGACGACATGGATGCTCCAGGTGTCGCGCAGCGCGCCCCGGAGCGTGCGCCGCAGTTCCTTCTCGTCCGCCGGCAGCGGGTTGGTGTCGAGGAACCGCTCACCGGTGACGGTCTCGTGCCCCCACAGGGAGTCCGCCTCCCAGGGCCAGAACATGGCGGCGGGCGACGGCCACCGCAGGTCCCACGGCTGCTCCGCCTCCGCCGTCAGCGTCCACTCCTGGCCCCGGCCCGACCACTCGGCGAGCGTGAGCCGGGCCCGGACGGTGACCCCCTCCGCCACCGGCCACCGGGCTTCGAAGGCCGTCTCACCCTCGGGGGTGTCGGCGTCGGGCAGCTCCATGAAGTCCTGGACGGTCTCGGCGTCCTTGAGTGCCTGGAGGTTCTTGCGCAGGACATCCGGCGCGGCGGGGCCGGTGTGGCGGCCACGGGCCTGCCACACCGTGGCGGGAGACGTGGGCGGAACGGTCGCGGCGATGTGCATGGGTCCATTCGTGAAGGCGAGCGGCGGTGGCGGGCGACCCAGTATCGCGTGCCGTGGGGCGTGGGCGATCAAGCGGGTCGGTGACGCGGGCGCCCGGAGACACCCCGTCGATGCCCGCCTTCCCCGCCACGGCACACGTCATGCGTCCGGATACGTCCCGATCCATGGAGTTCTCGAAGAGGACGCGGGTGCCGCCGGAGCCGGTGCCGCCGTTCCCGGGCGTCGACCGGACGCCGACGGGAACTATGGTCGTGGGGTGATCGACGACTCCGTACTCGTGCGTACCGAGGGGCGCGCCGCGTACCTCACCCTCAACCGCCCCAAGGCGCTCAACGCCCTCACCCACACCATGGTCCGCCGTATCGACGAGGCCCTGACGGTCTGGGCGGACGACCCGGCCGTCGAGACCGTCGTCCTCACCGGCGCGGGGGAGCGGGGGCTGTGCGCGGGCGGCGACATCCGCGCCATCCACGACGACGCCCGGGACGGGGACGGTTCGGCGGCGGCTGCCTTCTGGCGGGACGAGTACCGGCTCAACGCCCGTATCGCCCGCTACCCGAAGCCGTACGTGGCTGTCATGGACGGCATCGTGATGGGCGGCGGCGTCGGCCTCTCCGCGCACGGCGGGATCCGGATCGCCACCGAGCGGTCGCGGATCGCCATGCCGGAGACCGGCATCGGCTTCATGCCGGACGTCGGCGGCACCCACCTGCTGGCCCACGCCCCCGGCGACCTCGGCACCCACCTGGCGCTGACCGGCGCCCCGGTGGGCGCGGCCGACGCCCAACTGTGCGGCCTCGCCGACCACTTCGTCCCGTCCGAGGCCCTGGCACCGCTGGTCGCGGACCTCGCGCACGCGCCGGTGCGCGAGGTGCTGGACCGGTACGTACGGCAGGCCCCGCCCGGCCGGCTCGCCGTGGCCCGGCCCTGGATCGACGCCTGTTACTCCGCCGACAGCGTCGAGGAGATCGTCGGGCGTCTCCTCGACCACGGCGACAGCGAGGCCAAGGAGGCCGCCGAGACCGTGCTCGCCAAGTCGCCCACCTCCCTCAAGGTCACCCTCGCCGCGGTCCGCAGTGCCCGGCGGCTCGGCTCGCTGGAGAAGGCGCTGGACCAGGAGTTCCGGGTGTCCTGCCGGGCGCTGACCACCCCCGACCTGGTGGAGGGCATCCGCGCCCAGGTCGTCGACAAGGACCGCAACCCGCGCTGGTCCCCGGCCACCCTCGCCGAGGTGACCGACGCGGACGTCGCCCGCTTCTTCGCCCCCTTCGACGAGGGCGAGCACGAGCGCGCGTACGCGCGTGAACTCGGCCTCGCCGGGCCCGACGGCACCCGGTAGGCGTCCGGGTAGGCGTCCGGGTGGGCCCGCGCGGGCGACCGACCGCTACGCGCCGACCCCGGTGCCCTGGTCGCCCGCGCCGGAGTCCCGGAACGCGCCCAGGATGCGTTCGGCGGCCAGTGTGGCCGTCAACTCGCCGTCCCTGACCTGCTGTTCGAGGCCGGGCGTGAGGGCCCGTACCGTCGGGTCGGTGCGCAGCCGGTCGAGGAGTTCGTCGCGGACCATCGACCAGGTCCAGTCGACCTGCTGGTCACGGCGTTTGGCGGCGAGGCGGCCGGTGGAGTCCAGCAGGGTGCGATGCTGTTCGAGGCGCTCCCACACCGTGTCCAGGCCGGTCGACTCCCGGGCGCTGCAACTCAGCACCGGTGGCGTCCAGGCCGCGTCCTTGCCGTGCATCAGCCGCAGCGCGCCCGTCAGTTCGCGCGCGGCGGCGCGGGCGTCGCGCTCGTGCGGGCCGTCGGCCTTGTTGACGGCGATCACGTCGGCCAGCTCCAGGACGCCCTTCTTGATGCCCTGCAACTGGTCCCCGGTGCGGGCGAGGGTGAGCAGCAGGAAGGAGTCGACCATGTTCGCCACCGCGGTCTCCGACTGCCCGACGCCGACCGTCTCCACCAGCACCACGTCGTACCCCGCCGCCTCCATCACGACGATCGACTCACGGGTCGCCTTGGCGACGCCGCCGAGCGTGCCCGCCGTGGGGGAGGGGCGCACGAAAGCCGCCGGGTCGACGGCCAGGCGCTCCATCCGCGTCTTGTCGCCGAGGATCGACCCGCCCGTACGGCTCGACGACGGGTCGACGGCGAGCACCGCGACCCGGAAGCCGAGCGACGTGAGCAGCGTGCCGAACGCGTCGATGAACGTCGACTTGCCCACGCCGGGCACCCCGCTGATGCCGATCCGCCGCGCCTTCCCGCTGTGCGGCAGCAGACCGGTCAGCAACTCCTGTGCCAGCGCCCGGTGTTGGGGCCTGGTCGACTCGACGAGCGTGATGGCGCGGGCCACCAGTGCCCGCTTCCCGTCGAGCACGCCCTTCACATAGGTGTCGAGGTCGATCGCCATGGGGCTCAGAGGTCGTGGCCGAGGTCGCCGGCCAGCCGCTCGACCAGGTCGTGGGCCGCGTCCGGGATGACCGTCCCGGGCGGGAAGACGGCCGCCGCGCCCATCTCCAGCAGCGTGGGCACGTCCTGCGGCGGGATCACCCCGCCGACCACGATCATGATGTCCTCGCGGCCCTCCGCGGCGAGCTGCTCGCGCAGCGCCGGGACGAGCGTGAGGTGCCCGGCGGCCAGCGAGGAGACGCCGACGATGTGCACGTCGGCCTCGACGGCCTGGCGGGCCACCTCGGCCGGGGTCTGGAACAGGGGGCCGACGTCGACGTCGAAGCCGAGGTCGGCGAAGGCGGTGGCGATCACCTTCTGGCCGCGGTCGTGGCCGTCCTGGCCCATCTTGGCGACCAGGATGCGCGGGCGGCGGCCTTCGGCCTCCGCGAACGCGGACACCAGGCCGCGGGTGCGCTCCACGTTCGGGGACTCGCCGGCTTCGTTGCGGTACACACCGGAGATCGTACGGATCTGGCTCGAGTGCCGCCCGTACACCTTCTCCAGGGCGTCGGAGATCTCCCCGACGGTGGCCTTCGCGCGGGCCGCGTTCACCGCCAGCTCCAGCAGGTTGCCCGTGCTCTCGGCGGCCCGGGTCAGCGCGTGCAGCGCGTCCTGGCAGGCCTGTTCGTCGCGCTCCGCGCGCAACCGCCGCAGCTTCTCGATCTGTTGCGTGCGGACGGAGGAGTTGTCGACCTTGAGGACGTCGATCTGCTCGTCGGTCTCGACGCGGTACTTGTTCACGCCGATCACCGGCTGCCGGCCCGAGTCGATCCGGGCCTGGGTGCGGGCCGCGGCCTCCTCGATGCGCAGCTTGGGGATGCCCGCGTCGATGGCCTTGGCCATGCCGCCCGCCGCCTCGACCTCCTCGATGTGCTGCCAGGCCCGCCGGGCCAGGTCGTACGTCAGCTTCTCGACGTAGGCGCTGCCGCCCCACGGGTCGATGACCCGCGTCGTGCCCGACTCCTGCTGGATCAGCAACTGCGTGTTGCGGGCGATGCGCGCCGAGAAGTCGGTGGGCAGCGCGAGCGCCTCGTCGAGGGCGTTGGTGTGCAGCGACTGGGTGTGCCCCTGGGTCGCCGCCATCGCCTCGACGGCCGTGCGCGTCACGTTGTTGAAGACGTCCTGCGCGGTCAGCGACCAGCCCGAGGTCTGCGAATGGGTGCGCAGGGAGAGCGACTTGGAGTTCTGCGGGTCGAACTGCCGCACCAGCTTCGCCCACAGCAGCCGGGCCGCCCGCAACTTGGCGATCTCCATGAAGAAGTTCATGCCGATCGCCCAGAAGAACGACAGCCGCGGTGCGAACGCGTCCACGTCCAGGCCCGCTTCCCGGCCCGCCCGGATGTACTCCACCCCGTCGGCCAGCGTGTACGCCAGCTCCAGGTCGGCCGTCGCGCCCGCCTCCTGGATGTGGTAGCCGGAGATCGAGATGGAGTTGTAGCGCGGCATCCGCTGCGAGGTGAAGGCGAAGATGTCGGAGATGATCCGCATCGACGGCTTCGGCGGATAGATGTAGGTGTTGCGGACCATGAACTCCTTGAGGATGTCGTTCTGGATGGTCCCGGCCAACTTCTCGGGCGGAACGCCCTGTTCCTCCGCCGCCACGATGTAGAGGGCGAGAACGGGCAGTACCGCGCCGTTCATCGTCATCGACACGGTCATCCTGTCGAGCGGGATGCCGTCGAAGAGCTGCCGCATGTCGAGGATCGAGTCGATGGCCACGCCCGCCATGCCGACGTCACCGGTCACCCGCGGGTGGTCGCTGTCGTAGCCGCGGTGCGTGGGCAGGTCGAAGGCGACCGACAGACCCTTCTGACCGGCGGCGAGGTTGCGGCGGTAGAAGGCGTTGGACTCCTCGGCGGTGGAGAAGCCCGCGTACTGGCGGATCGTCCACGGCTGATTGACGTACATCGTCGGGTACGGGCCGCGCAGGAACGGGGCGGTCCCCGGGTAGGTGTCCAGGAAGTCGAGGCCCTCCAGGTCCTGCCCGGTGTACAGCGCCTTGACCGGGATGCCCTCGGGGGTCTCCCAGAGCCGGTCGCTGCCGCCCGTCGCGTTCTTGACGGCCGTACGCCACTCGTCGGCACTGCCGTCGGCGGTCGGGGACCCCAGTTCGATGCCGGAGAAGTCGGGGATTCCCATCAGGACACTCCCATGCGGTCGAGGGCGGCGGACAGCACGGCGACGGCGTCACAGCCCGCGAAGACGTACGAGTCGACACCCGGGTACTGCCCCGGGCGGCCGGCGAGGAACACATGCGCGGCGCCCACGGACCGCAGCCGCTCCGCCTCCTCCTGCGCCTGCTCCGCGTACAGCGCGTCGCTGGAGCACAGGCAGACCTCCGTGGCGCCGCTCTCCTCGAACGTGCCCGCGGTGACGGGTTCGAGGCCGCCCGCCTGGAACAGGTTGGACGCGAAGGTGGCGCGCGCGGTGTGGGCGGCGGCCGGACCGATCGTGGCGAGGAAGACGCGCGGCCGGGCCCCGGTCGCGGCGAGGTGGGCGTCGGAGCGGGCGCGCAACGCCTCGAACGCCTCGTCGCGCCGCACCCGCGGCAGCCCGCCGGACGGCGTCGCGGGCGCGGGCCGACGCTCCACCGGACGCTCGGCGAGGAACGGGAACTCGCTGACTCCGGTGACGGGTTCGCGCCGCTTGGCCAGCTTGGCGCTGCGCGCCCGCCAGGTCTCGGCGAGCTCCTGCCCGAGGCGCTGCGAGCGCAGGGCGGCGGCCTGCCCGCCGAGCCCCTCGATCCACTGGAAGAACTCCCAGCCCGCGTGGGCGAGTTCGTCGGTGAGCCGCTCCACGTACCAGGAGCCGCCCGCCGGGTCGATCACCCGGGACAGATGCGACTCCTCGATGAGGATCGTCGACGTGTTGCGGGCGATCCGGCGGGCGAACGCGTCCGGCAGGCCGAGCGCGTCGTCGAAGGGCAGCACGGTGACCGCGTCGGCCCCGCCCGCCCCGGCCGCCAGCGTCGCGATCGTGGTCCGCAGCATGTTCACCCACGGGTCGCGGCGCGACATCATCACCGGCGACGTCACCGCGTGCTGGAGCTGCGCCCCCGCCGCCGGTACCCCGCACACCTGCGCGACCCTCGCCCACAGCCGGCGCGCGGCGCGCAGCTTGGCGATCGTCAGGAACTGGTCGGCGGTCGCCGCGTACCGGAACTCCACCTGCCCGAAGGCCTGTTCGGCGCTGAGCCCGGCCGCCGTCAGCTCCCGCAGATAGGTGACGGCGGTCGCCAGCGAGCAGCCCAGCTCCTGCGCCGCCGAGCCGCCTGCCTCGTGGTACGGCAGCGCGTCCACCGTCAGCGCCCGCAGCCCCGGGTACTCCTCGGCGCACCGCCGCGCGAGAGCGGCGACGGCCCCGAACCCGTACCCCTGCCCGGTCCGGGCCTCGTGGCCCAGCGGGTCCGCGCCCAGAGCGCCGCGCGCCGCTTCCTTCGCGACGCCCCGCTCCGCGTACAGCCGCAGCAGCTCGGTGGCGGCGGCCTCGACGTCCGGTCCGGCGTCGAGGACGACCGGCGCCAGGTCGAGATAGACGCCGTCCAGGACCCGGCCCAGCGACGGCACCGGGATGCCGCCCTCGCCGACGACCAGCCACACGGAGGTGACGCCGTTCTCCAGGTCGGCGAGGACCGCGTCGCCGTCGGCCGCGGCGTGCCGCTGCCGTACGTCCCAGCCGCCTACGGTGTTCCCCTCGGCGCGTCCGGCGCGCACGAAGGGCGCGAAACCGGGGTAGCCGGGGTCGGGCGCGGTGTCGTGCGCCGTATAGAGAGGACGGGTGCGCAGCCCGTCCTCCAGCGCGGTGGACAGGGCTTCCTCGGCCGCGGCGCCCTCGACGTCCTTGCCCGACTTGCGCAGCACGCCTGCAACGAGGCCTTGCCACTGCTCGTGGGACACATCAGGGAACGCGGCGGCCAGCTCGAGCCCGTCGTCGGGCAGGACCGTCATGATCGGATGCTAGGCCAGAGTCACAAAGGAGGAGCAGGGGGCACGGCTGTGACCTTGCCCTCTCCTCTTATGTGACCCCGCCCTCCCCTCTCCCTCCGGCCGGGATCAGGCGCAGGACGTGAGGAATTCGATCAGCGCCGCGTTCACCTCGGCCGGGCGTTCCTGCTGGGTCCAGTGGCCGCAGCCGGGCAGCTTGAGGGGCTTGCGCCGGAGATTGGGCATGAGGTCGGGGAGGGACTCGATGAGTTCGGGGGTGCCCGGGAAGGCGGGTACCGCGTCGAGCTCTCCGTACACGTACAGGGCGGGCGGGGTGACGACGGCGCCGTGCCAGGGGGCCGTCAGCTCCCAGTTGCGGTCGATGTTGCGGTACCAGTTGAGGGCCCCGGTGAAGCCCTGGGAGAAGCTCTCGGTGAGCGTTTCGAGATCGTCCTCGGTGAACCAGTCGGGCAGCACCTCGGGGTCCTGCATGGCCGAGAGCCAGCCCTGCGCCGGGTCGACCAGCGGCTGCTTCTTCTCGGCGGCGTCGGGGGCGTCGCCGGAGAACGCGTAGAAGAACTTGCGGAGGGCGGTGCGGACGTCCTTCCCGAACTCGGCGTCGGCGACGCCGGGGCGGTTGAAGTAGTTCCAGTAGAAGCGGCCGTCGAACTTCTCGTCCATGGCGGGCAGCGGAGCGTGCGTCCCCCGGAACGGCGGCGGCACGCTCAGACCGGCCACGCCGAGCACCATGTCCGGTCGCAGCAGCGCGGTGTGCCAGGCGACCGGCGCGCCCCAGTCGTGCCCGACGACGTACGCCTTCTCCTCGCCCAGCGCGTGGATCAGTCCGACGACGTCGCCGACCAGGTGGAGGATGGAGTACGCGTCGACGTCGTCGGGGCGGTCGCTGCGACCGTAGCCACGCTGGTCGGGGGCGACGACGCGGAAGCCCGCGGCGGCCAGCGGGCCGATCTGGTGGTGCCAGGAGTGCCACGACTCGGGGAAGCCGTGCAGGAGCACGACCAGCGGGCCTTCGCCCTGCTCGGCGATGTGCAGCCGGACGCCGTTCACGTCAATCATTCGATGCTCAACCATGTGCACAAGCGTACGTGTCGTGATCTTGAGCGTCTGTGCCGACTTGGCCCCGCTTCGCGACCGCAAGCGGTGCCAGGGTTACGTGTCGGCGCTGGGGGCCGCCTTGTTGGCGAGTTCCAGCAAGGTGCCGAGTGCCTTGAGGCCGCGCGTCATGTCGATGCTCTTGTCGTACTGCCAGAGCAGTTGCAGGCCGTCCACCGCGGCGATGAGGAGGTGGGCGAGGTCGTCGGGGTCTACGCCGTCGGGGAGTTCGCCGCGCTCCTTGAGATGGCTCAGGGAGTCCCGGCCGAGGCTCCGGCCCTGGTCGTAGCGCTCCCGGAAGTACGCGTGCGCCGGGTGTGCGGGGGCCGCCGCGTCCGCCGCGAGGTTCGTGTACAGCGTCACCAGCCCCGGCACCGCGGCGTTGAGATCGACCAGACCGGCGAGGCGCTCGATCATCGTGGCCGCCGTGTCGGGGAGCCGGTCCGTGTCGTAGGCGTCCGCGTCGATCTCGTCGCGCCGGCGCAGCACCTCGACGAGCAGGTGCTCCTTGGTGCCGAAGTGGTGGACGAGGCCGGTGATGCTCAGGTTCGACGCCTCGGCGAGTTCGCGCAGGGTGGCTCCGCCGAAGCCGTGTTCGGCGATCACTTCGAGGGCGGTGGCGAGGATCTCCTCGCGCTTCGCCAGCCCCTTGGGGTACGAGCGGTCGCCGCCGACGGAGCCCACAGCACCGTACGGTCACTGCTGCGGGCCGCGTTCCCCGGCCAGCCCGGCACGTTGACGATCACCGCCGCCGACGTACGGCTGAGCGGCGTCGATCCGTCCACGTCGCACACCTGGGCCGAGGACGGGCACTGGGCGGCCCTGTTCCCCCTCGGCACCGATCCGCAGGGCAGGCCGCTGCGCCGACTGGTCCTCGGCGGGCCGGGCCGGTCGCTGCCGAGGGAGGTCCCGGTCACCGAGGACGAAATCCGCGAGGGCCTGCGCACAGTGTTCGGAACGCGGGTGCACCTGCTCGAACTGCGCTACGCCCGCCGTATCACCAACGCGTCGCGGCAGGTCGAGCAGTACCGGCACGGGCGGGTGTTCCTGGCGGGCGACGCCGCCCATGTCCACCTTCCGCTCGGCGCGCAGGGCATGAACACCGGGATGCAGGACGCGCTCAACCTCGGTTGGAAGCTCGGCGCCGCCGTGCACGGCTGGGCGCCGGAGAACCTGCTCGACACCTATCACACGGAACGGCATGCGGCCGGGGCCGCCGTACTGCGCAACGTCCGGGCGCAGAGCCTGCTGATGGACTGGGCCGGCACCCGCGATCCGGACGTGCTGGCCGCCCGGGAGATCTTCACGGACATGGCCCGGCTGCCGGACGTGCAGAGCTATCTCGCCGACCTGATGTCCGGGATGGCCTTCCGCTATCCGATGCCGGGCACCGAGACCCATCCGCTCGTCGGCCGGCCCGCACCGGACCTGGAGCTCGTCCCGGCCCGGCTGCACGAACTGCTGCGGTCCGGGCACGGCATCCTGCTGGACCCGGCCGACACGTTCGCCAAGGTCGCCGGCCCCTGGTCGGACCGGGTGGACCGGGTGGGCCAGGGCGCCGCCACCGAGCCGATGCTCGTCCGGCCGGACGGCTACGTCTGCTGGGCAGGCGCGAACGCCCTGGAACCGGCACTCGCCCACTGGTTCGGCGACCGCCGCTGAGCGGCCGCACAGGAAGCCGGCCACAGCGGAGAGGCGGGCGGTCGTCAGTGGGCGACTGCCGAGCTGAGGTGCCCTTGTGCAGCAGGGCGGTTCAGCTCACCTCGATGTCAGTTGCCGCCGGCGGCCTTGAACATGTACTTCTCGGTCGTCTCGCGGCTGACGTTCCAGTACGAGACCAGGGGGTTGTCGTCGATGTTCAGGAACGGCGTCTCGTCGGGCAGGTGGACGTCGATCGGTCCGCTGTCCGGATCGGCGTTGGAGACGCGGCCCTGGAGGCTCACGGTCATCGTCTTCACGGCCTCGGTCGGCGCGCCGGTGCGGAAGAGGAGCATGCCCGCGTACGCCTTCTTGCCCGGCCCGATCGTCGCGCCCTTCATCTCGGACTCCATCGGGCCGACCTGGTCCTCGCCACCGTTGTCGAAGCGGACGATCGGATAGCGGTAGAGAGTGCATGTCCTGTCGCCGGTGTTGGTGGCCGTGAGGAGCAGGTGCCGGACCGAGTCGTGTGCGTACGCCGTCGTGGCGATCGAGATGTTCGCGTCGGTGCAGGCGGCGGTCACGCTCTCACCGCTGCCGGAGTCACCCGTGCCGCCGGGCGCAGTCGAGGCGGTCGCGCTCAGGATGGCGGACGGGGCGGTGCCCGTGCTGTTGCTCCAGCCGTCCGGTTCGCAGGCCGTGGTGGAGAGGAGGGCGGCGAGGGCCGAGGCTCCCAGGGCGTAGGTTTTCCAGTTCTTTCGCGCAGCGCGCATGGTGTTCCCCCGTGTGTTTCACATGGTTCAAGTAGTCGCGTGTGCCGGTGGCCCCGTTGGGGCTCATCGAGCCGGGGCCGGTCACGGGCCGGATGTGACGGGCCGTGACCGGCTGTACCACGACGGGGACGCCGTCTCCCGTCGTGGGACCGGGGTATCAGGGGGAGTAGCTCAGGTAGACGTAGGCATCGCGAGTTCCCCCCTCGCTCCAGTTGATGTCCACGCTGCCGGAACCGGAGCACTTCGTCTTGTAGCGGTAGGCGCCGTTGTCGAAGTTGACTTCGACCTTCACGCATCCCGAGTAGCCGTTGTTGCGCAGCTTGCCGGTGACGCGGACACCCCAGTCGTAGTGGCACTCGATGTAGTCGAACGATCCCTGGCGGAGGCTTATGCCGTGGGTGGCACAAGGGTTGGCGGCGGCCACGGTGGTCGTGGCCGCGGTCGCCTCCGCTGCCACCGGGCCGGCGATCACGAGAGCCACGGCAGTCACTGCCGCCGGCGCGAGCCGTCTGATGAACTTCATGGAATTGCCCTTCAGTCAGCGTGTGTTCGATGTGCGGTACGGGGATGAGCCTCACAGAATGTTTTCGAACATACGTACAGCCGGGGTTTGACGCCCCTGGTAAACCTTGGCGGTACCGCATATCGGTCCGGTGCGGTGGTCGCGGGGTGGCTACAACTGCCGTGGTACCGCGGGAGGTTGATTCCCGGATGCCGGTCCTGGCGTTACGCTGCCGCGATGGGTATCCCGGCGCCGCGCCCCTTGGTCGTCGATACGCTCATCGCGCTCGCGACGGTGACGGTCGCCGTTCTTCTGGGCAGGGAGTCCGTGTCACAGGGCTGGCCGGAGCTCGACGCGCGGGCTTTCGCCCTGGTCGTGCTGGCTCAACTGCCGGTGGCCCTGCGGGGCAGATGGCCGGTCGCCGTCTTCGTGGCGGTGCAGGGCGCCGCCGTCGCCTACGTCACCCTCGGCTATTGGCCGGTCGTGTGCACCTTCGGTTCCCTGCTCGCCCTCTACACCGTGGCGTCCCTGCGCACGACGCGGGTCACCGTCGCCTGCGCGGCGACGCTCAGCGCGTTCTGGCTGTACGCGGGTGTGGTCAGCGACAGTCCCTCGATGGCGTCGGTCCTCGCCCAGGCGCTGCTGTACAGCGCGGTACTGGTCCGGTTCGGCGTACTGGCCCGCCACACCGCCGAACTCACCCGCCGCCTGCGCGAGGAGCAGACCGAACGGGCCCTGCGCGCGGTCGCCGAGGAACGCGGCCGCATCGCACGGGAGTTGCACGACGTCGTCGCCCACCACATGTCGGTGATCTCCGTGCAGGCGGGCCTCGCACGGTTCGTCTTCGGCACCGACCCGGCCACCGCCCGAGGCGCGCTCGGCACCATCGAGGAGACCAGCGGCGAGGCTCTGGAGGAGCTGCGTCGCATGCTGCACGTGCTGCGCGAGGAGGATTCGCGGGCCCCGGAGGGCGCGCCGATGCCCACCCTGGCCCGTCTCGACGACCTCGTGGCCCGCGTCCGCGCCGGCGGCGTCCCCGTCGAGCTGACCGTCGAGGGCACGGCGCGCCCGCTCGCACCCGGCGTCGAACTCTGCGCCTACCGCGTCATTCAGGAGGCCCTCACCAACGTCATCAAGCACGCCCGGCACGCCCACGCGCGCGTGACGCTCCATTACGGGCGGCACGACCTGACCGTCCACGTCACCGACGACGGGCAGGGGGTGATTCAGGACAGAGTCGGGGCAGGCCCAGGCCACAGTTCCGGACTCGGCTTGATCGGCATGCGCGAGCGGGCCAGGCTGTACGACGGGACGGTCAGCGTCGGCGCACGCTCCGGCGGCGGATTCGCGGTCGAGCTGATCCTGCCCGTCTAGGGCCCTGCCGCGACGACGTGGCGGTGAGGGGGGACGGCCGAGCGGGATGATCAGAGTCCTAGTCGTCGACGACCAGTTCCTGATCCGGGCCGGCCTGGTGGCGCTGCTGAACGCCGCACCGGGATTCGAGGTCGCGGGGGAGGCCGGGGACGGCGAGACGGCGGTGAGTCTGGCCGCCGAGACCCGGCCCGATGTGATCCTCATGGACATCCGGATGCCCGGCGTGAACGGCATCGAGGCCACCGAACGCATCCTGGGCCAACCGGCCGACCGCCTGCCCCGCATCCTCGTCCTGACCACCTTCGACCTCGACGAGTACGTGTACGGGGCGCTGCGGGCCGGCGCCTCGGGGTTCCTGCTCAAGGACTCGGGACCCGAGCGGCTGCTCGCCGCGGTGACCGCGGTCGACGGCGGCGACGCGCTCTTCGCGCCCAGTGTGACCCGTCGCCTGGTCGAGGCCTACGCCAGGCATCGCGGTGCCGACGCGGGCGGCGGCGCCTCTCCCGACCTGGGCGTGCTGACCTCGCGTGAGATCGAGGTGCTGAAACTGACCGCCCGCGGTCTGTCCAACCTGGAGATCGCCGGCCGCCTCTACATCAGCGAGGCCACCGTCAAGACCCACCTCAACCGCACGATGAGCAAACTCGACCTGGGCAGCAGGGCGCAGGCGGTGGTGGTGGCGTACGAGACGGGGCTGGTGGCCCCGGGCGGCTGACCCGCGCTGCTGACCTGACATCCAGAGGGGGACTTCGGGCAGGGGAGCGGACTCACAGTCCGCCGCCCTCCGCCTCCGCGCGTCCGCGCCGCCCGCCGACACCGCGTCGCCGCCCGGCCCCCCGTTCCGGTCCCGCGCCGCCGCCCGACGAGGGCGCGCTGAACCCGCCGGGGACGAGCCGCGGCGGCCCCACGGTCGGCGTCGTCGGCCCGGAGGAAGCCGGACGGCCACCGTGCGCCTCCCGGCCCGTAGGACCCGTAGGACCCGTAGGAGCCATAGGGGCCGTAGGTCCCGTAGCCGTTTCTGCCGTTGTCTCCGGTGCGCGCGGTGGTGGCGGGGTCGCCCGGCTCAGCACGCGGGTGTGGGGCAGCAACGGGGCGCACGCGGCGCAGACTTCGCTGAGTGTCCAGACCTGGCCGACCGACGGATCGTGCCGCAGGACGAGGACCACCGCGCCCGCGCAGGCGACCCGGGTGTCCTCGTGCAGCGCGCACCGCTCACGGCGGCACGAGCAGGCCGCGTCGTGACGCACGGCCGCGGCCCTGGCGTGCGCGCCCGCGTGCGCCTCGGCGAAGCGGCGCAGGGCCGCGATGTCACGGGAGCGCGGCGGCATCGAGCACGGCGAGGAGCAGGTGACCGACGCCGTACGGTCCCGGTGTCCGACCACACGGATCGTCCAGGAGCGGCCCGGACGGCGGGCCGAGGGGGCGTCAGGGTGCATAAGAGCCAAAGCACATGTCCTTCGTGGCGGAGGAACAGGGGGAGCAGGGCGGAACGGGGGGAGCAAAGGAAGGTGAGGGCAGGTGAGGGGAGGGCGATCGGGGGGTGGGGAACGGTCCGCGGGTGGTTCCGGCGCGGACCACCGGAAATGACCTCGTTCACAGCATGCCCGTGGCCCCGCGGACCATTCGCGCTGTGCCCCCTCTGGCGGACAAGCCGCCTGTTGCGCGGGCTGTCGGTGCGGACGCCTAAGCTCCCTCCATGAACACAGGGGGACCCCACAGACGGGTCGTCGACGGCCGCTTCGAACTCGTCGAGCGCCTCGGCGGCGGAGGCATGGGCCTGGTGTGGCGGGCCCGCGACCTGGCCCTGCACCGGGACGTGGCCGTGAAGGAGGTCCGGCCGCCGGACCCGGACCTGGCCGAGTACGACCCCGAGGGCGCTCGCACGCTGCGCGAGCGCGTCCTGCGGGAGGCCCGCGCGCTGGCCCGGGTCCACCACCCCAACGTCGTCACCATCCACCACATCGTCGACGGCGGCGAGTACACGTACCCGTGGATCGTGATGGAGCTGGTCGAGGGCGGCTCCCTTCAGGACCGGCTCCAGCAGGGCGTGATGACCCCCGTCGAGGCCGCCCGGCTGGGCCGTGAGGTGCTGTCGGCGCTGCGGGCCACGCACGCCGTCGGCATCGAGCACCGCGACGTGAAACCCGCCAACGTCCTGCTGCGCCCCGACGGCCGGCCCGTGCTCACCGACTTCGGCATCGCCGCCGTCCGCGAGTCCACCGCGCTCACCGCCACCGGCGCGGTCATCGGCTCGCCCGACTTCATGGCGCCGGAACGGGTCAGCGGCAAGGAGGGCGGTCCCGCCGCCGACCTCTGGTCACTGGCGATGCTGCTGTACGTCGCCGTGGAGGGCCACCATCCGCTGCGCAGGGCGAGCACGCTCGCCACGCTGGCCGCCGTACTCGGCGAGGACGTGCCCGCACCGCACCGGGCCGGACCCCTGACCGGCGTCCTCACCGCGCTGCTCGTCCGCGATCCGCGGTCCCGCCCCGACGCGGCCGAGGTCGACCGGATGCTCGCAGCCGTGACCGCGACCGCGACCGGCGACGCACCGGGTGCGTCCCCGTCGGAAGGTGCCGCGCCCCTGCCCTCGTACCCGCCCCTGGCGACCTCCTACCCGCTCGCCCCGCCCGCGGCAACACCCCTCGCCGTCACGATCGCCCCGCAGCAGGCCGGGGTCCCGGTCCCCGGTCGCCGCGCCCGTGCGAAGGCCGTCACCGCGACCGTCGTCGGCATGGCGCTGGCGGGTGTCGTGGTGTGGATGCAGCTTCCGCACACGAAGGACGAGGACACGGGCACCGCGCCCACGCCGAGCCCGTCCGTGTCGCAGAGCGCCCGGCAGGCGTCCTCCGGCGGATCGTCCGGCAGCGCCGCCGTGGCGACGGTCGACCTGCTCAGCGGCAGCGGCCTCAAGACGGCGGTGGCGAAGCTGACCGCGGCCATGGGCGGGACGAAGGTCACGAGCCTTGTGGTGTACGGGGAGTACGCCATCGCCGACGCGCCCGTCAAGGGCCACCCGAAGCTCTACGACCGGTACGTCTACCGGGGCGGGGACGTGGCGGTGAAGGACGGGCCGGGCGGCACCGTCGTGGGCGGCGCGGTCCCCGTCGACCTGGACCTCTACGACTGGGACGCCGTGCCCGCGCTGTTCACGAGGGCCGGCAAGACCCTCGGCGTGCCCAAGCCCACGAGCCGCTACCTGACGATCAACGCGGCCTCCACCGTCTTCCACACCGACCCGACGATGAGCGTCTACCTCTCCGACGACTACGGCGGCGCTTACCTCCAGGCCGATGTGCACGGCCAGGTGATCAAGAGCTACCCGCGCGACGACGGCTGAGCGGCAAGCTATTGCCGTGCAGGATATATCGGAAGCCGATATATTCAGTTCCATGGCATCGAGGAGCATGACCCAGGCCGCCTTCTTCGTGCTGACGGCCCTCGCCGACCAGCCCCGGCACGGTTACGGCATCCTGCGCGAGATAGAGGAACTCTCCGACGGCGAGGTCCAGTTGAGGGTCGGCACGCTGTACGGCGTGCTCGACCGGCTCACCGCCGACGGACTCATCGCCCTGGACCGCGAGGAGGTCCAGCAGGGCCGGCTCAGGCGCTACTACCGCGTCACCGACGAGGGGGTGCGCGCCCTCGACGCGGAGGCGGAGCGCATGGCGGCCGGCGCGGGCGCGGCCAAGCGCCGTATCGCCGAGGGCCGGCGCACACCCGCAGCCGCCACTCCGCCCGCCACCGGGCCCGGACTCGCCGGAGGCCTGGCATGACGAACGACATGGCGGACGGCACGACGGACGACCCGACGAACGACATGGCGACCGGCCGCATGACGCTGCTCGAGGCGCGCTACCGCACCGTCCTGCGCCTGCTGCCCGCGTACTACCGCGGGCAACGCGAGGAGGAGATGGTCGAGGTCTACCTCTGGGACACCGACCGCGACATCCAGGAGCAGAGCCGGCCCACGCTCGGCGAGGTGGCGAGCATCGCCGCCCTCGCCGTACGCACCCGGCTGGGCACCGGCGGAGCGCCGCGCCCGTACCTCCTGCTCGGCTCGTCCGTCCGGCTCTTCGCGCTGTTCGCCGTGCTGCTCCAGGCGGCCGCCGCGGTCGTCGACCGGGCGCTGGAACTGACCTGGGCGACCACGCACGGCCCCGCCCAACGGGACATGTTCCTCTCGGGGTTCACCGGCCAGGGAGCGGTCGCCGCGACCGCCGCCGTCGCCGACTGGCTGCTGCCGCTGCTGTGGACCGTCGGCTTCTTCGCCCTGCTGCACGACCGTCGGCGGCTCGCGCGGATCAGTGTGCTGCTCGCCGCCCTGCCCACGCTCTGGCCGTTCCTGGCTCCCCTGGTGACCGATTCCTTCCCACCGGAACCCGCCTACGCCACCGCCGCGGCGGCCTTCGCCTGGCTGCCCGCCCTCGCCCTGTGCGCCGCCCACCACCGCGACGCGCCGGCGGCCGCCCTGCCCGCCGGTCCGCCCGGACTCGTGTACCTGGGCTGCTGTGTGGTCATGGGCGCGTCCGTCGTGCTGCTGCCCGGGGCCGCCGACTCCGTCTGGGCGCCGACCACGTGCTTCGTCGTGGCCGCGCTCGGCTGGCTGGCGTGGCGGATCCGCCGGGGCCGCCCGGCGGGCGGGGAGGGCGCACTCGCCCTCGCCGGGCTAGGGCTGCTGGTCCTGGCGGTGCGGGTGGCCGCCGTGTACCCCTGGCTCGACGTGTCCATCCCCGTCCCCACCGTGCTGCTGGCCGGCTTCGCGGCCCAGGCGGCGGCGCTGCTGCTCCTGACCGCGGCGCTGGCCGTCGTCGGCGGCCGGGA
>NZ_FOFF01000045.1 GCF_900110755.1 Streptomyces sp. yr375
CTGCCCGTGCCCGGACGGCTGCGGGCCGTGCTGCTGGAGCAGGTGCGTACGCTGCCCGAGACGGTGCGGCACACGCTCCTCGTCACGAGCGCCGCCGCCCGCCCCAGCCTCACCCTGCTGCGCGCCGCCGGGCTCCGCGACCCCGCCGCCGACCTCGCGGCGGCCGAACGGCTCGGTGTCGCGACGGCCGACCCCTGCGGAGCCATACGTTTCCGGCATCCGCTGCTGCGCGCCGCCGTCTACGCCGACGCTCCGGAGTACGGCCGCAGGCAGGCGCACGTCCTGCTGGCCCGTACGGTCACCGAGCCCGTCGAGCAGGCCCGCCACCTCGCGCTCGCCCACCCGCACGAGGACGAGACCACCGCCCGCACACTCATGTCCGCGGCGGAGTCCGCACGCCGCGACGGCGCACCCGACGCCGCCTTCGAACTGGCCGAACTCGCCGCCCGGCGAACTCCCGGCGACCGCCTCGCGGATCGCGCCGTCCGGCTGCTGGCCGCGGCCGAGTACGCGTGCGACGCCGGGCAACTGGAGGAGGCGGAGCGGGCGGCCGGGACCGTCCTCGCCGAGTCGGGCTCCGCACGGCAGCGGGTGCGGGCCCGGCTGATCCTGCTGCGCAACGCCGGGCAGGCCCTGGAGGGCACCCGCGACCTGATCGAGGAAGGCCTGCGGGACGCCGGCGGCGACCCGGAGGCCGAAGCATGGCTGCACCACTGGGCGGCCGTACGCGGCCTGCTGTGCGGGGAGTTGGCGCAGGCGGCCCGGCATGCCCAGCGCGCCGCCCGGCAGGCGGCCGTGGCCGGCGACACGGACACCCGGATCGGGGCGCTCGCCACCCTCGCCCGGGTGCGCTCCCTGGCCGGGGAGCCGGTCGCCGCCGACGCCGCGCTCGAGGAGGCGCTCGCCCTACTCGGCGGCGCCGACGCCGGCCCGGAGAGCTGGGGACTGATCCGGATGCGGGCCATCCTCGCCCTGGACTCCGACAAGGTCACCGAGGCCGGGGAGCAGGTCGCCCGGCTCCTCGCGAGGATCGGCGAGTTCGCCGGGGTCGAGGAGGTCATGGCGACCCTGGTCGCGCTGACCCGTATCCAGGTGCGCTCCGGGCACTGCCGGGAGGCGCTGCGCACCGCCGCCCGCTGCTCGCGCGCCCTGACCGAGACGGGCGTACAGGCGGCCCCCGCGCTGTACGCGGCGGCGCTCGCGGCGACCGCGGGCGGCAGCGCCGACGAGGCCCGCCACCTCGCCGAGCAGGCGGTACGGGCCTGTGAGGCCAACGGCGACCGGCTGTTCCTGCTGCGCGCCCTGGCGGTGCTCGGGCAGGCCGAGCTGCTCGCCGGCGACCCGCGGGGGGCGGCGGCCGCGGTCGAGGCACTGGAGCGCGTCAGGGAACTCGGCGCGGCGATGGGGGCCGCCGACCCGCCGTTGCTGCACTGGTCCAGCGACCTGGCCGAAGCCCTGGTCGTCCTCGGCGACACGGACACGGCCGGGGCGGTGATCCGGGAGGCCCGCGCGCGGGCGTCCGGCGACGCGCCCGGGAGCGTACTGGCGGCTCTGGAGCGGGCGGAAGGGCTGCGGGAGGCGGGGCTCGGCCGGGCGAAGGAGGGGGCGCTGCTGCTGCGTACCGCCGTGGAGCGGCTGCGGCGGCTTCCGCTGCCCGTGGAGCTGGTGCGCACGCTGGTCGCGCTCGGCGCGGTCGAGCGCCGCGCGCGCCACCGGAACGCGGCGCGGGCCGTCCTCGGCGAGGCCCTGGAGACTGCGACGCGGATCGGCGCGGCGCCGCTGGCGGCCCGCGCCAGGGACGAACGGGCGCGGCTGGAAGCCGGGGAGCGCGGCGGTGAGGCGGGCGCGGGCGGGCCCGAACTCACCCCCAGTGAGGCCAGGATCGCCGGGCTTGTCGGCGGCGGGGCCACCAACCGGGAGGTCGCCGCGGAGTTGTTCATCAGCGTCAAGACGGTGGAGGGCGCGCTGTCGCGGGTCTACCGCAAGTTCGGGGTCCGCTCGCGCACCGCGCTCGCCCACGCGATGACGGTCGCCGTCCTCGCGGCCGGGGCGGCGGCGACCGTGGATTCCGCCGACGACGACCAAGTCAAGCCCCCGACCCAGGCGGTGATGACGAGTCAGCCCGATCCCGGTCGAACTTCCCGTACCCGACAACGCCGTTGACGTGACATGCGCCGTTAACACGTGACGCAAGGGTTCCCCCGCTTATGCGGGTGGGGCCGGTGTTCCTACGGTGAAGCCGTTCCCCTTCCGGGACACCACCCCACTCTCCGCCGACCTCGGCTTCGCCAACCCCGCCCTCTACGCGGCGAACGGCACCGGCTTCCACGACATCACCAGCGGCAGCAACGGCGCCTACTCCGCGGCCACCGGCTGGGACTTCACCACCGGCTGGGGCTCGTACAACGCCGCGACCCTCGCGAAGAAGCTGCTCGGCTGACCTCAACGGCCGAAGGGCACCCACCTAAAGCGCGGGCCGGGATCACTCCCGGCCCGCGCTGCGGTGCGTGCGGGTGTGCGGGTCTGCGACGCGTGTGATGCGGCGGAATCAGAAGAGGACGCTGCTTTGGGCCTTGGCGAAGCCGGCGAGCAGGACGGCGAAGCCGCCTATCTCGCCGAGTATCAGGGTGAGCAGGACGAACAGATGGCCGCGCGGCGGGTTGTGCATCTGGTTGTCGGTTCCGCCCTGCACCGCGAGCCGGATGTAGTTTCCGATGGTCCCCACGAACAGCAGGATGATCACGGTGGCCGCGGTCCCGTTGACCGTGGCCGACCAGCCGGAGAACTGGACGAGGACGGCGATGAGTTGGGTCGCGAACGCGTACAGCAGCGCGGAGCGATGAGCGACGTCGACGTAGGGATGGGCACGGCCGTCCGGCGAGCCGGTCATGGCGAACCACTTCCAGACACCGAGGAACAGTGCCAGCAGGAAGATGAGTCCGGAGGCCAGCAGCGCCCATGCTGTGGCTGTGTGAAGGGTCATCAAAGTCTCCAAGTGAGGGCAGGCGAGACGGCCCGAAGAAACGGGCACAGGAGGGAGGTTCGCGTCACGTCCACGCGTGGGGCGGCTCCCGCAAGGCGTGCCACCGGGTCGGGGCAGACGGCATCAGCGGCCATCACATTACCCGAGGCCGGAAGTTGACCCTCGATCAGACTCTCGACCCTCCAGCGAAGCCGCCGGTCAGGTCGTCTCTCCCCCCCTTACGCCGGTCTCTACGCCCGTCTCTGCGTCGTCCTCAGGCCGCCGGACTGGTTCCCGTCCTGGTCGGCGGGGTTTCAGGGGTGTGGGGGTAGGCGGCTGTGCGGTGTTGGAAGGAGAGGATCTTCGGGTTCTGGATGTTGCCGTCGCGGATCTCGATGGCCTTCTTGACCGTGACGTCGGCGTCCCAGGCCGCCGGGCCGCTCATGACCTTGCGCAGGTAGGGCAGCAGCGCCTCGCTGATCTCCCAGGTGGCGGAGTTCCACAGGTGGGACGGGCTGTGGTCCACCGCGTAGTAGTGGCACCCCGGGCCGACCGTGGACATCGGGTCGCCGAAGCCGCTCGGGCGGGCCCACTCGAAGCCCATGCCCTCGTCGCAGGCGACGTCGATGAAGAAGGTGCCCGGCCGGAAGAGGGCGAGGTCCTCGTCGGTGACGAACATGAGCGGCGCGTCGGTGTCCTGGAGAACGCAGTTGACGATGATGTCGAACCCGGCCAGGTACTCCGCCAGCGGCACGGAACCGGCCGCGGTGACGGCCCGCAGCTTCGAGGGATCGTCCGCCTCCTCCTCGAAGTGGCCCATCACGACCGACGGCATCGGCGAGGCCACCGCCGCCGCCGCGCGCTGGGTGAGGACCGTGACGTCGGAGACCCCCATGGCGCCCAGGCCCGTGACCGCTCCGCGCGCCGTCGCGCCGAAGCTGATGACCACCGCGCGCAGCCGACGCCCGTAACTGCCGGTCAGCCCGCCGAGCTGGAGGGCGTGCAGCACCGAGCAGTAGCCGGCGAGTTCGTTGTTCTTGTGGAACACATGGACGCTGAAAGCGCCCGTGGAGGTCCAGTGGTTCATGGCCTCCCAGGCGATCAGGGTCAGCCGTCGGTCGATGGCGATCTGCGTCATCTTCTCGTCCTGCACGCAGTGCGGCCAGCCCCACAGCACCTGGCCCTCGCGCAGCTCGGCGATGTCCTCGTGCATCGGCTTGGGCAGCAGCAGGACGTCGCACTCGGCGACGAGGCGTTCGCGGGAGCGCAGGCCCGCCACGAGTGGTCGCAGCGCGTCGTCGGCGACGCCGAAGCGTCGGCCGTAGCCCTGCTCGAGGAAGATCCTCGCGCGGACGTCCGGGGCGATCCGGTCGAGGTGGCGGGGGTGCAGCGGCAGACGGAACTCGTTCTCCTTGTGAGAGGAGGCAAGCACTCCGAGACTCATCAGACTCATGTGGGGCGGCTCATTTCCGACCGGACGCGATGCGTCCGGCATTGCCGTTCCCCGAGGGCGACGCCGAAACGGAGACGGCGTGCGAGGTGCGCTCGGTACTGCCACCGTACTCCCGTCCCGGCGACTCCGGTGAGGTCAGAGGCCTGGACGGCGTTCCTGGTGGGCCGGTGCGAAGGGCTTCGGGACCATACCTGACAATTGACGCGTAAACGCGACCCGAACACCGTTCGGGTGGTCGAACATGCCCGGCCCGCCCGACCCTCCCCCCTTCCCTCCCCACGACAGAAGGACTCCGCGCCGATGAAACTCGACATGTTCAGCGAGATCCAGGACCCGCGACCGTGGTCCCCGGACCACGAGCACACCCGCATCACGGAGGCGCTGGAGCAGGCCAGGCTCGCCGACGAGCTGGGCTACGGCTGCTGGTGGCAGGTCGAGCACCACGGCGCCGAGGAGCACAGCCTCTCCTCGGCGCCCGAGCTCTTCCTCGCCGCCCTCTCCCAGCAGACCCGGCGGATACGGCTCGGCCACGCCGCCGTCCTCGCCCCCACCGCCATCAACCACCCCATCCGCATCGCCGAACGGGCCGCCATGCTCGACCACCTGAGCAACGGCCGGGTGGAAATGGGCCTGACCCGGTCGACGGCGCCCGAGTGGCGGCTGTTCGGCATCGACCCGGCGGGGGTCCGCGACCAGGTCGCCGACACGTTTCGCCAGGTGCCCCGGATGTGGGCCGGCGACACCACCGTCACCGGCGGTGTCCCGGTGCTGCCCGCGCCCTACCAGCGCCCGCACCCGCCGCTGTGGCAGGCGGCCTCCACCCCCGCCTCGTTCGAGGAGGCCGGGCGGCGCGGGGTCGGGGTGCTCGGCACCACGCTGTGGGAGCCGCTCGACCGGGTGCGGCGGCTGGTCGAGCTGTACCGGACGGCCGCCGCCGACTGCCGGGAACCGGTCGGCGCGTTCGTCAACGACCAGGTCGCCTTCTTCACCTTCGTGCACTGCGCCGAGACCGACGAACAGGCCATGCGCGACGGCGCGGCAGCCGCGGCCGCCTGGTACACGGCCCGGGCGCTGGTCTTCTTCGAGGCCGCCGAGGCGTTCGTCGAGAACATGGCCCGCGAGCAGGCGCTCGTCGACGCCCCGGACGGTGGCGGTCTGGCCGGCGCCTTCCTGCGCGCCGAGTCCGCGGCGTACGGCGGCCCGAACCGCGCCCAACTGGCCATCGGCCGCATCCTCCAGGGCGAGACCGTCCCCGACGACGAGCTCTTCGAGGCCCTCAGCGAACAGGACTCCCTGATCGTCGGCAGCCCCGAGACCTGCCGCAAGAAGCTCCGCGCCTACGCCGACCTGGGCATCGACCGCCTCATGTGCTTCCAGCAGGTGGGCGCCCTGCCCCACGAGAGCGTCCTGCGCAGCATGCGGCTGATCGGGGACCTGATCCCGGAGTTCGACAGCGAACCCGCCGTCACGCCTGCCGTCACGCCTCTCGGCTGACGAACACGTCCAGCGCTGTCGGGTCGGCGAGCGGCCCCGGTCCATCACATCGGCCGGGGCCGCTGGTCCTGGGGTTGCGCGTCGAACTCGGCGCACGGTGAGCGACGGACTCACGGAGCAACGGACTCGCGCCGTTCCCTTGTGGAGGCGCGTCGGAGGTGGAGCCGTCTGCGTGAGCGCGCGCTGTGGGGATCCGTCGGGGCCGGCGGTCCCAGGACCGGTGTCCCGGAGCGGCCGTAGTGGAAGGCGACGACGCGCGCGCCGCGCTGCGTGTTGAGCATGTGGATGAGGAGCACCCCGAGCGCGATCATCGCCAGGATCACGATCACGGTCACGAACGTCACCATCGTCCTCACCTTCCCGTCGGCTGGTACGGCGGCGCGGTGGCCATCAACCGGGGGTTGCTTCGAGCCTACTCCCCGGGCTGGGCCGACGGAGCGGACCGCAGCCGAAACGGCCGGTCCAGGCCCCCGGTGCGCCTGTGGTAGCTTGCCGAAGCCAGTCGTACCCATGTGCGTATTTGTACGTGCACGGGTCAGGGAATCCGGTGTGAATCCGGAGCTGACGCGCAGCGGTGAGGGCGACGGGCGGGGCACTGGCCACTGGAGCGCGAGCGCGGTCCGGGAAGGCGTCTCGTCCGGTTGACCCCGAGTCCGAAGACCTGCTGGCGGCCTCCGACGTCGGAAGACGGCCGGGGGAGCACCGTACGACCGGGCTTCGCGCAAGGGCCCTCGACGCCGAAGGAAGTTCCGTGCCGCTCGCACGCCCCGTCCCCCCTGCCCGTCCGGTCCGTCCTGCCGTGCTGTTCCTGGCCGGGGCGCTGCTGCTGACCGGCTGCGGGGGTTCGACCGCCACCACCGGCTCGTCCGGCTCGTCCGGCTCGTCCGGCTCGTCCGGCTCGTCGGCCAAGGGCTCGGGATCCGGCGGTTATCCGGTCACGCTCGACAACTGTGGGCGGAAGGTCCGCGTCGACGGGCCGCCGAAGCGGGCGGTCTCCCTCAACCAGGGCACGACCGAGATCATGCTGTCCCTCGGGCTGGCCGACCGGATGGCGGGCACCGCCACCTGGACCGACCCGGTGGCGAAGGGGCTGGAGAAGGCCAACGCGAAGGTGAAGCGGCTGGCCGACCTGGCCCCCTCCTTCGAGAAGGTCCTGGACGCCGAGCCCGACTTCGTCGCCTCCTCCTTCGCCTCCACCCTCGGCAAGGGCGGCGTCGCCACCCGCGAGCAGTTCGAGAAGCTCGGCGTGCCCACCTACCTCTCCCCCTCCGACTGCGTCGGCAAGGACAACACCGGCGACGGCGACGGCTCGCGCGCCGAGCCGCTCACCATGGACGCGGTCTACGGCGAAGTCACCGACCTGGCCAGGATCTTCGGCGTCGAGGAACGCGGCACGAAGCTCGTCGCCGGTCTCAAGGCCCGGGTGGCCAAGGCCGTCTCTGGGCTCGACGCCAAGGACGTCACCCTCATGTACTGGTTCGCCAACTCCCAGTCCCCGTATCTGGCGGGCTGCTGCGGCGCGCCCGGCATCATCACCCGCGAACTCGGCGCGAAGAACGCCTTCGAGGACAACCACGACGAGTGGCCCCAGGTCAACTGGGAGACGGTCGCCGACCGCGACCCCGACGTCCTGGTCATCGGCGACCTTAGCCGTAAGCAGGAGACGGCCGAGACCGCCGCGAAGAAGATCGATTTCCTGGAGTCCGACCCGGTCACGAAGAACATGACGGCGGTGAAGAAGAAGCGGTACGTGCTGCTGTCCGGGCAGGCCATGAACCCGACGATCCGGACCGTCGAGGGCGTGGAGAAGGTGGCGGCGGCGCTGCGCGAGTACGGCCTCGGGGGATGACCGACGACGCCTTGCCGACCGCGACCCCGGCCGCGCCCTCGGCGGCGGTGCGCGGGCTGCGGGGCGCGCTGCTGTGGGCGACGGGGCTCGCGCTGCTGTCGCTGTCCGTCGCCGTGGCGATCACCATCGGCCCGGCCGACATCGCCGTCGGTGACGTGTGGGCGACGGTGGCCGCCCATCTCGGCTGGGGGCACGCGGAGTTGACGCCGATCCGGGACGGGATCGTATGGAATCTGCGGCTGCCGCGCACGCTGCTGGCCGCCGTGTGCGGGGCCGGGCTCGCCGTGTGCGGCGCGGTGATGCAGTCGCTGCTGCGCAACCCGCTCGCCGACCCGTTCGTCCTCGGCGTCTCCTCCGGGGCCTCGACCGGCGCGGTCCTGGTCGTCGTCCTCGGTGTGGGCGGCGGTGTCCTGTCGGTGTCCGGGGGCGCGTTCCTGGGCGCTGCGCTCTCCTTCGCGCTGGTGCTGCTGCTCAGCCACACCCTCGGCGGCACCACGGACCAGGTGGTGCTCGCCGGGGTGGCGGCCATGCAACTGTTCTCCGCGCTCACCTCGTTCGTGATCCTGACGGCAGCCGACGCGGAGACCACGCGCGGGGTGCTGTTCTGGCTGCTCGGCTCGCTCAGCGGGGCCGACTGGAGCGAAGTGGGCGTGGGCCTCGCGGTCCTGGTGGCGACGCTGCTGGTGTGCGTCGGCCACGCGACGACACTGGACGCCTTCGCGTTCGGGCAGGACGCGGCCGCCTCGCTGGGCGTGCACGTGGCACGCACCCGGCTGATCCTGCTGTGCGCGACCGCCCTGCTGACGGCCACCCTGGTCAGCTCGGCCGGGGCGATCGGCTTCGTCGGCCTCGTCCTGCCGCACGCCACCCGTGCGCTGACCGGCCCCGGGCACACCCGGCTGCTGCCGGCCACCGCGCTGGCCGGGGCGGTGTTCCTGGTCTGGGTGGACACCCTCGCCCGAACCGTCCTGGACCCGCAGGAGGTGCCGGTGGGCGTGGTGACCTCGCTGATCGGCGTCCCGGCGTTCGTCCTCGTGCTGTACCGGACCAGGAGTACGCGATGACCGACGCCGACTTGTCGTACGAGGGTGCCGGGCTGCGCGCCGAGCGCGTCTCCTACTCGGTCGGCGGCACGCTGATCCTCGACGGGGTCGACATCACCCCGCGCCCCGGAACCGTCACCGGGCTGCTCGGTCCGAACGGCTCCGGCAAGTCCACGCTGCTGCGGCTGCTCGCCGGTGTCCTCGCCCCGGCCTCCGGGGCCGTCACGCTCGACGGCCGCCCGCTGGACCGGGTGGGGCGGCGCGCGGTCGCCCAGCGGGTCGCCGTAGTCGAGCAACAGGCCGACACCCAGGTCGCGTTGAGCGTCCTGGACGTCGTACGCCTCGGCCGGGTCCCGCACCGCCGGGCCTGGAGTCCCGCCTCGGCCGAGGACGAGGCGGCCGTGCGCTCCGCGCTGGCCCGCACCGGTCTGACCGACAAGGCCGACCGCCGCTGGCACACCCTGTCCGGCGGCGAACGCCAGCGGGTCCAGATCGCCCGCGCCCTCGCCCAGCAGCCGCGCGAACTGCTGCTGGACGAGCCCACCAACCACCTCGACATCCAGCACCAGCTCGGCCTGCTGACGCTGATCACCGAACTGCGTCTGACCAGCGTCGTCGCGTTGCACGATCTGAACCTGGCCGCGATGTACTGCGACCGGCTCGTCGTCCTGCGGCAGGGCGGGGTGGTGGCCTGCGGCAGCCCGCGGGACGTCCTCACCGAGACCCTCATCGCCGACGTCTACGGTGTCCGCGCCGCCGTCACCCACGCCGACCCCGACGACCGCCCGCACATACGGTTCCTGGGAGCCGTGCCCACGCCATGAACTCGCCATGACCTCGCCTGGAGGAGTCACCCCGTGACCAGTCGTGTCACCTTCGTCTCGCCCGCGATGAACGCGTCGCTGCGTCAGGCCCGTTTCGACGACGGGGGCTCGATCGACGCGGGCGGGGCGGTACGGGCCCGTGCCCTGGCCGCGAGCCTGCCCGCGGCCGTGAGCGTCGTGACGTCGCCCAGTGTGCGCTGCCGGGAGACGGCGGCGGCGCTCGGTCTCGACGCGGTGGAGGCAACGGGGACAAGGGAGTTGGCGGGGCTGGACGTGGGGCGGTGGCGGGGGCTGACCCTGGGCGAGGTCGGCGCGGATGAGCCGAAGGCGGTGGCCCGTTGGCTCGCCGATCCCGCATCCGCGCCCCACGGCGGGGAGTCCGTCGAGGACTTGTGCGGGCGGGTGACCCGCTGGCTGGAGACGTTGCAGGACACGGGCGGGGGCGGGGGCGGCCGTACGCTCGCCGTCGTCGAGCCGGAGGTCGTACGGGCCGTGGTGGTCCACGTGCTGGGCGCGCCCTCGGCGGCGTTCTGGCGGGTCGACGTGCCGCCGCTGACGGCCACCACGATCAGCGGGCGAAACGGCCGCTGGAACCTGCGACTCGGGGATCCGCTGGACGTTGCCGAACCTCGCTGAGTCCGTCGTGGCCCGCAGAACGCGAGAGGGCCCCCGGATGGTTCCGTGGGCCCTGTCGTGGCGTCGGTCCGATCAAGCCAGGTCAGATCAAGTCAGGTCAGATCGGGTCCGGTCAGGTCAGTGCGGGGCGGCCACCGCCGTGCCCGCGGACAGCGTGGCGGGCTTCGGGTGCAGCAGCCTCTCGGCCAGTTCGCCGAAGACCAGGCCGAAGCCTCCCCACAGCGTGAGCTGCATCGCGAGGGCGGAGAGCCGGAACCGCCACAGCAGGGTGGCCGGGAAGTCCCCCGGCACCTCGTTGACGACGGGCAGGAACTCGTAGGCCAGCCCGATGGCGAGGACGAAGCCGAGGACGGCGACGACGGTGGCGTGCCAGTTGCCCAGCCTCGGCGCGAGCCGCTTGCCGGCGATCACCGCGGCGACCGCGAGGAGCACGCTGAGCACCATCATCAGGAAGTAGAGGGTGGTGCGCTCGCCGATGGTGTCCGGGTCGCCCACGGACGGCGGGTTGGCCGGGTACTTGAGGAACGGCACGACGTACACGGCGAGCAGCGCGGTGCCCGACAGCAGCAGCGCGGTGGCCCGGGGGCCGAAGCGGCCGACGCGGCCGAGCGCGAAGCAGTAGGCGAGGGCGGCGATGCCGCCGAAGGCGACGCCGTAGATCAGAACGCCGGTGGCGAGTCCGGCGGTGGACTGCAGGCTGCGGGAGACGAGTTCGACCTCGTGTCCGTGGGCCGGGGCGTGGGATTCCTCGAAGCCGATGGCGCTGTCGACGGTCGGTTCGCCGAGGAGGTAGGCGACGATCAGGGCGAGCACGCCGGCGCCGAGGCCGGCGAGCATGCCCCGCACGAGCAGGTTTCTTACCGTTGCGGAGTTCACGGGTGTGCTGGTTTCCCCTCGGTCAGTGGCAGGGGAAGCCGAGGAGGTGACGGGCGTCGTGCACCCACTCGTGGACGTCCTCGCCGGAGACGACGGACGTCGCGCCCTGCTCGGCGCCGACGAAGTACAGCAGGACCAGCATCAGGATGCCGAAGAAGACCGCCCAGGGGGCGATGTCCCTCAACGGCAGCTTCGCGGGGATGACAGGGGTGTTGACGGTCGGCTGGGCGACGTGCTGAGCCATGGCAGGGCCTCCTCTGGGAGTTCGCGTCCCATCTCGGTGGTGCAGAGGACGGCGCTCCCGGGTCTGACTAGCGGTTCGCCCCCGTCCAGCGGGGCGGACCGACCACAGTGGCGCGACCGTGCCGGATTCTCACCGGCTTCCGTGATGCCGTCGTCGATAACAGACCGACGGTACCGTGTGTCGCGTTCATGGCCAATAGCGCGCCACCTGGCGTGATCCCGCTCTCCCCCGCCAGGTGGCCCGCGTCACCGTCCCCTACGGTGCCCGGTTCAGTGCGCGGAGTCGGCGTACTCCGCGGCTTCGGCGTGCGTCGCGGGCTCCGCGTCCCGGTCCGCCTGCTGGTCCTGGCCGCCGGTGGTCCGGTGGCGGCCGGGCAGGACCAGCAGGACGAGTACGGTTCCGGCGGCCATGATGACGCCGCCGACGAGGCTGGTGTGGGCGATGGCGTGGGCGAAGGACTCGTGGACCGCGGCGACCAGGGTCTGGGCCTGCTGGAGGCCGCCTTGGGGGCTCTTCGCGACCTGCTCGGCGACCGCGACGCCGCCGCCCACCGAGTCCTTGGCGATGTCCATCGCGGCGGCCGGGAGATGCCCGCCGACCAGCTCGGTCAGCCGGTCCTTGTACGACGTGGCGAGCAGCGAGCCGAGGATGGCGATGCCGAGCGACGCGCCGAGTTCCAGCGCGGTGTCGTTGGCGCCGCCGCCGACGCCGAGCTCCGACTCGGGGAAGGAGCCCATGACGGTGTCGGTGGCCGGTGACAGGCTCAGGCCGATCGCGAAGCCGAGGAGCAGCAGCGGCGCGAGGAAGTCGGTGTACGTGGAGCCCGCCTCGATGCGGGTGAGCAGCAGGACGCCGGCCGTGCCGATCGCCATGCCGGTGCCGACGACGAGCTTGACGCCCAGCCTGGGCGCCAGCCGCCCGGTGACCGCCGCCCCGACGAAGACGGCGCCGGCCAGCGGCAGCAGCCGTACGCCGGTCTCCAGCGCGTTGTAGCCGAGGACGAACTGCAGGAACTGGGTGGAGTAGTAGATCGAGCCGAAGGTGCCGAAGAAGAAGAACAGCACCGCGAGCATGGAGCCGGTGAAGGGGCGCTCGCGGAACTTGCGCACGTCCAGCATGGGGTGGGGGTGGCGCAACTCCCAGGCGACGAAGGCCGGCAGGCCGACGGCGGCGAGCACGGCGGCGGCGATCGGGCCGGTGCCCCAGCCGAAGTGCGGGCCCTCGATGGTCGCGTAGACCAGGCTGCCGACGGTGACGATCGACAGCAGACCGCCGACGTAGTCGATGCCGCCCGCCTTCGCCGCCTTCGACGGCGGGACCAGGAACAGCGCGCCGACGACGCCGAGGAGCGCGACGGGGACGTTCATCAGGAAGGTCGAGCCCCACGCGTGGCTCTGCAGTAGCCAGCCGGCGGCCAGCGGACCGGCGGCGACGGCGAGTCCCGAGGTGGCGCTCCAGGCCGTGATGGCCTTCGCGCGTTCCGCCCTCGGGAAGATCGCCACGAGCAGGGACAGGGTGGCCGGCATGACGACGGCCGCGCCGACGCCCATGATCGCGCGGGCCACGATGACCAGGTCGGTGCCGTGCACCAGCCCGCCCGTCACCGAGCCGGCCGCGAAGATCAGCAGCCCCAGGACCAGCGCGCCGCGCCGGCTGTACTTGTCGCCGATCGAGCCCAGCACGAGCATCAGTGCCGCGTACGGGACGGTGTAGCCGTCGATGACCCATTGCAGGTCGCTGCTGGAGAGCCCCAGGTCCGTCGTCATGTCCGGTGCCGCCACGATCAGCGACGTGTTCGCCATGACCACGATCAGCAGGCTCAGACACAGCACCAGCAGCGCCCACCAGCGCCGTGGATACGGCTCGGTCATCTTCTCGGCGGGCGTGCGGACAACGAGCGGCATCGGGGGGCTCCTGAGGGTGGCGCGGCACTGCGAGCAGTTATTTGCCCAACGATGTGCAGGCTAATTCATTGCTCACCGATGTGCAATTATCCCCTCGGAGCCACCCCCGGAGAGCCGCCCCCGGAGCCCCCGGCGCGGTCAGTGGTGCGGGTGAGTGGTGTGGTCAGTGGTGCGGTCAGCCCTTGGCCGGAGCGGCCGGCGTGGCGGGCTCGGCCGGGGCGAGCACGACGAAGTCGGCGTTCGACGGGTCGAGGCAGACGGCCAGGCGGCCGACGCCCTCCATGTCCGCCGGGCCCATCTGTACGCTGCCGCCGTTCTTGGCGACCGCCGCGACCGCGGTGTCACAGTCGGTGACGGCGAACACCGGGTGCCAGTACGGCCGTCCGCCCGCGAGGGAGAGATCCTCCTTGGCGAGCTCCATGAGGCCGCCCTGCATCCGCTCGTCGGGCTGCCCGGCGGGCGTGATGATGGTGTACGTCCCCTCGCCGCTCGGCATCTCCATGTCGCCGAACCGCCAGTCGAGGACGCCGCCGTAGAACTCCTTGGCCGCCGCCGCGTCGCTCGTGTACAGCTCGGTCCAGGACAGCGAGCCCGGCTTGTCCGCCAGCTCGAAGCCCGCGTTCTTCCCCGGCTGCCAGACGGCGAACTGGCCGCCCTGCGGGTCGTCGAACTGCGCCATCCGACCCCAGTCGCCGAGGTCTCGCGTCGGCACCCGGACCGTGCCGCCCGCGCGCTCCACGGCCCGACTCACGGCGTCCGCGTCGTCGACGGTGAAATAGATCATCCAGGCCGAGCGCGCGCCCTCCTCGGTGAGCTTGCCGAGCCCGGCGACGGTCTTGCCGTCCTTCTGGAACATTCCCCCTTCCATCTCCTCGCTGTCGCCTGCGCCCTCGCCCTCGCCCTCCATGGGCTCGTACTTCCAGCCCAGCACCGCGCCGTAGAAAGCGGCGGTGGCCTTGACGTCGGGGGCGCCCAGGTCGAGCCAACAGGGGGTGCCGGGAGTGGGGTCAGTGGTGATCACGGCGATTCCCTTCGCAGATCCGGTGATTTCAGCCTGACACCGGGCACTGACAATCGCGCGTCGACGCCGCTCCCACCCCCGTCAGGGCCTCCGTGGACCTGCCGCTCCGCGCAGTTGCCGGCGGGCGGCGGCGAGCAGGGCGTCGAGGTCGTCCGCCGTGTGGACGCCGCCGAAGACGTAGTGGTCGGGGCGGGCCAGCACCGCGACGCACGACTGCCGGCCCAGCCAGCCGTCCAGGACGGGCTGCTCCTCGCGGTACTCGTCCGGGCCCTCGATCGTGGTGTCCTCCATCGGCCGGACCAGCCGGACCAGGGTGATCGGGAAGCCGTCCGCCGACGCGTGGGCGCGCAGGGCGGATGCGACCGCCTCCGGGTCCGTGTCGGGCCGCAGGACCAGGCGGAAGGTGCTCCCGGTGAACTCGTCAAGCAGTCCGGTGGCGGACCGGGCGTCGGTCACCCTCGGCTGCGGCAGCAGGTCGCCGCGCGCGGGGAACCCCTCCGGCGCGAGGAAGCCCGCGAGCAGTCCGGGGATCAGGGACTGCCGGACCGTCCCCTCGGGCCGCTCGGCCAGCTCCGCCAGCAGGTCCACGTCCCGTTTGGCGGCCGTGGCGGCGTCCCGTTCGCAGATGACGTGCCCGAACTCCTTCGCCGTGAGCGTGACGTGACGTACGTGCGGGTCGCGCTCGCGTTGGTAGGTGTCGAGCAGCGACTCGTCCGCGCCGGCGCGCAGCCGCAGGGCGAGTTTCCACATCAGGTTGGACGCGTCGCGGATGCCCTGGCACATGCCCTGCGCGAGGAACGGCGGGGTCATGTGCGCCGCGTCGCCGAGGAAGAACAGCCGCCGCACCCGCCACTGCTTCAGGACCAGGGCGTGGAAGCGGTAGGTGGACGCCCGCCACAGGTCGTACTCCCCCGGCGGGAGCCAGCGCGCCAGCAGGCCGCCGATGAAGTCCGGGTCGGTCATGTCCTCGGGCCGCTCGCCGGGGTTGATCATGAACTCCCAGCGGCGGTGGTTCCCCGGCCCCACGACGAAGGTGCTGGGCCGGTCCGGCTCGCAGTACTGGACGTTCGTCCGCGGCAGCCCGGCCCCCGCGCCGGGACGCAGCCGTACGTCCACCACCAGCCACGGCTCGTCGAAGTCCAGGTCGTCCATCCTGAGCCCCAGCCGCTTGCGCGCCGGGCTGCCGCCGCCGTCGCAGGCCAGCACGTACCGCGCGCGCACCGTGCGGGGGCGGCCCGCCGGGTCGACGGCGTGCACGGTGGCGCCGTCGTCGTCGAGGCGTACGTCCGTCACCTCGGTGGCGAGGTGCACGTCGACGCCGGCCGCCCCGTCGAGCCGGCGGCGCAGGGTGGTCTCCAGGTGGGGCTGGTCGAAGACGTAGTTGGGCGCCCAGCCGAGGAGGTGCGGCGGCGGCGCGGCGTCGATGCGCTTGATGACCTGCCCGTCGGCGTTGCGGTACTCGGAGGGCCGGTACGGCATGGTGTGGCCGGCGATCGCGTCGGCCAGCCCGAGGCCGGCGAAGACGCGCATCGCCTCGTGGTCGAACCCGGCGGCCCGGGGCCGCGGCTCGACCTCGGCGGCCCGGTCGAAGGCCACGACCCGCAGCCCCAGGTCGTGCGCGAGGTTCGCGGCCGTGGCCCCGACCGGCCCCAGCCCCACGACCACCACGTCCGCGTCGAAGCCCGCGTCGAACTCCGCGGCGCTCCCGCCGCGCGTATCGCTCCCGGCGTTCGCGGTGCTGTCGTTGTCGGTGCTGTCGGTGTTGTCGGCGCTCTCGGTCACCTGTGGCCCCTTCCGACCCGGCGGAATGAACTCGTCAAACCCAAGACTGTCAAGGGTCTGACAATATCGTGCGGCGCGACGCGATCCGGACGAACCGGGTCCAACGGCTGGTGGGCCCCGGCCCCGGGTGTCAGAGTCTGGGCCATGCCCATCGATGTCGCCGCCCTGCGGACCCACTTCCCCTCCCTCACCCACGGCCTCGCCTTCTTCGACGGACCGGGCGGGACCCAGACCCCCACCCCCGTCGCCGAGGCCATCACCAGAACGCTCACCGGCCCCCTGTCCAACCGGGGGCTCGTCAGCCCGTCCGAGCGCAACGCCGAACAGGCCGTCGCCGACTTCCGGGCGGCCTACGCCGACCTGCTCGGCGTGCCCGCGAGGAGCGTCGTGCACGGGCGCAGCGCCACCCAGCTCACGTACGACTTCTCACGGCACCTGGCCAAGGACTGGCGGGTCGGCGACGAGATCGTCCTCAGCCGCCTGGACCACGACGCCAACGTACGGCCCTGGATACAGGCGGCCGAGCACACCGGGGTCACCGTCCGCTGGATCGAGATCGACGCCGCGACCACGGAACTCGACCTCGACTCCTACGAGCGGGCGCTGTCGCCCCGCACCCGGCTGGTCGCGCTGACGGCGGCGTCGAACGTGCTCGGCACCAAGCCGCCGCTGCGCCGCATCGCCGACCGCGCCCACGAGGCAGGCGCCCTGGTGTACGTGGACGGCGTGCACTACGCCGCGCACCACCTGGTGGACGTGCCCGCGCTGGGGGCGGACCTGTTCGTCTGCTCGCCGTACAAGTTCCTCGGACCGCACTGCGGTGTGCTCGCCGGAGCCCCCGACCTGCTCGAAGCCCTGCAACCGGACAAGCTGCTGCCGTCCACGAACGAGGTCCCCGAGCGCTTCGAGTTCGGCACCCTGCCCTACGAGATCCTGGCCGGCGCCACCGCCGCCGTCGACTTCCTGGCGTCGATGGACACGGCGGATGCGGCGGATACGGCGGGTGCGGCGGGCGGGTCGCGCAGGGAGCGGCTGACGCGGTCGCTGTGGTCGCTGCACGAGCACGAGAACGCGCTGCGCGCCCGTGTGGAGGACGGGCTGCGCGCGCTGGGCGACGCCGTCACCGTCCACTCGAAGGCGGCGGACCGCACCCCGACCGTCCTGATGACGCTCGAGGGCCGGGACGCCCGCGAGGCGCAGGCGCATCTGGCCGCGCGCGGGGTCGTGGCCCCGGCCGGGTCCTTCTACGCCCACGAGCCCTTCACCGCGCTGAAGCTCCACGACCCCGCCCTGCGGGTCGGACTCGCGCCCTACACCGACACCGAGGACGTCGACCGGCTCCTCGACGGCCTCGCCGCGTTCCTCTGACGTGCGCATACCGACTTTCCCCGTTTCCCAGACCTGTACCGTTCGTTTTCTTGAACCGTTCGTGTTTATGGAGTAGGTTCGGTCACATGACAGCGCCCCGTACACCGACCACCGCCGAGGAGCTGCGCGGTGTCGGCCTGCGGGTGACGGCCGCCCGTGTCGCGCTGCTGGAGACCGTGCGCGGTGGCGACCACCTCGGTGTCGAGGCGATCGCCACCGGCGTGCGCGACCGCGTGGGCCACATCTCCGTGCAAGCCGTGTACGAAGCGCTGCACGCGCTGACCACGGCGGGCCTGGTGCGCCGTATCGAACCGCCGGGCAGCCCGGCCCGGTTCGAGGGGCGCGTCGGAGACAACCACCACCATCTCGTGTGCCGCTCGTGCGGCGTCGTCGCCGACGTCGACTGCGCGGTCGGCCACGCCCCCTGCCTGACCGCCGCAGATGACCGCGGCTTCTCCATAGACGAGGCCGAGGTCATCTACTGGGGCCTGTGCCCCGCCTGTTCCACCGCCGCCCGTAACTGAGCACCCGCCGTACCCGTAGTAGTCGTAGGACCAGTAGGACAAGCAGGACCCAAGTACCGCGGGCCCCGAGAACCGCGGTACGTGAGCATGTGATCCGACCACCCAGAAGGATTCCCCCATGACCGAGAACCATGATGCGATCGTGACCGACCCGAAGGCGGCGGAGGCAGGTGGCTGCCCCGTCGCGCACGGTCGCGCCGCGCACCCGACCCAGGGCGGCGGAAACCGCCAGTGGTGGCCGGAGCGGCTCAACCTGAAGATCCTCGCCAAGGACCCCGTCGTGGCGAACCCGCTCGGTGCGGACTTCGACTACGCCGAGGCCTTCAAGAACCTCGACCTCGCCGCCGTGAAACAGGACATCGCCGAGGTGCTGACCACCTCGCAGGACTGGTGGCCGGCCGACTTCGGCAACTACGGCCCGCTGATGGTCCGGATGGCCTGGCACAGCGCCGGCACCTACCGCATCAGCGACGGCCGCGGCGGTGGCGGTCGCGGCCAGCAGCGCTTCGCGCCGCTGAACAGTTGGCCGGACAACGGCAACCTCGACAAGGCCCGCCGCCTGCTGTGGCCCGTCAAGAAGAAGTACGGCCAGTCCATCTCCTGGGCCGACCTCATGATCCTCACGGGTAACGTCGCCCTTGAGCAGATGGGCTTCGAGACCTTCGGCTTCGGCGGCGGCCGCGCCGACGTCTGGGAGGCCGACGAGGACGTGTACTGGGGTCCCGAGACCACCTGGCTCGACGACCAGCGCTACACCGGCGACCGCGAGCTGGAGAACCCGCTCGGCGCCGTGCAGATGGGCCTCATCTACGTCAACCCGGAGGGCCCCAACGGCAACCCGGACCCGCTGGCCGCGGCCCGCGACATCCGCGAGACGTTCCGCCGCATGGCGATGAACGACGAGGAGACCGTCGCCCTCATCGCCGGTGGCCACACCTTCGGCAAGACCCACGGCGCCGGCCCGGCCGAGTCCGTCGGCGCCGACCCCGAGGCCGCCGCCATGGACGCGCAGGGCCTGGGCTGGAAGTCCACCTACGGCACCGGCAAGGGCGGCGACGCCATCACCTCCGGTCTCGAGGTCACCTGGACCACCAAGCCCACCCAGTGGAGCAACGACTTCTTCGACATCCTCTTCGGCTACGAGTGGGAGCTCACCCAGTCCCCGGCCGGCGCCAACCAGTGGGTGGCGAAGGACGCTCAGGCGATCATCCCGGACGCGCACAGCGGCGCCAAGAAGCTGCCCATGATGCTCACCACCGACCTCTCGCTGCGCTTCGACCCGATCTACGGCGAGATCTCGAAGCGCTTCCACGAGAACCCGGCCGAGTTCGCGGACGCCTTCGCCCGCGCCTGGTACAAGCTGACCCACCGTGACCTGGGCCCGAAGTCCCTGTACCTCGGCGCGGAGGTCCCGGCGGAGACCCTGCTGTGGCAGGACCCGCTGCCGGCCGCCGAGGGCGAGGTCATCGGCGCCGCGGACATCGCGGCCCTCAAGGCCAAGCTCCTCGCCTCGGGCCTGACCGTCTCGCAGCTCGTGTCCACGGCGTGGGCGTCGGCGTCCTCCTTCCGCGGCAGCGACAAGCGCGGCGGCGCGAACGGCGCCCGGATCCGCCTCGAGCCGCAGCGCGGCTGGGAGGTCAACAACCCGGACGGGCTGGCGCAGGTGCTGCGCGTCCTGGAGGGCGTGCAGGCCGAGTTCAACTCCGGCGCGAAGAAGGTCTCCCTGGCCGACCTGATCGTCCTCGGTGGCGCCGCCGCCGTCGAGAAGGCCGCCAAGGACGCCGGTCACGACGTGGAGGTCCCCTTCACGCCGGGCCGTGTCGACGCGACGCAGGAGCAGACGGACGTCGAGTCGTTCGCCGCGCTCGAGCCGGCCGCCGACGGGTTCCGCAACTACCAGGGCAAGGGCAACCGCCTGCCGGCCGAGTACCTGCTGCTCGACAAGGCGAACCTGCTGGGCCTGAGCGCGCCCGAGCTGACGGTCCTCGTCGGCGGCCTGCGCGTGCTGGGCGCCAACCACGGCGAGTCCGCGCACGGCGTCCTCACCGACGCCCCGGGCAAGCTGACGAACGACTTCTTCGTCAACCTGCTCGACCTGGGTACGACGTGGTCGTCGACGTCCTCGGACCAGACCACGTTCGAGGGCCGCGACGCCTCGGGCGAGATCAAGTGGACCGGCACCCGTGCCGACCTGGTCTTCGGCTCGAACTCCGAGCTGCGCGCGCTCGCCGAGGTCTACGCGAGCGACGACGCGAAGGCGAAGTTCGTGACCGACTTCGTCGCCGCGTGGGCCAAGGTCTCCGACCTCGACCGGTTCGACCTGGTCTGATCCCGACCAGAACCAAAACAACTGAAGAAGCCAGAAACCAGGGCGTCCGGCCCGGCCCACACGGGTCGGGCCGGGCGCCCTGGCGCGTTCCAGACGCCTACGGGACGCAGGCCTCAGACGCGTACGGCCAGTCGCGGCAGCCGTGGTGCCGTCCCCGGGATGACCAGGCGCTGGAGGCTCTCCGGGCCCTCGGCGAGGCACAGGCCGGGGTGGCGGTCCAGCAGGGTCGTCAGGGCGATCTCGCACTGGAGGCGGGAGAGGAGCGCGCCGAGGCAGTAGTGGATGCCGTGGCCGAAGCCGATGTGTCCCTCGGAGCCGTCGTGCGGGCGGCGGGTGATGTCGAGGCGGTCGGGGTCGTCGTAGACGCGCGGATCGCGGTTCGCGGAGACCAGCACGAACTGCACGCAGTCGCCCTTGCGGATGGTGGTGCCGCGGAAGTCGACGTCCTCGGCGGCCAGCCGCATGCGCACCATGATGTCGGGCCCGCACCAGCGGATGAACTCGTTGACGGCGCTGGGCATCAGACCGGGGTCGGCCTGGAGCAGCTTGAGCTGGTCGGGGTGGGTGAGGAGGGCGGCGAGGCTGTTGACGACGAGCTGGGCGGTGTTGTCGTAGCCGGCCATGACGACGTTGAGGACCATCGCGACGGCCTCCTCCTCCGTCAGCTTGTACCGGTCGTCGTCGCGGGCGGCGGCGAGGGCGCTCAGTACGTCGTCGGCGGGTTCCCGGCGGCGCTGGTCGAGCAGGCGCAGCACGGTGTCGACGACGGCGAGGGAGGACTCCCGCAGCCGTTCGGGCTCCATGATGAGGATGTCGTCGCCCCAGCGCCGGAAGACGGCCCGGTCCGCCTCGGGGACGCCCGCCAGTTCGCAGACGACGGTGATGGCGAGCGGGTAGGCGAAGCCGTCGACGAGTTCCAGGACGCCGTCGGCCGAGCGGCGGTGGAGGTCGTCGAGGATCTCCGCGGCGAGTTGCGCCACCCGGGGGCGCAGGGTCTGCGTGCGGCGGGCGCTGAAGGCCCGGCCGACGGCTCCGCGCACCCGGGTGTGGTCCGGCGGGTCGGTGTCCAGGGCCGAGACGAGGAAGTACTTCTGGACCTCCGCCGGCAGGTTCAGCATGTCGACCAGGGTGCGGCGCGGGTCCTCCCCGGTGTATCCCTCGATCGCGGTGGGGCTGCTGACGAAGCGCGGGTCGCGCAGGCCGTCGCGGACGTCGTCGTAGCGGGTGACCAGCCACACCGGCTGGGTCTCGGTCAGCCAGCCGCGCACCACGGGACCCTGTTCGCGGACCTTGCCGTAACCGGCGGCGGGGTAGGCCTTCAGGTCGTCGTCGAGGAGGTACAGCTCGCCGGGCGGGCGGGAGAGGAGGGGGGCGGTCGGGTTGGGCACGGGTCAACTCCCTTGTGGGGCAGGGGGGTTCGGTCGAGCAAGGTTGATTGGCCGAGCAGGCGGGTCAGTTGGAGAGGACGGCGGCGATGTCCGCGACCAACTCCGCCTCGTGCGGGACGAGATAGAAGTGGTCGCCGGGGAACGAGCGCAGGGCGAAGCGGCCCGGTTCGGTGAGTTCCGACCACGCGCCGACGGACCGCGGCGGGCAACTGCCGTCGTCACGGCCCGTGTAGGCGGTCACGGGGGTGCGCAGCGGTGCGGGACGCTCGGGGCGGTAGGCCTCGATGAGGCGGTAGTCGGCGCGCAGGGCGGGCATCAGGAGTTCCCGCAGCTCGGGGATCTCGTAGACCTCCGCCTGGTAGTCGCCGAGGCCGCGCACCGTGGCGAGCAGCGCCTCGTCGTCTCCGTCGTGGACGCCCGCCGGGCGGGCCCGGTGCGGGGCGGCGCGGCCGGAGACCAGCAGGTGCGCGGGGCGCAGGCCGCGCGCCTCCAGCCGCAGCGCCACCTCGTAGGCGACGGCGGAGCCCATGCTGTGGCCGAACAGGGTGAGCGGCAGGTCCGTGTACGGGGCGAGGGCCTCGGTGACGGCGTCGGCCAGTTCCGCCATGTCCTCGACGCAGGACTCGGCGAGCCGGTCCTGTCGGCCGGGGTAGCGCACGGCGAGGAGTTCGACGTCGTCGGGCAGGTGCGCGGACCAGCCGTGGAAGAGGTGGGCGGTGCCGCCGGCGTGCGGAAAGCACAGCAGCCGGCGGGCGGCCCGGGGCGCACGGCACCGGTGCACCCGGAACCACCGGTCCGCCGGGGCCCGCCGGGGCGCGGGCAGCGCGGCGGCGGTGGTCGTGAGGGAAGTCGGTGCCATGGTCGGACGGTCCTCCTGAGGTTAACGAAATGCGCTGAACTGGCGGGAGTTGAGGAGCGAGAGGAAGTAAGGGAGCTTGTCCACGGCCCGTTTGGGGAGGTGGGCGGTCTGCACGGTGTCCCGGCGCAGATCGGTGACGACGAGCTTGAACACGCCGTCCTCCTCGACGAGTTCGGCCGCGTAGAGAGGGGTCTCCATCAGGGGGCCACCTCCGCCAGCCACGCGTCCCACGCGCCGGTGGACGTGTCGGCGTCGGCATCCGGTGCGAAGAGGTGGTGGCCGAGCCAGAGCGGCCAGTTCCAGGCGCTGCCGTCGTAGAAGCGGTACAGGGCGTCGGCGGTGCGCAGACCGAGGAAGTCGGCGTCGAGGAAGTCGACGACCGCTTCGACGGGGGCGCCGGGCCGGTCCGGCAGCATCACCTTCACGGTGTCGCCCGCGCCGGCCGCCGCGGGCAGCCCGAGCCGGTCGCGGACGGCGGTGAGGCTGCCGGCGACCGCCGGGTCGGGGCGGGTGGCCTTGACGTAGCCGGCGCGGCGGCCCGCGAAGTGCCGCAGGTACTCGGCGAGGCTGTGCTGATAGAAGTCGATGTGCTTCTCGGCGGCGTCGGCCCGGGTCTCCCAGCCGTCGTCGATGACACCCCGGTGCACCCAGTGGACGCCCATCGACAGCCGGGCGGCTCCGTCGCCGTGCGCTACGACGGTGTAGTCGAGGGTGTTGGTGAAGCCGCCCTGGTCGGCGCTGCGGCAGGCGAACCTGGCGGGCGGCTCCCACTCGACGACGGTGGCCTGCCCCCGCGACACCGCGCCGCCGACGCACGGCTCGACGTCCATCGGGTACAGCCAGCCGAGGTTGCCCTCGCCGGTCGCGACCGCGTGCCACACCTGCTCGGCTGTCGCGGGCAGCACCTGCTCCCGGCGCACCCTGAACTCGCGGACCATACAGGTCACTTCCTCTCTCGGACGGTGGGGATGGTGACGGTGGTGTACGTGACCGGCAGTGCCGTCAGCCGGCGTTGGAGCGGGTTGGGCCGCCACTCGAGTTCCGCCGGTTCGACGGCGAGCCGCAGCTCGGGCAGCCGGCGGACGAGGGTGCCGATGGCCAGCTCGGTCTCCAGGCGGGCCAGGGGCGCGCCGAGGCAGAAGTGCGGCCCGTGGCCGAAGCCGAGGTGGCGGTGGGCGGGGCGGGTCAGGTCGAGCCGGTCGGGCTCCTCGTGCCGGTCGGGGTCGCGGCCCGCCGCGGAGAGGAACAGATACACGAGGTCACCGGCGGGCACGGTGCGCCCGCCCAGCGGTACGTCCTCGGCGGCCACCCGGACGATGGCCTGGCTGGGACTGTCGTAGCGGACGATCTCGTCGACGGCCGTGCGGATCAGCGCCGGTTCGGCGCGCAGCCGGGCCAGTTGGTCCGGGTGGCGCAGGAGCGCGAGGACGCCGTTGCCGATGAGGTTGGTCGTCGTCTCGTCGCCCGCGGTGATCAGCAGGAAGCACGTCGACAGCAGCTCGTGGTCGGTGAGCCGGTCGCCGCGCGCCTGCGCCGTGACGAGGGCGCTGATCAGGTCGTCGCCGGGTTCGGCGCGCCGCCGCGCGGCGAGCGCGGTCAGGTAGGCCTCGAACTCGTCGACGACCTTCTCGGCGCGCTCGATGTCCTCGTGGATCCGGCCGAGCCCGCGGAACCACTCCTTGACGCGGTCCCGGTCGGCCTCGGGGATCCCGAACAGTTCGCAGACCACGGTGTGCGGCAGCGGCGCGGCGACGGCGGTGAGCACGTCGGTCGGCGGCCCCGCGGTGAGGGCGTCGTCGACGAGCCGGTCCACGACCTGCTGGATCCGCTCCCGCAACTGCTCGACCCGGCGGGCGGTGAACGCCTTGTTGACGAGCCCCCGCAGCCGCGCGTGGTCCGGCGGGTCGGTGTTGCTCATGACCCGCCCGAGCCGCGCGGTGAGCCGGCTCAGGTCGCGCATCCGGCCGTCGCGGGCGACCAGCGCCCCGGTCATCCGCTCCCGGTCGTTCGACAACCGCAGGTCGCCGAGGGCCTGTTCGACGTCGGCGTGCCGGGTGACGTACCAGACGCCCTGCGGCGCCGGGTACACCGGACACTCGGCGCGCATCCGGGCATACGTCGGGTACGGGTCGCGGCGGAACGCGTCCGACTGAAGCGCCGCCGCGAAGTCCGCCACGCCGGTGGTGACGGTACTCACGACGTGGGGTCCGTCGCCGCCGCCATCGCGTCGACGAGGCTCTTGGGCCGCATGTCGGTCCAGTTGGCCTCGATGTACTCCAGGCAGGCCGCGCGGGTGTCCTCGGGGTGGGCGACGGTCCAGCCGTCGGGGACGTCGGCGAAGGCGGGCCAAAGGGAGTACTGCGCCTCGTCGTTGACGAGTACGAGGTAGGTGGCGTCCTGGTCCTCGAAGGGGTTGTTCACGACTGGTTCTCCTGCGTGGTCGGGTTGCTGTCGGATGGCTGACGGTCGGACAGATGACGGTCGGACAGTTGCCGCTGGATCTCGGTGATGCGGGCGGCGAGGAGCGGGCCGAGCTGCGCGAGGGAGCCCGGCTGGGTCATGCGGTCGTGGCGGGCGGTGATGTCGTACGAGTCGATGGACCCGGTGACGTAGGGGCGCCAGACGTCGGCGCCCGGGGAGTCCTGTTCGCGGTCGATGGTGGAGTTGAACAGGAGCATGTCCCCTTGGAACAGGGCGGGTCGGAACGTCAGCGCCAGGCTCGCGTTGTTGATCATGATGGCGACGACGGCCTCGATGTGCCGTTCGGTGAGCCCGGCCAGGGCGCTGCCGCGCCGCCGCAGCACCTCCACGACCTGCTCGTGGCTGAGCGGTTCCGGGCCCACTTCGGCGGGGTCGCAGTCGAGCATGCCGACCAGGACGTCGCGTTCGCTGGGCACGGGCGGTTCGTCGAAGGTGAGGTCGGCGACCGGGTAGGCGTCGAGGATCGCGAGGAGCTCGGTGCGCTGCCCCTGCCGCTGGAGTTCGGTGGCGACGGCGTGTGCGATGAGCCCGCCGGCCGACCAGCCGAGGAGCAAATAGGGGCCCTCCGGCTGGACCTTGCGGATCTGTTCGGCGTAGTCGGCGGCCATCTCCTCGTAGGAGGTGGGGCGGGGTTCGTCGCGGCCGAGGCTGCGGGCCTGGATCGCGTACACGGGGTGTTCGGGGGCGAGGTGGTTGAGCAGTCCGCTGTAGCACCAACTGATGCCGCCGCCCGGGTGGACGCAGAACAGCGGGGTGCCCGAGCCCTCCGGGCGCAGCGGCAGCAGGACGTCCAGGGAGTCGTCGGTGTCGCGCAGCGCGAGCCGTTCGGCGAGTCCGGCGACGGTCGGGGTCTGGAAGAGGGTGCGCAGTCCGAGTTCGGCGCCCAGGGTGTCGCGGATCCGGGCGACGAGGCGGGCGGCGAGCAGGGAGTGACCGCCGAGGTCGAAGAACCCGTCGTCGATGCCGACCCGGTCCCGGCCGAGCACCTCGGCGAACAGATCGCACAGCACCTGCTCGTGCGGGGTGCGCGGGCCGCGTCCGGTGCCGTCGCTGCCGGGGCCGTACTCGGGGGCGGGCAGGGCGGCCCGGTCGAGCTTGCCGTTGGCGGTCAGCGGAAGCGCGTCGAGGGTGACGAAGGCGGCGGGGAGGAGGTAGGCGGGCAGGTCGCGCCGGAGCAGCTCGGCGACGGCGTGCGGGTCGAAGTGACCAGTTCCGGCAGGGGTGTTGGCGTCGGCGGCGGGGACCACGTAGGCGACGAGGCGTTGGTCGCCGGGGCGGTCCTCGCGGGCGACGACGGCCGCCTGGGCGACGCCGGGGCAGCGGGCGAGGGCGGCCTCGACCTCGCCGGGTTCGACGCGGAAGCCCCGCAGCTTGACCTGGTCGTCGGCGCGGCCGGCGAATTCCAGGGTGCCGTCGTCGAGCCACCGGGCGAGGTCGCCGGAGCGGTACATGCGGGTGCCGGGCGGCCCGTAGGGGTCGGCGGTGAAGCGTTCGGCGGTGGCGGCGGGGCGGTCGGCGTAGCCGCGGGCGACACCCGTCCCGGCGATGTACAGCTCGCCCACCACACCGGTCGGGGCGGGCCGCAGCCGCTCGTCGAGGACGTACAGCCGCATGCCGGCCATGGGCCGTCCGAGGGGTACGGAACGGGTGGGGTCGGGCGGGGTGTCCATGCGGTGGTGGGCGGCGAAGGTGGTGGTCTCCGTCGGGCCGTAGCCGTTGACGACCCGCAGGCCCGGGCAGGCGTCCATGACGCGGGCGACGGCCGTCGCGGACACGACATCACCGCCGGTCCACACCTCGCGCACCCCGGCGAGCCCGGCGGGCTCCTCCTCGGCCACGACCCTGAACAGCCCGGCCGTCAACCACAGCCCGGTCACCCGCTGTTCGGCGACCGTGGCACACAACTCCCGTACGTCGAGACGCCCTTGCGGTGCGACGACGACACTGCCGCCGCCCAGCAGCGGCACCCACAGCTCGTAGGTGGACGCATCGAACGCGGCCGGCGCGTGCAGCAGCACCCGGGTGTGGGCGTCGTCGGTGCCCCAGCAGGGGGCGAGGGCGAGTCCGGCCACGTCGGCGTGGGTGACGGCGATGCCCTTGGGGCGGCCGGTGGAGCCGGAGGTGTACATCACGTACGCCAACTGGTCCGGACGGCAGTCGACTTGGGGTGCGTCGGTGCGCGGTTCGGCGGCCAGCAGGGCGGTGAGCACGTCCTCGGTGAGGACGAGGGCGGCGCCGGTCTCCCGGACGACGAGGTCGATGCGGGCGGGCGGGAACCCGGGGTCGAGCGGCACGTATCCACCGCCCGCCTTGACGACGCCGAGGATGGCGACGACCAGATCGGCCGAGCGTTCCATGAGCACGGCCACCGGTGTCTCGGCCCGCACCCCCTGGCCGACGAGCGCGTGGGCGAGGCGGTTGGCGCGGGCGTCGAGTTCGGCGTACGTGAGTGTGTCGTCGCCGGTCGCCACGGCCACCGCGTCGGGGGTGGCCCGGACCCGCTCGGCGAACAGTTCCGGCAGGGAGCGGCGGGCGGCGGCGGGTAGTACGGCCCCGGTGTCGTTGTGGCCGACCAGCAGCCGGTGGCGTTCGTCGTCCGCCAGCAGGTCGATGCCGCCGACGGGCTCCCCGGGCCGGGCCGCGACCGCCTCCAGCAGGCGGGTCCAGCGGGCGACGAGGGTGGCCACGGTGGGCGCGTCGAACAGGTCGGTGGCGTACTCGACCGCGCCGGTGAGGCCCTCGGGGGTGCCGTCGTCGGCGTACCGCTCGGTGAGGCTGAGGGTGAGGTCGCAGCGGGCGGTGCCGGTCGGCACGCCCACCGGCTCGACCGTGAGCCCGGCCAGCCCGAAGCCACCGCCGGAGCCTGCGCCGGGGGCGTTCTGCAGGGCCAGCATCACCTGGAAGAGGGGGTGGTGGGAGAGCGAGCGGGCCGGGTTGAGAACCTCCACGAGGTGCTCGAACGGCACGTCCTGGTGCGCGTAGGCGGCCAGGGCGTTCTCCCTTACCCGGCCGAGGAGTTCGGTGAAGGTCGGGTCGCCCGAGGTGTCCGTGCGCAGCACGAGCGTGTTGACGAAGAACCCGACGAGATCGTCCAGCGCCTGGTCGGTGCGCCCTGCCACCGGGCTGCCGACGGGGATGTCGGTGCCCGCGCCGAGGCGGCTCAGCAGCGCGGCGAGACCGGCTTGCAGGGCCATGAACATGCTGGCACCGTGCTCGGCCGTCAAGTCCCGCAAGGAGCGGTGGAGTCGGGCGTCGAGGTGGATCGGCAGCGTGCTGCCGCGCTGCGAGGCGACGGCCGGCCGCGGCCGGTCGGCCGGCACCGCGATCTGCGCGGGCAGTTCCGCCAAGGTCTGTGTCCAGTAGGCGAGTTGGGCGGCGAGCCGACTGTCCACGTCGGACGCGTCGCCGAGCAACTCCCGTTGCCAGAGGGCGTAGTCGACGTACTGCACGGGCAGGGCTGCCCAGTCGGGCGTCTCGCCCTCGCGCCGGGCTGCGTAGGCGCTCGCCAGGTCCCGGGACAGCGGACCCATCGACCAGCCGTCCCCGGCGATGTGGTGGACGGCGATCAACAGCACGTGATCGTCGGGCGTGAGCGCGAACAGCTCGGCGCGCAGGGGTGGTTCGACGGCGAGGTCGAAGCCGCGCCGTACGGCCCCGGCGAGCAGTTCCGGCAGCCGCGCCTCGTCCGCCTCGGTCACCGGCATCTCCGGACGTACGTCCAGGACGAGTTGGTGGGGTACGCCGTCGGCCTCCGGGAACACCGTCCGCAGACTCTCGTGCCGGGCGACGACGTCACCGAGCGCCAGCCGCAGCGCCGTCCGGTCGAGGGCACCGGTCAGCCGCAGCGCCAGCGGCATGACGTACGTGGCGGCGCTCGGCCCCTCCATCCGGTGCAGGAACCACAGCCGCCGCTGGGCGTACGACAGCGGCACCCGCTCCGGACGCTCCGCGCGGGCGGTCAGCGGCGTCCGCGCCTCCCCGGCCTCGTCGAGCCGGACGGCGAGCAGGGCCGGTGTGGGTGCCTCGAACAGGGCGCGGACGTCGAGTTCGGCGCCCAGGGCGGCCCGGACGCGGGAGACCAGCCGGGTGGCGAGCAGCGAGTGTCCGCCCAGGTCGAAGAAGCTGTCGTCGACGCCGACCCGGCCCACACCGAGCACCTCGGCGAAGAGGTGCACGAGCAGTTCCTCCTGCGGGGTGCGCGGCTCCCGGCTGCCCCGGCTCGCCATGTCGGCGGGGGCGGGCAGGGCGGCCCGGTCCAGCTTGCCGTTGGCGGTGAGCGGAAGCTCGTCGAGCACGACGAACAGGGACGGCACGAGGTGCTCGGGGAGCCGTACGCGCACGTAGTCCCGCAGGTCACGGACGAGCGAGCCCGAAGTCCGGTCGGCGGCCGGTGTGTTGGTGAACGTCCCGGTGTGGCGGGCCGGCCAGTACGCCTCGACGGGAGCGTCCGGGTCGTCCGCCCGCGCCGGGTCGACGAGCACGACGTCGACGGTGTCGGGGGCGTCCGGCGACCAGGTGACGTACGTCCGACGCCCCGTGGAAGCGCCCAGCGCGTGCCAGACCTCGGGGTCGACACCGGGGTCGGCATCGGGGTCGACGGTTCCGGGCGCGGTGGTGGCGTCGTCCCCGTGCACGGCCCGGTCGGCGGCGACCTCGCCGGTCAGCCGGGCGTTGGGCACGCCCGTGATCCGCAGGACCGGGGGGTCCTCCGCGGCCACGAGGTCGTGTACGTCGTCCGGCGTGGCCACGGCACGGCCCCAGGAGACCTCCGTGAAACCGTTCCACTGCCCGGTGGGCCGGGTGTGCAGGGTGACGTCGTAGCGGTGGCGGGTGAGTTCGTTGTGGTGCCGACCGCGCTTGACCTCGACGACGACCGCGCCGACCGCGTCGACCTGGCCCCGCAGCGCGGCGAAGAAGTCGGGATCGACGAGGAGTTCCTCCTCGGTGCGCAACGCCCGCTCGACGGCCCGGCGAACCTCCATGGAATCGGGTTCGGTGTCGTCGTTGCCGCGGTGCAACTGGACGGCGGTGGCCAGCGCCCGCTGCGACCGCAGGTTGCGCACATCGCCGATGAACAGCGCGCCGCCGGGCGCGAGGAGCGAGGTCAGCTTCCGGACGACGTCGAGCAAATACTCGGCGCTGGGGAAGTACTGGACGACCGAGTTGATCACGATGGTGTCGAACCCGCCGGGCAACTCGGATACGTCGTGCGCGGGTTGGGTGCGCAGCACGACCCGCGCCGCCAACTCCGGTTCCCGGCCGACCTGTTCACGGACGGCGTCGATGGCCGTTGCCGAGAAGTCGGTGGCCCAGTACGTCTCGCAGTCCGGCGCGACCCGGGCCAGCAGCAGCCCCGTGCCGACGCCGACCTCCAGGACCCGGCGCGGCTTCAGCGCCCGGATGCGGGCCACGGTGGCGTCCCGCCACTCCCGCATCTCCGCCTCGGGGATGGGACGGCCGTCGTAACTGCTGTTCCAGCCGGTGAAGTTCTCACCGAGGGCGGCCTGCGCGGCCCTGACCGGCAGGGCGTCGTAGATCTCCCGCCAGCCGGCGATGTGGTCCTGCTCGCGCTCCGGACTGGATGCCACCGCGGTGTCGGCGGCGGGGACGACATAGCCGACGAGCCGCTCATCGCGTACGGCCACGACGGCCCGCCCGACAGCCGGATGAGCGGTGAGCACGGTCTCGATCTCACCGGGCTCGACCCGGAACCCCCGCACCTTCACCTGCTCATCGGCACGACCGACGAACTCCAACTCACCGTCCACCCGCCACCGCACCACATCACCCGTGCGATACATCCGCCCACCAGGAGCCGCGCCGAACGGATCGGCGACGAACCGGCCGGCGGTCAGACCGGGCTGCCGCAGATAACCACGCGCAAGACCCGCACCCGACACATACAACTCACCGGGAACACCGGGCGACACAGGCTGCAACGCCGAATCCAGCACATACACACGCGCGTTGACGATCGCCCGCCCGATCGACGGAACCCCACCCGAGGACGCCGACAACGGCGCACTCATCGTCGCGCACACCGTCGTCTCCGTCGGACCATACGCATTGATCATCCGCCGCCCAGAAGCCCACCGCGCCACCAACTCCGGCGCACACGCCTCCCCCGCCACCACCAACGTCGACACCGACAACTCCTCCACCGCCGCCAACACCGACGGCGGCAACGTCACATGGGAGATGTCCGAAGTGAGGCCCGCCAAGGGGTTGTTCGGCGGCGGGAGGACGAGAGTCGCCCCGGTGAGCAGGGCCGTGTACAGCTCGGACACGGACGCGTCGAAGCTGGGCGAGGCGAACTGGAGCACCCGGCTCGTCGCGTCGATGGCGAACCGCTCGACCTGCGCGGCCACCAGATGCGCGATGCCCGCGTGACTGACGACGACACCCTTGGGCCGCCCGGTCGAACCGGAGGTGTAGATGACATAGGCGGGATGCCGTACGTCCACGGAGACCGCGGGATCGGTCACCGGGTGGTCGGCGACAAAGTCCAAGTCACGGACCACCACCGCCGGTTGGGCGTCGTCCAGCATGAACGCGATACGCGCCTCGGGGTAACCGGGGTCGACGGGCAGGTAGGCGGCCCCGGCCTTCATCGTCCCCAGGATCGCCACGACCAGGTCCACCGAGCGCGGCAGGACAAGGGCGACGACGTCCTCAGCCCCGACCCCACCACTGCCCATGACGGCGTGCGCGAACTGATTGGCACGCGCGTCGAGTTCGGCGTACGTCAGCTCGGTGTCGTCGTCGCCTGACACCACCAGGGCCACCGCGTCGGGCGTGGCCCGTACCTGCCGTGCGAAGGCGGTCGGCAGCGGAACCGGGTCGACGGGTACGGCGGTGCCGTCGGCGTCATGGGCGTCGTGGAGCAGGCGGTGGCGTTCGTCGGCGGAGAGGAGGTCGATGCGGGCGACAGGGCGGGCGGGGTCGGCGACGACGGCGTGCAGCAGCCGGGTCCAGCGGTCGACGAGGTCGGCGACCGTGGCCCGGTCGTACAGGTCGGTGGCGTACTCGACCGCGCCCGCGATGCCCGCCGGGGAGCCGTCGCCGGCGTGCCGCTCGTACAGGTTGAAGCCGAGGTCGAACTTGGCGGTGCCGGTGGGCACGGTCACCGGCGCCACCCGCAGGCCGGGCAGGTCGAACTCGCCCATCGGCGCGTTCTGAAGCGCGAACATCACCTGGAACAAGGGGTGTTGGGAAAGCGAGCGGGCCGGGTTCAGCTCCTCCACGAGGTTCTCGAACGGCAGGTCCTGGTGGGCGTAGGCACCCAGCGCGTTCTCCCGCACCCGGCGCACCAGCTCCTCGAACGAGGGGTCGCCGGAGGTGTCGGTGCGCAGCACGAGCGAGTTGACGAAGAACCCGACGAGGTCGTCGAGCGCCTGGTCGGTGCGGCCGGCGATGGGGCTGCCGACGGGGATGTCGGTGCCCGCGCCGAGACGGGTGAACAGGGCGGCGAGGGCGGCACGCAGCACCATGAACAGGCTCGCGCCCGAGCGGCGTGCGAGCCGGGCCAGTCCGGCGTGCAGCTCGGTGTCCAGCTCGACGAGCAGGTGCTCGCCCCGGTAGGAGGCGACGGCCGGGCGTGGCCGGTCGACGGGCAGCCGGAGTTGGTCCGGCAGGTCCGCCAACCGCTCCTTCCAGTAACCGAGTTGGGCGGCGAAGACGCTGTCTGGGGCGGTCGGGTCGCCGAGCAGTTCGCGCTGCCAGAGGGTGTAGTCGGCGTACTGGGCTGCCAGCGGCACCCATTCGGGCTTGTGGCCCGCGCTGCGGGCGGCGTACGCCTCGGCGAGGTCGCGGGAGAGGGGTCCGGTGGACCATCCGTCGCCGGCGATGTGGTGCATGACGAGCAGCAGGACGTGCTCATCGCCCGAGAGCGCGAACAGATGGGCGCGCAGGGGGACTTCGGTGGACAGGTCGAAGGGATGGCGGGCGGCTTCGGCGAGTTCCTGTGCCAACCGGGACTCGTCGGTGTGCGTGGCGCGCAGGCGCGGGCGGGCGGTGTCGGGGTCCAGCACGTTCTGGTACGGGGTGCCGTGGGCCTCGGGGAAGACCGTGCGGAGGGTCTCGTGCCGGGTGACGACGTCCGCGAGGGCCTCGGTCAGCGCCCGCTCGTCGAGCCGCCCGGACAGGCGCAGGGCGAGGGGGATGTTGTAGCTGGCACCGGGGCCGTCCATCTGCTGGAGGAACCACAGCCGGCGCTGCGCGAACGACAGGGGTGTCCGCTCGGGCCGGTCGGCCGCCGTCAGGGCGGGCCTGGCCCGGTCGGCACCGTCGAGCGCTGCGGCGAGTCCGGCCACGGTCGGCGTCTCGAACAGGGTGCGCAGGGCGAGTTCGGCCCCCAGCACGGCGCGGACGCGGGAGACGAACCGGGTGGCGAGCAGGGAGTGGCCGCCCAGGTCGAAGAAACTGTCGTCGAGGCCGACCCGTTCGACGCCCAGCACCTCGGCGAACAGCCCGGCCAGCAACTGTTCCCTCGGGGTGCGCGGCGCACGCCCGGCGGCGGTCTCGGACGCGAAGTCCGGGGTGGACAGAGCGGCCTTGTCGAGCTTGCCGTTGGGGGTCAGCGGCAGGGCGTCCAGCAGGACGACCGCGCTCGGCACCAGGTGTTCGGGGAGCCGGTCCCGCAGGAAGCCGAGCAGCACGGCCGGCTGCGGTTCGGCGTCCCGCTCGGCCACGGCATAGCCGACGAGCCGCTCCTGCCGCACGGCGACCACAGCATGCGCCACGGCGGGATGCGCGGCGAGCACGGTCTCGATCTCACCGGGCTCGACCCGGAACCCCCGCACCTTCACCTGCTCGTCAGCACGACCGACGAACTCCAACTCACCGTCCACCCGCCACCGCACCACGTCCCCTGTGCGATACATCCGCCCACCAGGGGCCGCACCGAAAGGATCGGCGACGAACCGGCCTGCGGTCAGGCCAGGCTGCCGCAGATACCCACGCGCAAGACCCGCACCCGACACATACAACTCACCCGGCACACCGGGCGGCACAGGCTGCAACACCGAATCCAGCACATACACACGCGCGTTGACGATCGCCCGCCCGATCGACGGAACCCCACCCGACACCGCCGACAACGGCGCACTCATCGTCGCGCACACCGTCGTCTCCGTCGGACCATACGCATTGATCATCCGCCGCCCAGAAGCCCACCGCGCCACCAACTCCGGCGCACACGCCTCCCCCGCCACCACCAACGTCGACACCGACAACTCCTCCACCGCCGCCAACACCGACGGCGGCAACGTCACATGAGAGATGTCCGACGTCAGGCCCGCCAGAGGAGCATCGGCCGGGGCCAGGACCAGGCACGCTCCGGTGAGCAGCGCGGCGCACAGGTCCCAGAACGAGGCGTCGAAGCTCGGTGAACTGAGCTGGAGCACCCGGCTGGAGTCGTCGAGGCCGAGCCGAGCCACCTGCGCCGCGACCAGGCTGGGCACGCCACCGTGGGTGACGACGACGCCCTTGGGCCGCCCGGTCGAACCGGAGGTGTAGATGACGTAGGCGGGATGCCGTCCGTCCACGGAGACTGCGGGATCGGTTGCCGGGTGGTCGGCGATGAAGTCCAAGTCATCGATGAACAGGGCCGGTTGAGCGTCCGCCAGCATGTGCGCGATACGCGCCTCGGGGTAACCGGGGTCTACGGGCAGATAGGCGGCTCCCGCCTTCATCGTCCCCAGGATCGCCACGACCAGCTCGACCGAACGCGGCAGAACGAGAGCGACGACATCCTCCGCACCCACACCACCACTCATGACGGCATGCGCGAACTGGTTGGCGCGCGCGTCGAGTTCGGCATACGTCAGCTCGGTGTCGCCGGACACGACGGCGACCGCGTCCGGGCGGCGGGCCGCCTGCTGCCGGAACAACTCGGGGAACGTGGCGTCCGGAACCTCGACGGCGTCGGCGACGGGCAGGAGTGTGTGCCGTTCGTCGGCGGTGAGGATGTCGAGGCGGCCGATCGGGCGGTCGGGTGCCGTGACGGCGGCGGTCAGCAGGCGCGTCCACCGGGCGAAGAGGGTGCGGACGGTGTCCTCGTCGAACAGGTCGGCGCTGTACTCGACGATGGCGTCGAGGCCGTCGGGCGTGCCGTCCGGGCGACGCCGTTCGGTGAGGGCGAAGGCCAGGTCGAGGCGGGCGGTGCCGGTGCGCACGGGCTGCGGGGAGGTCTCCAGGCCGTCTAGGGCGAAGTCGCCGTCGGGGGCGTTCTGGACGGCGAGCAGCGTCTGGAACAGCGGGTGGTGGGAGAGCGAGCGGGCCGGGTTCAGGGCCTCGACGAGGTGCTCGAAGGGGACGTCCTGGTGGGCGTAGGCGGCGAGGGCGGACTCCCGTACCCGGCCGAGGAGTTCGGTGAAGGTCGGGTCGCCGGAGGTGTCCGTGCGCAGCACGAGCGTGTTGACGAAGAACCCGACGAGATCGTCGAGGGCCTGGTCGGTACGACCGGCGAAGGGGCTGCCGACGGGGATGTCGGTGCCCGCGCCGAGACGGGTGTAGAGGGCGGCGAGACCGGCTTGGAGCACCATGAACAGGCTGGTGCCGGTGCGGCGGGCGAGGGCGGCCAGCGCGCCGTGGAGTTCGGCGTCGACGGACGTGGTGAACAGGCCGCCCCGGTGGGTGGAGTCGGCGGGGCGCGGCCGGTCGGTGGGCAGGTGGAGGAGGTCGGGCAGGCCCGTCAGGGTGTCTGTCCAGTGGGCGAGTTGGCGTGCGTAGGTGCTGTTCGCGTCGGACTCGTCGCCGAGGAGGTCGCGTTGCCAGAGGGTGTAGTCGGCGTACTGCACGGGGAGTTGGGCCCAGTCGGGCTGCTGTCCGGCGCGGCGGGCCGCGTAGGCGGTCGCCAGGTCCGTCGACAGGGGGCGCAGGGACCAGCCGTCGGCGGCGATGTGGTGCAGGGCGAGGAGGAGGACGTGTTCGTCTGCGGCGAGCGTGAACAGGTGGGCGCGCAGGGGGAGTTCGATGGCGAGGTCGAAGTCGTGGCGGGCAGCCGCGGTCAGGAGTGCGGGGAGGTCGGACTCGTCGGCCTCGGTGACCCTGAGGGGGATGCGGGCCTCGGCGGCGGGCAGGATCCGCTGGTGCGGTACGCCGTCCGTGTGCGGAAACACCGTGCGCAGCGTTTCGTGCCGGCCGACGACGTCGGTGAGGGCCTCGGCGAGGGCGGCCCGGTCGAGCGGTCCGCGCAGCCGTAGCGCGAGCGGCATGTGGTAGCCGGCGTTCGCGCCTTCCAGCCGGTGCAGGAACCACAGGCGGCGCTGGGCGAACGACAGTGGCAGCGGCGGCAGTTGCCCGGTGCGCGGGGCGGGGGTGAGGACCGGGCGGGCCACGGCGGCTTCGTCGAGGCGGGTGGCGAGTCCGGCCGGGGTGGGGGCCTCGAAGAGGTGGCGCAGGGGCAGTTCGACACCGAGGGTGGCGCGGATGCGGGACACCAGCCGGGTGGCCAGCAGGGAGTGGCCGCCCAGGTCGAAGAAGTCGTCGTCGAGACCGGCGCGTTCGAGACCCAGCACCTCGGCGAACAGGTCGCACAGGATCTGCTCCTGCGGGGTGCGCGGTGCCCGGCTGCTGCGGGTGTCCGGGGCGGGGTCGGGCAGGGCGGCCCGGTCGAGTTTGCCGTTCGGGGTGAGCGGGATGGCGTCCAGGGCGACCACGTGCGACGGAACCATGTAGTCGGGGAGGCGGTCGCGCAGGTGGTCCAGCAGTACGACGGGTACGACGCTCGCCCCGGCGGCCGGGACGACGTAGGCGACGAGCCGGTCCTCGCGGGGGACGACGACGGCCCGCGCGAGCGTCGGGTGGGCGGTGAGCGCGGCCTCGACCTCGCCGGGTTCGACGCGGAAGCCGCGTACCTTCACCTGGTGGTCGGCACGGCCGAGGAACTCCAGCTCGCCGTCCGTACGCCAGCGTGCGAGGTCGCCGGTGCGGTACATGCGGGCCCCGGCCGGCCCGTAGGGGTCGGCGACGAAGCGTTCGGCGGTCAGGGCGGGCCGGTTCTGGTACCCCCGGGCCAGGCAGGCCCCGGCGATGTACAGCTCGCCGGGCACGCCGGTCGGTACGGGGCGCAGCGCGGCGTCGAGGACGTACGCGCGGGTGTGGTCGACGGGGCGGCCGATGGGCACCGGCAGCGGGCAGTCGCCTAGGTCGGCGGGGAGGGTGTACCCGGTCACGACGTGGGTCTCCGCCGGGCCGTAGTGGTTGTGCAGGCGTCGGTCCGGGCGGCGGGCGTGGAAGCGGCGCAGCGCGTCACCGAGCCGCATCGCCTCGCCGGCCTGGGCGATGGTCCGCAGGTGCGGCAGGTCCCGGCCGTGTTCCTCGGCGGCCTCCGCGAGCGCCTCCAGCACCAGGGCCGGCGCGAACAGCTCCTCGACGCGGTGCGACTCCAGCCACCCGGCGAGGAGTTCGGCGCTGCGCCGTTGCTCCTCGGTGGGGATCACGAGCGTCTTGCCGTACAGCAGCGCGGACAGGGTCTCCTGCACCGACACGTCGAAGCTCACCGCGGTGAACTGCGCGGTCCGGGTGCCGGTGCCGCCGCCGACACCGCGGTGGTGCCAGTGCAGCAGGTTGGCGAGCGCGGCCGACGGCATCACGACGGCCTTGGGCCGTCCGGTGGAACCCGAGGTGTAGATGACGTACGCCGGATGACGGCCGTCGATCGCGACGTCAGGGTCGGTGTCGGGGTGACCGACGTGTGCGTCCACGGTGGCCGGGTCGTCCAGGACGAGGATCGGACGGGCGTCGTCCAGCATGAACGTGCGGCGCGAGGCCGGATACTCCGGGTCCACGGGCAGGTAGGCGGCGCCGGTCTTGAGGACCGCCAGGATCGCGACGACCAGTTCGGCCGAGCGGGGCAGGACGAGCGCGACGACCGTCTCCGGTCCGACGCCCCGCCCGATGAGCGCGTGCGCCAGCCGGTTCGCACGGGCGTTGAGCTGCGCATACGTGAGGACGGTGGCCTCGGTGACGACCGCGGGGGTGTCCGGGGTGGCCCGCACCTGGGCCTGGAACAGCTCGGGCAGGCTTACGGCAGCCGGTGCCGCCCCCTCTGCCACCCACCCGTCTGCCGTCGCCCCGTCCGGCGTCCCCCCGAGGAGCCGGTCGTGTTCGTCGTCGAGGAGGACGTCGAAGCGGCCGATGGGCCGGTCCGGGTGGGCGACCGCCTCGTGCAGCAGGCGCGTCCAGCGGGCGAGGAGCCGCTCGACCGTGGCGTCGTCGAACAGGTCGGTGGCGTACTCGACGTAGCCGTGCAGGCCGGCCGCTTCCCCGGTGCCGCGCTCCAGCAGGTGGAAGGACAGGTCGAACATGGCCGTGGCGTGGTGCACGGGCAGGATCTCGGCGTGCAGGCCCGGCAGGTCGAAGGTGCCGCGCGGCACGTTCTGCAGCGCGAGAAGTACTTGGAACAGCGGCTGGCGGGACAGCGACCGGGCCGGGTTGAGCGCCTCGACCAGGTGGTCGAAGGGCAGTTCCTGGTGGGCGTAGGCCCCGAGGGCCGACTCGCGTACGCGGCCCAGGAGTTCGGAGAAGCTCGGGTCTCCCGAGGTGTCCGTGCGCAGCACGAGCGTGTTGACGAAGAACCCGACGAGGTCGTCCAGAGCCTCGTCGGTACGCCCGGCGATGAGGCTGCCGACGGGGATGTCGTCTCCCGCGCCCAGTTTCTTCAGCAGCGCGGCGAGTGCGGCTTGGAGCACCATGAACAGGCTGGCACCGTGCTGCCGGGCCAGACCGAGGAGTCCGGCGTGCAGTTCGGCGTCGAGGGTGACGGGCAGATGCCGGCCCTGGAAGGACGGCGTCGCCGGGCGCGGCCGGTCGGTGGGCAACTGGATCTGCTCGGGAAGCCCGCTCAGCGTGCTCGTCCAGTGGGCGGCCTGCCGGGTGAACAGGCTGCCGGGGTCGGCCGGTTCGCCGAGCAGCGCACGCTGCCAGAGGGTGTAGTCGGCGTACTGCACCGGCAGCGGAGCCCAGTTGGGCCGCTGTCCCGCGCTGCGCGCCGCGTACGCGGTCGCCAGGTCCCTGGACAGCGGGCCCAGCGACCAGCCGTCGCCCGCGATGTGGTGCACGACGACGAGTAGGACGTGCCGGTTTGCCCCGGTGGTGAACAGCTCGGCGCGCAGGGGCGGTTCGGCGGCGAGGTCGAAGGTCCGCCGTACGGCACGGTCGAGCAGCGCGAGCAGCTCGGCCTCGTCGGCCTCGCCGGTCGCATCGATCTCGGTGAGGGGCAGGTCCGGGCGGGCCTGTTCGGCATCGGCGTTCAGGACGAGCTGGTAGGGCACTCCGTCGGCGGCCGTCGGGTAGAGGGTGCGCAGGATCTCGTGCCGGGCCACCACGTCGGCGAGGGCCTGGCCGAGGGCCTGACGGTCGAGGGGGCCGTTCAGCCGCCAGGCGAGCGGGATGTGGTAGGCGGCGCTGTTCCCGTCGAGTTGGTGCAGGAACCACAGGCGGTGCTGCGCGGACGACAGCGGCATCCGCTCCGGCCGCGAAACCGGCACCAGCGCGGGCCGCGCCTCACCGGCACCGCCCAGCCCTTCCGCGAGACCGGCCACGGTCGGCGTCTCGAAGAGGGCGCGCAGTTCGAGTTCGGCCCCCAGGGCGGCGCGGACGCGGGCGACGAGCCGGGTGGCGAGCAGGGAGTGACCGCCCAGGCCGAAGAAGTCGTCGTCCACGCCGACGCGTTCGACTCCGAGCACTTCCGCGAACAGTTCGGCGAGCACCTGCTCCTGCGGAGTACGCGGCGCGCGTCCGGCCGCGTCGGGCGTGAACTCCGGTTCGGGCAGGGCCTTCCGGTCCAGCTTGCCGTTGACGGTCAGCGGCAGCGCCTCCATCGCGACGAACGTCGCCGGGACCATGAACTCCGGCAGCCGGTCCCGCAGATACCCCCGCAGGACGTCCGGTTCGACGTCCCCCGCGCCGACCGGGACGACGTACGCGACGAGCCGGGTGTCGTCAGCACGGTCCTGCCGCGCCACCACGGCCACGTCACCGACGCCAGGATGGGTCGCCAACGCGGCCTCGATCTCGCCGAGTTCGATGCGGAAGCCGCGCACCTTGACCTGGTCGTCGGCGCGTCCAGCGTACTCCAGCGTGCCGTCGGCCCGCAGGCGCACCAGGTCACCCGTGCGGTACATACGGGTGCCGGCCGGTCCGTAGGGGTCGGCGACGAAGCGCTCGGCGGTCAGCGCGGGCCGGTTGAGATACCCACGGGCGAGCCCGGCCCCGGCGACGTACAACTCCCCCACCACACCTGCCGGTACGGGGCACAGCCATCGGTCGAGCACATACGTCCGCAGGTCCGGGATGCGCGAGCCGATCACGCTGGAGCCGTCGCCGTTGGCCGACCGGGCGTCGAGGGCGGTGTGGGTGACGTGGACGGTGGTCTCGGTGATGCCGTACATGTTCACCAGCACGGGAGCATCGTCCGCGTGCCGGGCGTACCAGTCGGACAGCCGGGCCGGTTCCAGTGCCTCACCGCCGAACACGACCGTGCGCAGGGCGAGTTCAGTACCCGGGTTCTCCCGGTCGGCCTGCATCAACTGGTAGAAAGCCGACGGCGTCTGGCTCAGGACCGTCACCCGCTCCGCCGCCAACAACCGCAGGAACGCCTCCGGCGACCGCGACGTCTCGAACGGCACCACCACCAACCGACCGCCGTGCAGCAGCGGGCCCCACAACTCCCACACCGAGAAGTCGAACGCGTAAGAGTGGAAGAGCGTCCACACGTCCTCCGGCCCGAACTCGAACCACGCCCGCGTCGCCGCGAACAACCGCACCACATTCCCGTGCGGAACCACCACACCCTTCGGACGCCCCGTCGAACCCGACGTATAGATCACGTAGGCCGGGTGCTGCGAACGCACCGACACGTCAGGATCGGTGTCAGTGTCGGTGTCGGTGTCGTTGTCGGGGAGGTCTTCCGTCTCCACCCCGCTCAGGTCGTCGATGACCAGCACCGGACGGGCGTCCTCAAGCATCAACTCTCGTCGGGCGGACGGGTAGTCGGGGTCGAGAGGCAGATAGGCGGCCCCCGCCTTCAGCACGCCCAGAACCGCTACGACCAACTCCGCCGAGCGCGGCAGCGCCAAGGCGACAATGTCCTCGGCACTTACCCCGCGCCGGATCAACGCATGCGCGACCCTGTTGGCCCGCCGGTTCAACTCCCTATACGACAAGGCCACTTCACCCGGCGCGACGACCGCCACCGCGTCCGGCGTCTCCCGCACCCGCGCCTCGAACAACCCCACCAGGCTGTCTTCCGCGGCGAACGACTCGGCGGTGGGCAGCGACCGTCGCCGTTCTGCCTCCGTCAGGACGTCGAACCGGCTGAGCCGACGGCCCGGTTCGGTGACCGCCGTGCGCAGCAGACGTACCCAGCGGTCGCACATGGCCTGGACCGTGTCGGCGTCGTACAGGTCACCCGCGTACTCGACGAAGCCGTCGATGCCCTGCGGGGCTCCGTCGTCCGTGTGCCGTTCGGACATGGAGAAGATCAGGTCGAGCTTGGACGTGGTGGTGGTGAGCTGGACGCTGCTGGTGGACAGGCCGGGCGGGGCGAAGTCGACGCCGGGGGCGTTCTGTAGGACGAGCATCACCTGGAAGAGCGGGTGATGGGCCAGAGAGCGCGCCGGGTTGAGGGCCTCGACGAGGTACTCGAAGGGCAGGTCCTGGTGGGCGTAGGCGGCCAGGGCCACGTCCCGTACGCGGCCGAGGAGTTCGGTGAAGGTCGGGTCGCCCGAGGTGTCGCTGCGGAAGACGAGGGTGTTGACGAAGTAGCCGATCAGGTCGTCGAGGGCCTGGTCGGTGCGGCCGGCGATGAGGCTGCCGACCGGGATGTCGTCCCCGGCCCCGAGCTTGTTCAGCAGCGCGGCGAGTCCGGCCTGGAGCACCATGAACAGACTGGTGCCCTGCTCGCGGGCCAACTCCCGCAGGTTCTCGTGCAGTTCGGCGTCCAGCCGGACCCGGACGAAGCCTCCCTCGTGGGAGGCGACGGCCGGGCGGGGCCGGTCGGTGGGGAGTTGGATCTGCTCGGGAAGTCCGCGCAGCGTGCTCGTCCAGTGGGCGGCCTGGCGGGCGAACAGGCTGTCGGGATCGGTGGCGTCGCCCAGCAGTTGGTGCTGCCAGAGGGTGTAGTCGGCGTACTGCACGGGCAGCGGCGACCAGTCGGGCTCCGCGCCCCGGCAGCGGGCGGCGTAGGCGTCGGCGAGGTTGTGCGCCAGCGGTCCGAGGGACCAGCCGTCGCCCGCGATGTGGTGGATGACCAGCAGCAGCACGTGCTCGTCCGGGCCGAGCGCGAACAGCTCGGCGTACAGGGACAGATCGACGGCCAGGTCGAAGGGGCGGCGCAGTGCCTCCGCCAGCACGGCGTCGAGGTCCGCCTCGGTGGTCTCCAGCTCCGTCAGCCGCAGCCGGTCCTGCGCCGCGGACTGCGTGAGGATCCTCTGATACGGGGTGCCGTCGATCTGCGGGTACAGCGTGCGCAGGCTCTCGTGGCGGCCCAGGACGTCGGCGAGTGCCTGTTCCAGGGCGGGCCGGTCGAGCGAACCGGTGAGCCGCCAGGCGAGCGGAATGTTGTAGTTGGCGGTCGCGCCCTCCAACTGGTGCAGGAACCACAGGCGGCGCTGGGCGAACGACAGCGGGACCAGTTCGGGCCGCTCCGCGTACGGGGTGAGGGCGAGCCGGGCCTGTCCGGCACCCGCCAGGCTCGCGGCCAGCCCGGCCGGCGTCGGGGCCTCGAACAGGGTGCGCAGCTCCAACTCCACGCCCAGGGTGGCCCGGACGCGGGCGACCAGCCGGGTGGCGAGCAGGGAGTGACCGCCAAGGTCGAAGAAGCCGTCGTCCACACCGGTCTCGGCGACTCCGAGGATCTCGGCGAACAGCTCGCACAGGATCTGCTCCTGCGGGGTGCGCGGTGCCCGGCCCGCGCCCAGACCGCCGCCGAACTGCGGTTCGGGCAGTGCCCGCCGGTCCAGTTTGCCGTTGACGGTGAGCGGCAGCGCCTCCAGCGCGACGAACGCGGCCGGGATCATGTACTCCGGGAGGCGTTCACGGAGGTGCTCGCGGAGCGTGGCGGGGTGCGCCGTGCCGCCGGGTGCGGGGACGACGTAGGCGACGAGCCGGGTGTCGTCGGCACGGTCCTGGCGGGCCACGACGGTCACGTCGCCCACCTCGGGATGGGCCGCCAACGCGGCCTCGATCTCGCCGAGTTCGATGCGGAAGCCGCGCACCTTGACCTGGTCGTCGGCGCGTCCGACGAACTCCAGCACGCCACGGGCGGTGCGGCGCACGACGTCACCGGAGCGGTACATCCGCGTGCCGGCAGGTCCGTAGGGGTCGGCGACGAAGCGGGAGGCGGACAGCGCGGGCCGGTTGAGATACCCACGGGCGAGCCCTGCCCCGGCGACGTACAACTCCCCTGCCACGCCCGGCGGTACGGGACGCAGGTGGTCGTCGAGCACGTGGACGAGCAGGTCGGGGATCGCCGCCCCGATCACACTCGCGGTGCCTGCGACGGCACTGTCCCGGGTGAGGGCGGTGTGGGTGACATGGACGGTGGTCTCGGTGATGCCGTACATGTTGACCAGTACGGGAGCATCGTCCGCGTGCCGGGCGTACCAGTCGGACAGCCGGGCCGGTTCCAGTGCCTCACCGCCGAACACGACCGTGCGCAAGGCGAGTTCAGTACCCGGGTTCTCCCGGTCGGCCTGCATCAACTGATAGAAGGCCGACGGCGTCTGGTTCAGAACCGTCACCCGCTCCTCCGCCAGCAGCCGCAGGAACGCCTCCGGCGACCGCGACGTCTCGAACGGCACCACCACCAACCGACCGCCGTGCAGCAGCGGACCCCACAACTCCCACACCGAGAAGTCGAACGCATAGGAGTGGAAGAGCGTCCACACGTCGTCCGGGCCGAACTCGAACCACTCCCGCGTCGCCGCGAACAACCGCGCCACATTCCCGTGCGGAACCACCACACCCTTCGGACGCCCCGTCGAACCCGACGTATAGATCACGTAGGCCGGGTCCTGGGAGTCCAGCGCCACGACGGGGTCGGTGTCCGGCAAGCCCTCCGACTCCATTGCCGCCAAGTCGTCCAGGACCAGCACTGGTTGGGCGTCCTCAAGCATGAACTCGCGCCGCGCCGCCGGATAGTCCGGATCCACCGGCAGATAGGCGGCCCCTGCCTTCAGCACACCCAGAACCGCGACCACCAACTCCGCCGAACGCGGCAACGCCAGAGCGACGACGTCCTCGACGCTGACCCCACGCCCGATCAGCGCATGAGCGACCCTGTTGGCCCGCTGGTTCAACTCCCCATAGGAGAGGGACACTTCGCCCGGGGCGACGACCGCCACCGCGTCCGGTGTCTCCCGCACCCGCGCCTCGAACAACCCCACCAGGCTGCCACCGCCGTCCACGACGGACGGCGCTTCGATGCTGCTGGGCGCGGGCAGCAGCAGTTCGCGTTCCGCGTCCGTCAGGACGTCGAACCGGCTGAGGCGTTGGGCCGGTTGGGCGGTCAGCGTGTTCAGCAGGTGTGCCCAGCGGGCGGTGATCGTCTCGACTGTCTCCCGGTCGAACAGGTCGGTGCTGTACTCCACTGTGCCGACGAGGCCGGCCGGGGTGCCGTCGGGGTGGGTGCGTTCGGCCAGGTTGAAGGTGAGGTCGCACTTGGCGGTGCGGGTGGAGACCAGGCTCGTCCGCACGTGCAGGCCGGGCAGGTCGAACTCGCCGAGCGGACCGTTCTGCAGGGCCAGCATCGTCTGGAACAGCGGGTGGTGGGCCAGGGAACGCGTCGGGTTGAGCTCCTCCACCAGGTGCTCGAACGGCAGGTCCTGGTGGGCGTAGGCGGCCAGGGCATTGCGGCGGACCCGGTCGAGGAGCTCGGTGAAGGTGGGGTCGCCGGAGAGGTCGGTGCGCAGGACGAGCGTGTTGACGAAGAAGCCGACCAGGTCGTCGGCGGCCTCGTCGGTGCGGCCGGCGACGGGCGCGCCGAGCGGAATGTCGGTGCCCGCACCGAGCTTGCCGAGCAGAGCGGAAAGGCCTGCCTGGAGGACCATGAACAGGGTCGCGCCGTGGGCGCCGGCGAGTTCCCGGAGCCTGCGGTGGAGTTCGGCGTCCAGGCTCAGGGGCAGTTGCTCGCCACGGTAGGTCGTCGCGGCCGGGCGGGGCCGGTCGAAGGGCAGCTCTAGCCGCTCGGGCAGGTCGGCCAAGTTGGCGGACCAGAAAGCGAGTTGGCGGGCCGAGAGGCTGTCGGGGTCGGTGGCGTCGCCGAGGAGGTCGCGCTGCCAGAGGGTGTAGTCGGCGTACTGCACGGGCAGCGGAGCCCAGTCGGGCTGCTCGCCCCGGCAGCGGGCCGCGTAGGCGCGGGTGACGTCGTCGGCCAGGGCGGACAGGGACCAGCCGTCGCCGACGATGTGGTGGACGACGAGGAGGAGCACATGCTCGTCGGGTGCGAGCGCGAACAGCTCGGTGTGGACGGGCGGTTCGGACGCCAGGTCGAAGGGGCGGCGCGCGGCGGCGGTGAGCAGGTCGGGGAGGTCGGCCTCGGTGACGGGGGTGACGGTCGGGCGGGGCGCGGCCCGGTCGACGTCCAGGACGCGCTGGCAGGGCACCCCGCGTTCGTCGGGGAAGACGGTGCGCAGGCTCTCGTGCCGGGCGACGACATCGCGCAGGGCCGCTGCGAGGGCGGCCCGGTCGAGACTGCCGGACAGGCGCAGGGCGAGCGGGATGTGGTAGGTGACGCCGGTGCCTTCGATGCGCTGGAGGAACCACAGGCGGCGCTGCGCGGAGGACAGCGGCACGGCGTCCGGCCGCTCGTAGGGGCGCAGCGCGGGGCGGGTGGGACCGGTGGTGGCCGTGCTGTCCCTGGTGTCCAGGACGGAGTCGAGGGACGCGGGGGTCGGGGCGTCGAAGAGGTCGCCGAGCCGCAGATCGGTGTCGAGGGCGGTGCGGATCCGCGCCAACAGGCGCATGGCGAGCAGCGAGTGGCCGCCGAGGGCGAAGAAGTCGTCGTCGACGCCGACGTGCGGGACGCCGAGGACGTCGGCGAACAGTCCGCACAGCAGTTCCTCGCGGGCGGTGCGCGGGGCGCGGCTCTCCCGGGTGTCCGGGGCGGCGGGGGCGGGCAGGGCCTGCCGGTCGAGCTTTCCGGTGGGGGTCAGCGGCAGCGCGTCGAGCGTGACGAACGCGGCCGGGACCATGTGGTCGGGGAGGCGTTCGCGCAGGTGGGCGCGGAGTTCGTCCGGGTGCGGCGGGGTACTGCCGGGCTCGCCGACGACGTACGCGACCAGCCGAGAGGTGTCACCGTCCTGGCGGGCCACGACCGACGTGTGGGCCACGGCCGGGTGGGCGCTCAACTGCGCCTCGATCTCGGCGGGTTCGACGCGGAAGCCGCGGACCTTGACCTGGTCGTCGGCGCGGCCCAGATATTCGAGCACGCCCTGCGAGGTGCGCCGGACGAGGTCGCCGGTGCGGTACATGCGGGTGCCGGGCGGGCCGTAGGGGTCGGGGACGAAACGCTCGCCGGTGAGTCCGGGCCGGTTCAGGTAGCCCCGGGCCAGGCCGGCGCCCGCGATGTACAGCTCGCCGGACGCTCCGTCGGGGACGGGTTGCAGGGCGCTGTCGAGGACGTGGGCGCGGCAACCGGTCACCGGGGTTCCGATCGCGGGCCGGGCGGTGGTGTCGAGGGACGCGGTGACGGCGTCGACGGTGCATTCGGTGGGGCCGTAGAAGTTGTGGACGCGGACGCCGTCGGCGGCGCGCAACTCCTGCCAGAGGCTGTCCGGTACGGCCTCGCCGCCGGCGACGATCACGGACGGCCGCCACCGCGCCCCGCCTTCCCGCTCCCCGTCCAGGAGGCCGTGGTCGAGAAGGACCCGTAGGTACGACGGGGTGGCGTTGACGAAGTCGAGGCGGTGGCGGGTGAGTTGGGCGAGGAAGGCCTGCGGGTCGGCCCAGGTGTCGCGGTCGAGGACGTGCAGTTCGTGCCCGGCGAACAGGCAGCCGAGCTGGTCCCAGGAGGCGTCGAAGGAGAGGGAGGTGGTCAGCGCCACCCGCATCCGGTCGGCCACGAAGCCGTCCGAGGAATCGTCCAAGAACGGGTACAGCGCGCCGAGTTGGTGGAGTACCAGGTTGGTCACCGCCGCGTGGGTGGCCATGACGCCCTTGGGGCGTCCGGTGGAGCCCGAGGTGTGGATGACGTAGGCGGGGTGACGCGGGTCGCGGGCACCGTGCGGGGCGGTGCGCGGTGCGGCGGTGAGGCGCGCGGCCGTGTCGGGGGCGTCCAGGACGACGACGTCGGCGGTCGCGTGGTGCGGCAGCCGCGGCCGGGTGTCGCCGTCGGTCACCAGGACGGTCGGGCGGGTGTCGTCGAGGAGGTCGGCGAGGCGGGCGGCGGGATGGTCCGGGTCGAGGGGGACGTAGGCCGCGCCGGTCTTCAGGACCGCCAGGACGGCCGCGACCAGCTCGGCGGAGCGGGGCAGCGCGAGCGCGACCAGGCGCTCCGGACCGGCGCCGTGCGCGGTGAGGAGGTGGGCCAACCGGTTGGCGCGGGCGTCGAGTTCGGCGTAGGTGAGGGTCGCGTCGGAGGCCACGACGGCGACGGCGTCCGGCGTCCGGCCGACCTGCTGCTCGAAGAGGTCGGCGAGGTGGGCGGGTGCCGCCGGGTTGGACGACGGTGCCGACGCTGGCATCGGCAACTGGAGGCGACCGACGGGGCGTTCGTCGTCGGTCGTGTCGGCGAGGCTTACCAGGAGGCTGGTCAGGCCGTGTTGGTGGGCGCGGCGTTCGTCGTCGTCCCAGGCGTCGGCGGCGGCCTGGAGTTTGAGGTGCGGGCCGGTGCCGTCGTGGCGGTCCAGCGCCCATACGGCGAGTTCGGTGGCGGGGCCCTCGGCGAGGCTGTGCGCGGTCGCCGTCAGGCCCGCGAAGCTGAGGTCGCTGTCGAAGGACATGATGTTGACGACCGCGGCGTAGGCCGAGCCCGGGTCGCCGGGCAGGCCCAGGTCGCGGTGCATGTCCTCGCCGCGGTAGCGCTGGTGCCGTACCGCGGCCCGGACCTCGGCGTCGACCTGCCCGAGCAGCGCGGACCAGGACATGCCGGGCCGTACGGTCAGCCGCAGCGGCACCATGTTGGACACCACGCCCGGGGTCGCCCCGAGGACCGGGTCGCCGTGGTCGCGGCCGGTGACGGGGAGGCCGAGGAGGACGTCGTACGCGCCGGTGCGGCGGTGCACGTACAGGGCGGTGGCCGCGATCAGGACGCGCGACCAGCGCACTCCGGCGCGCGCGGCCAGCGTGTTCAGGGCGTGGCGGACGGGCCCGTCGGGCAGCGGGGTGTGCCTCGGGCCTGCGGTGAGGCGGCCTGCGGAGCGGCCGATGCGGACGGGCTCGGGGAGCGCGGTGAGGCGCTCGTCCCAGTACGCGCGGTCGGCGGTGAAGCGGTCGGAGGCACGGTAGCCGGCGTCGCTGTCCACGACGGCGCGCAGCGGCGGGAACGGGGTCGGCTCCGGCGTACGTCCCTCGGCGAGCGCGGTGTGGACGGCCGCGACCCGGCGGGCGATCAGGGCGTATCCGAGGCCGTCGGAGAGGAGGTGGTGGTAGCTGTGGTACCAGAGGTGGTGGTCGTCCGACAGCTTGATCAGGGCCTGGCTGAAGAGGCGGTCGCGGGTGAGGTCGAGGGGGCGCAGGCGGTCGGCGGCCATCCATTCCAGGGCGGCGGCGCGCGGGTCGTCGTGCGTGCTCAGGTCGAGGTGGCGGGGGCTCCAGTCCCCGGGCTCGCCCCGCATGATCTGCCGTGGTCCGTCGTCGTCGCCGGCACCATGGGTGAAGGTGACGTGCAGGGCCTCGTTCTCGGCGACGACCTGGCGCAGTGCGGTGGTGAACAGGTCGGTGTCGACGGGGCCGGGGAGGTCCACGTACTCACCGATGCGGTAGGTGGGGATCACCCCGTCCGTGCGCTGTTCGGCGAGCCAGAGTTCGCGCTGAGCCGCCGTCAGGGGCAGGGCGACGTCATCGCGAGCAGACATGGGGGTACCTCCAGAGGTGCTGTGTGGAGCCGGGGCCGCCGGGAGCGAGTCGCGGGGACGGGAAGACGGCCACCTGGCCGCCCGGGGACGCGGGCGCGGGCGCAGGCGCGGGTGCAGACGCGGGTGCAGACGCGCGGACGGGCGCAGGCTGCGGAAGAAGTCGTCGAGGGGGAGGGACGACCGGGCGAGCGGGCAGTCGGGGGGCGGGCGGGGAGCAGTCAGGGGTCGGGCGGGCGGTGCCGGGGTCACCCTGGTCGGGCGGTGGCCCCCGGTACCGGGCGGTGGCGGCTCACGCCGCCTGTTCGCCTGCCTGGAGGTGCCACAGCGAGGCGTAGAGGCCGTCGCGGGCGAGGAGTTCGGTGTGGGTGCCCTGTTCGGCGACGAGGCCGCCCTTGTCGAGGACGTGGATCCAGTCGGCGTTGCGGATCGTCGAGAGGCGGTGGGCGATGATGATCAGGGTGCGGTTCTCGGCGAAGGTGCGCAGGGTGCGCTGGATGGCGGCCTCGGTCTCGTTGTCGACGGCGGAGGTGGCCTCGTCGAGGACGACGACGGGTGGGTCCTTGAGGATGGCGCGGGCGAGGGCGAGGCGTTGTCGCTGGCCGCCGGACAGGGCCGCGCCGCGCTCCCCGATCATCGTGTCGTAGCCGCTCGGCAGGGCCTCGATGAAGGGGTGGGCCTCGGCCATGCGGGCGGCGGCGAGCAGGAGTTCGTCGGGGGCGTCGAAGCTGCCGTAGCGGATGTTGTCGGCGATGGTGCCGTCGAAGAGGAAGGGGTCCTGGGCGACGAATCCGACGGCGCCGCGCAGCCCCTGCCGGGACAGGTCGCGCACGTCCCGGCCGTCGAGCAGGACCCGGCCGGAGTCGGTGTCCTGGAACCGCATGAGCAGTTTGGCGATGGTGGTCTTCCCGGAGCCGGTGGGGCCGACGATGCCGGTGACCCGGCCCGGCGCGATACGCAGGGAGAGATCCTTGAGGACGGGCGGGCGGCCCGGGTAGGCGAAGGTGACCCGGTCCAGGGTGACCGCGCCCTTGACGTCGTCGGCGTCCACCCGGTGTTCGGGGCCGACGGGTTCGGTGGGCAGGGCGTGCAGGTGCAGGACGCGGTCGTGGGCGGCGAGGGTGCGCTGGTACTGGTCGACGATGGAGCCGAGCCGGGTGAGCCGCAGCAGGACCTGCTGGGGCAGGCCGATGAGGGGGCTGAACACCTCGAACGGCAGGGTTCCGTTGAGGACGGAGCGGCCGCCGAGCAGGAGGGTGCCGGTCATGGAGGCGGTGGTGACGGCGCGGATCGTCTCGGCGTGCCGGACGGTGGAGCGGTCCGTGCGGTGGGTGCTGTCGCGGCAGACCTCGCTGAGGTCGTCGACGCGGGCGGCCTCGTACTCCTCGGTACAGAAGCTCTTGACGGTGGCGCCGGCCTCCAGGCTGTTGACCAACTGGCTGTGCAGTTGGGCCTTGTGCTCGCTGGAGACGGCGTAGTCGGCGGCGACCCGGTCGTGGTAGTGGAAGGACAGCCAGGCCACGATCGGCATCGGCAGGAAGGCGATCCACGCGATCTCGGGGGCCAGCAGGAGGAAGGCGGGTACCAACACCAGGAAGCTGGAGGCGAGTTGGACGACGTCACCGGCCGCCGTCGCGAAGAACGCGCCGAGTTGGGAGACCTCGTCGGTGAGGACGCCGGCGATACGCGTGGTGCGCTCGCCCTCCAGATGGCGCAGTTCGAGCTTCTGCACCTGGGCGTAGGTGGCGTTGCGCCAGTCGTGCTCGACGGCCTGGCCGAGGCCGCGCCACTCCACGCTCGCCGCGTAGGAGAGGCCGGCGACGGCGGCGCAGGCCACGGCGGCTGCTCCGGCGAGGAACCACAACTGGGCCGAGGCGCTGGTCAGTCCGAGGGTGAGGAGGGGTGCGGCCTCGCCCTTGATGAGGACGAGCGCGATCCAGCCGAGGAACAGGCCGAGCGCCACCTCGGTCAACTGGCATGCGGCGGAGAGCCCGGCGGCGAGACAGAGCCGGGGTCTGTGCGGGCCGACGATGTCGAGCAGGGCGCGCAGGGAGGATGTCGGGCGGGGTGGTGACGCCTCGTCGGCAGTGGAACCGGCAGTGGAACCGGCGGCAGAGCCGGGGGCGGTGCCGGGTGGTGCGGTGTGCGTGCCGCCGTCGGCTGCCGCGCGCACGGCTCGGCGTACGACGACGACGGTGGCGGTGACGACGGCGCCGAGCACCGCGAGCGGTTTGCGCAGGAGCTTGCCGGGGCCGAGGGCGAGCGCGGCGACCGTCGCACCGCCGGCGAGCACCAGGGCGGGGGCGGGGGCTGCGACCGGGGTGCGAGGGGCGGCCGAGGCGGTGGCGGAGGCGGGCGCCTGGGCGGTGCCGGGGCCGCGTCGGCTCGGCGGCGAGGCGGGCCGGGCTTCCCCGGCGCGGAAGACGGCCGCCAGGGAAGCCCGGATGATTCCGCCGATCTCGACGGTTTCCAGGCGTGGATCGTGGAGGACGAGAATACTTCCCGTAACACCGCTCACCCGCGCCGCGCGTACGCCGGGAGATTTCCCCAGAACGATTTCCAGGACTTCCGCGAAACGCTTTCTGCCCGCCATTTCGGGGATCTTCCAGCGTTGCCGTCCGGGAATCGCCGAGCACATTCTCAGTGAGTACGTTTCCGTGTTCTCCCGGGCAGGCCCCTGTACGGCCGCAGCCCCCACCAGCAATGTCATGTTCAGCAGATCCCCGAGCTGTTTTCTCTTTGGAGCGTGAGCGGTCAGTGCGCCTTGCCGGTGCCGACTGCGGGCGTGCGCCCCTTGGCGGGTGCCTTGGGCTGGGCGTCGACAACGGGTGTTTCCCGATCCGCCGGGCGCTCCTGTGACTGCGGCTTCGATTGCGGCTGCGACTGCGGGTGCGTCGACGGCTGCGGTTCCAACTGGCCACCGCCCGCCATCTGCGCCGCGACGACTTCGGCGGTGACCTCGGCGGCGAGATCCTGCAGTCCTTCGCCGGCCTCCTGCGCCGCGCGTTTCACTTCGAGCACCAGGCCCACCGACGTTTTCACCAGTCCACGCATCAGCGGTTTGACGACCCGCTTGGCCAGCGGCGCGGCGAGGAGACCGATCAGAAACGGGGGAACTACGGGCGGCATGAGTCGTACCCCTTCTTTTCGGGGACCGAACTGATTGCCCCCGGCATTTGCGAACCTGCATCAGCCTATGGAGCCCAGCGGGCAGAAACCAAGCCGAGACCTGCCCCGTCACCCGGAAGAGTAATGCGGGCCTCGAAAACCGACCGGTTCCAGCCAGACCCGGGCTCGATCCAGGCTGGATCCAGGCCAGATTCGAGCCGGATCAGAGAGAGATCCGGGCTGGATCCGGGCTGGATCCGGGCTGGATCCGGGCTGGATCCGGGCTGGATCCAGCAGGGCCCCGGCCAAGCGGTAATGGCCGAATCAAGGGGCGAGCCACCCACCTTTCCCCATTAATTTCACGGAGCGTGCGGAAGAAAGGTGGCCAGTAAATGCAGATGCGGTCCGGCGGCCCGGGTCGCCCCATGCCACACCTTCAGTCTGTCCAAACCATTGACGCGGACATGAGTGCCCCATATCTTCTGCCCGAAGTTACGAACCATGTTCGAAATAACGAACAGGGCAGCTTTTACGGACAAGGGACGGTCCTGCATGCCTCGGATGTACCGCAGCAGATCTCTGCTCGTCTGCGTGATGGCACTCCTCGTCGCCCTGGTGGCGGCGACCCAGCCGGTGGCCGCCGCCGACGGTCGCCCGTACACCAACCCGCTCAAGTCGGCCAAGGGCGCCGACCCCTGGCTGGAGTTCTACGACGGCAACTACTACCTGGTCACCACGACGTTCACCGGCGTCCTCGCCATGCGCAAGGCGCCGACCCTGGCGGGGCTCGCCACCGCGCCCTCCGTGCAGGTGTGGTCGGACACCACGTCGACCCGCAACAACAACATCTGGGCGCCGGAGATCCACCAGTTCAACGGCCACTGGTACCTGTACTACTCGGCGGGCCAGGGCGGCACCGCCTGCTGCGACTCCCAGCGCACGCACGTCCTGGAGAGCGCCGGCACCGACCCGCTGGGCCCCTATACCTACAAGGGCTCCCTCACCGGCTCCAACCTCACGCCGGGCGGCTGGCTGATCGACGCCAGCGTCCTCCAGGCGAACGGGAACCTGTACCTCGTCGGCAGCGGCTTCGTGAACGGCAGCACCCAGAGCCTGGTCATCGCGCCGCTGAGCAACCCGTACACGCTCGCCAGCAACACCTTCACGGTGATCTCCAGCCCGACGCTGAGCTGGGAGACCTCCGGGTCACCCGTGAACGAGGGGCCCGAGCCGCTGTACCACGACGGCCGCACCTTCCTCACCTACTCGGCGAGCTCCTGCCAGACCGCCGACTACAAGCTGGGCCAGCTCGAGCTGACCGGCAGCGACCCGCTGAGCCCGGCGTCCTGGACCAAGAAGCAGACGCCCGTCTTCCAGCGCAGTGACGCGAACGGCGTCTACGGTCCGGGCCACAACGGCTTCTTCACCTCGCCCGACGGCACCGAGAACTGGATCGTCTACCACGCCAACTCCGCCGCGAACGGCGGCTGCGGCAACGGCCGGACGACCCGCGCCCAGAAGTTCACCTGGAACGCCGACGGCACGCCGAACTTCGGCACCCCGGTCGCGCTCGGTACGACGCTCCCCGGCCCGTCCGGCGAGACGGCGGCGACCCCGACGTCGTACACCCTCGTGAACCGCAACAGCGGCAAGTGCCTTGATGTGGAAGGCGGTTCGACAGCCAACGGCACGAACGTCTTCCAGTGGGCCTGCACCGGCGGGGCCAACCAGAAGTGGCGGATCGAGGACCAGGCCGACGACACCAGCCGCCTGGTGAACGTGGCCACCGGCGGGGTGCTCGACACCGCCGACTGCTCCAGCGCCGACGGCGCCGATCTGCGCCAGTGGTCGTGGCTGAACAACAAGTGCCAGCGTTTCCGGCTGGTGTTCACCGCGACCGGCGACTACGTCCGGCTGGTGGGCGAGAACAGCGGCAAGGTCGCCGACGTCGCGAACTGCGGCACCGCGAACGGCGCCGACGTACGGCAGTGGACCTGGCTGAACAACAACTGCCAGCAGTGGCGCCTGGTACCGACCACCTGAGCCACCCGCTCTCCCCCCCCCAACTCCCTCTGCACCTTCTCCGCTCCTCTCCCCTCTCATCAGGAGAACTCCCTTGAGTCGCAACGCCGTTCGGCTGTTTTTGGCCGTCCTCGTCGCCCTCGCGGCCGCCTTCACCGGCCTGGGCGCCCCAGCCCAGGCCGCCGTGCCAGACTCCCCCGCCGTGACGTACACCAACCCGATCGCCGAGAAGCGCGCCGACCCGCAGATCTTCAAACACACGGACGGCTTCTACTACTTCACCGCCACCGTCCCCGAGTACGACCGCATCGTGCTGCGCCGGGCGACGACCATCCAGGGCCTGTCGACGGCCCAGGAGGTCACCATCTGGACCAAGCACAGCAGCGGGGTCATGGGCGCCCACATCTGGGCGCCGGAGATCCACTTCATCGACGGCAAGTGGTACGTGTACTTCGCGGCCGGGTCCACGTCCGACGTGTGGGCGATCCGGATGTACGTCCTCGAAGGCACCGGCGCCAATCCGCTGACCGCGACCTGGGCCGAGAAGGGCCAGATCAAGACGACGTGGGAGAGCTTCTCGCTGGACTCCACGACGTTCGTCGTCAACGGGGTCCGCTATCTCGCGTGGGCGCAGCGCAACCCGGCCGAGAACAACAACACCAGCCTGTTCATCGCGAAGCTGGCCAACCCCTGGACGATCCAGGGCACTCCGACGGAGATCTCGCAGCCGACGCTGTCCTGGGAGACGATCGGCTACAAGGTCAATGAAGGGCCCGCGCTGATCCAGCACGGCGGCAAGGTCTTCCTGACCTACTCGGCGAGCGCGACCGACTCCAACTACTGCCTCGGCATGCTGACCGCGTCCGCGACGGCCGACCTGACCGACGCGGCGGTCTGGACGAAGGGGACGCAGCCCGTCTTCACGTCGAACGCCTCGACCTCGCAGTACGGGCCGGGCCACAACTCGTTCACGGTCTCCGAGGACGGCAAGTCCGACATCCTCGTCTACCACGACCGCAGCTACAAGGACATCACCGGCGATCCGCTGAACGACCCCAACCGCCGTACCCGTGTGCAGAAGGTGTACTGGAAGGCCGACGGCACGCCCGACTTCGGCATCCCGGTGGCCGACGGCGTCACCCCGCAGCGGTTCTCCTCGTACAACTACCCGGACCGTTTCATCCGGCACTGGGAGTTCCGGGCCCGTATCGAGGCGAACGTCAGCCCGCTCGCGGACTCGCAGTTCCGCGTGGTGACCGGACTGGCCGGCAGCGGCACGGTCTCGCTGGAGTCGGCGGACTTCCCCGGCTACTACCTGCGGCACAAGAACTTCGAGGCGTGGGTGGAGAAGAACGACGGCACGTCGACGTTCGCGTCCGACGCGAGCTTCTACCAGCGCGCCGGACTCGCCGACTCGGCGGGGATCTCGTACGAGTCGTACAACTTCGCCGGCCGCTACCTCCGCCACTACGACTTCCTGCTGTACGTGCAGACGCCGAACACGGCGACGGACAAGGGGGACGCGACGTTCTACGCCCAGTGAGGGCGTGAGAGAGCATGACGCCGCGACTATACATAGAGTGTATACACGCTATGTATAGTCGCGGCATGCCTTCTTCGAGCAGTCCGAACAGGAAGACGAAGAACACGGGGGCCGGGTTGCGCGCCGTCGCCCTCGCCGCGGCGGCCGCCTGCCTCGCGGTCACGCTGACCGGTTGCGGCGGCGCCGACACCACACAGCCGAGCGCCGCCCGCGCGCACCCGGCGACCACGTCCACCACCCGGGCCGCCCCAGCCGCCCGCTTCGGCACCGTCGACTGCCGGGAGGTGAAGTGCATCGCCCTCACCTTCGACGCGGGGCCGAGCGAGAACTCCGCCCGGCTGCTGGACATCCTCAAGGAGAAACAGGTCCCGGCGACCTTCTTCCTGCTGGGTGCGCGGCACATCGAGAAGTACCCGGAGCTGGTCAGACGGATGGCCGCCGAGGGGCACGAGGTCGCCAGCCACACCTGGGACCACAGGATCCTCACGCGGATCGCGCCGGACGAGATACGCGAGGAACTCCGGCGCCCCAACGCCGAGATAGAGCGCCTCACCGGCCGTCGCCCCACCCTGATGCGCCCACCGCAGGGCCGTACGAACGAGACCGTGCACGAGATATCCCGCGAGCTGGGCCTCGCCGAGGTGCTGTGGACGGTGACCGCCAAGGACTACGAGACGACCGACTCCGCGCTGATCCGGCGCCGGGTCCTCGCGCAGGCCGACCGGGACGGCATCATCCTGCTGCACGACATCTACGACGGGACCGTGCCGGCGGTGCCCGGGATCATCGACGCGTTGAAAGCGCGCGGCTACGTCTTCGTGACGGTTCCTCAGTTACTGGCGCCGGGAGCGGCCCAGCCGGGGCGGGTCTACCGCTGAACCCGGCCCTCGCATGGCGTGCCGCAGCGCACCGCGCCGCGGCTCTACGATCGCTGCGTGGTCATCTTCCAGCTCGAACGCACGGCACCGCTCTCCCTGGCCGACGCCTGGCGTCGGCTGACGGAGTGGTCCCGGCACGGCGACGCGGTGCCGCTCACCCGGGTCGCCGTGCTCACTCCCCCGCCGACCGGTGACGGCACGGTCATCGTCGCGCGTTCGGGTCTCGGCCCGTTCGCCTTCGACGACCGGATGGAGGTGACCGTCTGGCGGCCGCCGGCCCTCGACGAGCCGGGCCGGTGCCGGCTGGAGAAGCGCGGCCGGGTCGTCCTGGGCTGGGCCGAGATCGAGGTGTGGCCGGGTCCTGGCGGGCGGACCCGGGTGATCTGGCGGGAGGAACTGCGACTGCGTTTCCTGCCGTCGCTCTTCGATCCGCTCCTCGGGGCCACCGCCCGCCGGGTGTTCGGGCGGACCGTCAACCAACTGCTGCGCAGGCCCTGAGTGTTCGAGGAACTCCGCCGCATGTCAGGGTGAGTGCGTGAGGGGAACGGGAGTGGACGAGGTCGAGGCGCTGGCGGTGGACGGGCTGCGGTGGCTGCGGGGCGCGGCGCGGGACACCGGGGGCGGTGGGCTCGGCTGGCCGGTCCGGCCGTCGGACGACGATGTCGACCCGATGCTCTACAACGGGACGGCCGGGATCGTCCCCGTACTCCTGGAGGCCTGGCGGCACTTCGGGGACGACGCGTACGCCGACACCGCGCTGCGCGCCGCCCGCAGTCTCGCGGACGCCGCCGACGAACACCCCGACGACTCCCTGTATTTCGGCCTCACCGGCATCGCCCTCGTGCTGCGCGCCGTCCACCGCGAGCTCGGTGACAGCGCGGCCGACGCCGCCGCGGACCGGGCCCTGGCACGGGTGCGGTCCCGGTTCGACGGGACGCGCTGGGGCGACCTGTTCGAGCTGATGGGCGGCAACGCGGGCATCGGGCTGGGGATGTTGCGGTGCGGCGACACCGAGTCGGCGCTCGCCGCGCTGGAGCCGTACGTGCGGACGGCCGAGCCGACCGCGGCGGGCGTGACCTGGGAGTGGCGCAGCGGTCTCGAACCCCGGCTGCACCATCTCGCGCACGGCACGCTCGGCATCGCGTACGCGCTCGCCGCCGTCGGGGCGGCCACCGGCCGGGCGGATCTCGTCGCGCTGGCGCGGGCCGGGGTCGCGGAGGTCGTGTCGCGGGACGAGGCCGGTCCTGAGGGCTTCCTCGTCGCGCACTCCGACCCGCCGCACCGCCCCGACGTCGTCGAGCGCCACAGCTACGGCTGGTGCCACGGCCCGGCGGGTGACGCCCAGCTCTTCCGGCTGCTGCGGGACGTCCTCGGCGAGCCGTCCTGGGCGGAGCTCGCCGACCGCTGCTGGCACACCGTGACCCGGTCCGGTCTGCCGCGGCGGCTGCGGCCCGGTTTCTGGGACAACAACGGCCGGTGCTGCGGAACGGCGGGCGTCCTGGCGCTGGCCTGCGACCGGATCGCCGAGCACGGCGACGCCTCGGGCAACACCCCGGACGACTCCCGTGACTTCGCCCGTACCCTCGTCGAGGATCTCGCTTCGCGCGCGGTCCGGGACGGCGACGGCGCGCGCTGGTCCAACGTCGCGCACCGGCCCGCTCCGGGCGTGCTCGAGGCGGAGACCGGCTGGGCGATGGGCAACGCGGGCATCGTGCGGGAGTTGCTGCGGTATGTGCGGCTGAGCAGGGGCGGCGATCCGCGTTACGCGTTCACATGGCCGGATCAGCCGGCCGTGCGGGTGGCGGTGGTTCAGGCCACCGAGCCGATCCGGCCGGTGGGCGGCGCCGACGTCGTGTCGTGATGGATCGGCGTGTGCGCCCCGGTGAGCGGGATCCCGCTGCCGCCGCGCCGGTTGGCGACGATCTCCGCGGCGATCGACAGCGCCGTCTCCTCGGGCGTACGGGCCCCGAGGTCGAGGCCGATGGGTGAGCGCAGGCGCGCCAACTCCAGTTCGGTGACGCCGACTTCGCGCAGCCGGTCGTTGCGGTCGAGGTGGGTGCGGCGGGAGCCCATCGCGCCGACGTAGGCGACCGGGAGGCGCAGTGCGAGGCGGAGCAGGGGGACGTCGAACTTGGCGTCGTGGGTGAGGACGCACAGGACGGTCCGCGCGTCGACCTCGGTGCGCTCCAGGTACCGGTGCGGCCAGTCGACGACGATCTCGTCGGCCTCCGGGAAGCGGGCCTCGGTCGCGAAGACGGGGCGCGCGTCGCACACCGTCACGTGGTAGTTGAGGAACTTGCCGACCCGTACGAGCGCAGACGCGAAGTCGATCGCGCCGAAGACGATCATCCGGGGCGCGGGGACGGACGACTCGACGAGGACCGTGAGCGGGGCCCCGCAGCGGGAGCCCTGTTCGCCGATCTCCAGGGTGCCGGTGCGACCGGCGTCGAGGAAGGCGGCGGCCTCGGCGGCGACCGTACGGTCCAGCCCGGGATGCGCGCCGAAGCCGCCGTCGTAGCAATCGTCGTAGGAGTCGTCGTAGGAGCCCGTGTAGGTAGCGGCGGGGTGGCTTCCTGCGGGGTGGACGAGGAGTGCGCGGCCGACCAGGTCCGCCGGGCCGGTCACGATCCGTGCGAGCGCGGCGGCGCGGCCTACGGCGGCGGCCTCGAGCGCGGCGGCGATCACCGGGCGGACGGGGTCGCCGACCCGTACCGGGGTGACGAGGATGTCGATGATCCCGCCGCAGGTGAGTCCGACGGCGAAGGCGTCGTCGTCGCTGTAGCCGAACCGTTCGAGGACCGACTCCCCGTCGTCCAGGGCCTGTTGGCACAGTGCGTAGACCGCGCCCTCCACACAGCCGCCGGAGACCGAGCCGATCGCCGTGCCGTCGGCGGCCACCGCGAGGGCGGCGCCCGGCTGACGGGGCGCGCTGCCGCCGACGGCCACCACGGTGGCGACGGCGAAGTCACGGCCCTGCTCGACCCACCGGTTCAGTTCCTCGGCGATGTCCAGCATCTCTCGGTCTCCTCACTGCGTTACGGCGTTGCGGGGAAGCGGTGGTGCGGGGAAGCGGTTTCGCGGGCTGCTAGCGCACGCCCAGCCAGTTCTCGATCGGGTTGAGGGCGAAGTAGACGAGGAAGACGGCCGTCAGGCCCCACATGAAGGCCCCGATCTCCCGCGCCCGGCCCTGGGCGGCCTTGATGGCGACGTAGGAGATGACGCCCGCCGAGACGCCGGCGGTGATGCTGTAGGTGAACGGCATCACGACGACGGTCAGGAAGACCGGGATCGCGGTGGCGCGGTCGGCCCAGTCCACGTGCCGGGCGTTCATCAGCATCATCGAGCCGATGACGACGAGGGCGGCGGACGCGACCTCCTGCGGGACGATCGCGGTGAGCGGGGTGAAGAAGAGGCAGGCCGCGAAGAAGGTCCCGGTGACGACCGAGGCGAGGCCGGTGCGGGCGCCCTCGCCGACCCCGGTGGCCGACTCGATGAAGACGGTCTGCCCGGAGCCGCCCGCCACGCCGCCGATCGCGCCGCCCGCGCCGTCGATGAACAGCGCCTTGGACAGGCCCGGCATCCGCCCCCTGTCGTCGGCGAGTCCGGCTTCGGTGCCGACGCCGATGATGGTGGCCATCGCGTCGAAGAACCCGGCGAGGACGAGCGTGAAGACGATCATGCCGACGGTCATCGCGCCGACCTCGCCCCAGCCGCCGAACTCCACGTCCCCGAAGAGCGAGAAGTCGGGCATCGAGACGGCGCTGCCGTGCAGTTCGGGAGCGCCGGCCGCCCACTGCCTCGGGTCGACGACCCCGGCGGCGTTGAGGATCGCGGCGACGAGCGTGCCGCCGACGATGCCGACGAGGATGGCGCCGGGAATGTCGCGGGCCTGGAGCATGAAGATCAGCAGCAGGGTGCCGGCGAACAACAGGACGGGCCAGCCGGTGAGTTCGCCCGCCGGGCCGAGGGTGAGCGGGGTGGCCTTGCCCTGGTGCACGAAGCCGGCCTTGGAGAAACCGATGAGCGCGATGAACAGGCCGATGCCCATGGTGATGGCGTGTTTGAGGGCGAGCGGGATCGCGTTCATGATCATCTCGCGTAGGCCGGTGACCACCAGCAGCATGATGACGACGCCGTACAGCACGCACATGCCCATCGCCTGCGGCCAGGTCATGTGCGGGGCGACCTGCGAGGACAGTACGCCGGAGACGGACAGGCCGGCGGCGAGCGCGAGCGGCACCTTGCCGAAGAAGCCCATCAGCAGGGTGCTGAACGCGGCGGCGAACGCGGTCGCGGTGATCAGCGCCTGCTGACCGAGGGTGTGTCCGGCCGCGTCCTTGCCGGACAGGATCAGCGGGTTGAGCAGAAGGATGTACGCCATCGCCATGAAGGTGGTGACGCCGCCGCGCACTTCGCGCGCGATCGTGGATCCCCGGCCGGAGATGTGGAAGTACCGGTCGAGCCAGGACCGTCCGGCCGGGACGCGGGTGCCTTCACCCGCGTCGACGGCGACGCTCCTGGGTTCCACTGACTGCTGGGTCATGGTGCCGTCTCCCAAGGTTCAATGGGGTTTGGGAAGGTGCACGACCCGGGGGACGGCCCGAGACGAACGTGGTCCGACGCAGGTCCGCGTCGGCCAACTTGCCTTGTTCTGCCGGAAGTTACGCGGTGCCCGTCAGGTGCTCGGGCCGTACCGGCGTGCGGTTGAGCTCCAGCCCGGTCGCCTCCCGGATCGCCGCGAGGACGGCCGGGGTCGAGGACAGGGTGGGTGCCTCGCCGACGCCCCGGAGCCCGTAGGGAGCGTGGTCGTCGGCGAGTTCGAGCACGTCGACGGGGATGGTCGGCGTGTCGAGGATGGTGGGGATCAGGTAGTCCGTGAAGGAGGGGTTCCTGACCTTCGCCGTCTTCGGGTCGACGATGATCTCCTCCATGACCGCCACGCCCAGCCCCTGGGTCGTGCCGCCCTGGATCTGGCCGATCACGGACAGCGGGTTCAGCGCCTTTCCGACGTCCTGCGCGCAGGCCAGCTCGATGACCTTGACCAGGCCGAGTTCGGTGTCGACCTCGACGACGGCGCGGTGCGCGGCGAACGTGTACTGGACGTGTCCGAAGCCCTGCCCGGTGCGCAGGTCGAACGGCTCGGTCGGCCGGTGCCGCCACTCCGCCTCGACCTCGACGGCCTCCCCTTCGAGGACGTCGACCAGGTGGGCGAGGACCTCACCGCCGTCGGTGACGACCTTGCCGCCCTCCAGGAGCAGTTCGGCGGTGGCCCAGGCCGGGTGGTAGGAGCCGAACTTGCGGCGCCCGAGCTCCAGGACCTTCTCCCGGACCAGCTCGCAGGAGTTCTTGACCGCGCCGCCCGTGACGTACGTCTGCCGGGAGGCGGATGTCGAACCGGCGCTGCCCACCTGTGTGTCGGCCGGGTGGATGGTGACCTGCGCGACGCCCAGTTCGGTGCGGGCGATCTGCGCGTGGACGGTGACGCCGCCCTGGCCGACCTCCGCCATGGCCGTGTGGACGGTCGCGACGGGCTCGCCGGCGATGACCTCCATCCGGACCTTGGCGGTCGAGTAGTCGTCGAAGCCCTCGGAGAAGCCGACGTTCTTGATGCCGACCGCGTAGCCGATGCCGCGTACGACGCCTTCGCCGTGCGTGGTGTTGGACAGCCCGCCGGGCAACTGCCGTACGTCCGCGCCCTCGCTGCTCTCCCACTGGCGCTCCGGCGGCAGCGGCATCGCCTTGACGCGGCGCAGCAGTTCGGCGACCGGCGCCGGGGAGTCGACGGCCTGCCCGGTCGGCAGCAGGCTGCCCTGCTCCATCGCGTTGCGCTGCCTGAACTCCACCGGGTCCAGGCCGAGTTCCTTGGCGACCTTGTCCATCTGCGCCTCGTACGCGAAGCACGCCTGGACCGCGCCGAAGCCGCGCATCGCGCCGCAGGGCGGGTTGTTGGTGTAGAGGGCGATGGCCTCGACGTCGACGTCGTCCACGACGTACGGCCCGATGCCGAGCGAGGAGGCGTTGCCTACGACGGCCGGGGAGGCGGAGGCGTACGCGCCGCCGTCGAGCACGATCCGGCACTTGACGTGGGTCAACTTGCCGTCGCGGGTGGCCCCGTGCTCGTAGTACAGCTTCGCGGGGTGGCGGTGGACGTGCCCGAAGAAGGACTCGAAACGGTTGTAGACGATCTTGACGGGTTTGCCGGTGCGCAGGGCCAGCAGGCAGGCGTGGATCTGCATCGACAGGTCCTCGCGGCCGCCGAACGCGCCGCCGACGCCGGACAGCGTCATCCGCACCTTGCTCTCGGGCAGGCCGAGGACGGGCGCGATCTGGCGCAGGTCGGAGTGCAGCCACTGGGTGGCGATGTAGAGGTGGACGCCGCCGTCCTCCTCGGGCACGGCGAGGCCGGACTCCGGGCCCAGGAAGGCCTGGTCCTGCATGCCGAAGGTGTACTCGCCCCGGACTACGACGTCGGCGCGCCGGGCGGCCTCGGCCGCGTCGCCGCGGATGATCGGCTGGCGGTGGACGATGTTGGGGTGCGGGACGTGGCCGAGGTGGTGGTCGGCGCGGTTCTCGTGGACCAGGATCGCGTCCGGCGCGGTCGCGGAGGCCTCGTCGGTGATGACGGGCAGTTCGCGGTACTCCACCTTGATCTTGGCGGCGGCGCGGCGGGCCGTCTCCGGGTGGTCGGCGGCGACGATCGCGACCGGCTCGCCGTGGTGGCGTACCTTGCCGTGGGCGAGGACGGGGGTGTCCTGGATCTCCAGGCCGTAGTTCTTCACGTCGGTCGGCAGGTCGTCGTACGTCATGACGGCGTAGACGCCCGGGGTCTTCAGCGCCTCGACGGTGTCGATGGAGACGATCTCGGCGTGGGCGACCGTGGAGCGCAGGATCTGGCCCCAGAGCATGTCCTCGTGCCACATGTCGGAGGAGTACGCGAACTCGCCGGTGACCTTGAGGGTGCCGTCCGGGCGGAGCGTGGACTCGCCGATGCCGCCCTTGGCGGGGGCGCCCTGGGTGACCTTGGTGGGGGTGCCGAGGGGGGCGCTGTCGGTGGTCTTGTCGGCAGGCATGGTCAGACCGCCTCTTCCTGCCGGGCGGCCGCCAGGCGGACCGCGTCCATGATCTTCTCGTAGCCGGTGCAGCGGCACAGGTTGCCCGAGAGCGCCTCGCGGATGTCCGCGTCGGTCGGGTTGGGGTTGCGCTCCAGCATCTCGTCGGCGGCGACCAGCAGCCCCGGCGTGCAGAAGCCGCACTGGACGGCGCCGGCGTCGATGAACGCCTGCTGGATCGGGGCGAGTCGAGCACCCTCGCCGGTCCGGGCGGTCGCGCAACCACCGTGCTCGGCGTGCTGCTCGCCGCGCTGTTCGGTGCGCTGATGGGCGCGCTGCTCGGCGTAGTCCGCGAGGCCCTCGACGGTCACGATGTCGCGGCCCTCCGCCTGGCCGGCGGCGACCAGGCACGAACACACCGGGACGCCGTCGAGCCGGACCGTGCACGAGCCGCACTCGCCCTGCTCGCAGGCGTTCTTGGAGCCGGGCAGGCCCATCCGCTCGCGCAGCACGTACAGCAGGGACTCGCCCTCCCACACGTCGTCGGCTTCCTGCGGACGTCCGTTGACGGTGAAGTTGACCCTCATGACGCGACTCCCTCCGGGCGGGCGGCGGTGCCGCGGTACGACTCCCAGGTCCAGGTCAGTGTGCGGCGGGCCATGACGGCCACCGCGTGCCGGCGGTAGCTCGCCGTGCCCCGGACGTCGTCGATCGGGTTGCAGGCGGCGGCGCACAGGTCCGCGAACTGCTTGGCGACCGACGGGGTGATGATCTTTCCGTTGTCCCAGAAGCCGCCCTCTTCGAGCGCGGCGTTCAGGAACTCCTCGGCGGTCGTGGCCCGAACGGGCGTCGGGGCGGCCGAGCCGATGCCGGTGCGCACGGTGCGGGTGCTCGGGTGCAGGGCGAGGCCGAAGGCGCAGACGGCGATGACCATGGCGTTGCGGGTGCCCACCTTGGAGTACTGCTGCGGGCCGTCGGCCTTCTTGATGTGCACGGCGCGGATCAGCTCGTCGGGGGCGAGCGCGTTGCGCTTCACGCCGGTGTAGAAGTCGTCGATCGGGATGAGCCGCGTCCCGCGCACCGACTCGGCCTCGACCTCGGCGCCGGCCGCCAGCAGGGCCGGGTGGGCGTCGCCGGCCGGGGAGGCGGTGCCGAGGTTGCCGCCGACGCCGCCGCGGTTGCGGATCTGCGGGGAGGCCACGGTGTGCGAGGCGAGCGCGAGGCCCGGCAGCTCGGCGCGCAGGTGCTCCATGATCCGGGTGTACGGGACGGACGCGCCGAGCCGCACGCTCTCCTCGCCGACCTCCCACTCGTAGAGGTCGCCGACGCGGTTGAGGTCGAGCAGGTACTCGGGCCGGCGGTGGTCGAAGTTGATCTCGACCATCACGTCGGTGCCGCCCGCGATCGGCACAGCGGTGGGGTGCTCGGCCTTCGCGGCGAGCGCCTCCTCCCAACTGGCGGGGCGAAGGAAGTCCATGACCGGCTCTCTTCTTCTTCGTCTCGTGAGTCTTGCTGTTTTGCTCGTGAGTCGCGTTGCTCGCGTGACTCGTGTGACGCGTGTCGATCAAGCCAGAATCGGGTGCGGCGGGCCCGGCTCGTTCATGTCCTGTTCACGTGGGTGAGGCCAGTACACAGCGCCGTGCGCCGGCCGGGTCAGTCACGGAAACCATGAAGGAGTTGGCTGGTCGACCGGGGCATCTTGTAGATTCGTATGAACGGAAGCCGTCGGTAACCCCTTCGTTTTCCCGTGGAAACGTAGGAAACGGTCTGGCAATAAAAGAATGCGGTCCGTGGCTGTCCGGCGGGTGCCTTCCCGCCACCTCCTTCCCCCATCATCGTAGTTTTCGAGACACAGAACGGCGGCGACGAGATGCGGCTGCGCGCACTGCTGGACACCGATGCGCTGGGCCTCAGGCTCCTCGGCGGCGACGAGCTGGACCGCACGGTGCGGGGTGTCATGACCACCGACCTGCGGGACCCCAGCCGCTACCTCTCGGGCGGCGAGCTGGTGCTGACGGGCCTGGCGTGGCGCCGGGACGCGGCGGACTCCGAGCCGTTCGTACGGATCCTGGTGCAGGCCGGGGTGACGGCGCTCGCGGCCGGTGAGGCGGAGCTCGGCGCGGTCCCGGAGGACCTGGTCACGGCCTGTGCCCGGCACCGGCTCCCGCTGTTCGCGGTGCACGAGTCGGTGGCCTTCGCGACGATCACCGAGCACGTCGTACGGCAGGTGTCCGGCGAGCGCGCCGGGGACCTCGCGGCCGTCGTGGACCGGCACCGCCGGATGATGACGTCGGGCCCGGCGGGCGGCGGCCCGGACGTCGTCCTGGACCTGCTCGGCTCCGACCTCGACCTGCGCGCCTGGGTGCTGTCCCCCACCGGCCGGCTCATCGCGGGCCCGAAGCCGGCGGGTCCTGGCCTGCCGCCCGAGGCGTGCGCGAAGCTCGCCGCGGAGCATCTGGCGGCGGTCCGCACGGGCCGGCGCGGACCGCACCGGGTGCTGCTGGGCCATACGACGTACTCGCTGTTCCCGATCCGCAGCGGCGGCGGCCGCGCCCCGCAGCCGCCGCAGACCGCGCACGCCGGTCGGGAGGTGCGCGAGGGCGTGCTGTCGGACTGGCTGCTGGCCGTCGAGGCCGACGCCGGGGAGTGGGCGGACGAGCGGCTCGACCTGCTCCAGGGCGTCACGCAGTTGATCGCGGTCGAGCGGGAGCGCCGGGACGCGGCGCGCACGGTGCGCAGGCGGCTGGCGCAGGAGGTGCTGGAGCTGGTCCAGACGGGCGCGGCCCCGGCGGAGATCGCGGCCCGGCTGCGGGTGGCCGCGCCGGTGCTGCTGCCGGGTCTGGGGGCCGCCCCGCAGTGGCAGGTGGTGGTGGCCCGCGTCGAGTGGGCGGACGGCGCTCCGGAGGCCGGCCCGGTCGCCCAGTCGCTGCTGGAGGAGATCCTGGTCGACCCGCTCGCGACCGGCCCGGAGCCCTCCGACCGGATCGCCGTCGCCCACACGGGTGACGAGGCCATCGCCCTGGTGCCGCTGCCCGCGATGTCGAGCGAGCACGACGACTCCGAGAACGGCGTCCTCGCCGACGCGCTCCTGGCGGCCGTACGGGAGCCGCTGTCGGCGGGGCTGGACGGCGACGGCCGGCTCACGCTGGGCGTCAGCGCGGCCGTGCATTCGGCGGAGGGGCTGCGCGGGGCGCTGGAGGAGGCGCGGCACGCGCGGCGGGTGGCCGCCGCCCGGCCGGGGCGGGTGTGCGCGGCCGGCCACCAGGAACTGGCCTCGCACGTGCTGCTGCTGCCGTTCGTCCCGGACGACGTCCGCAGAGCGTTCACCGCGCGTCTCCTGGACCCGCTGCGCGACTACGACCGACGCCACCGCGCCGAGTTGATCCCGACACTGGAGGCGTTCCTCGAATGTGACGGTTCGTGGACCCGGTGCGCCGCCCGGCTGCACCTGCACGTCAACACGCTGCGCTACCGGGTCGGGCGCATCGAGCAGTTGACGAGCCGTGACCTGTCCCGCCTGGAGGACAAGCTCGACTTCTTCCTGGCGCTGCGGATGAGTTGACGCGGACGGCGGCGGGAACGGCGGCCGTACGCCCCCTGGCGCCCCACGACTTTGTGAAATACTTCACCCGCCCCCTTGGCCCGGTGCTGGGATTCGTGCTGAGATGCGGCCACCACTCAAAGCTCGACGGCGCGCTCGGGGAGGGCAACGTGGCGTACACCGCCATGTCCGGTACCGGAACGACCTCAGGTGACGACCCCCTCCAGACCGCGGTGTGGCGGCTGCGTTCGCGGGCCTGCTGGTCCGACGCGGCGGCGCTGGTCCCGCCCGACACGGCGGCGGGCGCGATCCAGCGGGCGGCGCTGCTCGTGGAACGGTGCCTGTACACGGAGCAGGGCTGGCAGGACGCCGAGGACGCGCTGCGCACGGCGGAGGCGCTGGCCCACGACGACGAGGAGCGGGGCGCCGCCGCTTGTGAGCGCGGGCAACTCGCCTACGCGGCCACGGTGCACGGGGTGCGCGACCGGGTGGACGAGGCGCGGGCCGCGCTCGGCCGGGCGGCGGCGCTGATCCCACCGGACGCGCGGGGGCGGGCGTTGCTGGACTTCCGCCGGGGTCTGCTCGCGGAGAACATCGCGCGCTCCCCGCAGGCCGCGAGGGCCGCCTACCGTCGCGCCCACACGGCGGCCGCCGCCCACTCGGACTCCCTGCTGCTCTCCTTCACCTGGCGTCACCTGGCCGGACTCGCCCTGCGCGAAGGCGAGTTGGCGGAGGCCCGGCACGGCTTCGCCGAATCCCTCCGTATCCGCGAGGAGTTGGGCTACCTGGTGGGCACCGCCCCGGCGCTCGTCTCACTCGCCGACGCGGAGACCGAGCCGGAGGCCTCCCGTCTGCGCGAGGAGGCCCGACGCCTGTTCGGCCTCCTGGGCGGCGTACCGACCTGGCTGGCACGACAGTTGGCCCCACCTGCGGCAACGGTGTAGGGCGGTAATGGCGTACGGCGGTAAGGCTATTGGGCGGACGCACCGCCGTCACCTCGTCAACCCGCCGCCCGATACCGGGCCGTTGGATCCATGACGGGCCTCGGAGTCGCGTCGTGGTCGCGGACATAGACGGTGACGCGTGCCCCGTTGACCTGAGTTGTTCCGTCCGCGCGGAAGTGGCGTCGCAGGGTGTTCGTCTTCGCTTCCTCCTGCGGGTTGGTCGGTGCGTGGTTGTCCGCCGCGCGGACCACGACGATCCGGTCGAACTCCAGCATGCGTGCCGCTATTTCCGGGGCGGGTAGCTCGACGCCTGCCAGTGTGTTCGACGAGACGGGGTCCTGTGCCAGGGCGAGATCTGTCAGGGCACGGGTGTCCTCGGGGTCGGCCCCGGTCAGGATCCGGTGCTGGCCGAAGAGGTAGAGCAGCCCGTCGCCGGGACGGCCTTCCTGGCGTACGGCGGCGGCGACGGCGGCGACGTCGTTGCTCCGGCTCTCGGGCGTCCGCAGCGAAAGGCTCGTCGGCACGAGCGCGGCCAGTACGGCGACCGCCGCGATCCACGCGGTGCGCGAAGACCGCTGCCGCCGGAGGACGTAGTCCAGCCAGGCGCCCAGCAGCAGGGCGACTCCGATATTGCTGTAGAGCACGTACCGGTCGACGAACAGGGGCTTGACCAGGGAGGCGACCAGCAGCAGAAGGCCGGGAAGCACGAGAATCGGCAGAGCCAGCGCGGAGAGCCGCACGGGTCCTTTCCTCCCCAGGGGCGCGAAGGCACACGCCACGCCCACGACCGCCACGACCAGGAAATACTGGGTCCGCACCGGTCCGCTGATCCAGGACACCTGGTCCGACTGCCCCGCACTCCAGATCGCCAGCGGCGACAGCCCGGCCACCACGCCCGCGGCAGCCGCGCTCCACGCCCTCAGCACCGGTCGGGGAGCACGGGAGACAACCAGTGTGACGCCGTGTGCGACCAGGGCGAGGACGGCGAACTCATGGAGCAGGCAGGCCAGCAGCATGGTGCAGCCGTAGACCGCCCACCGCCACCGGGCGCGCTGCGGGACGCTGACCACGAGCGCGTAGCTGGCCCAGGTGACCAGGGCGCAGACCATGGCGTACGAGCGGCCTTCCTGCGTGAACTTCTGCACCTGGGGAAGGAGCGGAAACACCAGCCCGGCCAGCAGCCCGGCCCGGGGTCCCGCCAGGCGGAGCGCCACCAGCCCGACTCCGCTCGCCGCCGCGGCCATCGCCAGCACGGACGGCAGCCGCAGCGTCAGCAGCCCGCCGCCGAAGAGGCCGAAGATCTCGTGCATCACGGCGTAGTAGAGGGCGTGGACCAGATCGATGTGCTGGGCGGTGAGCCATATCCGCGCAAGGTCGCGGTGCGCGAGTTGATAGGTGACGGACTCGTCCCCCCACAGGGTGTTCTGCCTGCGGATGCCCCAGAGTCCCAGGGCGATGGTCAGCGCCAGGGGCGCGAGGACGACAACGGCCTTGGCCGGGCCCGGTGCTGGTCGAAGGGCGGGAGCGGAGACCGTCCTGGCCACGGCGGGGGCACGTTCATCAACGGACATCGGTGACAGGGCCTTTCAGCAGCGGCGAAAAACGTTCCGCCAGCGTGCCCGGACCTCGTTGACCGGTTGCTGATCCAACCTGACCGGCCGATCAGGAAAGCGGGCCGGCGCTGTGCGAGGCTGCACCACATGCGCATTCTGGTGGTCGAAGACGAGGTGGACCTTGCCCACACTCTGCACACCGGTCTGACCGCCGAGGGCTACAGCGTCGACCTCGCCCATGACGGCCGGCAGGGCCTGTGGATGGCCAGGACCGGCGAATACGCCCTGGTCGTACTGGACTTGATGCTGCCCGGGCTCAACGGCTACAAGGTCTGCGCCCAGTTGCGCCGGGAGGGCAACGCGACCCCCATCCTGGTGCTCACCGCCAAGGACGGGGACTGGGACCAGGCGGAGGCCCTGGACACGGGGGCCGACGACTACCTGGCCAAGCCCTTCTCGTACATGGTGCTCGTCGCACGGCTGCGGGCCCTGGTCAGACGCGCCGCCACGGTCGCCCCGCCCGTCCTCGCCGTGGGCGACCTCTCGTTGGACGTCGCCGGCCGGGTCTGCCGCCGGGCCGGGGCCCGGGTGGACCTCACGCCCCGGGAGTTCGCCGTCCTTGAGCTGCTGGCCCGCCGGGCGGGTCAGGCGGTCTCCAAAGCGGATCTGCTCTACCACGCGTGGCCCGACGAGGCCCAGGATCCCAACCTGGTGGAAGCGCGCGTCAGCGCCCTCCGCAAGAAGGTGGACGCCGCGTTCCACCGGCAGTCCCTCCAGACCGTACGGGGCACCGGCTACCGGCTGGTGGACGACCGCGACTGAGCCGCGCCGCCGCTGGCGGCCGCGTTCGGTACGCGCCCGCGCGGCCCTGGCCGCCGCCGCGACCACCGCCGTCATCCTGGTCGGCATCGGCTGGTGGGTGCACCGCGACGTCTACCGCCAGGGCACGCAGATCGCCGAAGGCCAGGCCGAGCAACAACTGTGGGCTCTCGCCGATCAGTTGAACGCGGGGGTGGTTCCCACGCGCAGAAGCGCCGTGCTGCCGTACGAGGTCGTCGCGACCGGCCGACGCGGCGCTGTCGCCTACGGCGGAGGCATGGAGGACCTCGATCCCGGCACCCGCCATGTGCTGCCCGCTCCATCGGACTCCAAGTGGACCGACGGCTTGACGATCCGTCGCCTCCTCATACCGGTGCGCGGCGACCACCCCGGGGACGGCGTCGACCTGGCCGGCAGGACCTACATGGTCGTGTCCACCGATATCAGCGCCGGTGACCTGAGCAGTGCCAAGGTCGCCGCGCTGGGCGTCGCCGCCGACGCCACGCTGCGGGTGTATGTGGTGGTGCTCCCGGACTCGGCCGAGGGATCACCGAGACCGCCGACCGTCTGCTGCTGCGGGCGGGGCTGGTCAGCATCGTGCTGATCGGCGCCGTCGCCTACTTCGCCGTCCGGATCGCGCTGCGGCCGGTCGAGGCGATCCGCCGCCTCACCGCCTCGGTCACGGCGAACGACCCCCGCGAACGCGTCACCGTGCCCGCCACGGGGCACGAGATCACCGCCCTGGCCACCACCATCAACACCACCCTCCAGCGCCTCGACAACGCCGCCGCCCAGCAGCGCCGCTTCGTCGCGGACGCCGCCCACGAACTGCGCAGCCCCCTCACCACCCTGCTGGCCAGCCTGGAAGTCGCGCTCGCCTACCCGGAACGCACCGACTGGCCCGCCGCGGCCACCACCGCCGCCCGGCAGACCCGCCGCCTCCAGGCCCTCGCCGAAGACCTGCTGCTCCTAGCCCGCCTGGACACCCGCACCCCGACAGCCAACCCCGAAACCGTCGACCTGACCGCCCTCGCCACCCGCCTGACCGAGCAATACCCCCTCACCGAACGCCCGTTGACCCTCACCTGCGACAGCACGGCCCCCGCCCTGGTACCCGGAAACCCCGACGAGTACGAACGGCTGCTGCGCAACCTCGTCGACAACGCCGCCCGCCACGCCGCACACCGCATCCAGATCACCGTCCGGAACCAGGACGACTGGGTCGTCCTCACGGTGCACGACGACGGACCCGGCGTGCCCCCCGAGGACGCCGAGCGCATCTTCGAACGCTTCGTCCGACTCGACGACGCCCGCTCCCGCGACCACGGTGGCACCGGCCTAGGCCTGGCCATAGCCCGCGACCTGTCCCACCGCCACGGAGGCACCCTCACCCTCACCCCCCGAACCCTAGGAGCCTGCTTCCAACTACGCCTCCCCCAAGCCCCGAACCCCAGCCCACCCGACGCCTGAGGACGACTGGGAGCAACCTCCCAACGCCGACCCGCACAATTCAGCCCGTCCGGCGCTCGGGGACGAGGCGGATGCCATCCCAATCCCCCACCCACCCGCTGGGGGCGCCGATCTCAGCGCCGGTCGGCGTATTTCAGCCCGTCCGGCGTTTGAGGACGAGGCCCCTTAAGAAGCCGTTGTCTTTCCGGATGTGGTCGTTGAGTTTCCGCTGATCAGGCATGGTGTGGGTATTGCTGCGGGAGAGTTCGGGCGTCTGGTTCGGT
>NZ_FOFF01000027.1 GCF_900110755.1 Streptomyces sp. yr375
CACCCCCGTCTCCACCCCCGTCTCCACCCCCGTCTCCCGTCGCTTCTTCCTCGCCGTCACCGGCGTCCTGACGGCCGCCCCGCTGCTCGACGCCCACCCGGCGATCGCGGAGACTGGGCTCATGACGTCCACAGGCCTCGACGACCCGGCGAAGAAGGAGATCGCCATGAAACTGGTGTCGAGCGCGGAGAACTCCTCGCTCGACTGGAAGGCGCAGTACCAGTACATCGAGGACATCGGCGACGGCCGCGGCTACACCGCCGGCATCATCGGCTTCTGCTCCGGCACCGGCGACATGCTCGACCTCGTCGAGCTCTACACCGACCGCAAGCCCGGCAACGTCCTCGCCGGCTACCTGCCCGCCCTGCGCGCCGTCGACGGCACCGACGCCCACACCGGCCTCGACCCCAACTACCCAAAGGACTGGCGCAAGGCGGCCAAGGACACAGCGTTCCAGCAGGCCCAGAACGACGAACGCGACCGCGTCTACTTCGACCCGGCCGTCCGCCAGGGCAAGGCCGACGGACTGCGCGTCCTCGGCCAGTTCGCCTACTACGACGCCCTCGTCATGCACGGCGACGGCACCGACCCCACCAGCTTCCGCAACATCCGCAAGCGCGCGCTGGCCAAAGCCCAGCCGCCGTCCAGGGGCGGCGACGAGACGGCGTACCTGAACGCCTTCCTCGACGCCCGCGTCTGGGCCATGAAGCAGGAGGAGGCGCACAGCGACACCAGCCGCGTCGACACCGCCCAACGCGTCTTCCTGCGCAAGGGCAACCTCGACCTGGACCCGCCCTTGGCCTGGAAGGTCTATGGAGACGACTTCCACATCGGCTGAGTACTCCACATCGGCCGAGTCCTACGACTCCGTGGTGTGCGACCCCGGCCGAACCCGGCGCGCCAGCCCGCGCCCCCAAGCCTGGCCCGGAGCCTCGATGTAACGGTGGGTCAGGACGCACAGCGGCAACAGCACGGCGAAGAACGCCACTTCGAGTACGGGAACGTCTCGTCGCCACCGGCCGATCGTGCCGTCGGTCACCGCCAGCAGCACCGGATGCACCAGGTAGACCGAGTAACTGATCACCCCCAGCCCGATCAGCAGGCGCGGTACGCGCCGGTGGCGCGAGGCCAGTCCGACCCCGAAGGTGAGCACGGCCAGCAGGAACGCCAGGATCCAGCCGCGCCGGGTGAAGTGGGCGTCGTCGCCGTACCCGTACGCACTGCCCACGGCGCAGCCGAGCACCACGGCCGCCGTGCCGACCGCGCACCACCGGCTGCTCTCGCCGTTCTCGGCCCGGTGGACGGCGGTGCCGAGGAACATCACGGAGAGGATCACCAACCCCTCCCACACCGGGACCGTGCCGTTGAAAACGACCAGGACCAGCGCGGCCACCCCGCCCAGCACCCCGCCCGCCACGCGCAGCACGGGCGACCCGGCACTCGCACAGCCGACGGCGAGCGCCAGGACGACCGAGACGATGACGACCAGCCGACCGGTGCCGACCGCACCGGAGAGCGCGGAGGCCGGCAGCATGCCCCCCATCGCCGTGCTCACCACCACGCTCACAACGGCGAGCACGGCCAGGGTGACGGCGACCGTCGCCGACCGATGCTGGAGCCGGACCGTGAAGAGGGCGACGACCAGCAGGTAGAACGCCATCTCGTAGGAGAGCGTCCACAGGACGAGCAGCACGCTGGGCGTCCCCAACAGCTCCTGGAGCAGGGTGACATGGGCGACGGTCGAGGTGACGAGGTCCTCCCGGCCGACCCCCGCGCGCAGTTCGGCGACGCCCAGGAAGTCGAGGGCGAGGACCGCGCCGACGGCGACGGCCCACAGCGGATACATCCGAAAGACCCGCCCGATCCAGAACGTCCGGACACAGCCCCGCCGTTCGAGCGAGGCGGGGATGATGTACCCGCTCACCAGGAAGAACACCATGATCCCGTACCGGCCGAGGTCGAACTCGGGCATCACCTCCTGCCGGAACCCCGGCATGAACGCGCGCGACGAGTGATCCAACACCACGACGAGCGCCGCGACACCACGCAACGAGTCGAGCCAGCCCAGTCGCGGGGGACCGGCCGGAGCAGCCGAGACAGGTGATCGCGTAATCACGGAGAGTGACGACTCCGGGGTTGGGGGACGGCGGGCGGGAATTGGCATGAGGCGCGGAAAGCGTTACACGGCGGAACGCGACAGGAGGTGAGCCTCAGCCGTGTCGGCCAGGGGCGCGGGTGCGCGGTGGCGGGGCCGTGGCCGGGTGGGTGGTGTGGCTGGGGCGTAGGGGGCGGGTTCGTGGGTAGCCGCGCGGATATGAACGGGGTAGCGAAGGCGGTCCGGATGGCACCTGTTCCGCCCGACCAGGGCTCTTCCGCACCTGACGGGATCCCTGCCGAGACGACGGTGGCACTGGACGGCAAGGACGGTTGCATCGCCCGGGCGCGGCAGCTCACGGGTGACTTCCTCGCCCGTGTCCAGGACCCGGACGGTGCGACCGTGTCGGCCCGGGCCATGGACCTGTCCCAGCTCGTGGTGAGCGAGCTGGTCACCAACGCGCTGAGATACGCGCCCGGGCCGGTCCTGCTGCAACTGCGCATCACCGGCTCGGCCGTGGAGATCGTCGTCTGGGACAGCGATCCGGTGCTGCCCGCGCCCCACGCGCCGGACCCGACCCGGGTGGGCCAGCACGGCCTGGAGATAGTGCGGGCCGTGGCCGAGGACTTCGACGTCATGCGGGAGCCGGTGGGGAAGCGGATCGTCGCCCGCCTGGGTCTGACCGACAGACCGTGAGCCGCCCCGCCCCGATGGGACCGGCCCGGACCACGCCGCACACGCTCGTCGTCCGGGCCGGTCCGCGAAGCGTCACCGCCTCGCGTGTTGTGGGTTCAGGTCAGGGCAGCAGGGGAAGGGCCGCGCAGTTGGACATGGTGGGGCGGCCGTTGAGCCGGTCGGTCAGCCACGAGATCGCGTCGGTCTGGTCGACGAGCAACGGCGTGACGTGGTTGATCAGTGCGCTGCCGAGACCGGGCACGAGCACCGGCTTGTAGGTGACGTCGGCGCCCTTGGCGCACCAGGCCACGGCGAGCGCGCGCGCCTGCGCGTGCGGCACCAGGTCGTCGGCGGTGCCGGTCGCCACCCGCACCGGAGACATCGGCTCGCGGGTGCCGATGCGCTGGTCGGCCAGGAACGCCCTGAGCGCCGGCTCCGACGCGACGACGTCGCTGATGGAACGCCCGTCCGTGGTCCAGGTGCTGCTGTGCACCGAGTGGTAGGCGAGGAGGGCGTCGCCCACGCACATCGTCGACAGATCCTTGAGTGCGGCGCGGCCGGCCGCGTTCAGGTGTGCCTCGGCGATCGGCGCGAGGGCGGGGTCGGACTCCAGGAACCCGTTCACCGACCAGCCCAGCGAACCGGCCAGGTCACTGCCGTCGATGGCCCTGGTGACGGCCGCCAGGTCGGCGGGCGGAGCCCCGCTGTAGGTCCCGGCGAGGGTGACGTCGGGCGCGTAGGAGGGCTGTAGTTCGGCGGCGGCGGCCGTCGCCCCGCCGCCCTGGCTGTAGCCGAACAGCGCCACCCGGGAGGCGGCCGTGAGCGACGTACCGTCAAGGGAGCGGGCGGCGCGCACGGCGTCCAGGACGGCGTGGGCCTCGTCGACCCGGTTGACGTACGTGTGCAGCCGGTCCGTCGCGCCCAGCCCGGTGTAGTCCGTGACCACGACGGCGATGCCCCGGGCGAGGAACCGGTAGACCGCCAGGTCCTCGTAACCGACGGACAGCGTCTGCCCGTTGGCCAGCAGCGGGTGTTCGAGGCCGAGGGAGGCGGCGCACTGGTCGCCCTGGCCCATGGTGCCCGGCGCCACCGCGACCAGCGGTCGCGCGCCGCGGCCCGTCCAGCGGGCCGCGGGTTCGAGGTAGGCGCCGGTGACCGCCATGGGCTGGCCTGCGGAGTCCGTGGACTTGTACATCAGGCGGGTCGCCGTACCGGGCAGCGGCCCGTCGACGCCCGGCAGGCTCAACGCGAGGGGGAGCGGCGCCGAGCGGACCAGGGCGCCGTCGGCCGCCGGGAGCGTGGCGGGCGGGTTGTAGAACGTGGGGATGGTGACACCGCGCGAGACCACGGCATCCGACCGCGCCGGCGCGTCGGCAGGTGTGGCGGACACGGCGGGTACGGCGGTGACGCCGAGGCAGGCGGCGGTGAGGGCGGTGACGGCTGCTGCGGCCAGCAGGCGGGTGGGGGCGGGCATGGCGGACCTCCGGGAAAGGGGAGGCCGAGCCTTCGTCTGCGGCTCGGGTGGCGGACGGCCCGGTGGGGTACGGGCCGTGTCGACCGAGCGGCACGAGGCCTCGGTCGCCCACCGCTGCCCCGCATCGCTCCTGGACGAACTGTCTGGACCGTAACGAGGGTGGGGTTACCTCGGGTAGCAGCCGGAAGGTTACGTTTCGGTAATGTAACTGGGCAGTAGCGTGTCCGAAGTCCTCGTCGCGCCGATCACTTTCCATGCAACGAGCGCTCACAAGCGGCCCATTGGCGACAACCTCGGGCAAGACAAGACCGCGGGCTTGCGCGTCGCTAGCGTCCCGAGCCATGAACACCGACCGCCCGCGCGGCGCGCAACTCGGCGACCCCGCCCCACAGTACGACCCCACCGTGCCGCCCCCGCAGTCCCCGCCGGGCCCGCACCACTCCGCGACGCAGACGGCGACCGCGAGCGGCAACGCCAGCGTCACGCAGAACAACACGCAGAAGAACACGCAGTTGAAGTTCTCGATCCCGGTCGTCGGACCGCTGCTCAGCATGGCGTACGCGCATCCGCTGATCGCAGGCATCACCGCCGTCGCCGTCATCGGGGGCGGCGGCGCGGCGGTGACGGCGGCCCTGCCCGACTCGCCGTCCTCGCCTTCGACCACAGTCGTCCGCGGCTTCGTCATGAAGACGGACAGCGCGAAAGCGCCCCCGGGATACGACTTCACCCCCACCCCGCCCGTGATCGCCGACGCCGGCACGGACGCCATCTACCTTCAGAGCACTTACCTCTTCTCCACCAACGGCAAGATGGCCGCCTGGAGTTCGACCGCGGTCCCCACGGCGGAGGGCTGCCGGGAAGCCGTCACCGAGCATCCGGTACGTCAGACCACCATCGGCGTCTCGTACGTGGTGTGCTACCTCGACCGCAACGGCGACCCGGGCTACATCTCCGTCACCGCCTCCGACAACGACTCCATCACCGTCGACACCGCCCACCTGAACTGACCCTGCAACCGACCCGACGACTGCCCCGACAACCGACCCGACCGTCGTCAACAGGCCAGGACACGTGGTGTGGTTGACTGCCATCGTGTTGCACGAATCGGTTTTCCGCACCACGGACCTGCCGGTGGACGCCCGGTTCGAGGCGTGGGTGGAGCGCATGGGCAGCACACACGCGCCCATGCGGCTCACCAGCGACCGCGCTGCCGACTACCGCGGCCACCAGCGCGTGATCGGGCTGGGCGACGTGACGGTGTGGCCGGCGACCTTCGACCAACTGGTCTTCCACCGCACGCCGAAACTCGTCCGCCAGTCCGATCCCGAGAGCTACCACCTGTCCCTCCTGCTCAAGGGCGAGGGAGCGGCCGACTGGGGCAGACAGCAGGCCGCCTACCGGACCCACGACTTCCATATCAACTCCTCCTCGCAGTCGTGGGAGGTGCACACCGGCTCCGACCCCGTCACTGTCGTCGGCGTCGAGGTCCCGCGCGCCCTGGTGGCCGTGCCCGGGCACCGGGCGGACCAGGTCCTGGGGAGCCTCATGTCGGGCCGGGAAGGCATCGGCGCGCTGCTCGCGCAGTTCCTCCGCCAACTGGTCGCGGACACCTCCGCCTACCAGCCCTCGGACGCGCCCCGGCTCGGCACGGTCGTCGCCGACCTGGTCACCGCGCTCTTCGCGCACACCATGGACGCCGGTCCCCTGGTCCCGCAGGAGACCCGCGGCCGTACCCTCACCCTCGAGGCCAAGACGTTCATCCGCCGCCACCTCGGCGACCCGGACCTGACCCCCGAAGGCGTCGCCGCCGCCCACCACATCTCCCGCAGCTACCTGTACCGCCTCTTCCAGGCCGAGGGCCTCACCGTCGCCTCCTACATCCGCGACCAGCGCCTGGAGCACGCCCGCCGCGACCTCGCCGACCCCCGGCTGCGCGCGCTGCCCATCCACGTCGTCGCCGCCCGCCGGGGTTTCCCCCGCGCCGCCGAGTTCACCCGCGCGTTCCGCACCGCCTACGGCGTCCCGCCCAGCGAGGTACGCGCACAATCTCTGGTCGAGGGGCAGGGCGCGTAGCACCTCCGAGTGGTGACGGTCCGGCCCCGGGCGTACGGTCGAACGATGGACCAGACAGTGGATGTACCTGTCCACCGACCGCTCCTGAGGGCCCGCCGCGGCGCGGGCGACGCGTCATGAGCGGCGTTCCGCAGCCGACCTCGGCGACCCAGGCCACCGCCCGGCCGGAGGGCGGCGGGAACGCGATGGCGCTGCTGGTCATCGCGTCGTGCCAGCTCATGGTGGTCCTGGACATCACCATCGTGAACATCGCGCTGCCGGACATCCAGCGCTCCCTGGACTTCTCCACCACGAGCCTGGCGTGGGTCGTCAACGCCTACACCCTCACTTTCGGCGGCCTGCTGCTGCTCGGCGGCCGGACCGGCGACATCCTCGGCCGACGGCGCATGTTCATCTTCGGCGTGCTGCTCTTCGTCCTCGCCTCCCTGCTCGGCGGACTCGCCCAGAACGAGCCCCAACTCCTCGCCGCACGCGCCCTCCAGGGCGTCGGCGGCGCCATCGCGTCCCCGACCGCGCTCTCCCTGGTCAGTACGACGTTCCGCGAAGGCCCCGACCGCAACCGGGCCTTCGGCGTGTTCGCCGCGGTCTCGGCGGGCGGCGGCGCGATCGGCCTGCTCGCGGGCGGCATCCTCGTCGAGTGGCTCAACTGGCGGTGGGTGCTCTTCGTCAACGTCCCCATCGGACTGCTCATCGCCCTCGCCACCCCCCGCTACATCAAGGAATCCGAACGCCACCCCGGCCACTTCGACATCACCGGCGCGCTGACCTCCACCGTGGGCATGGTCCTGCTGGTGTACGGGTTCATCAGGGCCGCGCAGGAAGGGTGGCGGGACCCGTACACGGTGGCCTCGTTCATCGCGGCCGTCGTCGTCCTCGCGGTGTTCGTGCTGGTCGAGCGGCGGTCCCGGCAGCCGATCACACCGCTGCACATGTTCGCCGACCGTAACCGGGCGGGCACGTACGGGATCATGCTGTGCCTCGCCGCCGCGATCTTCGGCATGTTCTTCTTCCTCACGCTCTTCGTGCAGAACGTGCTCGGCTTCAGCCCGCTCGCGGCCGGCTTCGCCTTCCTCCCGGTCAGCGCCGTCATCGCCGTCGGCGCGGGCCTCGCCTCACGGTTCCTGCCCATCTACGGCCCCAAGCCGTTCATGGTGGGGGGCGCGATCCTCGCGGCGGCCGGCCTGTCCTGGCTGACCCTGACCGACGTCCACTCCACGTACGCGGGCAGCGTCCTCGGCCCGATGCTCGTCTTCAGCCTCGGCATGGGCATGGAGTTCGTCTCGCTGACCCTGATGGCGCTGTCCAACGTGGCCCCGAAGGAGACCGGCGCGGCCTCCGGACTCCTCAACGCCACCCAGCAGGTGGGCGGTTCGCTCGGCCTGTCCATCCTGGTCACGATGTACGGCACGGCCAGCCGCAACGAGGCGGACAAACAGATCCCCGCCTTCCTGGCCCAGGCGACCCCGGCCGAACGCCTGCGCTTCCACCGCACCGGGCAGCTCCCGTCCCCCTGGTCCGACGAGATCCTCACCTCCGGCGTCTCGGCAGCCTTCGTCATGGCGGCGATCTTCACGGTCCTGGCCGCCCTGATCGCGGTCGTGGTCATCCAGGTCCGCCCCTCGGACCTGGAACGCCTCAAGGGCGGCACGGTCCCGGGCGGCGGCGCCTGACCTGCCGTCCGCCTCACTAGGCCCCGGACTCCCCGAGTTGAGCCGCAGCGGCGGTGACCGCGATCGCCGCCGTCGTTGCCAGGGCGGCGCTGACCCACACGGCAGCGCGGTAGTCGTCCGCGACGCCGGTGGCCACGCCGGCGAGCAGCGGCCCCAGGAACGCGCCGACATTCAACGCGACGGTGGCGAACGCCCCGCTCAGGGAGGGCGCGTGGGAGGAGGCGACGCGCAGGACGCGTCCGACGAGGGCCGATCCGACACCGAACGAGAGCCCGCCCTGCACGACCGCCAGGGCGAACAGCGGACCCGCACACGCACTGGTGAAGCCCAGCACCGCCCAACCGGCCGGCAGCACGCACAGGGCGAGGACCAGGCCTCGCCCCAACTGCCCGTCGCCCGCCCGCCCGGCCACGGTCACTCCGACGAAGGCCCCCGCCCCGAACGCGGCGAGCAGCCCGGGAACGGCGCCGTCGGGGAGGCGGGCGACGTCGGTGGCGACGACGGCGAGGTAGGCGTACGTCGCGAACGTCGCCCCGTTGACCAGCGCCGCGAGCACCAGCGCCGAGCGCACCGGCCCCGACCTCAGCGCTCGCGCCTCGCGGCGGACCGACACATCGCGCGGCCGGGCCGCCGCGTCGGCGGGCGCGGACCGGAACACGAGTGTCAACGCGGGCAGACACAGCGCGGCGACCGCCCAGAAGGCCGCACGCCAGCCGGCCCACTCGCCGAGCAGCGCGCCGGCGGGCACGCCGACGACGCACGACAGCGTCACGCCCGACAATAGGACGGCGGTGGCCCTGGCCTGCTTCGCGGGGTGCGCCAGCGCGGTTGCCACGGACATGGCGACCGCCAGGAAACCGGCGTTGACGATCGCGGCGACGACCCGGGCCCCGAACAGCACGGGGAAGCTCGTCGTGACGGCGCCGACGACATGCACGACGACGAACGCGGCCAGGAACCCCGCGAGCGCGCGACGACGCGGCCAACGGGCGCCCAACGCGGCCATCACCGGAGCGCCCACGACCATCCCGATGGCGTAGGCGGACGTCAGACTCGCGGCGGCGCCCACCGACACGGACAGGTCGCGGGCGATTCCCGGCACGAGACCGGAGAGCATGAACTCGGAGGTTCCTTGGGCGAAGACGGCAAGGCCCAGTACGTGGACGAACACAGGCAAGGGAGTGACTCCAGCGTCGGAATGCGTGGTCAGGAGCATCCGCGCGTCACACGTCGACCTACGTCACCTGCGACCGACCGGCCAACCGACAGGGTCGGGAGCAGAGAGCGGAAACGGGACGAGACACACGGAACACGTGTCCGGCCACCGGAAACAGGGTCGCCCACCGACCGGTCGTCGACCGGTCAGCCAACCCGCCGCCGCATGACCGGCGGCTCCGCTCTGTCCGACTCTGGGCTCATCACTCGAAGCGTACTATCCCGATGCGATCAGATGCGCGGAGATGCGGCTCGCCGTGGCCGGTGGCCGGTGGCCCGTGGCACAGGTGGAGGGGGGTAAGGGTCCGTGCGTTATGCGGTGTTGTTGGATCCGAGAGCGCAAGGTGACGGTGTGCCTTGGCTGTTGGTTCCCGCCGGTACCGAACTGGACGACGTCGCCGAGGCGTTGGGGCGGTTGTTGGGTGCGGCGGAGTGTCCGGAGCGGCTGCTGCTTGTCGTGGGGGACGAGCGGGTCGGCGTCACGTCGAGCGCGTATCTGCGTGCCGTTCTGGGGATGCAGGCGGTTCGCGGCCCCGGCGACGAGGTGCGCGCGGCGGCTCCCGGGGAGTCGACGCGGTTCAGCGTCGTCGCGTTCCGGTGTGCTGTGTGCGGGAGTTGCGCCTACACCGCGTTCTACGACGACCGGTACCGTCCGGTGTGCCGCAGCGGCGAGCACGGACCGATGGAGTTGAGGTGAGCCCGGCGTGAGTCTCGGGCCCGTCGTCCCCAAGCCGCTCGACGGCTCGGTGAGGTTCTTCTCGGTGGCCTATCTGCCGACGTACGTGGCCACGGTGTTCGTGCTGCTCCTCGTCTGGGCGGGCGCACCCGGCGACGACGTCTCCCTGCGGCGCGCCTGGCGGACGGCCACCGGTGTCGGTGCGGCGCAGGCGGTGTGGATCGTCGTCGGGACCACCGTCGTCGCAGTCGTCTTCCAGCCCTTCCAACTTGCCGTCATGCGACTGCTGGAGGGCGGCCGGCCCGACGCGCCCGGCGCCGGACTCGGACGGACGCTCCAGCGTCGGCGCAAGGCGCGACTGTCGGCGCGCGCGGAGCTGGACGGGACGGCGGCGGATCCCTCGCCCGCGCTGGTGCAGCGGGCCGGTGCCGCGGCGGCCGTGCTGCGGCGGCGGTATCCGCTCCCGGACCACCTCGTCCGGCCGACGGCCCTGGGCAACGTGCTGGCGGCGCTGCGGGACACGGCCGGCCGGGACCACGGCTGGGACGCCGCGGTCGCCTGGCCCCGCCTGTACCCGGTGCTCGGAGACCGTGCGCGCGCCGTGGTCGACGACTGCCGCGACTCCCTCGACGCGGCGGCCCGCCTGTGCGTCACCAACGCGGCGACCGCACTCGTCGGCACCGCGCTGCTGCTGCGCTCCGGCTGGTGGCTGCTGCTCGCCCTGGCCCCCGCAGCCGTCGCCGTACTCGCGTACCACGGAGCCCTACAGGCGGCGCTCACCTACGGCGACGCCGTCCGCGCGGCGTTCGAACTGCACCGCTTCGACCTGCTGGCGGCCCTGCACCTGCCGCTGCCCGACAGCCTCCAGGAGGAACGGACCCTGGCGCAGGCCCTGTGCCTGCACTGGCGTCAGGGCCTGCCACCCCCTTCCCGGTACGCCCACCCGACCAGCCTGACCGACCCCACCGGTCCGCCCTACTCCCCGACCACACCCGGGAGTTGAGCGCCGAAGCCTACGAACCGGGCGGGCTACGACCGTATGGTGGTGGAATGGACAGTGGTGTTCCCCGCTTCAGGCGGTCGGCCGGGATGTCCGTCGACGAGCTGCACCGGCAGGGCCTACGGGAGTTGGAGCTCTACCACCGCACCGGGGACATCGCCGCACTCCGCCGGGCGCGCGACCTCCACCGGCGGGTCGTCGACGCCACCTCCGACGCCACACCCGGTCGGGACGTTCACCTGAGGAACCTCGCCCACGCCGAGGAGCAACTGTACGAGCACACCGGTGACTTACCGACCCTCCAACACGCGATCCACTTGTACCGGCGCGCCCTCGACCTGGCCCCCGAAGGGCATCGCTACCGCGAGATCTACCTCTACGGCCTCGGCCACGCCCTGCGCCTGCTGCACCACCGGACCGGCGAACCCCGCACACTCGAAGAGGCCGCCGAACTGCTGCGCCGCTGCGTGGAGTTGCCGTACGCCGACCCCGGCGAGCGGGCCGCTCAGCTAGGTGGTCTCGCCGAGGTGCTGGGGGAGTTGTACGACCTCGGCGGGAACCGTGAGCACCTGCGCGAGGCTGCCGAGGTCCAGCGGCGAGCTCTGGCCGAGACACCCCGGGGGACTCCGGACCGGGCGGCCCGACAGGTCAACCTGGCGTTCTTCCTGAGCAGTTGGTACGAACTGACGCAGGAGCGGGCCGCACTGGACGAGGCGGTGGAAGGCCTGCGCGCGGCACGCGACGAGATGCTCAGGAACGGGGGTGCGCAGCCGTGGCAGCTCGCCGTCAGTCTCGCAGGGTGCCTGGCCGACAGGTTCCGGCTCGACGGCCGTCTCGGAGAACTGGACGAAGCCGTCGCGCTCCTGCGTCACCTCCTGGACACCGACCACTCCCTCGACACCCACGACCACCTCCTCGTGACCATGCGGGCAGCGGACCTGTCCTTGCAACGGGCCGAACTCTCCGGCCAGTTGCGATGGGCGGACTGGGCCCTGGGGGCCCTGCGGGAGTCCGTACGGACCATGCCCCACGACGATTTGAACCGGGGCGTGGCGCTGTTCGAGCTGGGCAAGACCCACGCGACCCGGTACCGCCTCAGCGATGATCCGGCCGACCTCGAATCGGCCATCGCCCAACTCCGCACCGCCCTCGACGTCTTCCGCTCCGACGAGCACTCCGCGGAGAACGCCAGAGCCGCCGTCTCCGTCCTCGCCATGCAACTGGCCCACCGCCACGACCGGACCGGCGCCGCGGCCGACCTCGACCAGGCCATCGCACTCCAGCGGGACGCCGTACGACACGCCCCGCCGCACAGCCCCAACCTCGCGGCCCTGCACGGCTCCCTCGGCCAGAGCCTGCTGCAACGGTTCCAGTCCCGGCACGACCTCGGCGACCTCGACCAGTGCGACGACCACCTCCACCGCGCCCTCACCGCCCTCCCGCCGCACTCCGCCGACCGCCCCGCCCTGCTCTCCACCCTCGGCAGCGCCCAACTCGCCCGCTACGAGCACACCGGCCACCGCCCCCACCTGCACGAAGCCGTCGAGTCCCAGCGCGCCGCCGTCGCCGCCTGCCCGGCCGGCGAGGTCCAACGGCCCTTTCTGCTGGGCAACCTCGCACTCCTGCTACGACTCCGCCACGACGCCGTCGGCGTCGGAACCGCAGACGTCGACGAGGCGGTGGGCCTGCTGCGCCAGGTACTGGCCCTGCGGCCGGGCAACTCCGGAGCCGCCCGGATCACCCTCCTCCAACTGGCCGAGGCCCTGCGCTCCCGTGCCGAGACCTTGGGCGACGACGCCGACCTCACGGAGTGCGTCGAGCTGCTGCGCACGCTCGTCGACGGCTACCCGGCCGATCACCCGGCACAGATCTCCTCGCGCACCGCGCTCGCCGAGGCCCTGCACAAACTGTTCCTCGCCACGGGCGACGAACGGCTCCTGACGGAGGCCCACGAGGTGGCGCGGGGCTCGGTCGAGGTGCGGACCGCGCCCGTCCAGGCGCGCCTGCGCGCCCGGGCGACCCTCGGGCAGGTCTGCGGCACGCGCCACGACTGGGAGGCGGCCCGCCACTGGCTCACGGAGGCGGTACGGCTCCTGCCGAGGCTCGCCGCCCGCGACCTGAACCGCGCGGACCAGCAGTACGTGCTGGCCCACGAGCACGGCCTCGCGGCCGAGGCCGCCGCGTACGCACTGGAGTGCGGCCGGCCCGAACAGGCCCTGGAGGTCCTGGAACACGGGCGCGGTGTGCTGCTCGGCCGCCTCCTGCGGTCCCGGGAGACCGACGTGGCCCGGCTGCGGGAGCACGCGCCGACACTGGCCGACCGCTTCGTACGGCTGCGTGACGCGGAGGATCCGGCGCCGCCGCGGGCCGACTCGTACTCCGCGGCGCAGGAACACCGGGTCGTCGAACGGCTGCGGACCCGCGAGGCCGAGTGGGACGCACTCGTGGCCGAGATCCGGTCCCTGCCCGGCCTGGCCGCCTTCCTGCGCCCACCACCAGCGGCGGAGATCATCCGGCGGGCCGGGACGGGACCGGTCGTCGTGATCAACATCAGCATCCGCTGCGACGCGCTGATCGTGGCCGACGGAGCACTCGACGTCGTCCCCCTGGAGACCACCGCCGAGGAGGTGCAGCGCAGGGTCGCCGACTTCCTCACCGCCGTCGCCGCGCCCACGGGCGGCGCGGAAGGCCTCGACCGGCGGCTGGCCCGCCAGGAGACGGTCGCGGACACGCTGGAGTGGCTGTGGGACACGATCACCGGACCCGTCCTGAAACGGCTCGACCTCCCGACACCGCCCCCGTCCGACGGCACACCGCCCCCGCGGGTGTGGTGGTGCCCCCAGGGATCGCTGGCCTTCCTGCCGCTGCACGCCGCTGGCTACCACGGCCCGCGAGCCGACGGGGAGGACGACCGGCGGTGCGTTCTGGCGCGGGTGGCGTCCTCGTACACGTCCACCGTCGCCGCACTCCACCACGCGCGCACGCGCCGTACGGACACCCGCGCGGACGGTCCGGACCGTCCGGACCAGGTGATCGTCAGCATGTCGCGCACGCCGGGCGCGGGAGACCTCCCGCACGCGGACGCCGAAGCCCGGGCGGTGGGCGGATATATGACGGACCGTCACAGACCCGTCGCCCTCGTCAACGAGCAGGTGACCAGGGACGGTGTGCTGGAGGCGTTGCGGCACGCGCGGTCCGTGCACTTCGCCTGCCATGCCGTGGCCGACACCCGGGATCCCTCGGCGTGCCGCATCCTGACCCACGACCACGCGACCCGTCCGCTCACCGTCACCGACATCGCCGGGCTCCGGCTCGACGGCGCACACCTGGCCTACCTGTCGGCCTGCGCGACGTCCGCCACCCGGCACGAACTGGCGGACGAGGCCATCCACATCACCGGCGCCTTCCAACTGGCAGGCTTCCGGCACGTGGTGGGCACCCTGTGGCCGGTCGGCGACGAACTGGCACCGGAAATGGCCACGGCCTTCTACGCGGCGCTCGCCGCACGAGCGCCGACACACACCGGACCCACTCCCCGAGCGCTGGACGACCAGGTGGCGTTCGCCCTGCACGCCACGGTGGCCGAACTGCACACCCGCTACGCCTGGTTCCCCTCGCTGTGGGCCTCGCACATCCACGTGGGCGTCTGACCGGCCCGCGCCCCTGAGCCGTTCAGCCGCCGCCCTCGACGACCAACCGCAGGTTCGCCCGCGCCTCGGCGGTGCGCGGGTCGCCCGGCCCGAACCGGCGCTCGTACGCGGCGACCACCCGGCGGCACAGCGCCTCCGCCTCCGCCCGATTGCCGCGCCGGTGTGTCATCGCGGCCAGGTTGCGCATCGCGGTGACCGTCCGCGGGTGGTCCGTGCCGAGCAGCGTGGAGTACCCCGCCAGCACCGTGCGCATCAGGGCCTCGGCCTCGTCCACCTTGCCCGTCCCGTGCAGCACCGACGCCAGATTGCTCTGCGCCGACAGCGTGTCCACGTGGTCCGCTCCCGTGTCCCGTACGCGGACGTCGACCACCGCCCGGTAGTGCCGCTCCGCCTCGGCCCACCGGCCCTGACCGGCGAGGACGGCGGCCTGGTTGGCGCGTGCCTTCAGGCTCAGCGGGTCGGCCGGGCCGAGCAGTCGGTCGGCGTCGTCCGCCACCTGCCGGTACAGCCACTCGGCGTCGTCCAGTCGGCCCTGCGCACGCAGCGCCCCCGCCAGGTCGTTGCGACTGCCCAGGGTGTCCCGGTGACCCTGGCCCAGGACCCGCTCGCGGGCCGCCAGCACCTGCCGGGCCAGGCTCTCCGCCTCCGCGGCCCGGTTCTGCCGGAGCGCGAGCCGGGCGAGCCGGGCCAGGCTCGTCAGGGCCTCCGGATGAGCCTCACCGGACGCGCGGACGTGTTCGGCCCACACCATCCGCGTCAACTGCTCCGCCTCGGCCGTCGCGCCCAACTCCTCCAGCGCCCGCGCCAGATACGACGTCGCCGCCAGCGTGTCGGGGTGCCCCTGGCCGAGCACGGCCCGCCGGCCGGCGACCACGTACCGGAACAGCTCGACCGCCTCGTCCGCGGCACCCTGCACCCACAGCACCTCGGCCAACTCGTATGCGGCGGTGAGCGTTTCGGGGTGCGTCTCGCCCTTCTCCCGGTACGCGGCACTCAGCGTCCACCGCGCCTTCGCCTCCGGCGTCATCGTGAAATGGATGTTCACGGCCGGGACGCCGTCTGCGCTGTCCCGCTTCGTGACGCTGTACGAGATGCCCTCGGCTAACTCGCCGCTCGCCGCGTCCTCCGCCGACTCCACGTCCCCGGGCGGCTGTTGCCCCGCCTTGCGCCGACGACCCCATCCTCGCCGTCCACCACTCATCGGCCGCCCCTCCCCCTGGTGCGATGCCCGACCCGCCCTCCCATGGTCGCTCAACGGGCGCGGGGTGGTCCAGGAGGTTCACGTCATTCGCTCAACGCACCGGGAAACCGAAGGAGTAGCCCTGCTCCTTCAGCCACGGCAGGACCTCGCGCAGGGCGGCGACGGTCTGGGAGCGGTCCCCGCCGGCGTCGTGGAAGAGGATCGTCGGACCGTTGGAGACCTCGCTCTTGACGGTCGCGACGATCGCTGCGGCACCGGGGCGCTCGAAGTCCTTGGTGTCGACGTTCCAGCCCAGCGGCCGCATCCCGTGCGACGCGGCGAGGTTACGGCTGTAGGGCGTGAACGCACCGCCGGGAGCCCGGTAGTACACGGGCCGTACGCCGCCGGAGGCCTCGGTGATCATGCGCTCGGCGTCCAGGATCTCCTGCGACTGGTAGGCCTCGGACTTCTTGTCCATGGTGGTGTCGTGCGACACCGTGTGGTCGCACAGCCGGTGACCGCCCGCCACCACCGCCTTGACCATGTCCGGGTGCGCCTGCGCCTGCGTGCCCACCATGCAGAAGGTCGCCTTCACCCCGTTCTCCCGCAGCACTTGAAGCACCTGCGGGGTCCAGCCCGGGTCCGGCCCGTCGTCGATGGTGATGTTGATGCCCCGGGGGCCGGCGTCCGACGCGTGCGCGATGTCCACCGACACCCGCGCCGCCTGCTTGGCGTCACCCGATGCGGCGTCACCCGGTGCGGAGGCACTGGGCTTGGAGGGGCCCGCCGAGACGCCCGCCTTCGCCTTGCTCCCGCCGACGGGGCCGGCCTGCGCCGTCCACACCGAGGTGACCGCCGCGACCGCCGTCACTCCGACCGCCGCCGCGAGTACCCGGCCGTACCATCCCCGTCCGCCATGCCGCGCCATGTCTGCCCTGTCCTCGTCGAGTTGGTGAATCCCCCTGCATGAGTCAAGACGAGGAAAGGGCAGCGCAGGATCCCTCTGTTACCGATCACGCACAATTTCCTTGGGAGTTACCGGGACGGATGCGCGTGGACGGCTGTCTACCAGGTGTGGGCGACGTCCACCACGAGGTGGTCGGCCAGGCGCTGCACCTGGAACGGCAGACGTGCGCGCACCCCGAGCCCGAACTGCGTGACACCCTCGAAACTCCCGGCGTACCGGGTGTCCTGGAAGGTGCGGTACCCGGTGAGGTTCACGCCCGGCAGCGGCTGTGCGACCCGTCCGGGGTAGGTGGAGGTGCCCGTCTCGGGGTCGTACGAGGGGGCGTTCACCCGCACTTCCAGGATGGCGCCGCCGCCGACGGGGATGGGGCGGCCGGAGCCGTCCTGGTAGAGCTCGTCGACGTACCCGACGGAGAAGCCGAGTTCGCCGCTGCCCGCGCCCGGGACGTCGATGACGAACCGGTCGTAGCAGTCGTGCCGGCCGGTCCTGACGTTCGTCAGCGGTGTCGCCGTGCTCGCCAAGTACGTCTTGCCCAGGCTGCCCCAGCCGGTGGGACAGGCGGCGGCGGCCCGGGTCGCGGTGACCGGCGCGGCGTCGGCCGGGACCGCGGCCACTCCCAACGTGGCGGTCAGAAGCGCGGCGGTGGCCCAGATGGTCCTGCTTCGTACCATGATCTCCCCCGAAAGGCAGGTGTGTCGGATATCAACTGAGACAAACTGATTGGCCCAAGGGTTGCACTGTTTTCACGCCTCGTGTGGCGCGTTCGGGCACGGGCCCGACCCGGGCGCCGGGGCGTTGTCAGTGGTGGGAGGCAGGATGTGAGGCATGACGACAACCGGTGCAGTGATTGTTGACGCCGTCGCCTACGCGCAGGCGGTCGAGGACGCGGTGAAGGCGTCGGCCGCCTACTACGCGGCCGGCACCTCGGTGCTGGACGACGACGCGTACGACCGTCTGGTACGCGCCATCGCGGCGTGGGAGACCGAGCACCCGGAACAGGTGCTGACAGCCTCCCCGACGGGCAAGGTGGCAGGCGGCGCGGTGCAGGGCGACGTCCCGCACACGGTGGCCATGCTGAGCCTCGACAACGTGTTCTCGCCGGAGGAGTTCACCGCGTGGTCCGCGTCGCTCGCCCGGCGCATCGGGCACGACGTCACCCGGTTCAGTGTGGAGCCGAAACTCGACGGTCTGGCGATCGCGGCCCGCTACACCCGCGGCCGCCTGACGCAACTGATCACGCGGGGCGACGGGACCGCCGGGGAGGACGTCTCGCACGCCATCGGCACCATCGAGGGCCTGCCCGACGAGCTGGCGGAGCCGGTCACGGTGGAGGTGCGCGGCGAAGTCCTCATGACGACCGCCCAGTTCGAGCACGCCAACGAGGTCCGCACCGCGCACGGCGGCGCGCCGTTCGCGAACCCGCGCAACGCGGCGGCGGGCACCCTGCGGGCCAGGGAGCGCGCCTACACGGTGCCGATGACGTTCTTCGCCTACGGTCTGCTGCCGGCCGAGGAGTCGGGGGAGTGCGCGCACAGCGACCTCATGGCCCGGGCCATGGCGTACGGGGTGAACACCACCGCCACCACCGCTGTGCCCGGCAGCACCGCCGACACGGTGGAGGGGGTCCTGAACCGCGTGGCCGAGATCGCCGCACTGCGCGCCTCGCTGCCGTTCGGGATCGACGGGATCGTCGTCAAGGCCGATCTGGCCGCGGACCAGCGGGCCGCAGGCTCGGGCTCGCGGGCCCCGCGCTGGGCGATCGCCTTCAAGCTGCGGGCCGTGGAGAAGATCACCCGGCTGCTGGCGGTGGAGTGGAACGTGGGGCGCACCGGCATCATCGCTCCCCGGGCCGTCCTGGAGCCGGTGGAGATCGACGGCTCCACCATCACCTACGCCACCCTCCACAACCCGGCCGACATCACCCGCCGCGACCTGCGCCTCGGCGACCCGGTCATGGTCCACCGGGCCGGGGACGTCATCCCTCGCGTCGAAGCCCCCGTCGCCCACCTGCGCACCGGCGACGAACAGCCCATCGTCTTCCCCGAGGTGTGCCCGCGATGCGGGTCCGACATCGACACCAGCGAGCAGCGCTGGCGCTGCACCAACGGCCGCAACTGCCACCTCGTCGCCTCCCTCTCCTACGCCGCCGGACGCGACCAGCTCGACATCGAAGGCCTCGGCCACACCCGCGTCGTCCAACTCGTCGACGCGGGCCTCGTCACGGACCTCGCCGACCTGTTCGCCCTCACCCGTGACCAGCTCCTGGGGCTCGAGCGGATGGGGGAGACCAGCACCGACAACCTCCTCGCCGCGCTCGCCACGGCCAAGGCCCAGCCGCTGTCGAGGGTGCTGTGCGCGCTCGGCGTCCGCGGCACCGGCCGCTCCATGTCCCGCCGCATCGCCCGCTACTTCGCCACCATGGACCACCTCCGCGCCGCCGACGCCGAGACGATCCAGCAGGTCGAGGGCATCGGCGTCGAAAAGGCCCCGTCCATCGTCGCCGAACTCGCCGAACTGTCCCCGCTCATCGACAGACTCACCGTGGCAGGCGTGAACATGACCGAGCCGGGCGCGACCCCACCGGCCCCGAAGGCAGAAGGTACTGACGGCGGTGACGGCGCTGACGGTGATGACGGCGTGCAGATCTCGGACGCGGCGGCAGGCCCGCTGGCCGGCATGGCGGTGGTCGTCACCGGCGCGATGACCGGACCGCTGGAGAAACTCACCCGCAACCAGATGAACGAGCTCGTCGAACGGGCCGGCGGCCGCTCCTCCTCCAGCGTCTCCAAGAAGACGACCCTGGTCGTCGCCGGAGAGGGCGCCGGCTCCAAACGAGCCAAGGCCGAAACCCTCGGCATCCGTCTCACCACCCCCGACGAGTTCGCCGCCCTCGTCGCCGACTACCTGGACACAGTCTGAGCCGGCCGACTGGCGATGTCCCGACCGACGACACAAGCACGCGTCGGTGCGACCCGCCCTCGTTCATGATGACCGCTCCCCGAACTGCCTGTCGTGGACCTCGACTTCGGTGACGGTCGGGCGACCGTCAACCGAGGATGAGCGGGAGTTTCGCGGCCAACGCGCCCGACCCGCCCGACTCGCTCAGCTCGGCTTGCTCCGCCTCCGTGGGGGCGCGTCGTCCGGTGCCGATCAGTAGGGCGTCCGTGTCGGAGAACGACGGGGGGAACTCGGCACCGGCGATCTGCTCCAGCAGTTCGCGCGACCGGGCGAGGCCCTCGGCGGGCGGTGCCGTCAGGTACGGGAGGTGCGCGAGGTGTGCGATCAGGTCCAGGTGGTGCAGCGTCCATTCCAGGACGTAGGCGTTGAGGTAGTCGCCCGTGGTGAGTACCTGGTCGCGGGTGCCGACCCGGACCGTGGGATCCGCGAGCCCGGCGGCACGACCGGCCGCGGAACCGACGTCGTCCAGGTGGAACTTGAGCAGCCACGGCTCTTCGTACGCGGCGGCGAGCCGGACGATCAGGGCGTCCAGCGGGTCGTCGCCGGTCGGCGCTTCGACGAGGTCCCAGTAGGTCACCGCGTCCCGCGTCGGTTCCGTGTCGGCGGGTGTGACGAGAGTGATCAGGACGTCCTGAGCGTCGATGACCAGGTGGCACACCAGGTCCCGTACGAGCCAGCCGGCACAGCCGGACGGCCGCGCGAAATCCTCGTCCGGGAGTTCGGCGACCGCCGTGCGCAACGCCGTCCAGGAGCGCGAGAAGAGATCCACGCCCGCAAGCTAACAGCGCCCGGCCCGGGCCGCGACGCCGAAGGCACCGCGCAGCCGGCCGGGGTGGTACCCCGGACGGCGGGCGGGCGGTTCAGCGCGAGATCGGAGCCGACCGGACCGAGGTCAGAGCTGACCGGACTCCGCGATGGTGATCTTCGCCGAGGTCGAGCCGCTGCGGGAGCCGAGCGCCTCTATCTTCTTGACGAGGGCCATGCTGTCTTCGTCGGCGACCTCGCCGAACACCACGTGCTTGCCGTCCAGCCAGTCCGTCACGATCGTGGTGACGAAGAACTGCGAGCCGTTGGTGTTCGGGCCCGCGTTGGCCATGGACAGCAGTCCCGGCCGGGTGTGCTTGAGGGTGAAGTTCTCGTCGGCGAACTTCTCGCCGTAGATGCTCTTGCCGCCGGTGCCGTCACCGCGGGTGAAGTCGCCGCCCTGGAGCATGAAGGCGGGGATGACACGGTGGAAGGACGAACCGGCGTAGCCGAAGCCCTTCTCGCCGGTGGCCAGCGCGCGGAAGTTCTCCGCCGTCTTCGGCACGACGTCGTCGTACAGGTTGAAGTTGATCCGCCCGGCGGGCTCGTCGTTGATGGTGATGTCGAAGTAGATCTTGATGGTCATACTCCTATCCTGCACGGTCCCAGGAGTGGGGCTGCACAGCGGGTACCACGTCGGCCCGTGACCAGGGTCACGGCCGGGTCCACGTCCGGGTTCGCGACCGGGCCTGTGGCTGGGTCCACGGCCGGGCCTGCGGCCGAGCTCGCGTCCGGTTCTGCGGGCGGGTCCATGGCCGGGCTGCGGTCGGGTTCGCGTCCGGGCCTGCGTCCGGGTCCGTCGCCGGTCCTGCGGCCGGGTTCTTCGCGTCCGGTCCTGTGGCCTGGGACCACCGCCGTTCCTGTGGCCGGGGCCACGGCCGGGCTGCGGTCGGGTTCGCGTCCAGGCCTCGACCGGGCCTGCGTCGGGTCCATCGCCGGTCCTGCGGCCGGGTTCGTGTCCGGGTCTGCGGCCGGGACCACCGCCGGGCCCGCGGCCGGGATCGCGAGCGGGTTCGTGGTCGGGTTGGCGACCAGGGTCGCGAGCGGGTTCGCGGCCGGGGGGCGGTCAGTCGATTGGCCAGGTGTGGGTGGGGGCGTTGAGGTGCATGTAGTCGATGTAGAGCTGTGTCATTCGCCGCAGGGCCTCGTGGCGGCCGGTGTGTGCGGAGGCGCTGATGCGGTGGAACATCTCCTTCTGCCAGACCGCCCCGTTGCGGCCGGTGACACAGCGCTGCTCGATGATGCCGAGCAACGGCTCCCGCCAGGCCGCGTCCATGCCGGACAGCTCCAGCCCCCGGTGCGCCAGCGGCAGCAGCCGCCGCAGGACGAGTTCGGCCACCGGCACCTCGCCCGTCCCGGGCCAGTACAGGAGGGCGTCGATGCCGTGTCGCGCGGCCGTGTGCAGGTTGTCCTCGGCGGCCTGGAAGGACATCCGTGACCACACCGGCCGCTCCTCCTCCACCAGCGCGCGGGTGAGACCGTAGTAGAAAGCGCCGTTGGCGAGGGTGTCGGCGACGGTCGGACCGGCCGGCAGACAGCGGTTCTCCACCCGCACGTGCGGCCGGCCGTGGGCGACGGCGTAGACCGGCCGGTTCCAGCGGTAGATCGTGCCGTTGTGCAGGGTCAGCTCGGCCAGTTCGGGGACGTCCCCGCGCGCCAGCGTCTCGCGCGGGTCCTGCTCGTCGCACAGCGGCAGCAGCGCCGGAAAATAGCGCAGGTTCTCCTCGAAGAGGTCGAAGACGCTGGTGATCCACCGCTCCCCGAACCACACCCGGGGCCGTACCCCCTGCACCTTGATCTCCTGCGGGCGGGTGTCGGTGGCCTGCTCGAACAGCGGGATACGCGTCTCGTGCCACAACTCCCTGCCGAACAGGAAGGGCGAGTTGGCCGCCAGCGCCACCTGGACCCCGGCGATCGCCTGCGCCGCGTTCCAGTAGGACGCGAACTCGTCGGGGGAGACCTGGAGATGGAACTGCGTACTGGTGCAGGCGGCCTCCGGGGTGATCGTGTCCGCGTAAATCCGCAACCGGTCGACGCCGTCAAGCTCGATGCGCAGATCCTCGCCGCGCGCCGCGAACACCTGGTCGTTGAGCAGCCGGTAGCGCGCGTTCTCCGACAGCGCCCCCTCGCCGACGTCCTCCTGCCGCAGGGTGGGCAGGATGCCGACCATGATCAGATGGCTGCCGACCGAGCCGGCGCGCTGCTCGGCGTGGTTGAGCGCGGCGCGGATCTCGGACTCCCAGGCGTCGGGGCCGCCCTGCGTCAGCCGACGCGGCGGGACGTTGATCTCGAGATTGAAGCGGCCCAGCTCGGTGGACCAGACCGGGTCCGCGATCGCGTCGAGCACCTCGCTGTTGCGCATCGCCGGTTCGGCCGCCTCGTCGACGAGGTTCAGCTCGATCTCCAGGCCCACCTGGGGCCGCTCGGACTCGAACCGCGACTCGCGCAGCATCTGCGCGAACACCTCGAGGCACTCCTGCATCTTGGTCCGGTACCGGCGGCGGTCCTCGCGGGTGAAGACCAGCGCCGGGACATCGCGTCCCATCGGCCCTCCCGGCTTTTCCCTGGTCGACCGCCTCTGCTGCCTCCAGCGTCGCACCACCGGCCGCCCCTCACCAGGCGGGCACCCGCGAGGCCGAAGCCGTTCACGGCCGCGCCTTCCGGGAGCGTACGACCTCCCGCTCGACCTCCCGCGCGGCGTCCCGGGCCGCCTGCTCGGCCCGGACCGTCGCGTCGGCGGTCACCCGAAGCCGCTCCTCGGCCTCGCTCCGTTCGCGCTCGGATTGCTGGAGCTCCCGCCGTGCCTGCCGTAGCCGCTGCTCGGCGTCGGACTCCTGCCGGGCGGCCTGGTCGTGGCGGTCCCGCGCCCGCTGCCGCGCCGCCTCGGCGTCCGCCTGCTCGGCGCGCCGATCACGGAGCCGCTGATCAGCGGCCTCGGCCGCCCGCCGGGCCTGGTCGAGCCGCTCCTGCCGCCGCCGACGCCGCTCGGCGACCTCGTCGTCCGTCCGCGCCCGCGAGGGCGATGCCGTGGCCGCCGCTCGGGCCGACCTGCGCGGTGCGTCATCGGCGGCTGCCGGTGCCGGTGCCGGTGCTGGTGCTGTTGTTGCTGGGGCATCGCGCGCGGGGAAGTCCGCCGGTGGAGTGAGGGTGCTCTCCAGGCGGCCGGTGGCCCACCGGTCCGCCGCGTCCTGATCGGCGAGTACGGCGCGCAGGGTGGCGTCGACGTCCTGCTGGGCCGGGCCCGACAGCCGGTGCCCGGCGTCTCGAGCCAGCTCGGCAGCCTGCCGGGACAGTGCGGAGACGACCGTACGGCGCTGCTCGGACAGCTCCCGGATCCCGTCGGCATCCAGGGTCCGGTAGGCCTCGCGCAGCGCCCGCCCCAGCTCCAGGAACCGCCGGCTCTCCTGCGGCCGCGAGTGCACCAGCAGGTTGGCGGCCCAGGCCGCGAGAGTGGGACGGCGCGCGGCATGGATGAGACGGGCGTCCGCCACGCGCCCGGCCGCCTTGGCCGCGCCGGCCAGCTCCTCCCGCCGCGAGACGAAGTCGGACGGCGGCGTGACGTAGAGCTCGTCGAGAAGCCTCGCCACGTCATGCCCGGCACCGCGCCGCACGCCCTTCTTGACGCCCTTCGCGCGTTCCACGATCGTCAGCTTCCGCCCGACCGGCCCACCGCGCACCTCGGACCTCGGACCTCGGACCACGGACCCACGGACCACGGACCGGCCGGTTCGCCGACGCCCCGAGGATGAGCAGGCAGTTCAGGTGCCGGCCGCAGCGCCGGAACGACGGCGGCGGTCCCGACGACTGAGTACGCGTACTCAGGAACGGAGACGATCACCTCGGCAGACTGTGGAGTCCATGACAGATCGCCGAGGAGCGAACGTGAGTCGAACGAGCAGAACCCTGGCCGTGACGGTGCTGGCCGCCTGCGCGCTGACCGGTGCCGGGACGGGACCCGCAGCCGCGACGGCAGATCCTCTGCTGCCCCACCCCGGTCCGGAGGGCCTGGTGTGGGTGGAGGAATGGACCGGTGACGGCGGGGTCGTGTCGGGAGGCGCGTGGGAGGGCCTGCCGACCGTCCTCACGGTGGCGTGCGAGGGCGGCGGCGACGTGCGGGTCACGATGCAGACGCAGACACCGGATGCGGAGGTTGCCGCCTTCTCGGTCGACTGCCCGGCGGACAGCGCCGGGGTGGGCTCGGTGACCATGCCCGCCGGCGTGGTCCGCCCCGGCTCCTTCAGCGTAGGGGTGGACGCCTCGTCGGAGTCGATCCGGTGGGCGCTGACGGTGACTCAGCCGGAGTAGCGCCCGCAGCGGCTTCAGGCGCCTGTACCCGCGCTGCGTGGTCCTGCGGATCTGCGGATGAGGCCCCGTCGGAAAGGACCAGTCATGGACCCTCAGGCCGCTTTCTGTGCAATTGCGACGATCGCGGCCCGGGGGACCTCGGCAACGTAGGTGTCATGAGAGCGATAGACCACTGGCCCTGGCGTGAAATCGACCCTGTCGGGGAGGCTCGCCAGGTATCTCTCATGCCCGAAGTGCTGCTCCAGAACGTGCCAGCAGGCATCGGTGCCACCCAATGTGTCGAAAAATGATCCGACTCCATACATGTCGGCCACGTAGTCGCACATACGCCGCCGGGCGTCCTCTTCTGTTTCGCCGTGGACGATCAGCGGGTCGTAGAAGTCGACCACGTCGGCCGGTGCTCCGGCTTCTTCGAAGAGTTCGTTCAGCAGCGTGCGGGAGAAGTGCGGATAGTCGTGGCCTGCCGTTGTGTAGGGGTGGACGATGCGTGTGAAGAAGTCCGCCATCGGGCTGGATTCGTCGAAGTCGTGCAGGACGACCCTGCCTCCGGGGCGCACCACGCGCAGCGCCTCGGTAACCGCGCTGAGTCTGTCGTCCGGCGCTATGTGGTGGGTGCCGTAGGCGAGCAGTACCGCGTCCACCGTGCGGTCTCCGAGGAAGAGGTGGTCCGCTGCCTGTCGGACGGCGGGCAGTCCCTGGGCCAGTGCCTGCGCGACCATCTCCCCGGAGAGGTCCCCCGTCAGGATGCCGAAGCGATCATGCAGGTCAGCGGCGTGTTCGTGGACAGCGCGGGCGATGGTCCCGTCGCCGCCGAGAACGTCGAGGACGGTGCACGGTCGCTCCGGGGTCGACTCGGCGGCCAGTTCGAGGAGTTGCCGCACACCCCTCCAGCGGACGGACGAGTCGCGCTGAGCCCGGCGGTAGGAGTCGCCCCGCCCCGTGTCGTCGGAGTCGAATTCAGTAGTCGTCGTTGTGAGTAATCTCAGCGCCTTTTCGGCCCCGGGGCGGGCGAAGTCCAGCGCCGAACCTAAAAGCGGATGGGCCGGCACCACATCGCGCAGATATTCGCTGAGAGTCATGGACGGCAGATAGAAATCCACCTCTGCCAATGCATCCGACTGCATTATATTTTCCAATCCGGTCATTCGATGGGTGTCATCGCAGACTGTCCACTGTACAGCGAGCAGTTCGCGGCAACCCGCACTGCACCATGCCAGGAGCCCAATGGGGCCGTCAAGAGTACTGCCCTTGACGCCTATCGATGCGGACATGATGAGCGACAGCAACAGGGGATGGCCGCCGGAGTATTCGGGTTATGGAGTCTGGGCCGCTTTATGGGGCTGAATCTCAAGCCGCAACGGGAGGGCCGAGTCCGCCGACGGAACAACGTCACAAGCACGTCTTCGGATTCCCGCACCTGGAATTAGTGTTCCTGCAACTTCGTCTTCAGACTCGGACATCTCGGCCGCGAAGCCCTCCGGACCACGGCCAAGCCCTACTCCTGCTCCGGACCCTGTCGGCGGTGGGTGAGGAGGTCGCCGGGCGGGCAGCCGAGGACTTCGCGCATCTCCGTGCCGACCCGCATGATCCGGGCCAGGGAGAGCAGTCCGACGCCGGTGAGGATGACGAAGTACGGCATGCCGTGGGTGACGTCGTAGAGCAGCGGCCTGTGGCCCGCCGCCCGCAGGGAGTTCAGCAGAGCCGCGCCCGCGACGCTCTCGGCGACGTGGCACACGACGCTGCCGACGGCCAGGTACCAGCCGAGGATGCGCAGGCGACCGGCGGTGCGGAAGGTGTACGGGCCGTTCTGGCGGGCCGCGCGGATCAGCCAGGACAGCAGGAACAGCGCGCCGATGTAGAGGGCGGAGGACGGCAGTTCGGTGAGCGTGCTCAGCAGGCGCGCGCCGCCGCTCGGGGAGCCGTCGCAGCACTCCGGCGTGAGGGAGACCTCGACACCGGGCCTGGGCTCCATGGCCTGGCTGAACCAGTCCTCGGCGCCCCCGTGCGTGTGCGGGCCGGAGGCGCAGACCGAACCGTCGCGCCACCCGAAGGCACCGCCGATCCCGACCGCCGCGAACGCCTTCAGCGTCAGCAGCACCGTGAACAGTGCGCAGAGCGCGGTGACCGCACCGGCCATGGGCTCCAAGGCCTCGCCGGCCGTCCGGATGTCCTCCCGGCGGTCGCTGTGCGCGTTCGCCCGAGCTGCCCACCCTCCGGCGTTATCGATTCGTTGCCTATTGGGCCAGGTCCGATCACATGGCGGTAACACCGTGAACGACCGTGACCGTGCACTCGTCGGCACCCGTATTCCCTTTCGATTCCCAGGAGTTCAGTCAGATGGAGTTACGCGCAAGACGCAGACATGGAGCCACGGCGGCAGGAGCGGCCGGAGTGGCTGTCGTGGCCCTGGTGCTGGCCGGGCTCCCGGGCGGGAGTGCCCAGGCCGCGCCGCCCGGCGACGCGGCCGGCGGCAACTCCCGTACGGCCGCCGCCGTGAAGACGGTGACGCTGGTGACCGGCGACCGCGTCCTGCTGGACCGTGCCGGAAAGGTGGCCGGCGTCGAGCGGGCGAAGGGCCGGGAGCGGGGCACGTTCTCGGTCCGGACGGTCGGCGACCACACCCAAGTGGTGCCCGCCGACGCGCAGTTGCTGATCGCGCAGGGCAAACTGGACGTCCGGCTGTTCGACGTGACCCAGCTCGCGGCGGACGGCTACGACGACGCGACCCGCACCGACGTACCGCTGATCGTCACCTTCAAGGGCAAGAAGGCCCCCTCGATGACCCCGTTCACCGGGGCGGGGGCCAGGATGGGCCGGTCGCTGCCCGTCGTCAACGGCAAGGCGATACGCCCCGTCAAGAAGCGGGCCGCCGACTTCTGGAACGCCGTGACCGACAGCGCGGGCGGCGGCGGTACGGAGTTCACCGGCTCCACGGCCGTGGAGAAGGTCTGGCTGGACGGCCGGCGCAAGGCGAGCCTCGACAAGAGCGTGCCCCAGATCGGCGCGCCCACGGCCTGGGCCGCCGGCTACGACGGCACCGGCACCAAGATCGCCGTACTGGACACCGGAGTCGACACCTCCCACCCCGACCTGACCGGGCAGGTGATCGAGGCGCAGGACTTCGCCGACTCCGGCAGCACCGGCGACAAGTTCGGCCACGGCACGCACGTGGCGTCGATCACCGCCGGGACGGGCGCCAAGTCCGACGGCAAGTACAAGGGCGTCGCCCCGGGCGCGAAGATCCTGAACGGCAAGGTCCTCGACGACAACGGCGGCGGCTACGACTCCGGGATCATCGCGGGCATGGAATGGGCGGTGGCGCAGGGCGCCGACGTCGTCAACCTCAGCCTCGGCGGCACGGACACGCCCGGTGTCGACCCGCTGGAGGAGACGGTCAACCGGCTCTCCGCCGAGTCCGACGCCCTGTTCGTCATCGCGGCCGGCAACGAGGGCGAGTACGGCGAGAAGACCGTCGGCTCGCCCGGCAGCGCCGACGCCGCACTCACCGTCGGCGCGGTCGACAAGTCCGACAAGCTCGCCGACTTCTCCAGCCGCGGCCCGCGCGTCGGGGACAGCGGCGTCAAGCCCGACCTGACCGCGCCCGGCGTCGCCATCACGGCCGCCGCGGCGGCCGGCAGCGTCCTGGCGGGCGCGTTCCCCTCCGACACCCCCGGCTACCTCACCCTCGACGGTACGTCCATGGCGACCCCGCACGTCGCGGGCGCCGCCGCCCTCCTCGCCCAGCAACACCCCGACTGGACCGGCGAGCGCATCAAGTCCGTCCTCACCGCCTCCGCGAAACCGGGCGCGTACAGCTCGTTCCAGCAGGGCACCGGCCGCACCGACCTGGTGCGGGCGCTGGACCAGAGCGTCGTCGGCGAGCAGCAGCCGATCGGCTTCGGCGAGCAGTCGTGGCCGCACGACGACGACAAGCCGGTCACCAAGCAGCTCACCTACCGGAACCTCGGCACGCAGCCGGTCACCCTCGACCTCTCCACCGACGCCTACGCGGTGGACGGCAAGCCCGCCGCCGAGGGCATGTTCACCGTCTCCCCGCAGCGGATCACCGTCCCGGCGGGCGGCACGGCGAGCGCCGAGGTCACGGCCGACACCCGCGCCGGCACGGCCGACGGCACCTTCGGCGGGTCGGTGGCCGCCGTCTCCGCCGACGGCAAGGTCCAGGTGCGGACCGCCGTCGGCGTGGCGCGCGAGGTGGAGTCGTACAGCCTGACGCTGAAGCACCTCGACGAGAACGGCGCGCCGACCGGCGACGCCGTCACCTCCGTCGCGGGCTTCGTCGGCGACTTCTACGCGGACTACGCCGACGAGCAGGACGGCGAGGTGACGGTCCGGCTGCCCAAGGGCGACTACATCCTCAGCGGCGTGATCCACCCGAGCATCGAGTCCGGCAAGCATGCCGTGCTGGTCGAGCCCAGGCTGCGGCTGGACGGGGACAGGACCGTCACCGTCGACGCCCGGCGGGCGAAGCCGGTCGACATCACCGTGCCGGACCCGGCGGCCGAGGCCACCGACGCGTCCATCGCGATCGGCTTCGAGCGCGGCGAGGGGCTGAACGACGGCTTCCTCCAGTACCTGCTGCCGACCTTCCAGGGCACCCGCGTCGGGCGGCTCGGCTCCGGCGAGCCCGTCGACGGGCTGTACTCCCTGTACGCCGGCACCTGGACCCGCCAGGACACGGCGGGCCGGCCGGTCAACTACCACCTGGCCTGGAACCGGTCCGGCGACCTGGACGGCTTCACCGCCGCGGTGCGGCGGAAGCAGCTCGCCGAGGTCGACCTCCAGGCGGGCGAACCGGTCGACGGCCGGCGCGTCCAGGTCGAGGTGACCCCGCACGGACCCGACGGCGAACTGGTGCGCAGCTTCACCGACATGCGCGGCGACCTGCCGCTGCGCACCACCGAGTACATCCTCGACAACGGCGTGCAGTGGTCGGCCCGCATGTGGTCGGTCTCCGGCGAGGGCCACGACTCGGTCTTCGAGAACTTCCTGATGCGGATGCCCAGGATCTGGAAGGCCGGCCACACCTACCAGGAGCGGTTCAACGTCGGCGTGTTCGGCCCCGTCCTGAACGGCCCCGGCGAGCTCGGGCCGGACAGGGGCTTTCCGGGTGTCAGCCGGCGCGGGAACACCGTCAGGGCGTACGTGCCGCTGTTCGGCGACGGCGCCGGGCACTGGGGCGAGGCCGACTCCACCTCGGTGAAGACCACGCTCACGGCGGACGGCAAGGAGATCACCGACGACTACGAGACCCCGCCGACCGAAGGCCTCACCGAGTACACCGTCCCCGCCGGGAACGCCGCGTACAAGCTGACCGTGGACAGCTCCCGCGACCCCGCCGTCTACGCCGTCAGCACCCGAGTCCAGGCGGAGTGGACCTTCCACTCGGCCACCACCCCCAGCACCCCCGAAGACGGCTTCGCCGCGCTGCCGCTGTCGACGGTCACCTTCTCCCCGCACCTGACCCTCGCCTCCACGGCGAAGGCGGGCCGGACCTTCGACGTGCCGTTCACGATCAAGGGCGCGGCGGCCGGGCAGCGGCCCGCGAAGCTCGCCTTCCAGGTGTCGTACGACGACGGCGCCACCTGGCAGCCCGCCAAGGCCGTCGGCGGCACGCACCTGGCACTGCGGCACCCGGCGAAGGCGGGCTCCGTCTCCCTGCGCGCCGCACTGACCGACCGGGCCGGCAACACCCTGGTCCAGACGATCCAGAGGGCCTACCTCACCACCTCGTAAACCTCCGACCGGGACGGCCGAGTGGCCGGGGCAGCCGCAAGGCCGCCCCGGCCCCTGACTCAGCGGCTGCGAAAGGCGCTGGTGGTGAAGAAACCCATTGCCGCGGCGCTGACCAGGGCACAGACGGTGAGGAGGGCGGTACGTCGCATGGAAGAACCTTTCCGGTGATGATGGACGGGCTCTGCACAACGCCGGTCGGGTCTTTGTCGCTTCGCCGACGGACCGACCCCACCCGTACGGGTGCGGCCAAGCGTGCGTACGCCGCGCCCACGCGGGATCAGGTGCTCGCCGGCACCGGCCGCCGGAGCAGGTAGGCGGCGGCGATCGACACGAGGACGGCCATACAGGCGATGAACACCAGCCCCGCACCCTCCAGTCCGAGCGGACCGACCAGCACGCCCACCCCGATCACCGGCACCGAGATGCCCGCGTAGGCCACCACGAACAGCGTCGAGATCACCGCCGCCCGCTTGTCGGCAGGGGACGCCGCGGCCACCGCGGACAGCGCCCCACGGAACGTCAGCCCCTGCCCGGCCCCGCCGACGAGCGCGCTCAGCACCACCAGCGGCAGCAGATCCCAGCGCAGCGCGCCCGCGAGCAGCGCGAGCCCGGCCAGCAGCGCGCCGCAGCCCAGCGGCAGCGATCGTCCGACCCCGACCCGGCCCACGGCCAACTGCCCGCCGGTGGAGGCGAAGAAGGCCAGCGCGACGACCAGACCGCTCACCGCGTGGTTGTCCACGTCGAGGGACTGCGCGAGGAACGCGGGGCTGACCGAGGTGAACACCCCGAACAGCGCGAACCCCACGAACGACGCGATCGCCGCCGGCCCGAACACCGCCCGCACCCGCGCCGGCAGACCGGGCCGCTGCGGTCGTACGGCGCTCAGCGGCCGCCGGTCGCGCACGGTCTCCGGGAGCCACACCACGACCGCGGCCGAGCAGGCGACGAGGCCGAGGTGCACGGCGAACGGCAGGTACAGCGGCCAGGGGGCGTACTGCGCGAGCAGCCCGGCGAGCAGCGGTCCGCAGCCCAGCCCGCCCATGTTGGCGGCCGTCGCCACGAACGTGGCCCGGGAAGCGCCGCCGGACGGCGCGAGGTCCATCACGTACGCCGTGGCGGCACCGGTGAACAGACCGGCCGACAGCCCCGACAGCAGCCGCCCCGCGTACAGCCAGCCCAGCCCGGTCGCGCACAGGAAGGCGACGGCGCTCGCCGCCGCGCACCCCAGACCCCACAGCAGCACCGGACGTCTGCCCACGGTGTCCGAGGCGTTGCCCGCCAGCAGCAGCACGCCGATGACCCCGAAGGCGTACACCGCGTACACGACCGTGACCGTCAGCTCGGAGAAGCCGAACTTCTCCTGGTAGAGGCCGTACAAGGGGGTCGGGAGCGTGGTGCCGACCATGCACACGGCGAACACGGCGCCACCGAGCAGACAGGGCAGCCACCCTCGACGCTCACGATTCATGCCGGCGACCGTAACCCCGGCGCGCGGCCCCCGTAACCCTCCACGCGCCGGCGGCGAGTCGGGCCGGGAGGGCTCAGGGGAGGATCTTGGCCTCGATGCCCGCGATCCGGCCGACGGCGTCGAAGGTGACCTCGACCGTCTGGCCGCCGGTCGGTTCGGCGACGATGCGGTCGGCTTCGTCGCGCCGGGCCACGCCGTGGTGGTCGAAGTAGCCGCGGACGACCTGCCGGGGCGAGTAGCCGATCAGCCCGGCCCCGGTGAGCAGCGTCCGGGGCAGCTCGACCAGATCCAGGGCCGTACGCGGCACCCGGGCGTCGTCCGGCAGGAAGTAGACCAGCGTGGCCCCTCCCGCCGGGACGCCGATGTAGCCGGGCGCCCCGGTCACCCCCATGCCTGTGAAGGCGAGCATCTCCGCCGCCCGGCGCGGGTCGTCGAAGCCGGACAGCGGCACGACCTCATCGGTGAGTTCGCCGATGCCCTGCGCCCGCCCGTACCGCTCGACCGCGCCGGTCAGGGCGACCGCCTCGGTGCCCCGCAGGCCCGGGTTCGCCCAGCCCCACATCCACGACCGCTCCTCCGCGTCGTAGGTGCCGAGCACGGCCACGCGCAGGTCCAGGTCCCCCTGGCGGTAGGTGCAGGAGGGCAGGTCCGCGGTCCACGGTCCCTCGGGCAGGAACGCCGCCAGGGCGTCGAGCTGCGCCGCGCCCCAGGCGGCATGCCGTTCGGCCTCGAGGAGGAACGCTTCGCTGAATTCACTTGCCATGCCCCGACCTTATGGGGCGGCATCGAACAGGCGTCGGGGAGGGGCCCGACTGTCGGGCGGGCCCCGCCCCTCCCCGCGTCCGCTCAGGCGGCGTACACCCTGCCCTGCCGCAGGACGAGGTGCGTCGGCTCGGAGCAGCCCAGGGACGGTGTGAGCAGCAGGCTCACCGCGATCGGCGCGGGCTCTGTACCGGCGGTCGAGAACTGGCACACCGCGCCCTTGCCCGTGAGCGGGTACCAGAACCAGCCGTCGACGTCGCCCACGGTCACGCGGTCCGACTCCTTCCAGGCGCCGTTGGCCTGCGTGTAGACCTGAAGGCGCACCGACGCGGCGTACTCGTCGTCGGCCGAACGCAGCGCGGTCAGGGTGACCTTGTAGTCGGTGCCGAGCACAGAGGAAGCGATCTGACGTGTCTGCGGCGCTGCGGCGGCCCTGTCGGCGGCCCCCGCGTCGGCGGCTGCGAGCGTGGTCGCGGCCAGAGCGATGAGGACGGCGGCCGTGACGCCGCGGGTCCGAAGGCGAGCGAGGCTCATGTGTGTTCCCCCGTTGGAACGAGTCGGGACGGTCGGTGTGAATCATCCCTTTGCCGAGGAAGACACGCGATATGCCCCGCCGGTTGCAGAGGCGGGGGAGGGGTCAGCGACTGTGCCATCCGAGTGCCAGGCGTTTCACCACCACTCGCGCCATCGCCGCCTCGCCCTTGGCGTTGGGGTGCGCGGGGGCGGCCGGCGAGGCGGGCTGCAACGGTTCGATCCAGCGGTCGGCCGGGGGCTTGCACATGTCGTGGCCGATGCTCGGACCGTAGGTGTCGACGTACTCGGCGTGGTTCCGGCGGGCCACCAGACGCAGCATCAGGTTGAGGCGCTTGCCGGTGTCCCGGAGGTAGGGGAAGTCCCGCGTCGCGAACGGCACCGAGGGCGCACAGCCGCTGCCGTCGTCGGGCAGGAGGTCCGGGTAGCCGACGACGAGGACCCGGGCGTACGGGGCCCTGTCGTGCACGGCCTGGAGCACCCGGGCGACCTTGGGCGCGGTTCTGACGATCTCGAGCGTGAGCCCGTCGACGCCCGACGCGCCGTAGTGACGCTGGCACGGATTGCCGGTCGGGTCCTGCGGGGCCAGTTGGACGCAGGTGCCGATGACAGAGCTGAAGCCGATGTCGTTGCCGCCGATCTGGACGGTCACGAGGCTGGTGTCGCGGCTCAACGCGTCGAGCTGCGGGCCGTTGGTGCCCTGCGGTTTCCACATGTTGTCGGTCGTCGCCCCGGCGCAACTGACGTCCTTGAACACGCTCGTCCACAGCCGCTCGGACACGATGGACGGGTAATTGTGGTCGGAGCGCGCGCAGTTGGCGTCCACTTGCCGGGGGATGAAGGGGCCGGAGGTGTAGGAGTCGCCGAGCGCCACGTACCGCTTTCCGTTGCCCGGATTACCCAAGTCGCCCGCCGCCACGGGCACCGCGGATGCGGCGACCAGCGCACAACCTCCCAACACCGCAAGGAAAGTGACGCCCTTTCGGCGACGCCCGACCACCGGTGTCCGTGTGCGTACGTCGCGCTGCATCGCGTTCCTCCCTGGAAGCCCAAGCCGTTCAACTCGGCTTGTATATCGCCCCGTTGGGCCCAGGGCCAGAGCCGGGAGGGCACAGTTCGACGCCCTCGACGCCGTCGTCGCCCCGGACCGGGCACCGGGCCGCCCGCGCGGGACGGATATGGCGGTGCGGGACGGGTTCGGCGGTGCGTGGGGCCGTACCCTGTGCGGGTGCCGTCCTCCCGTCTCCAACGTGTCGCCGTCCTCGTCCTCGAAGGTGCGAAGCCGCTCGACGTCGGCATCCCCGCACAGGTGTTCACGACCCGCGCGAGCATGCCGTACGAGGTGCGGATGTGCGGCGCGGCGCCCGGACTGGTGACCGGCGGCGACGGACTGTCGTACCACGTGGCCCACGGTCTGGAGGCGCTCGAGTGGGCCGACGTCGTCTTCCTGCCCGGCTACCGGCTCCCCGACCGCGACGACCCGCCGCGGGCCGTCGTCGACGCGCTGCTCGCCGCCCACGCCCGGGGCGCCCGGCTGGCCGCCATCTCGACGGGGGCCTTCGCGCTCGCCGCCACGGGTCTGCTCGACGGCCGGCGGGCCACCACGCACTGGCACTACACCCGGGCGCTGGCGGCGAAACACCCGCTCGTGCAGGTCGACGAGAACGTCCTGTTCGTCGACGAGGGCAGTGTGCTGACCTCGGCCGGCGCGGCCTCCGGCCTCGACCTGTGCCTGCACATCCTGCGCCGCGACCTCGGGGTGGCCGCCTCCAACCACGCGGCCCGGCGTCTGGTCGCGGCCCCCTACCGCAGCGGCGGCCAGGCCCAGTACGTGCCGCGCAGCGTGCCGGAGCCGCTGGGCGAACGGTTCGCCGCCACCCGTGAATGGGCACTGCACCGCCTCGACGAACCCCTCACCCTGGAGATACTGGCCCGGCACGCGGCGGTCTCGGAGCGCACCTTCTCGCGGCGCTTCGTCGACGACACCGGGTACACGCCGATGCAGTGGGTCATGCGCGCCCGCATCGACATGGCCCGTGAGCTGCTGGAACGCTCCGAGCGCGGCGTCGAGCAGATCGCCAACGACGTCGGACTCGGCACCGGCGCGAATCTGCGGGCGCACTTCCAGCAGATCCTCGGCACCACCCCGAGCGAGTACCGGCGCACCTTCACCCGGGGCGAGTGACGGGGCGCGTGACGGGGAGCGCGTCCTGCCTGGCGAGATCCTTGCGAACCCTGGCGCGCACGCCCCGGCCGCGGGCGCGCGGCGCGCGCGAGGCTGGTGGCGAACCGAAGGGACACCACTCATGACTCGCATCGCCATCAACGGATTCGGCCGCATCGGACGCAACGTGCTGCGCGCGCTCCTCGAGCGCGACAGCGACCTCGAGATCGTCGCCGTCAACGACCTCACGGAGCCCGCGACCCTCGCGCGGCTGCTCGCCTTCGACTCGACGGCCGGCCGACTGGGCCGCCCGGTCACCGTCGACGGCACCACCCTCGTCGTCGACGGCCGCCGCATCGAGGTGCTCGCCGAGCGCGAACCGGCGCAACTGCCGTGGGCCGCGCTCGACGTCGACATCGTGCTGGAGGCCACCGGCCGCTTCACCTCGGCCAAGGCGGCCCGCGCCCACCTCGACGCGGGCGCGCGCAAGGTCCTCGTCAGCGCGCCCTCCGACGGCGCCGACGTCACCCTCGCCTACGGCGTCAACACCGACGCCTACGACCCCGAGCTGCACACGATCGTCTCGAACGCCTCCTGCACGACCAACGCGCTCGCCCCGCTGGCCGCGGTCCTCGACGACCTCGCCGGCATCGAGCACGGCTTCATGACGACCGTGCACGCCTACACCCAGGAGCAGAACCTCCAGGACGGACCGCACCGCGACCCGCGCCGCGCCCGCGCCGCCGGGGTCAACATCGTGCCGACCACGACGGGCGCAGCGAAGGCGATCGGCCTGGTGCTGCCGAACCTCGACGGCAAGCTGTCCGGCGACTCGATCCGGGTGCCCGTGCCGGTGGGCTCGATCGTCGAGCTGAACACGACGGTCGCCCGCGAGGTGACGCGCGACGAGATCCTGGCGGCGTACCGCACCGCCGCCGAGGGGCCGCTCGCCGGCGTCCTCGAGTACTCGGAGGACGCGCTCGTGTCGTCCGACATCACCGGCAATCCGGCCTCGTCGATCTTCGACTCGGCCCTCACCCGCGTCGACGGCCGCCACGTCAAGGTCGTCGCCTGGTACGACAACGAGTGGGGCTTCTCGCACCGGGTGATCGACACGCTCGAACTCCTCGCCGCTCGCTGACCGGACGCAGGCCCCCCGGACCTGGGGCCGCCTGACGCGGGCCCTCCGGTCTCAGGCTTCAGGACTTCGGTCTCAGGACGGGGGCGGCCGCGTCGTCCGGTGGCCGGTGCTGGTTCCGAGGTCCGTCGCGAGCGCGGTGAGCCACACCTCCAGGTCGGCCAGGAGCGCCGGGACCTGGGGTGGGGACCGGGGCGTGGGGGAGGGCGGCGGAGTGAGCCGCAGACGGATGCCGCCGGGTGGGAAGTCGGCCGCCCGGGCGGCGGCCGTCTCCACTTCCTCGGTGGCGTCCCGGACCCAGCGCAGGGCGTCGGGAGGCAGATCGTGCGCCTGGGTCGTCCGGGGCAGCCAGTAGCCGCCGACCAGGACGCGGGCGCCGAAGTTGAGCGCGGCCAGGTAGTCGGGCTCGGACTCGGGTGCGGGGCCGGAGGGCTCCGTGCGGTACTGCGCGTACGCGTCCTCCGCCATCCGGAGCCGGTGCCGGGTCAGCCGGAGCACCTGGTCGACGGTGTCCGCGCGGCGCGCGGGGCCGGTGCCGGTCGGGGGGCCGGTCGCGGCTGTGGTCGTCGCCCGCACCACCGGCGCCGCCGCGCTGAGCAGGGCCGTCATACTGCGCCGCGTCTCGGCGCGGGCCCCGGACGGCCAGGCGAGAACCCCGCACAGCAGCCCCACCGCGCTCCCCGTCAGCACGTCGACGACCCGCGTCTCCGCGAGCCGCCACGTCACGGGAGCGATCTGCGCGAACGCCATGGACACGACCAGCGTGAACAGACCCTGCGCCCAGGCCGGTCCTTCCAGCGGGCCCACCGTGAAGGCGAGCAGCATCACCGGCACGAGCAGGTACGCGTACACCTCGGTGGCCTGACCCGCCCCGATGATGAGCAGTCCGGCGGCGAGCGCACCGGCCAGCGTGCCCACGACGGCCGCGCGGACGGCGGACCAGGTGGCGCCCGCCGTGGTACGCCCCAGGGTCAGCACCGTCAGCAGCACCCAGAAGCCGTGCGACAGGTCGAGCGAGCCCGCCACCAGACGGGCGAGGGCGAGACCGAGCGCGGTGCGCAGCGCGTTCTGGAAGACGACGGAGCGCCGCGTGAGGTTTCCGGCGAGGCGGACGGCGAAAAGACCGACCGTCGGGGTCCGGGCGTACCAGAACTGTTCCCGGGGCAGGCCGTGCACCGGCCGACGGCCGCCGAACGCCAGAGCGACGGCCGTGCGCACGGTCACGGCCGAGACCGCGACCGTCAGCACCGTCGACTGCCGCAGCAGCACCTGGTGCGACGCGGGCGTGCGCCCGGTCGAGGCGGCCTCGCGCGTGGCCAGGAACTGGGCGATCATCTCCTCGAGCAGCTCGGGCCCGGCGGCGGGGCGCGTGCGGCGCAGCGAGCCGGCCGTCTCGGCGCAGGCCGCGGCGGTCCCGTGCAGCAGGGTCTGCGAGGCCAGGTCGGCGGGCGCGGGAGGCATCTCGGTGAGGGCGGCCAGTTGGTCCACCAGCCGCCGGGTCGCGGAACCCGCCTGGGCCAGCGCCCGGTCCGTCCGGCCCGCGCCGGTCGGGCGGGCACCGGTCGGCTGGTGCGAGAAACGCAGGCCCCGGCCCGCCGCCCGCAGCCGCCCGGCGAGCCGGGGCTCCGGGCCCCGCCCGCCACGGATCAGGGAGCCGGCGGCCCGGGCCGCGAGGTCGAGGGTGTCGGCGATCCGGTCGCGGTACGACGGATCCGGCCGGTCCGGGAACAGCACCAGCTCACACACCACGAGCAACGCCACGCCGACGGCGACCCCGGTCAACCGCTGGGGCAGGGTCTCCGGGGCGAAGGGCGGGAAGCAGGCGAGGATGTAGAACAACTGCAGCCCGGGAGCCGTGCCGGCCGGCCGCGGGCCGCACACCGCGCCGAAGGTCAGCACGAACGCGACCAGCAGCATGCCCGCCACGGCCGACCAGGTCCGCACGGCGAGGGCGGTGCCGAGGACGGTGAGCGCGGCGGCGACCGGCAGGGCCGGCAGCACGGTTAGAGCGCGCCGACGCCCGGATCCCGGCACCGGCGAGAGCACGCCGAGCGCGATCGGCGCGAACAGGGCGTACAGCGCGGTCTCCGGCTGGTCGAGAAGGTACGCCGCCGGATAGAACCCGGCCGCCGCGGCGACCGTGACCCGTGCCGCACGCCGACCCGCCCCGACGGACTCGGCGAGGGACGGCCGCTTCACCATCAGCGCTCCTCTCCGCACCACCCTGAGGGTCGTCCCGTCCGCAGCTTCAGTGTCGCGCGGGTCCGGTGATCCCGCAGGCAGGGCGCGTCCCGGTGGGGTGACGCGGAACGGCCGTGGTGGGGTGTCGAGTCCGTGCAGAACCGGTGCTCTCGTGGTCCCTTGGTCACCCGCACCGAACCCATAGGGGACAATACGATGATGTCGCGCCAACGGCCCCGCTGTTGAGCCGTCGGGCGACGTCTCGACAGCGACCGTCCATGAAAGCAGAGCCTCGGTGATCTCCGTCTTCGACGACACTCCGATCTACCATCGCCTCATCAGCGAGCGCGGTGACGTGCCCGCCCAGGTGCGCGGCGAGGCCGAACGCATCAAGCGCGACCTGGACCGGGTCATGAACGCCCCGTCCTCCTTCGCCCCCGGCCCGCCGGCGCAGCGGTCGTTCTTCTCCTGAAGCCGCCGAGGCCGCCGAAGCCGCCGAGTCTTATGTACGAGGGTGAAGTCGCCGCCGCGCCCCGGCCGTTGACGCTGCGCGACGGGCGGCCCGCGATGGCGGCCTGGACGCTCGACGCCCGGCGCAGGCATCTCAACCACGGCTCGTTCGGCGCTGTCCCACGCGTGGCGCAGGAGCGGCAGAACGCACTGCGGGCCGAGATGGAACGCGCCCCGGTCGCGTGGTTCCCGGCGCTGCCCGGGCGGATGGCCGCGACCCGCGCAGCCGTCGCCGCTCACCTGCGGACCGACAGCGCGGACCTGGCCCTCGTGCCGAACGCCAGCGCCGGTGTCAGCGTCGTCTACGCGGCGCTGGCCGCCCGGCCCGGCGCAGACATCCTGGTCACCGACCATGGCTACGGCGCGGTCACCATGGGCGCGCAGCGGCTCGCCGCCCGCTGGGGGACCGGCGTACGCACCGCCCGGGTACCCCTGGCGGCCGACGCCGAGCAGGCGTACCAGGCGGTGATGGCGGAGATCGACGACGATGTGACGCTCATCGTCCTGGACCAGATCACCTCCGCGACGGCACGGCTGATGCCGGCCGAACGCGTCGGAGTCGAAGCCGCTCGGCGCGGGATCACCCTGCTCGTCGACGGCGCGCACGCCCCCGGCCTGCTCGCCGCGCCCCTGGACGGGCTGGTCTGCGACGCCTGGGTCGGCAACCTCCACAAATGGGGCTGCGCCCCGCGCGGCACGGCGGCGCTCGTCGCCCGAGGGCCGCTGCGCGGGGACCTGCACCCGCTGATCGACTCGTGGGGCGCGGCCGAACCCTTCCCGGACCGCTTCGACCATCAGGGCACGCTCGACGCCACGGGCTGTCTGGCCGCGCCCACGGCCCTGGACTTCATCGACGACACCTGGGGCTGGGACACCGCCCGCCGGTACATGGACGAGCTGGCGGATTACGGCGCTCAAGTCGTCGCGGCCGCCTTCGGCAGGACCGGCACCCCGGTGGATCCGGACCCCGTGGATGTCGGGATGCCCGTCCCCGGCATGCGCCTGGTCCGCCTGCCCGAGGGCCTCGGCACCAGCCGGGTCGCGGCGGACGCCCTGCGCGACCGGGCGACCGCCGAGCTGGGTGTGGAAGCCGCGTTCACCAGCTTCGACGGCCTCGGCTACCTCCGGCTGTCCGCCCACGTCTACAACACCCCTGAGGATTACGAGTACTTCGCGGAGACCTGCGTGCCCGTCGTCGAGAAGTGGGCCCGCGCGTAACGGCGGACGCAGGCTGACCGGGGCCGAGGGGCGGGCCGTTGTCAGTGCCGTGCTGCAGGATGCCTCAGGTGAGATCAACTTCCGCTCGGCAGGGTAGACGGTCTCGTGTCCCTGCCCAGGAAAGGTCACCGATGATGCCGCCCACCGCCGACCAGCAGCAGTCCCTCGACATACGCTTCGCCGCGCGCCGCCCCGCCGTACCGCTGAGCAGCGCCGGAGCCGACGTCCTGCGCATCGTCTCCGATCCGCGCACCCCCGTGTTCGTCACCGAGCACGCCAGCGGACGCCGTGTGTACGGCTACTGGCGGCCGTTGGACGCCGAAGCCGGCCGCGGAGGCTGCTACGTCGCGCTCCCCACCGCCGAGTGCGACGAACTGTACGCGGCGGGCCGCATCACGCTCGGAGAGCCCGTCAAAGACCCCACGAAGACGACCTACCGAGCCCACCCGACCCACACCCCGACCTCGACCCGCCGCCCCACACCCACCCCTGCCCCTGCACCCGCCCCGGTGCGGACGACGGGGACGAGGAGACGCGCGGCGTGAGCGATGGCCGGCGCGCGGAGCGGCCGTGTCCTACGCATGCGCCACCGGCTCGAGTTCGTCTTCGCCTTCGTCGGCGGCGCGGGCGTCCCGGGTAGGGGAGACCGCGAGTGCGAGCGCCTGGGCGACCGCTCCACACAGCCCCACCCCCAGGGCGAACCGGTAGCCGACCTGATCGGCGAGCAGTCCGCCGAGCGGCGCGCCCACCGCCACCATTCCCCAGTTGAACGAGCGGATGGTGGCGTTCATCCGCCCCCGCAGCCGATCGGGCGTCACCGATTGGCGATAGCTCATCTCCACCGGGCTTTCGACGGAGATGGCCAGCGACACCACGAAGAACGCCAGCGACACGGCGGGCAGCGCCCACGCTCCACGCGCGGCGACGACGAGGGGCAGCCAGCCGACGGCGGCGACGACGCGGAACACGATCAAGGTGGCACCGACGTCCAGCCTTCTCACCACCCGCGCGGAGAGCGCACCACCGAGAATCCCACCGGCTCCCGCACAGGCGTACGTGACCCCCAGGCCGAAGGCCCCGATCTTCAGCTCGTGCAGGGCGAAGACCACGAAGACCGTGCTCACGACGGTGTTGAACAGAAGCATCGCGTGCGAGGTCAACGCGATGGACGCCAGTGTCCGATGGCGATACACCCAGGCCACCCCTTCCCGCAGCTCACCGCCCAGGCTGCGCCGCGCACCCGGATCGGGTACGGGATCGTGTGCCTTCACCGAGGCGAGCAGCAGACCGGACACCAGATAACTGGCCGCGTCCACCAGCACGGCGAGCGGGGCACCGATGAACCTGATCAGCACGCCGGCGATCAGCGGACCGGTCGAACCGGCTGCCGCATTGGCTTGTTCCAGCCGGGCGTACCCCGAGTTGAGGAGCTCCTTGGGCACCAGCCGTGGCACGTACGACTGGTTGGCCGCCTCGAAGAACAGGCAGAGCACCCCGAACGCGAAGACGCACAGGCACAGGGCAGTGATGCTGAGCCCGTCCAGCGCGTACAGCAGGGGGATCGCACCGAGCAGGACAGCCCTGCCGAGATCCATGGCGACCATCATCGGCTTGCGCCGGCAGCGATCCACCAGCACTCCGGCCACGAGGCCGAAGAGCAAGTAGGGCGCCCAGCGGACCGCGTTGACCAGGCCCACTTGTGTGGCCGATGCGCTCAGTGTGACGTGAGGATCTGCAGGGCCAGCCCGGAGACCTGTGAGCCGAAGGCCGAGACGGCGGAGGCGGTCCAAAAGCGTAGGTACCCAGGGACGTTCACCAGGCGCGGCATGAACGGAGCGTACCCAGGGCGGCGTTCGACGTAGCCGTCGCCGCTGGGTTCGTGGGCTGCCGGAAGTACGGGGCGTCAGCCCTTCACCGCTCCTGTGAGCATGCCCTTTTTGAAGTGGCGTTGTACGAAGGGGGAGGCGATCGCCACGGGGACCAGGGCGAGGACCATGACGGCCATCTGGAGTCCCAGCGCCGAGAGTTGACCCGTGCGGACCGCCTGTTGAAGGCCGGTCGGCGCTTCGGTGTTCTTCTGGACCAACTGGATGAGCACGTTCTGGAGCGGCATCATCTGCTGGTCGGTGAGATAGATGGAGGCGTTGAACCAGGCGCTCCAGTAACCGACCGCGTAGAAAAGGGAGATGACGGCCAGCACCGCCCGTGACAGCGGCATGACGACGGTCAGCAGGATGCGCAGGTCGCTCGCCCCGTCGATGCGCGCGGACTCGGTGAGTTCGGGGGAGATCCCCATGAAGAAGGCCCGCAGGACAAGGATGTTGAAGACGCTGACCGCGCTCGGCAGGATCAGGGACAGATAGGAGTCGGTGAGGCCGAGCGACTGCACGAGCAGGTATGTCGGGATGAGGCCGGCCCCGAAGAACATGGTCGCCATCAGGGTCATCAGCAGGAACCGGTGCCCGAGGCTGCCCGGCCGCGACAGACCGTACGCCGCGAGCACGGACACCGTCATCGAGAACAGCGTGCCGACGAGGGTGACCCCGGTCGAGACCAGCATCGCCCGGCTGACCTGGCCGCCGCCCAGCAGCTCCGTGTAGTTGACGAAGGTGATGCCCTGCGGGATCACCACCAGACCGCCGACCCGGTCGATCACCGGCTTCGGGGAGAGACTGGTGACGATCACGATCCACAGCGGGGCGAGCACGCCGAGGCAGGCCAGCGCGAGGAAGCCGCCCTTGAGGGTGAGTCCCGCCTTGCCCGGCGGCTCCTCCCACACGGGCCGGGCCGGCGCCCGGAGACTGCGGACGAGCTGCGTGTTGAGGCTCACTTCTGGTACACCCCCTGCTCGCCCAGCAGATGCGCGAACTTGTTCGCGCCCAGGACGAGTACGACTCCGATGAGTCCCTTGACGAGGCCGACGGCGGCCGCGTAACTGAAGTCGCCGTTCTGGATGCCGACGTTCCACACATACGTGTCGAGGACCTCGCTGGCGCCCGCGCCGACCGCGTCGCGCTGGAGCAGGAACTGCTCGAAGCCCACACTGAGCGCGTCCCCCACCCGCAGCACGAGCAGCAGCGCGATCACCGGCCGCAGTGCCGGCAGCGTCACGTGCCACATACGGCGCCAGCGCCCCGCCCCGTCCATCGCGGCGGCCTCGTACAGGTCGGTGCTGACGGCGGCCAGCGCGGCGAGGAAGACGATGATCCCCCAGCCGGCGTCCTTCCACACGGCCTGCGCGGTGACCAGGTACTTGAACAGGTCCGCGTTCGTCATCAGGTCGAAGCCGGACCACCCGTGGTCGGAGAGGGTCTGCGCGATGATGCCCGCCCCGCCGAACACCTGCTGGAACACGGTGACCACGAGGACCCACGAGAAGAAGTGCGGCAGATACATGATCGCCTGCGCCACGGCCCGCACCCGGGGCCGCACCACGCTGTTGATGAGCAGCGCGAGCGCGACGGGGACCGGGAAGAACAGCACCAGTTGGAGCGTGAACAAGACGATGGTGTTCTTCGCCGCGCCCCAGAACAGCGGGTCGTCGACCATCCGGGAGAACTGCTCCACGCCCACCCACGGGCTGTGGAAGATCGCCGTGACGCCGTTGCCGGAGACGTACGGGTCGTAGTCCTGGAACGCGACGACGTTGCCGAGCAGCGGAATGTAGTTGAAGAGCAGGACCAGCGCGATGGCGGGCAGCGTCATCAGGACGAGCGCGCGGTCGCGGCGCAGCCGGATCCGCCAGGGCACCCGGCCCCTCTTCCGCTTCCATGAGACGTCGACGTCGCCGCCCGCCGTGGCGACCTCCGAATCCCCGGCAGGCTCGGCGCCCTTGGCCGTGCCGGCCCTGTTTCCGGCCGTGAGGGACATCAGTTGCCGCTGCCGTTCTGGTCGAGGAGCTGCTGGTACCAGGCGCGCAGCTTGTCGCCGCCGGAGGACTTCCAGGTGGAGATGGCGCCCTGCACGTCGGACAGCTTCCGGTTGCCGCGCACGTAGTCGATCTCCAACTGCTCGAACGGCGTGGCGAGGTTGGCGTAGCGGGACGGCTCGACGATGTTCATGCCGTAGGTGGAGGTCTTCGAGACGAAGGCGCCCATCCGCTGCTGCCACTCGACCTGCTTGCGGGCGACCTCGGGGAAGTCGGGGTGGGCGAGGTAGGGGGCCGGCGCGGCCAGCATCACCCAGGCGTTGATGACCTCCGAGTTGCCCAGGTCGTTCTTGACCGGGACGCCGTCCTTGACCGTGTAGTGGGTGCCCTCGACGCCGTAGTCGACGAGCATCCGCTCCTTGGTGCCGTAGGGCGCGGCGGCGAAGTCGGCGGCGGCCAGCGCGTTCTCGACCGTCGCCTTCGAAGCGCCCTTGCGGATGAACGACCAGATGGTGGCGGGCTGGCTCGCGTACAGCTTCGGTGCGCCGCCGTCCGCGCCGAAGAGGTCCATGCCGTCGATCGCGAAGTCCGGGTGGGACGCGGCCTGTTCGGCCGTCTTGACGTACCAGGCGGAGAGGTCGCTGTTGAACATCAGGACCTGGCCCGCCGTGAACCGCTGGCCCGAGTCGCCCGAGCGGGCCCGGTCGTCGGGGTGCACGACGCCCGCGTCGAACAGCTTGCGGGTCCACTCCAGCGCTTCCAGGTACTCGGGCTGCTCGATGCGGTACGTCAGCTTGCCGTCGGCCAGGTTCCAGCCGAGCGACCCGGACGAGCGGACCCCGAAGACGTTGAAGGCGGTCCAGATCATGTTGTCGCCGCAGGCGTACACCCGGGCCTTGGCGCTCGTCGCCTCCTTCGCCCAAGTCAGGAACTCCTCCGGCGACTTGGGGACGGAGTAGCCCTTCTTGTCGAAGATGTCCTTGCGGTAGTACGGCACGATGAACGTCGAACTGGCGGCGGGCATCGGGATGCCGCGCAGCGCGCCCCCGAAGATGCTCATACGCCAGGAGTCGGAGGGGATCGCGGCGAGGTTCGGGTACTTCTTGACCTTGTCGCCCGCGAGGTAGGGGCCGAGGTCCATGAACTTCGAGGTGACCGCGCTCGGGATCTTCCCGGTCAGCTCCCAGCTCGGCACCACCACCATGTCGGGTATCGAGCTGCCGGCGAGGACGGCGCCGAGCTTCTCGCCGTACGTGGTGCCGTCCTGGTTCTGCCAGGTGACCTTGGTGCCCGCCGCCGCGTCGAGCGCGGTGTAGTAGGCGCAGCCGGCCTTCGGCGGGGAGCCCCAGAACGGGGACATGATCTTGAAGGGTGCGCCGGTGCCGAGCTTGTCCGGGACCGAGGTGACCAGTTTCGCCAGGTCGACCTTGCCGGTGTAGCCGGCCGCCGAGCCGTTCTTCGACGGCAGGTCCGGCGTGGCCAGCGCGCTGGCGACGAACGTGGGCAGCAGCTTCTGGGCCGCCTTGCCGGCGGTGGTGCCTTCCCGGTCCTTGTTCTCCGACCCGCCGCAGGCGGCGAGCAGCGGCATCCCGCCGGCCACCGCCGCTGCGGCGACTGCGGTGGAGGCGAGGAAACCTCTCCGGCTGGGGGCGGGAGCGGAGGGCGAGTTCGGCGTCATTGCGGCAACCCTTCGGGGAACGCGTCGAGCATCGTCGAAGCGCTTCGATGTTGCAGTGAGATTAAGTGACCGCTTTGGGTGTCACAAGGTGGATGCGCAGAATTCCTGAACGGAGTTTTCATGCCCACTTGACACCTGGCAGGCCCAGTACGGAGCATCGAAGCGCTTCGAGGATTCGCTCCAGCAGTTGTTCCCGTAGCCGTTCCGCCAGTCGTTCCAGCAGCCACTCCGCCGGTCGCTTTGCCAGTCGATGAAGCGCCTTCACCCCACGGGGGACCACCGCATGAAGTTCACCGACGGTTTCTGGCTGATGCGGGAAGGGGTCCGCACCTCGTACGCGACCCAGGTCCGCCAGATCCGGGCGGCCGAGGACCGCTTCACCGCGTACGCCGCCGTACGGCACGTCCGGGACCGGGGTGACACCCTCAACCAGCCGCTCATCACGGTCGACTGCTTCGCGCCCGCCGAGGGCGTCATCGGCGTACGCCTCACGCACCACGCGGGGCGGGTCCGGCGCGGCCCCGACTTCGAACTGCTGCCCGCCGAGGGCGGCAGCGGGGCCCGGGTGACCCGGCACGGCACGGTCACCGAGCTGACCACCGGCCCGCTGAGCGTCCGTCTCGACACGGCGGGGGAGTGGGGCATGGAGTTCCACGACACGTCGACAGGCCGCCGTCTCACGGCAGTCGAGAGCAAGGGCGCCGGCTTCGCCACCACCCCCGACGGCGCCCACCACATGGTCACGCAGCTCGCCCTCGGCGTCGGCGAGCAGATCTACGGCCTCGGCGAACGCTTCACCCCGTTCGTCAAGAACGGCCAGACCGTCGACATCTGGCAGGCCGACGGCGGCACCAGCAGCGAACTGGCCTACAAGAACATCCCGTTCCACCTCTCCTCGCGCGGCTACGGCGTCCTCGTCAACCACCCGGGCAAGGTGAGCTACGAGATCGGCTCGGAGTCCGTCGGCCGGCTCCAGTTCAGCGTCGAGGACCAGTCCGTCGAGTTCTACGTCGTCGCGGGCCCCACCCCGAAGGACGTACTGCGCCGCTACACCGCGCTCACCGGCCGCCCGGCCCTGCCGCCCGCCTGGTCGTTCGGCCTGTGGCTGACGACGTCCTTCTGCACGGAGTACGACGAGGCGACGGTGACGTCCTTCGTCGACGGCATGGCCGAACGCGACATCCCGCTGTCCGTTTTCCACTTCGACTGCTTCTGGATGCGCGAGTACCAGTGGTCGGACTTCGAGTGGGACGCCGACGTCTTCCCCGACCCGGAGGGCATGCTGCGCCGCCTCAAGGACCGGGGCCTGCGCATCAGCATGTGGATCAACCCCTACATCGCCCAGAAGTCCGCCCTGTTCGAGGAGGGCGCGGCGGCCGGGTACCTCGTACGGCGGCCCAACGGCGACGTGTGGCAGTGGGACCTGTGGCAACCCGGCATGGCACTCGTCGACTTCACGAACCCGGCCGCCCGCGAATGGTACGCGGGCAAACTGCGCCGGCTGCTCGACCAGGGCGTCGACAGTTTCAAGACGGACTTCGGGGAGCGGGTGCCGACCGACGTCGTCTGGCACGACGGCTCCGACCCCGAGCGCATGCACAACTACTACGCGCACCTCTACAACCGCACCGTCTTCGAGCTGCTGGAGAAGGAGCGCGGCGCGGGCGGGGCCGTCGTCTTCGCCCGTTCGGCGACGGCCGGCGGGCAGCAGTTCCCCGTGCACTGGGGCGGCGACTGCTTCGCGTCGTTCACGGCGATGGCCGAATCCCTGCGCGGCGGACTGTCGTTGTCGCTGTCCGGCTTCGGCTTCTGGTCGCACGACATCGGCGGCTTCGAGGGCACGCCCGACCCGGCGGTCTTCAAACGCTGGCTGGCCTTCGGCCTGTTGTCCTCCCACAGTCGACTGCACGGCAACGTCTCCTACCGGGTGCCGTGGGCCTTCGGCGACGAAGCGGTCGACGTGGCACGGCAGTTCACCCTGCTCAAGCACCGCCTCATGCCGTACCTGTACGCCGCCGCCGTCGAGGCCCACCGTACGGGCGTCCCGGTCATGCGGCCGATGCTGCTCGACTTCCCCGACGACCCGACCTGCCGCACCCTCGACCGGCAGTACCTGCTCGGCCCCGACCTCCTCGTGGCCCCGGTCTTCACCGCCGACGGCGAGGTCGAGTTCTACCTCCCCGAGGGCACCTGGACCCACCTCCTGACCGGCGAGCGCGTCCAGGGCCCGGCCTGGTGCCACGAGACCCACGGCTTCGACAGCCTCCCGCTGTACGTCCGCCCGGGCGCGGTACTCCCGATGTCCGCCGACGACCGACGCCCGGACGGCGACTGGCTCGACGGCCTCACCCTCCTCGTGACCCCGGACGCCGACGACGTCACGGTGACGGTCCCGGACCACGCCGGAAACCCGGCAGCCACGTACCGACTGACCCGAAACGGGGGAGGGGACGGTGGCGAAGGGGCGGTGCGGGTGGCACTGACGGGCACGGAACTGCCGTATGAGGTACGGGAGTTGTAACGCGGCGGCCCCCGTTGCCGTGGCATCGAACCCTCCAGGTAATGTCGAGGTAAAGAGACCGCGCCGGGGGGAAGGAAGCGATGTCACCGCGAGAACAGGAAACCGCGATCCGCGTCAGGGGGCTCCGGATGCGCTACGGGACCCGTGATGTGCTGGACGGACTCGATCTCGACGTCCACCAGGGTGAGTTGTTCGCGCTGCTCGGGCCCAACGGTGCGGGCAAGAGCACCACGATCGAGATCCTCGAGGGCTACCGGGGGCGCTCCGGAGGCGATGTCGACGTCCTGGGCCGGGATCCCGCACGGGAGGACGCCGGGTGGCGGGCCAGGATCGGCATCGTCCTCCAGGCCAACCGCGACCACGGCCGCTGGCGGGTCGGGGACCTGCTGGGCCACTTCGCGCGCTACTACGCCCACCCCTTCGAGCCGGCCGAACTCCTCGGCCTGGTGGGCCTCACCGTGCAGTCCGCCCAGCAGGTGAGCACCCTCTCCGGCGGCCAGCGCCGCCGCCTCGACGTCGCCCTGGGCATCGTCGGACGGCCGGAACTCGTCTTCCTCGACGAGCCGACCACCGGCTTCGACCCCGAGGCGCGGCGCGGCTTCCACGACCTCGTCCGAGGGCTGCGGGACGACCTCGGTACGACGATGCTGCTCACCACCCACGACATGGGCGAGGCCCAGCAACTCGCCGACCGCATCGGCATATTGCAGTCCGGCAGGATCACCGCCTGCGGCACGCTCGCCGAACTCTCGGCCGCCGCACGCACCCGTTCCGACGTCGTCTGGACGGACGCCGACGGCACCTCGCGGCGACAACTCACCTCGGATCCCTCCCAGTTGGTCTGGGAACTGCACCAGCGGTTCGAAGGCCCGATCCCCGACCTGGAAGTGCGCCGCCCGACCCTGGAGGACACCTACCTCCGCATGGTGGCCGACGCCGACGCAACCGTGGGCACCGACCGCGAGGAGGCCGCCGCGTGAACGCGTCCGGCACGAACCCGTCCCGCCCGAACCCGTACCGACTCGGTCTGTCGCGCGGCGTCATCGAACTGCGCCAAGTGCTGCGCAGCGGCAAGGACATCTACACGTACCTGTCGACTCCGCTGGCCTTCCTCGGGGTCGCCTACTGGCAGTCGGGCGACGGCGACGACGCGATGGCCCAGCTCTCCCTGGCCGGTGGCGTCGGCTCCACGATCTTCATGTTTGGTCTGCTGACGGTCCCTCAGTTCCTGTTCGGGGACCGCGAGGACGGCACACTGCTGCGGCTGCGCGGAGTGCCCGGCGCGATGACCGCCTATGTCACGGCGAAGATCCTGTTCGTCCTCGTCAACATCGCCGTGTCCGTCGCGCTGTTGCTGCTGGGCGGTCGGGTGCTCCTGGGGACCGGCCTGCCGCACTCGCCGCAGCGCTGGCTGACGCTCGTCTGGGTCGTCGCCCTGGGCATCATGGCCGTCGTGCCGATCGGGGCGGCCATCGGCTCCCTACTGCCCGCCGCACGGGAAGCGCTCGGCATCTACATGCTGCCGATGCTGGCCCTGATGGTCACGTCCGGCACGTTCACGCCGCTGCGCGAGATGCCGGACTGGCTTCAGAACCTCGTGTCCGTCTTCCCGCTGCGCTGGATCGCCCAGGGCGTCCGCTCGGCGCTCCTCCCGGACAACGCCAAAGCCCTTGAACTGGGCGGTAGTTGGCAGCACCCGGCCGTCGCGGGCATGCTCGCGCTCTGGGCACTCGCCGGACTCGCCCTGGCCCCCCGGCTGCTCCAGCGGATGGCCCGCAGGGAGTCCGGAAGCAGCCTCTCGGAACGCGAACGCAAGCGAGTGGCCAAGACCGCCTACTGAGCACACGGGGGTGGGGGCCGGGATCCGCCAACGGATCCCGGCCCCGGTCGCACGCGGCGACGGAGTATTGAGGACGTCGTGCTCAGGACGTCGTGCCCGTGACCGTCCCTCCCGACTTCGTCACGTGGTACGTCACGGTCGTGCCGCTCCAGAAGTGGAAGGTGAGCGTGACCGGTGTGCCGTCGCCGACCGCGTTGAGGAAGGCGGGGGTGAGGGTGAGGGCGTTGCCGCTGTAGTCCGGGGCGAAGGCGGTGTCGAACTGCTGGTACGAAGTCCAGTCGGCGGGACCGGCGTTGCGGCCGTCGGCGTACTTGGCCTCCATGGTCGCCAGAGTGTCGCCCCGGAACTGGGTGGGAACGGCAAAGGAGTTGGTCGTACCGCTGGCCTGGGACAGGACCGGGGTGTCGTATGTGATCACGTCGAGCTGCCAGGGGACCCCGGAGGAGAACCGCGCCTGGAGCGTCGCGTTGACGCCGTAGTCCCGGTTGCCGGTCAGCCGGGTGAGGGCGGCCGCCGTCAGGGTGAGCTGACTGCCCGACACGGTGTAGTCCCGGCCTTGCGTGAGCCGGGTGCTGCCCTGCCAAAGCCCCTGGAACGTCGTGCCGTTGAGGTTCAGGGTGAGGGTCTTGGCCGTGATCGCGCCGGTCTTCGGGACGAACACCCGGTCGGAGGAGGCGGTGCCCGAGCGGGTCGTCCAGCTCGACTTGATCTGCGCGGACAGGGTGGCGTACCGCCACTGGAGCGTGTTGCGGTTCAGGAACGAACCCGCGTCCCACAGCGCGGTGGTGACCCCGTTGACCCGTGCCGCGTAACCGACCGCCTCGAAGTACTTCAGGGCCTCGCCCCGCTCGACGATGTCGTTGGCGCGCGTGTAGTCGGGGTAGCTGAGCAGGCTGTACTCACCGAGGTAGACGGGCACGCCCTTCGCGACGAACGTGTCGTGCATCCGGGCGAACGTGTCGGTGAGGTTCTTCTGCACCTCCGCGTCGAACCGGGTGTAGCCCGCGATGTTCACGCTGAACGGCCAGAAGCTGTAGTAGTGCACGGTCGCGACGAGGTTGGCATCGTTCAACGAGCTGATGGTGGTGGCCAGTTCGTCCATGACACGCTGGTCGTCCGGTGACGAGGCCTGGGTGGGCAGAACGAGGAACCGGGTCGCGTTCGCGCCGCCCTTCTGGCGCACGATGGTGTGGAACGACGTGTTCAACTCGTTGAGCAGTTGGGTCTTCTGGGCATCGGTGGCGTTGTCGAAGACGGGTTCGTTGACGCTCTCGAAGAGTAACTGGCGTGACGAGTCACGGAACTTGGTGGCGATCTGGTCCCAGGTCGCGTTGAAACGGGCCAGCACCTGATCGTGGTCGGTGGCCATCTTGTTGATCCACTGCCACGAGTCGTGATGGACGTTGAGCACGACATACAGGTTGTCGGCCAACGCCAGGTCGACCACCTGCTTGACCCGGCTCAGGTAGGTCGCGTCGATCGTGTAAGGGGCCGTCGCCGACTGGTGGTTGCTCCAGGTGACAGGGATCCGGACACTGCGGAAGCCCTGCGCCTTCACGGCGTCGAACGTCGCCTTCGTGGTCAGCGGGTTGCCCCAGGACGTCTCGTCGGGGATGGCGTCCAGGGTGTTGCCCAGGTTCCAACTCGGCTGCATGGCGGCCACGGCGTCCATCGCGTTAACCGGAACCACCTTGCCCCTACCGGCAGTTGAGGCGTGTTCGGGGGCGGCGAACGCGGTGCCGACGGCGAGACCGAGCGCCGCGAGCAGCGCCAGCAGAAGCATCGCCACGCGCCCGTAGCGGAGCCGTACCCGTCTCGTGTCCCTGGTGTCTCTCGTATTCCTCATGTCCCGTTCCTCTCACTGGGAAGTGGGAAGGTCGAGCGGCTCGTAGTCGAACCAGTCGAAGTGGACGGTGCCGGTCGCGGCGTACATGCCGATGACCCGGCCGGTGAAGCCGCCGGCCACTTCGGTGGACAGGTACCGGCCGTCGAGGACGCCGAGCACGGTGAACGCGCCGTCCGGTTCCTCGACGCCGAAGGAGAGGGTGTCGGGGCCGGAACGCGCGTCGCGGGGCGTCTGCGTGGCGGTCACGTCGACGCCGAGCACCACGGGCCCGGCCGGCACGGGACGGGACGCCACGAGGGTGCGCAGCGGACCGATCCGGGCGATCACCCGCACCTCTCCCGCTCCCGCCTCGATGTCGTAGTGGTGCTCCTCGTCGAACCGGACCGCGAGCCCGCCGGACCCGGCCCCGGGATCGACCAACGTGCGCACCCGGCACGACAGATGTTGCTGCCTCCGGCCGACGAACACGGCGTCGGCGTCGTCCAGGGAACTGCTGCGTGCGCCGTGGGTGTCGGGGGCGCGCAGGGTCAGCCAGCCGGCGCGCTCCTTCGTCGTGCAGTGCTCGGCGGAACGCTGACGCGGTGACACCCAGCAGGGCTGCGGCTCACTGAGGTCGAAGTCGTCGCGGTTCGACACGACCGGGCCGGGCTGGAGCGGCCACGCGGGCGTGGGCATGGCGGTTCGCAACGCGTCGACGACCGGCCAGCCGTCCGCCCAGCTCACCGGGGCGAGGAAGGTCTCCCGGCCGAGCACGTGCCAGCCGGGGGTGCCGCCGAGCGGCCGTACGCCGAGCAGCACCAGCCACCACGAACCGTCGGGCGCCTGCACCAGATCGGCGTGGCCGGTGTTCTGCACGGGGTGTTCGAGGCTGCGGTGGGTCAGGATCGGGTTGGCCGGGCACGGCTCGAAGGGGCCGGTGGGGGAGCCGGATCGGGCGACCGAGACCCCGTGGCCGCGCTCGGTGCCACCTTCGGCGATCAGCAGATACCAGTGGTCGCCGATCCGGTACAGGTGCGGCGCCTCCGGGTACTTGGCGCCGGGCGTGCCGGACCAGAGCGGGCGGACCGGCCCGAACGTCTCCCCGGTGTACGGGTCGATACGGACCTGCTGTATCCCGGCGAACGTGCACCAGCAGGTGCCGTCCTCGTCCCAGGCGAGATCGGGGTCGATGCCGGTGACACCGGGCAGCCGGACCGGGTCGGACCAGGGTCCGGTCGGGTCGGTGGCGGTGACCAGCAGATTGCCGCCGCCCTCGCAGACATTGGTGACGATCAGCCAGAACCGGCCGTCGTGATGGCGGAGCGTCGGTGCGTAGATCCCGCCGGACGACGGCGTCCCCACGGGGATGGACAGTTGACTCGGCCGGTCGAGCGCGTTGCCGAGCTGCGTCCAGTGCACCAGGTCGCGGCTGTGGAAGAGGGGCACGCCGGGGAAGTACTCGAAGCTGGAGCACGCCAGGTAGTAGTCGTCGCCCACCCGGCAGACACTCGGATCGGGATGGAACCCGGGGATCACCGGATTGGCGACGGTGACGGTGCCCCTGCCCGCCTGCTGCTGGACCGACATGACAGCCATCCCGTCTCGCCACGTGGTGAATCCTGCTGAAACACCTGTTGAAGCGCTTCGATTCCTGTGGAGAGTAATAAGCGGGTTGTTGCAGAGCAAGAGCCAGAACACCGTCAATATCGGTAGTGATGCGCTTCGACGATGGCGCGGGGCGGGGCGGGTCGTGCGGTTGTCACAGACCTGGGTGCTGCCTTGTCTTGTAGGTGTGCGCGTTGCAGCACGGGGTCCGGCGGGCCGTCGCCGGTACCCGTCAGACAGCGAACAGCAGGCAGCAGACAGTCAACAGCCAACAACGAACGGAGACGGACAGTGATGAAGATCGTGGTCGTCGGCGGTACGGGTCTCATCGGCTCGCAGGTGGTCGCGTTGCTGCGCGACGGTGGTCACGAGGTCGTGGCGGCCGCTCCCTCCACGGGCGTCGACACCCTCACCGGCCAGGGTCTGGCGCAGGCTCTGAAGGGGGCGGACGTGGTCGTGGACGTGTCGAACTCCCCGTCCTTCGAAGACGAGGCGGCGCTGGACTTCTTCACCCGCTCGGCGCAGCACCTGATCGCGGCGGAGAAGGAAGCGGATGTCCGCCACCACGTGACGCTCTCCATCGTCGGCGTCGACCAGGTACCCGACTACGGCTACTACCGGGCCAAGGTCGCCCAGGAGGAGGCGGTGCGCGACGGCGGCGTCCCGTACAGCATCGTGCGCGCCGCCCAGTTCTTCGAGTTCATCGCACCGGTGATGGGCATGTCCGCCCAGGGCGTCGAGGTGCACCTGCCTCCCACGCGACTGCGTCCGATCGCCTCCGCCGATGTCGCCGCCGCCGTCGCCGAGGCGGCGCAGGGTGAACCGTCGTACGGCGTGCGCAACATCGCGGGCCCCGAGGTCCACCGGCTCGACCGCCTCGGCGAGATCACCCTGGCGGCGAAGCCGGACGGCCGCACCGTGGTCACCGACGAGAACGCCGGCCTGTTCGCGAGCATGCCCGACGGGGTCCTCATCGGCGACGAAACGGCGCACCTCGCGGCCACCCGCTACGAGGACTGGCTCAAGCGGAACTGACCGCGCCCACCCTCACCCGGTCTGTCGGGGCCGGACGGTGAGTCTGCGTGCCGACTGCTCGTAGGCACTCAGTTTGTCGGGCGCCAGGACCCAGTACAGCCCGTCGATGCCGTCCGGTCCCACGGTGACGCTCACCAAGGCGACGGCGACGCTGCCCTTGGTGAGCAGAAGGCTGGGCAGGCCGTTGGCCTCGGCGACGCCGTAGTCGGCGTCGGGGAAGAACTTCTTGGCGAAGGCGCTGATCCTGGCGACGCGCCGGGCCCCCGCGACCTCCAGCCGTGCCACGCCGCGTATGCCGTTTCCGTCTGCGTAGGCGACGACATCGGCGGACAGCACGTGCTCGAGCGCGGCGACGTCACCGTGCTGCGCCGCCGCGACGAAGGCGTCGAGCAGCCGCCGGTGTTCGGCGGTGTCGACGGGATCGCGGCGCTCGGCGGACAGCCGCTTACGGGCCCGGCTCACGATCTGCCGCGTGTTGGCCTGGCTCAATCGGAGCATGCCCGCGATGTCGTCGTACGGATAGTCGAACGCCTCCCGCAGCACATAGGCCGCCCGCTCCACGGGATTCAGCTTCTCCAGGACCAGCAGCACGGCCAACTCCAGCGCCTCGCCGCGCTCCGCGCCGACCTGCGGATCCACACTGGTGTCCACCGGCTCCGGCAGCCACGGCCCCACGTACGCCTCACGCCTGACCCGCGCCGACTGGGCGACGTTGATCGCCAGCCGGGTGGTGATCTTCGCCAGGAACGCCCCGGTGTCCAGCACGCCGCTCCGGTCGGTGCCCTGCCAGCGCACCCACACGTCCTGTACGACGTCCTCGGCCTCGGAGACGCTGCCCAGGATGCGGTAGGCGATGCCGAACAGCCGTGGACGCAGCCGTTGGAACGCGTCCGCCGCTTCGTCCAGCGAGTCGTCGGTGAGCGGCTGTTGCGCGTCCACGATGCCGATACCTCCGCAGGTCTGCCGGCGTGCCCTCGGACGGGCGCGGTCCGGCGACGAGGACGAGGGCGGCCCGCCCGCCGGGATTCTACGGCGGCCGCGCCGACGCGACCGTGTTTGCGGGTCGCGTTCCCGCCTTACCGACCGGGCCGAACTGTAAAGAACCTTGACAGTTAAGTGGTCTAGTCCAAATATGGTTCCTGCTCGCCCACCCCCCCGCAGTTCTGTCCTTCCGCTGTCCCCGCCTGCCCTTCGGCCCTTATCCCATGGGAGCGTCAGTGAGACGACCTGGTCTTCTTCGTACGTTGCTGTCCTGTCTGAGCGTGTCCGCCGTGACCGGCGGGCTCGTCGTGCTCGGGGGAGGGGACGCGCTCGCCGCGCCGCACCCGCTCCCGGCCTTCGGCAAGCCCATGCCGGCCCATGTGGCGGCGCCCTACTTCGAGGCGTGGACCGGCGAGAGCCCGGCCGCGCTCGCCGCCGCCTCGGGCAACAAGTACCTCACGCTGGCCTTCCTCCAGACGGCCACGGCGGGCTCGTGCACCGCGTACTGGAACGGCCAGGCCGACCAGCCCATCTCCCGGAGCACCTTCGGCCCCGACATCGCCACGATCCAGGCGCGCGGCGGCAACGTCATCCCGTCCTTCGGCGGCTGGACCGCGGACACCACCGGCACCGAGCTGGCGGACAGTTGCACCGACGTCGACGCCATCGCCAAGGTGTACGAGAGCCTCGTCACGACGTACGGCGTGAGCCGGATCGACCTCGACGTCGAGGGTGACTCCATCAACAACGCGGCCGGAATCGACCGCCGTAACAAGGCGATCGCCAAGGTGCAGCGCTGGGCCGAGCGCACCGGCCGCAGCGTGCAGTTCTCCTACACCCTGCCGACCTCCACGTCCGGCCTCGGGGCCAACGGCCTGGCTCTGCTGCAGAACGCCGTCGACAACGGGGCGCGCGTGGACGTCGTCAACCTCATGACGTTCGACTACTACGACGGCGCCACCCACGACATGGCGGCCGACACGGAGAAGGCCGCCACCGGTCTGCACGCTCAACTGGCCGCGCTCCACCCGAAGACGAGCTCCGCGCGGCTGTGGAACATGATCGGCGTCATCGAGATGCCCGGCATCGACGACTTCGGCCCCGAGGAGACCTTCACCACGCAGGACGCGTTCACCGTGGAGAAGTGGGCCGCGGCCCAGAAGATCAACACCCTCTCCTTCTGGGCACTCCAGCGCGACAACGGCGGCTGCGTGGGCACCGGCGGCGCCAACTCGTGCTCCGGAATCGCCCAGGACACCTGGCACTTCAGCCACGCCTTCGAGCCGTTCACGAGCGGCGCCACCCGCCCGTAACGGCCCCAGGCGACGGCACCTCCCCCCTCTGGACGGGCGGGAGGTGCCGTCGTCGAGACGGACTACTCGCCCTTCGGCGCTGCCTGCTGTGCCACCTCGAAGGACCAGAGGGTGGACGCGGAAGCCGCGGGCTTGGGCCGTTCCCCCTGCTCGCCGCCCTGGTGCGCCGCCTTCATCGGGCCCTTGAGCCAGGCCTGGAACGACTCCTCGTCACGCCACCGCGTGTAGACGAGATAGGTGTCGGTGCCCTCGACCGGGCGCAGGAGCTCGAACCACTCGAAGCCGTCCGAGTCCGCGACGGAGTCGGCGCGGGCGGCGAACCGCGACTCAAGGGTCTCCCGCTGCTCCGCCGGGACGGTCAGTACGTTGATCTTCACTACGCTCATGCCCCCATCCTGCCTCCCACAGCCACCGAGCCGGCGCGCGACCCCTACGCGACACCCCTCCGGTTCGGGCGGATTACAGTGCGGCAGGGGCTGGTCGTGCGTCGTGCGTAACGACGTCCATGAGGCGTGGAGGGTGACGACCGTGGCCGGGGAGATCGAGGAGAAGGCTCTGCGGATCGACGCGAAGCGCGTCGACGAGGCCGCCGTCGAGCGTCCCGAGGCGGTGGCGGCGTGAACCGGCCCCCGCCCACCCATGGCACGTTGCACCACATCGAACTGTGGGTGCCGGACCTCGACCGCGCGGTCGCCTCGCTCGGCTGGCTGCTGGAGGCCCTGGGCCACACCCTCTTCCAGAGCTGGCACAACGGACGCAGTTGGCGGCTCGGCACGACCTACCTGGTCCTTGAGCAGTCGCCGGCCCTCGCCGCCGACCGCCACGACCGCTGCCGGCCAGGACTGAACCACCTTGCCTTTCACGTCGAAGACGCCATGGCGGTCGAACAGTTGGCGACCGACGCGACCCGGCACGGCTGGTGTCTGATGTTCCCCGACCGGCATCCGCACGCGGGCGGCGCGCAGCACTACGCCGCCTATCTGGAGAACGGCGACGGCTTCGAGATCGAACTCGTGGCGATCGACCCACCACGACAGCACGGGGACGCGTCGCCGCATGTGTGAGGGATGTGTGGCGTAACGGTGGAGATTGCGGATGTCGTTGCTCCGCTTGGCGCCAATGCTGGGTAGTGCACGACGTTCCATGGTTCGACTGGAGGAAGCAGCCCACCGTGAACCCTTTTGACGACGCAGGCGGCGCGGTGTACGGGCAGGACGCGCGGGACGCGTGTCGGGCGTACGTCGAGGAGAAGTGGACGGACCTGCGGCCCGCGAGCCTCATCGCGGCGATGGCCGGCTGACGGCGTAATCGCCATCCCTTTTGTTCCTTTTCTCGCCCTTGCCCTTCTTCCTCTTTCTGTTTCTCTCCCCCTCCTCTCCCCGGCGGCTGCCGGTGTTCCGACGTGTGTCAGGCATGTCCGTGAGACGGGGGAGGGCGAGTCCTGCTGCCCCCGCCCAGCGGGCGCTGTGAAGATTGGATGAGTAGTGTCCGGTACTCTGCACCCCAGTTGGCCCCTGTCGTCGGCGCAGCGCGGTATCTGGTTCGCGCAGCAGCTCGATCCGGAGAGCCCGGGCTACAACACCGCGGAGTACCTGGAGATCGACGGCCCGCTCGACGCGCCCCTGCTCGAGGCCGCCGCGCGGCGGGTGGTGGCGGAGACCGACACACTGAACGTGGGCTTCGTCCAGGACGACCAGGGCCTGCGGCAGGTGTACGGGCCCGCGGGCGACTGGCCGTTCGCCGTTCTCGACGTCAGCGCCGAGCCCGACCCGCGAGCCGCAGCCGAGGCGTGGATGCGGGCCGAGACGGCCCGGCCGGTGAGTCTCGAGGCCGGCCGGACGTTCACCTTGGCACTGCTGCGGGCCGGTACCGACCGTCACTTCCTCTATCTGCGCGGGCATCACCTGGTCACCGACGGGTTCATGTGCGCCCTGTTCGCGCACCGCGTGGCCGAGGTCTACACGGCGCTGCGGAACGGGACGCCCGAGCGGGCGGACGACAGCGGCTCACTGGACCTGCTCCTCGCCGACGACACCGCGTACCGCGCCTCGGAGCGCTTCGCGCGCGACCGGGACTACTGGCAGGGCAAGTTGGCGGACCGGCCCGAGGCGGTCGCCCTGGCGGACCGGGCGGGCGAACTCTCGGGAAGCTTCCTGCGGCGCACCGCGCAGGTGCCGACCGCGACCTCGCACGCCCTCCGGACGCTGGCCCGCCGGTCGGGAGTGGGCCTGCCCGTCCCGCTGATCGCCGCCACGGCCGTGTACCTCGGGCGGATGACCGGCGCCGAGGAAGTCGCCCTCGGTGTACCCGTCGCCGCGCGCGCGGGCAGCGGCCGGGGCATCCGCGGGCCGATGTCCAACGAGCTGCCGCTGTGGCTGGAGGTCCGGCCGGCCCTGAGCGCCCGGGACCTCATGCGTCAAGTGTCCGCCGAGACACGGCAGTTGCTCAAACACCAGCGGTACCGGTACGAGGACATCAGCCGAGACCTGAACCTGGTGGGCAGCGGCCGCCGCCTCTTCGGCCCGACGATCAACATCATGGCCTTCTCCTACGATCTGGCCTTCGGCGAAGCACGGGCGACCACCCACAACCTGGCCATCGGGCCGGTTCACGACCTGTCCATCTGCGTCGACGACCGCTCCGGCGACGGCACACTGCGCGTGCACGTCGACGCCAACCCCGCCGTGTACGACGCCGCCGAGCACGCCGCACACCAGCAGCGCTTCCTGCGTCTCCTGGAGGGTCTCGCCGCGGCCGACACCGGACAGCCGGTCGGCAGGCTCGATCTCCTGCTCCCGGGCGAACGCACACGGGTGCTCCCCGCGCCCGCTCCCGTCGCGTCGCCCGTCGACGTCCCGGCGCGGGCCCTGCCGCAGTTGTTCGAGGAACAGGCCGCCCGCACCCCGGACGCCGTGGCTGTGGTGGCCGAGGACGGGGAACTCTCGTACGCGCAGCTCAACGAGCGGGCCAACAGGCTGGCGCGGCTGCTGGTGCGCCGGGGCGCCGGGCCGGAACGGCTGGTGGCCGTCGCGCTGCCGCGTTCCGCCGAACTGGTCGTGACCCTGCTGGCGGTGGTGAAGGCGGGCGCCGCGTATCTGCCGATCGACCCCGGCTATCCGCCGAGCCGCATCGCGCACATGGTGGCCGACGCCGACCCGGTGTGCCTGGTCACCACCGGCGAACTGGCGCCTGGGATGCCGTACGACACGGGCGCGCCGGTCCTGCTCGACGAGGACACCGTCGTCCACGCCCTGGCCGGCGAGCACGACGGCGATCTGGGCGACGCGGAGCGGATCGGAGCGCTGGATCCCTCGCATCCGGCGTACGTGATCTACACCTCGGGGTCGACCGGAACCCCCAAGGGCGTCGTGATCCCGCACCGCAACGTGGCCCGGTTGTTCACCGCGACCCGGCCGTGGTTCGACTTCGGCGCGGACGACGTGTGGACGCTGTTCCACTCCTTCGCCTTCGACTTCTCCGTCTGGGAGCTGTGGGGACCGCTCCTGCACGGCGGCCGGCTGGTGGTGGTCTCGCAGGAGGCGAGCCGTTCCCCCGCCGACTTCCTGGACCTGCTGGTGCGCCACCGGGTGACCGTGCTCAACCAGACGCCGTCGGCGTTCCACCAGTTGACGCAGGCCGACCGGGACGCCCCGGACCTCTCGGCGGCCTTGGCACTGCGCACAGTGATCTTCGGCGGTGAGGCCCTGGAGGTCGGGAAGCTGCGGGACTGGTACGAGCGGCATCCGGCCGACGCCCCGCGCCTGGTGAACATGTACGGCATCACCGAGACCACGGTGCATGTCACGCACGCGCTGCTCGGCGAGCGGGACGCGACGGCGCAGCCGCAGCGCAGTGTGATCGGCGAGCCGATCCCCGATCTGCGCGCCTACGTACTCGACGTCGGCCTCCAGCCGATGCCGCCGGGTGTCACCGGTGAGCTGTACGTGGCGGGCGCGGGGCTGGCCCGGGGCTATCACAACCGGTCGGGCCTGTCGGCGGAGCGGTTCGTGGCGGATCCCTTCGGCCGGCCCGGGGAGCGGATGTACCGGACCGGTGACCTGGCCCGCTGGTCGGCGGACGGCCGGCTCGAATACGCCGGCCGCGCGGACGACCAGGTGAAGCTGCGCGGGTACCGCATCGAGCTGGGCGAGATCGAGACGGTCCTCGCCCGGCACGAGGACGTGGCCCAGGCCGCGGCCGTCGTACGGGAGGACCGACCGGGCGACAAACGGCTCGTGGCCTACGTCGTTCCCAGTGATGGCGATGGCACCGGTGTCCGGCCCGAGGCGGGTGCGCTGCGGGCGTTCGCCGGGCGGAGCCTGCCCGACCACATGGTCCCGGCGGCCGTGGTCGTGCTGGACCGGCTGCCCCTGACGGTCAACGGCAAGCTCGACCGCGCCGCCTTACCCGCCCCGGTGTTCACCTCAGGAGAGGCACGGCGCGCGGCGCGCGACGCGACCGAACGCCTGCTGTGCGACCTGTTCGCCGAGGTGCTCGGCGTGGACCCGCCCGGGATCGACGACAGCTTCTTCGACCTCGGCGGCGACTCCCTCCTCGCGACCCGGTTACTGAGCCGGATACGGGCCACCCTGGGCGCCGAACTCCCGATCCGCGCCCTGTTCGACACGCCGTCCGTGGCGGGCCTCGCGGCAGCGTCGGAGCGGGCAGGCGGCGGGTGGGTCCGCCCGCCCGTACGGCCCGTGGAACGGGCGGAGACGCTTCCGCTGTCGTTCGCCCAGCGCCGCCTGTGGTTCCTGAACCGGCTGGAGGGACCCGAGGCCGGCGCGGGCTACAACATGCCGTTCGTGCTCCGGCTGGACGGCGCACTCGACCAGGCCGCCCTGCGCGCCGCGCTCACCGACGTGGTGACACGCCACGAGAGCCTGCGCACCGTGTTCCCGGAGACCGACGGAACACCGCGACAGGTCGTCATCGACCCCACGGCGAGCGCCGTCGCCCTCCCTGTACGCCCCGTGGGCCAGGCGGAACTGGACGAGGCGCTGGCCGCCGGCGCAGCCACCGGCTTCGACCTGACCACCGAGACACCGCTGCGCGCCGAGCTGTTCACACTCGGCCCCGACCGGCACGTCCTGCTGCTGGTCGTGCACCACATCGCGGGTGACGCCTGGTCCATGGTGCCCCTGGCCCGCGACCTGTCCGCCGCCTACACCGCGCGCTGCGCCCACGAGTCGCCGCAGTGGCTGCCGCTGCCCGTCCAGTACGCCGACTACGCGCTGTGGCAGCGGGAACTGCTGGGCGACGAGAGCGACGAGAACAGCCTCGTCTCCCGGCAAGTCGCGTACTGGGCACGGGCGTTGGCGGGGCTCCCCGCCGAGCTGGACCTCCCCGGCGACCGTCCGCGCCCCGCCCTGGCCGGCCACCGCGGCGGCACCGTGCCGGTGCGCCTCGACGCCGACCTGCACCGGCGGCTCGCGGCCCTGGCCGACGCCCACGGCGTCACCCTGTTCATGGTGCTCCAGGCCGGCCTCGCCGCGCTGCTGACCCGGCACGGCGCGGGCACCGACATCCCCATCGGGTCACCGGTGGCGGGCCGCACCGACGACGCCCTCGACGACCTGGTCGGCTTCTTCGTCAACACCCTGGTCCTGCGCACCGACACCTCGGGAGACCCGGACTTCGGCGAACTGCTCGCCCGGGTACGGGAAACGGACCTGGTCGCCTACGCCCACCAGGACGTGCCCTTCGAGCACCTGGTGGAAGTGCTCAACCCCGCCAGGTCGCTGAGCCGGCACCCGCTGTTCCAGGTCATGCTGACCCTCACCAACGGTCTCGACGCGCACGTCGACCTGCCCGGCCTGTCCGCCGCCGCCGAACAGGTCGAGTCGGGCACGTCCAAGTTCGACCTGGCACTCAACCTGACCGAGTCCGCCACCGCCCACGACACCCCGGACGGAATCGCCGGGTACGCCGCCTACAGCAGCGACCTCTTCGACCACGGCACCGTCGAGGCCCTGGTCGCCCGCTTCGTACGCCTCCTGACGGCGGCCACCGCGCAGCCGGGTCGGCCGATCGGCGCCCTGGAAATCCTCGGCGACGCAGAGCGGCACCGCCTCCTGACGGAGTGGAACGACACCGGCACGGCGGACACGTCCCCCGTACTGCTGCCGTCCATGTTCGAGCAGCAGGCCGCGGCCACCCCGCAGGCCCGCGCCGTGGCCGCGCCGGACGCGGAACTGTCCTACGCGCAGGCCGACGCCCGGGCGAACCGCCTGGCCCACCTGCTGATCTCCCACGGAGTCGGCCCGGAACAGGTGGTCGCCGTCGCCCTGCCCGGCTCCGCCGAACTGGTCGTGACCCTGCTCGCGGTCCTCAAGGCCGGCGCCGCCTACCTGCCCGTCGACCTCGCGCACCCCGCCACCCGGATCTCCCACCTCCTCGGCGACGCCGCCCCGGCCCTGCTCCTGACGACCCGCGAGGCGGCGGCCGACCTCCCGCACACCCCCGGCACGGCCCGCCTGCTGCTCGACGACCCGGCCGTCGTACAGGAGCTTCAGCGGCAGCCCGCGACCCGACCCGCCGACGCCGACCGGGTCACCGCCCTGCTGCCGGACCACCCCGCGTACGTCATCTACACCTCGGGCTCCACGGGCCTGCCCAAGGGCGTCGTCGTCGCGCACCGCGGCCTGGCCGGCTACGTGGCCCGCGCCCGGCGCGTCTACAGCGGCCTCGACGGGACGGTCCTGGTCCCCACCCCGCTGTCCTACGACCTGTCCGTCACCGGCCTGTACGGCGCGCTGACCTCCGGCGGGTGCGTGGTCGTCGCCGAACTCGACGACGACCCCTGGCTGACGGCCCAACTGGCCCGCACCCCGGTGACGTTCATGAAGGCGACCCCGAGCCACCTGGGGATCCTCGCCGCGCTGCCCGCCGGGTTCGCGCCCGTGAAGCAGTTGATGCTCGGCGGCGAGGCACTGCCCGCCGGACCGCTGCGCGCCTGGCGCGAGCGGCACCCCGAGGTGGCCGTCGTCAACCACTACGGCCCCACCGAGACCACGGTCGGCTGCCTCGACTTCCACCTCGCCCCCGGCGCGGAGCCGGACAGCGCCGTGGTCCCGGTCGGCCGTCCGATGACGGCCATGCGGGCGTATGTGCTCGACCCCGGGCTGCGGCCGGTGCCGCCGGGGGTGGTCGGGGAGCTGTACATCGCCGGGCCGCAACTGGCCCGCGGCTACCTGAACCGGCCGGGCCTCACGGCGGAGCGGTTCGTGGCCGCTCCGTTCGGCGAGCCGGGCACCCGGATGTACCGGACCGGCGACCTCGCGCGCAGGCGGGCGGACGGGGCGCTGGTCTTCGCGGGCCGCGCCGACGAGCAGGTCAAGGTCCGCGGCCACCGGATCGAACTCGGCGAGATCGAGGCCGCGTTGGCCGCCCACCCCGCCGTGGCACAGACGGCGGTCATGGTCCGCGAGGACCGGCCGGGGGACCAGCGACTGGCGGCCTACGTCGTGCCGGCCGACCCGGCCGGGGCGGACCCGGAGACCCTGCGCGCGTACCTGGCGGCGCGGCTGCCCGACGTCATGGTCCCGACCGTGTTCACCACCCTCGACACCCTCCCGCTGACCAGGAACGGCAAGCTCGACCGGCGGGCCCTGCCCGCACCCGCGCTGGCCCGGGTGAGCGCGGGCCGGCCGCCGCGCAGCCCGGAGGAGGAGATCCTCTGCGGCCTGTTCGCCGAGGTGCTCGGCGTGCCCAGGGTCGGGATCGACGACGGGTTCTTCGCCCTCGGCGGCCACTCCCTGCTCGCCACCCGCCTGGTCAGCCGGATCAGGACCGTGCTCGCCGCCGAACTGCCCATCCGGGCCGTGTTCGAGACCCCGACGGTGGCCGGACTCGCCGCCCGGCTGGCCGGCGCCCGCGACCGCAGGAGGCCCCCGGTCCGTCCGTTCGAACGGCGACCCGAAGCCGTACCGCTGTCGTTCGCCCAGCGCCGGCTGTGGTTCCTGCACAAGCTCGAAGGGGCCAGCCCGAACTACAACCTGCCGTTCGTCGTACGGCTGGACGGCGACCTCGACCGCCGCGCGCTCACGGCGGCCCTCGCGGACGTCGTCACCCGGCACGAGAGCCTGCGCACGGTGTTCCCGGACACCGACGGCGTACCGCGCCAGGCCGTCCTGGACGCCGGATCGGCCGCCGCCGCCGTGCGGCTGCCGGTACGCGAGATCACCGGCGACGGGCCGGCGGCCGAGGCGGAACTCGCCGCAGCCGTGGCCGCCGCCGCGGCCCACCGGTTCGAGCTGACCACCGAACCGCCGCTGCGCGCCGAACTGTTCGCGGTCGCACCGGACACCCACGTCCTGGTGGTGGTCGTCCACCACATCGCCGGCGACGGCTGGTCGAACGGCCCGCTGGCCCGCGACCTCTCCGAGGCCTACGCGGCCCGCCGCTCCGGTCGGGCCCCGGCCTGGGCGCCGCTGCCCGTCCAGTACGCGGACTACACCCTCTGGCAACAGGAACTGCTGGGCCACGAGAACGACCCGGACAGCGTGATCGCCGGGCAGATCGCCCACTGGACGAACGCGCTCGAAGGACTGCCGGAAGAACTGAACCTGCCCGCCGACCGGCCCCGCCCGGCCGTGGCCGGCTACACCGGCGGCGTCGTGCCGCTCTCGATCGACGCCGCCCTGCACGCCCGCCTCGACGGGCTGGCCCGCGCGTCCGGCGCGAGCCTGTTCATGGTGCTGCAGGCCGGTCTCGCCGCCCTGTTCACCCGCCTCGGCGCGGGCACCGACATCCCGCTCGGCAGCGCGATCGCCGGGCGCACCGACGACACCCTCGACGACCTCGTCGGGTTCTTCCTCAACACCCTCGTGCTGCGCCTGGACACCTCGGGCGACCCGACCTTCGACGAACTGCTGGCCCGCGTACGGGAGACCGCGCTCGCCGCCTACGCCCACCAGGACGTGCCGTTCGAGCACTTGGTGGAGGTGCTGAACCCGGCCAGGTCGGCGGCCCGGCACCCGCTGTTCCAAACCATGCTGACCCTGCACAACAACGCCGAGCCCCGCCTCGTCCTGCCGGGGCTGCGGGTGAGCCCGGACATGGCCGAGGTCGGCGCGGCGAAGTTCGACCTCGCGTTCGGCCTCACCGAGGCGCGCGGCCCGGGCGGTGAACCCGAGGGGCTGGGCGGCGTCCTCGAATACAGCGCCGACCTCTTCGACCACGCCACCGCCGAGCACCTGCTCGCCCGCTTCGTACGGCTCCTCGACGCCGCGGCCACCGCACCGGAGCGGCGCATCGGGACGCTGGAGATCCTCGCCCCGGCGGAGCGGCGGCGCATCCTGGCCGACTGGGCCGGCACCCCCGGCAGCGCGCCCGCACACACCGTCCCCGAACTGTTCGAGCGGCAGGCGGCGCTGACCCCGGACGCGGTGGCCGTCGTCGCAGGCGACGAGACGCTGACGTTCGCCGAGCTGAACGCGCGGGCGGACCGGCTGGCCCGGCGGCTGGCCGAACGCGGAGTGGGCCCCGACGTGCTCGTCGGGCTCTGCACGACCCGGTCGCCCGCGATGGTGCCGGCGCTGCTGGGCATCTGGAAGGCGGGCGGGGCGTGCGTGCCGCTGGACCCGGACTACCCGGCGCAGCGGCTGGCGTTCATGCTCGCCGACTCCGGCGCGCGCCTCCTCGTCACCGAGCCGGCACTCGCACAGGGCCCGACCGGGCCGTGGGGCGAGCACCCGGTGGAACTCATCCTGCTCGACGTCGCGGACCACTCCGCCGCGCCGCAACAGCCGTTCCCCCGGCCCGACATACGGCCCGACCACGCCGCCTTCATCGTCTACACCTCCGGGTCGACCGGCGTGCCCAAGGGCGTGGCCGTACGGCACGGCGGCATCGCGAACCTGTTCGCCAACCACCGCGAGCGGGTCTTCGCCCCGGCGGCACGGGCGGCCGGGGGCCGGCTGCGGGTGGCGCACACCGCGTCGTTGTCGTTCGACCTGTGCGTCGGCCAGTTGCTCGGCCTCCTCGCGGGCCACGAACTCCACGTCGTCGACGAGGACACCCGCCGCGACCCCGCCGCGCTCGCCGCGTACGTACGGCGGCACGAGATCGGCTACCTGGCCATCAGCCCGACCCTCACCCGCGAACTGCTCGGCCTCGGCCTGCTCGACGGCGACGGCGACGGCGACGGCGACGGCGACGGTGACGGTGACGGCGGCGGGCACCGGCCGTCCGTGATCGTGCTCGGGTCGGAGGCCACCGGCCCCGCGCTGTGGCGGGACCTGCGCGCCCACCCCGGCACCGAGGTGCACAACTACTACGCGCCCAGCGAGTGCACGGTCGACGCGATCGGCGCGACGGTCTCCGGCAGCGAACGGCCCCGCATCGGCCGGCCGGTAGAGAACATGGCGGCCTACGTGCTCGACGCCGGGCTGCACCCGGTGCCGTCGGGCGTGCCGGGCGAGCTGTACCTCGCGGGCGCCCAACTCGCCCGCGGCTATGTCAACCGGCCTGGCCTGACGGCGGAGCGGTTCGTGGCGAACCCGTTCGGCGGACCAGGGGCGCGCATGTACCGCACCGGCGACCTGGCCCGCTGGACCGCCGACGGCGCACTGGAATTCGCGGGCCGCGCGGACGACCAGGTGAAGATCCGCGGCTTCCGCATCGAACTCGGCGAGGTCGAAGCGGTGCTGTCACGGCACCCGGACCTGACCCACGCCGTGGCCGTCGTACGCGAGGACCGGCCCGGCGACCGACGCCTCGTCGCCTACGTGGTCGCGGTGCCCGGAACGACGGCGGACCCGGCCGAACTGCGCGCGCACGCCGCGCGGACACTGCCGGAGTTCATGGTCCCGGCCGCGATCGTCGTCCTCGACGCCCTGCCGCTCACCCCGAGCGGCAAAGTGGACCGCCGCGCCCTGCCCGCCCCCGACCCCGCCACCGCGTCCACCGGCCGGGCCCCGCGCACACCACGCGAGGAGATCCTCTGCGGCCTCTTCGCCGACGTGCTCGGCTGCGCCACCCCCGGCATCGACGACGCGTTCTTCGCCCTCGGCGGACACTCCCTGCTCGCGACCCGGCTGGTGTCCCGCATCCGCACCGTGCTCGGCGTGGAACTGGCCGTACGCGACGTGTTCGAGGCCCCCACGGTGGCCGGACTGGCCGCCCGGATCGACGCCGGCGGCGCACCACGGCCCGCCCTGCGCCCCGCCGCGCACCGCCCCGACGTCCTGCCGCTGTCGTACGCGCAGCACCGCCTGTGGTTCCTGCACCAGCTCGACGACGCGGGCGACGCGTACACCATGCCGCTCGCGCTGCGCCTGCGCGGCGGGCTCGACCGCGCCGCGCTGGCCGCCGCCCTCGCCGACGTCGTCGCCCGGCACGAGGTGCTGCGCACGGTCTACCCCGACACCGCGGGCACCCCCGCGCAGGTCGTGCTCGCCCCGGAACGGGCCGTACCCGGCCTGCCGGTCCGCGAGACGCCCGAGACCGGGCTCGCCGAGGCGCTCACCGCCGCGGCCGGCCACCGCTTCGACCTGGCCGACGGACTCCCGCTGCACGCCGAGCTGCTCGCCCTCGGCGCGGACGACCACGTGCTGGTCCTCGCCCTGCACCACATCGCGGGCGACGGCTGGTCCAACGTGCCCTTCGCCCGCGACCTCTCGGCCGCCTACACCGCCCGCCGCCTTGGCCGGGCCCCCGCCTGGGCACCGCCGCGCGTCCAGTACGCCGACTACACACTCTGGCAGCGCGAGCTGCTCGGCGACCCCGCCGACCCGGACAGCCTGATGCACCGTCAGGTGGCTTACTGGACAGACGAGTTGGCGGACCTTCCGGAGGAACTGGCCCTCCCCGCCGACCGGCCCCGCCCGGCGGTGGCCGGACACCGGGGCGGCCGCACGCCGTTCACCCTCGACGCGACAGCGCACGCCCGGCTCCGCGACCTCGCCCGCGACTGCGACGCGAGCCTCTTCATGGTCGTCCAGGCCGCGCTCGCCGCGCTGCTCGGCCGGCTGGGCGCGGGCAGCGACATCCCGGTCGGCACCCCGATCGCGGGCCGCACCGACGACGCCCTCGACGAGGCGATCGGCTGCTTCGTCAACACCCTCGTCCTGCGCACCAACACCTCCGGCAACCCCCTCTTCACCGACCTGGTGGCCCGCGCCCGCGAAACCTGCCTGGCCGCCTACGCCCACCAGGACGTGCCCTTCGAGCACCTGGTCGAGGTCCTCGACCCCACCAGGTCGCTGGCCCGGCACCCGCTGTTCCAGGTGATGCTGGCCCTCCAGAACACCGCCGGGACCCCGCTCGACCTGCCCGGACTGGAGAGCAGCCCGCTGCCGATCGAGACCCGCGCGGTGAAGTTCGACCTCGCGTTCACGCTGACCGAGCAGACAGGCCCGGACGGCGCTGCCGCCGGACTCGACGGCGTCCTCGACTACACGAGCGACCTCTTCGACGCCGGGACGGCCCGCCGGATCGCCGACGCCTTCGTACGCCTGCTGCACGCCGTGGCCGCCGACCCGGCGCAGCCCGTGGAGAACCTCACGATCCTCGACGAGGCCGAACGCGAACGCGTCCTGGTCACCTGGAACGACACGGCCCGGCCGGTGCCCGCGACGACGCTGCCGGACCTGTTCGAGGCCCAGGTGGCCCGGACACCGGACGCGCCGGCCGTCGTGGCCGACGATGTCGCCCTGTCCTACGGGGAGTTGAACGCCCGGGCGAACCGGCTCGCGCACGCGCTGATCGAGGCCGGGGCGGGCCCGGAGCGGGTGGTGGCGGTCGCGCTGCCGCGCTCGGTGGAGCTGGTCGTGGCACTGCTCGCCGTGCTGAAGACGGGCGCGGCCTATCTGCCCGTCGACGCCGACCACCCGGCCGAGCGCGTCCGCACCGTACTGGCGGAAGCCCGCCCGGTCCGCGTCCTGGACGACCCGGCCCAGGTGCGTGACCTGGGCGTCGGCCGCCCGGACACCGACCCCGGCGACGCCGTCCGCAACGCCGCGCTGACGCCGTCCCATCCCGCCTACGTGCTCTACACCTCCGGCTCCACCGGCACCCCCAAGGGCGTCGTCGTGCCCCACGCGGGCATCGTGAACCGGCTGCTGTGGATGCAGGACGCGTACGGTCTCGAACCCGGCGAAGGCGTCCTGCAGAAGACCCCGGCTAGCTTCGACGTTTCCGTGTGGGAGTTCTTCTGGCCGCTGATCACCGGCGCCCGGCTGGTCGTCGCCCGCTCCGACGGACACAAGGACCCGGCGTACCTGGCCGCCGTGATCCGGCAACACGCGGTGACGACCGTGCACTTCGTCCCGTCGATGCTGCGCGCGTTCCTCGCCGCACCGGCAGCGCCCGACGCCGGACAGGTCCTGCGGCGGGTCCTCAGCAGCGGCGAGGCACTCCCCGCCGACCTGGCCCGGCGCGCGCACGACGTCCTCGGCCCGAAACTGCACAACCTGTACGGGCCCACCGAGGCATCGGTCGACGTCACCTCCTGGGCCTACGACGACACCCCCGGCCCGGTGCCGATCGGCCGACCGGTCTGGAACACCCGCACCTACGTCCTGGACGCCGGCCTGCGCCCGGTGCCGCCCGGCGTACGGGGAGAGCTCTACCTCGCCGGCGACCAGCTCGCCCGCGGCTACCTCGGCAGGCCGGGCCCGACCGCCGAACGGTTCCTCGCCGACCCCTTCGGCGGCCCCGGAGCCAGGATGTACCGCACCGGAGACCTGGCCCGCCGGCGGGCGGACGGCGTCCTGGAGTTCGCCGGACGCGCCGACGACCAGGTGAAACTGCGCGGCTTCCGCGTCGAACCGGCGGAGATCCAGGCGGCCCTGACCCGGCACGACACCGTGGCCGAAGCCGTGGCCGTGGTGCGCGAGGACCGCCCCGGCGACCAGCGGCTCGTCGCCTACGTCGTCGCCGCACCGGGCACCACCCCCCAGCCGGAACGGCTGCGCGACTTCGCCGCCGGCACCCTGCCCGACTACATGGTGCCCGCCACCGTCGTCGTCCTCGACGCACTGCCGCTCACCTCGAGCGGCAAGCTGGCCCGCCGGGCCCTGCCCGCCCCGCGGACCACCGCGCCGACGGCCGGCGGCCGGGCCCCGCGCACGCCCGAGGAGGAGATCCTCCGCGGCCTGTTCGCCGACGTCCTCGGCTGCGCCGCGCCCGGCATCGACGACGGCTTCTTCGCCCTCGGCGGCCACTCCCTGCTCGCGACCCGGCTGATCTCCCGCATCCGCGCCGTACTCGGGGCGGAGCTGTCGGTCCGGGACGTCTTCGAAGCGCCCACGGTGGCCCGCCTGGCCGCCCGGATCGGCACCGGCGGCGCGCGACGCCCCGCACTGCGCGCGGCGGCCCACCGCCCCGACGCCGTACCGCTGTCGTTCGCCCAACGCCGCCTGTGGTTCCTGCACAAACTGGAAGGCCCCGGCGCGACCTACAACATGCCGTTCGCGCTGCGCCTGTCCGGCGACCTGGACACCCGTGCCCTGCACGCCGCGCTCAACGACGTCGTCGCCCGGCACGAGACCCTCCGCACGGTCTTCTCGGAGACCGGCGGCGTCCCGAGCCAGGTGGTGCTGGACCCGGACGACGCAGCCGTGGCCCTCCCGGTCCACCCGGTCGACGAGGACCGGCTCGCCGGTGCGCTGGCCGACGCGGCCGGGCACCGGTTCGATTTGACCGCCGAACTCCCACTGCGCGCCGACCTGTTCGCCCTCGGCGCGGACGAGCACGTGCTGCTGCTGGTGATCCACCACATCGCCGGGGACGGCTGGTCGAACGTGCCGTTCGCCCGCGACCTCTCGACCGCCTACGCCGCCCGCCACTCCGGCCGCGCCCCCGCCTGGGCGCCGCTGCCCGTCCAGTACGCCGACTACGCGCTGTGGCAGCGCGACCTCCTCGGCGGCGAGGACGACCCGGACAGCCTGATCTCCGCCCAGGTCGCCCACTGGACCCGCACCCTGGACGGCCTGCCGGACCAGCTCGACCTGCCCGCCGACCGCCCCCGCCCGGCGGTCGCGGGCCACGGCGGCGGCCGGGTGCCGTTCACCCTCGACCCCGACCTGCACCGCCGCCTCGCCGACCTGGCACACGCCCACGGCGCGACCCTGTTCATGGTCCTCCAGGCCGCCCTCGCCACCCTGCTCAGCAGGATCGGCGGGAGCACGGACATCCCGATCGGCAGCGCCGTCGCCGGACGCACCGACGAAGCCCTCGACGACCTGGTCGGCTTCTTCGTCAACACGCTCGTGCTGCGCCTGGACACCTCGGGCGACCCGACCTTCACCGGCCTGCTGGAGCGGGTCCGCGAAACCGACCTTGCCGCCTACGCCCACCAGGACGTGCCGTTCGAGCACCTCGTCGAACTGCTCAACCCGGTCAGGTCCGCGGCCCGCCACCCGCTGTTCCAGACCATGCTGACGCTGCAGAACAACGCCGACCCCGCATTCGACATGCCCGGCCTGACGGTGACGCCCGACGTCGCCGACCTGCGCGCGGCCAAGTTCGACCTGCTGTTCAGCCTCACCGACCGGCACACCGAGGACGGCGGCCCCGACCGCGTCGACGGAGTGCTGGAGTACAGCACCGACCTGTTCGACCACGGCACTGCCGAGGCCCTCACGGCACGCTTCGTGCGCCTGCTGGCGGACGCGGCGGCCGGACCCGACCGGCCGATCAGCGCCTTCGAACTCACCGACGCCACCGAGCGCGAACACCTGCTCGTCACCTGGAACGGAGCCACCTCCGCACTCCCGCCGACCACCCTGCCGCAGGCGTTCCAGGCCCAGGTGGCGCGCACGCCCGACGCGGTCGCCCTGACCGACGCCGGCACCGACCTGAGCTACGCCGAACTCAACACCCGGGCCAACCGGCTGGCGCATCTCCTCATCGGGCACGGCATCGGCCCCGAGCAGGTCGTGGCCCTCGCCCTGCCCCGCTCGGCCCACCTCGTCGTCGCCCTGCTGGCCGTACTCAAGACGGGCGCCGCCTACCTGCCCCTCGACCCGGCCCACCCGGCCGAGCGGCTCCGCTACGTCCTCGACGACGCCCGCGCGACCAGCGGACTCACCCTGAGCACCCTCACCGCGGACCTCCCGGACACGGGCCCGCGCTGGCTCGCCGTCGACGACCCCGAGACGGCACGGGCCACCGGGGAACAGCCGGGACACGACCCGTCCGACACCGACCGCACGACACCGCTGCGCCCGGCGCATCCCGCGTACGTCATCCACACCTCGGGCTCCACCGGCCGCCCCAAGGGCGTGCTCGTCGAACACCGCGCGCTGGCGGCCTACCTGGCGTTCGCCCGCACGGCCTACCCCGGCGTGACCGGGACGGCGCTGCTGCACTCGCCGGTCTCCTTCGACCTGACCGTCACCGCGCTGTTCGCGCCGCTGACCGCGGGCGGCCGGGTGCTGGTGGGCGACCTGTCCGACGGATCGTCGGCCCCGGGGCCGTACACCTTCCTCAAGGCGACGCCCAGCCACCTCGCGCTGCTCGGCGCCGCGCCGGGACCGCAGCCGGCGGTCGCGGACCTGGTCGTGGGCGGTGAGCAGCTCACCGGTGAACAGCTCGCCCCGTGGCGGCGCGCGCAGCCGGGAGCCACGGTCGTCAACGAGTACGGGCCGACCGAGGCCACCGTCGGCTGCGTCACGTTCCGGCTGCCGCCCGGCGCCGCAATCGGCGACGGCCCGATACCGGTCGGGCGACCCGTCCCCAACACGCGGGCCTACGTCCTCGACGCGGGGCTGCGGCTCGTACCCCCCGGCACGAGCGGAGAGCTGTACCTCGCCGGGGCGCAGCTCGCCCGCGGCTACCTGAACCGGCCCGGCCCGACCGCCGAACGGTTCGTCGCCGACCCGTTCGGCGCACCGGGGGAGCGGATGTACCGGACCGGCGACCTGGCCCGCTGGACCCCCGGCGGAGACCTCGTCTTCGTAGGCCGCGCCGACGAACAGGTCAAGGTCCGCGGGTACCGGATCGAACCGGCGGAGATCGAGGCGACGCTGACCCGGCACGAGGACGTGGCCCAGGCCGCCGTCATCGCCCGGGGCGAGGAGCCGTCCGACGCCCACCTGGTGGCCTACGTCGTCCCCGCGGCCGACGGGCGGCGCGGCGGCGACGCGGCCCGCGCCCAGCTCGGCGACTGGCAGGAGGTGTACGACTCCCTCTACGGCACCGAGCGCGCCGCCGCCGAACCGGCCCCCTTCGGCGAGGACTTCGCAGGATGGACCAGCAGCTACGACGGGGAGCCGATCCCCGTCGAGCAGATGCGCGCGTGGCGGGACGCCACCGTCGCCCGCATCCGGGAACTGCGGCCGCGCCGCGTGCTGGAGATCGGCGTGGGCAGCGGCCTGCTGCTCTCCCGGCTCGCGCCCGACTGCGACACCTACTGGGGCATCGACATCTCGGCGGACGCCATCCAGCGACTGCGCGCCCAGGTGACCGAACAGGGCCTGGCCGACCGCGTGGAACTGCGCGTCCAACCCGCCACCGACGCCGCCGGACTGCCCGCCGGCCACTTCGACACGGTCGTGATCAACTCCGTCGCCCAGTACTTCCCGGACGCCGCCCACCTCACCGACGTCATCGACACGGCGCTGGAGCGACTGGCCCCCGGCGGGGCCCTGTTCCTCGGCGACGTCCGCGACCTGCGGACCCTGCGGACCCTGCACACGGCGGTGCAACTGCGCCGCGCCACACCGTCCGCCGACCTCGCCCTGGTCCGCCGCGCGGTGGACCAGGCGGTGCTGCTGGAGAAGGAACTGCTGCTCGACCCCGCGTTCTTCACCACGCTCGCCGACCGGCGGGACGACATCGCGGGCATCGACCTCCAGGTCAAGCGCGGCGACTACGTCAACGAACTGAACCGCTACCGGTACGACGTCGTCCTGCACAAGCGGCCGAACACCGCGCTCCGGAACCTGACCGACGCCCCGGAACGGCGGTGGGGCCACGACATCACCGCACTCGACGCCCTCGAACACGACCTCACCGAGCACCGCGTGCCCGCACTGCGCGTCACCGGCGTGCCGGACGAACGGGTCGCCGACGAGAGCGCCGCCCTGCGCGCCCTCGACGAGGGCAGGCCACTGCCCGAACTGCTCGCCCTGCTCGGCCCCGCCGAGCGGTCGGCGGCCCCGCGCCTCGGCCCCGACGACTTCTGCGCCCTCGGCGAACGCGCAGGCTATCGGGTGGCGGTGACCCGCTCGGGCACCGACGCCGAACGCCTCGACGTCCTCTTCGTCGACCCGGCCACGACCGCGCTCACCGGTGTCCACCGCCCGGCCCCGCCGTCCCCGGAGGCCGTGCCGCAGGCGGCGCTCGCCAACGACCCGGCGGCGGCACGGCAGCGCGGCGAACTGGTCGCCGCACTCACCCTGTCGCTGCGGGAGCAGTTGCCCGAGTACATGGTCCCGGCCGCCGTCGTGGTCCTCGACGCGCTTCCCCTGACCCTGCACGGAAAGCTCGACCGGGCGGCGCTCCCCGCCCCGTACCTCGGCTCCCTCGCGGGCTCGCGGCGGCCCGCCACCCCCCGCGAGCAGGCCCTGTGCGACCTGTTCGCGCAGGTGCTCGGCGTGGCGGCGGTCGGCGTCGACGACAACTTCTTCGCCCTCGGCGGACACTCGCTGCTGGCCACCCGGCTGATCAGCCGCATCCGCGCCGCCCTCGGCGTCGAACTCGCCGTCCGGACCGTGTTCGAGACGCCCACGGTCGCCGGGATCGCCGAACGGCTCACCGAAGCGGAGGCACACCAGGGCGAGGTGCGGCCCGCCCTGCGGCCGATGCCCAGGCCCGACACCGTGCCGCTGTCCTTCGCACAGCAACGCCTGTGGTTCCAGCACCGCCTGGAGGGACCCAGCGCCACGTACAACATGCCGATGGCCCTGCGCCTGCGCGGCGACGTGGACCACGCGGCGCTGCGGGCCGCGCTGGCCGACGTCGCGGCGCGGCACGAAACCCTGCGCACCGTGTTCCCGGCGGTCGGCGGCGTGCCTCGCCAACTCGTCCTCGGGGCGGCCGACGCCCGCCCCGAACTGATCGTCCGCCGCCTCGACGAGAGCGGGCTGCGCGCGGCCGTCCGCGAGGCGGCGCGCTACCCCTTCGACCTCGCGGTCGACCTGCCGCTGCGGGCCGAACTGCTCGTCCTGGGCGAGCGGGAACACGTCCTGGTCGTGGTGGTGCACCACATCGCGGGCGACGGCTGGTCGACGGCCCCGCTCGCCCGCGACCTCGCGACCGCCTACGCCGGACGCAGCCGCGGCGAGGCACCGTCCTGGGCGCCGCTGCCCGTCCAGTACGTGGACTACACGCTCTGGCAGCGCGCCCTGCTCGGCGACGAGAACGACCCCGACAGCCTGTTCGCCCGGCAGGTGGCGTACTGGGCCGAGGCCCTGGCGGACCTCCCCGAGGAGCTCGCGCTCCCGGCGGACCGCCCCCGCCCCGCCGTGTCCACCTACCGCGGCGAGATGTACGGCTTCGACCTGAGCCCCGAACTGCACGGCAGGCTCGCGGGCCTGGCCCGGGCCGAGGAGGCCAGCCTCCACATGGTGCTGCACGCCGGCCTGGCCGCCCTGCTGACCAGGCTCGGCGCAGGTACGGATCTGCCGATCGGCAGCGGGGTCGCCGGGCGGCGCGACGAGGCGCTCGACGACGCGATCGGCCTCTTCGTCAACACGCTGGTGCTGCGCACCGACACCTCGGGCGACCCGACGTTCGGCGCACTCCTGCGGCGCGTACGGGAGACGGCGCTGACCGCGTACTCCCACCAGGACGTGCCCTTCGAGCACCTGGTGGAGGCCCTGAACCCGGTCCGCTCCCCGAACCGCCACCCGCTGTTCCAGGTGGCACTGGTGCTGCAGAACACCCCGGCCTCCGGCCTCGCGATGGCCGGCGTCGACGTGACGCCCGAGTCGGCCGGTTCCGGCACCTCGCGGTTCGACCTGTTCTTCAGCGTCACCGAACGGCCCGCGCCGCCCGGAGCGCCGGCCGGCTCCTTCGGCGGGGTGCGCGCGACCGTCGAGTACAGCACCGACCTGTTCGACCGGCGGACCGTCGAGGCGATGGCCGCACGCTGGATCCGGCTGCTGGAGACGGTGACCGCCGACCCGGCCCGGCCCATCGGCGAGAGCGACCTCCTCACCCCCGCCGAACGGACCCGGATGCTCGGCGCAGCCGACGACCGGATCGCCCCGGCCGTCCTGCCGACGCTGTTCGAGACGCAGGCCGCCCGGACCCCGGACGCGCCGGCCGTCATCACCGACCACCTCACCCTGTCGTACGCCGAGCTGAACGCGCGCGCCAACCGCCTCGCCCACCTGCTGATCTCGCACGGCATCGGGCCCGAGCAGACCGTCGCCCTGGCCTTCCCCCGCTCCGCCGACCTGATCGTGGCCGTCCTCGCCACCCTGAAGGCCGGGGCGGCCTACCTCCCGCTCGACCTCGGCTACCCGGCGGAGCGCCTCGCGTTCATGCTCGGCGACGCCCGCCCCTCGCTCCTGCTCACCGGCGGCACCGGCGACGCCGAGGTACTCGCGGCCGCCGACCTGCCCAGGCTGGACCTGGACGCCGACGGACAGCACGCCGCGGATCTCGCGGGCCGCGCGGACACCGACCCCGGGGCCGCCGACCGGCTACGGCCCCTGGCACCCGCCCACCCGGCCTACGTCCTCTACACGTCCGGCTCGACCGGCAGGCCCAAGGGCGTCGTGGTCACCCACGCCGGTGCGGCAAGCCTGGTGGCGACCCAGAAAGCGGCCTTCGACGCCGGACCGGGCAGCCGGGTCCTGCAGTTCGCCTCGCCGAGCTTCGACGCCGCGTTCTGGGAACTGTGCATGGCGCTGCTGACCGGCGCGGCACTGGTGGTGGCCCCCGCCGAGCGGCTGCTGCCCGGCCCCGACCTCGCCGCCCTGACCGCCGAGCACCGCGTGACCCACCTGACGGTGCCGCCGGTCGCGCTCGGCGTGATGACACCCGACCAACTCCCGACGGTGACCACCCTGATGGTGGCCGGTGAAGCCTGCCCGCCGGAGACGGTGGCGGCCTGGAGCCGCGACCGGCGGATGGTCAACGCCTACGGGCCGACCGAGTCGACGGTCTGCGGCACGATGAGCCGCCCGCTGACCGCCGAGAGCGGCGTACCGCCCATCGGCACGCCGATCCTCGGCACCCGCGCCTACGTGCTCGACGCCGGGCTGCGCCCCGTACCGCCGGGCGTCACGGGCGAGCTGTACCTGTCGGGCACGGGCCTGGCCCGCGGCTACCTCGGTCGGCCCGCCCTGACCGCCGAACGCTTCCTGGCCTGCCCGTTCGGCGATCCGGGCACGCGGATGTACCGCACCGGGGACCTCGCGCGGTGGAACTCCGACGGTGATCTGGAGTTCGCCGGGCGGGCCGACCAGCAGGTCAAGGTCCGCGGCCACCGCATCGAGCTCGGCGAGGTGGAGTCGGCGATGGCCGCCCACCCCGGCGTGGCACAGGCGGTCGCGGTCGCCCGCAAGGACGGCCCCGGCACCGCCCGCCTCGTCGGGTACGTCGTACCGGCGAAGGACACCGCCGAGGGCGAGGCCACCGCGCACACCGGAGGCGCGCCGGACGGGGCGGACCGGATGCTGGGCGAGTGGCGGCAGCTCTACGACACGCTCTACGGCGCGTCGCGACCCGCCCCGTTCGGCGCGGACTTCACCGGCTGGAACAGCAGCTACGACGGACAGCCCATCCCGGAACCCGAGATGCGGCAGTGGCGGGACGCGACCGTCGCGCGGATCCGCGAACTGCGGCCCGGCCGCATCCTGGAGATCGGCGTCGGCCGCGGCCTGATCCTCTCCCAGCTCGCCGCGGACTGCGACGCGTACTGGGGCACCGACCTGTCGGCGGCGGTCATCGAGTCCCTGACGGCCCAGGTCGCCGACGAGCCGGCGATCGCCGGCAAGGTGGTGCTGCGGGCGCAGCCGGCGGACGACCTCACCGGGCTGCCCGAGGGCTTCTTCGACACCGTGGTGCTCAACTCGGTGGCCCAGTACTTCCCCGACGCCGACTACCTGACCGACGTCATCGGCAAGGCGCTGCGGCTGCTGGCGCCGGGCGGCGCACTGTTCCTCGGCGACCTGCGCAACCTGCGGCTGCTGCCGATGCTCCAGACGGCCACGGGCAGCGCAGGACCGGAACGGGAACTGCTTGTCGATCCGGACTACTTCGAGGCCATGGCCGGGGTGCTGCCGGAGGCCGCCGCCGTCGACATCCGCCTCAAGCGCGGGCGCGACCACAACGAGCTGTCCCGCTACCGCTACGACGCCGTCCTGCACCGCGCGCCGCTGGCCGCACCGCCCCGGCCGTTCGGCGACGCACCGGTGGTGCGCTGGCCGGAGCTGACCGGCGGGGCGGAGCCGGCCGACGGAGTGGAGGCACTCGCCGCGCTGCTGGCCGAGGGCCGGCCGGACCGGCTGCGGGTCGCCGGGATCCCCAACGCCCGGCTGGCGGGCGAAACCCCCGCCGCACCCGTGGCGGCCGTGGACCCGGAGACCCTGTGGGAACTAGGCGAACGGCTCGGGCTGTGGGTGGCCGTCACCTGGTCGGGCACGGAAGGCGACGACCGCTTCGACGCCCTGTTCGCCGACGCCCGGGAGGGCACCGACGCCGGGGACACTCCCGGTGCCGTGGTCACCGGGGGGTACCGGCCGACGGCCCCGCCGGTGGCGGACCGGTCCGCGCTGCGGGTCTTCACCAACGACCCGGCGGCGCTGACGGCACCCGTGGCCCTGGGCACCTCGGTGCGCGCCCGCTTGCGGGAGAAGCTGCCGGAATACCTGGTCCCGTCGGTCGTCGTCACGCTCGACGCCCTGCCGCTGACACCGAACGGCAAGGTCGACCGCAAGGCGCTGCCCGCACCCGAGGCCGCCGGCGCCCCGGCGGGCCGCCCGCCCGCCACCGCCCGCGAACGCCTGCTGTGCGACATCTTCGCCGACGTACTCGGCCTCCCGGCCGTCGGCGTCGACGACAACTTCTTCGACATCGGCGGCGACAGCATCGTCTCCATCCAGGTGGTCAGCAAGGCCCGCGCGGCGGGAGTCGCGATCGCCCCCCAGGACGTGTTCCGGCACCCGACCGTGGCCGAACTGGCCGCCGCCGCCGGAACACTCGGCGGAGAGCCGACCGAGGCCGAAGCGCCGCAGGCGGGCATCGGCACGGTTCCGCTGACCCCCGCCCTCCACGCGCTACGGGGCCGGAACCCCGATCCCGGCCACCGGTACGAGGCGATGACCGTCGACATCCCGGCCGGACTGGACGCGGAGCGACTCGAAACGGCGCTCCAGGCCGTCCTGGACCATCACGACGCGCTGCGCGCCCGCCTGACCCGCCTCCCCGGCGAGACCCTGCGGACAAGCCCGGACGACTGGCTCCTCGAGGTGACGCCACCCGGCACGATCCGGGCCGCGGACCGCCTCCACCGGGTCACCGCCGCGCCCAACGAGGACCTCACCGCAGCGGAGGAACAGGCGGCGGCGGCCCAACTCGCCCCGGAGTCCGGCGTGATGATCCGGGCGGTCTGGTTCGACGCCGGCCCCGACCGGCCCGGGCGACTGCTGCTGGCGCTGCACCACCTCGTCACCGACCCGGAGTCCTGGCGGATCCTGCTGCGCGACATCACCGCCGCCTGCACCGCGTCCGCAGAGGGCCACCGCCCCGAACTCGCCCCGGTCGGCACGTCGTTGCGGCGCTGGGCCCAGCACCTGCGCGCCCAGGCACAGGACGCGCAGCGGGTCGAGGAGCTCGCGCGGTGGACCGAGATCCTCACCGAACCGCACGCATCCCACGACCCCGCCCCCGCACCGGACGACCCCGCGCGCGACACCGGGATGGACAGCCCCGACGACCCGGCGGCCGGGACCGGCACATGGACGGTCACCCTGTCCGCCGAGCGCACCGAAGCGCTGCTCACCACCGTCCCGGCGGCCTTCCACGCCGACGCCGAGGACGTCCTGCTGACCGCGTTCGCCCTCGCCCTGGCCGACCGGCGACGCCGACTGACGGCGAGTGACCCGGACACCCCCGGCATCCGGAGCGACTCCGTCCTGACCGACGTACGACGGCCCGGCCGCACCGGCATCGCCGACGGCGTCGACCTGTCCCGCACCGTCGGCTGCTTCACCGCCACGCATCCCGTCCGCCTGGACCTGGGCGGCGTGGACTGGAACGAACTGTGGAACGGCGGACACGCCGCCGGCACGGCCCTCAAGCGGGTCAAGGAGGAACTGAGGTCCCTGCCGGACGGCGGCCTGGGCTTCGGCCTGCTGCGCCACCTCAACCCCGACACCGCCCCGCTCCTCGCGGACCTGCCCGCACCGCAGGCCGCGTTCCACTACCTCGGACGGCTGCCGCAGCCACCGTCCGGCCCATGGCAACCCGGCGAGCCCGGCATACCGCCGCAGTACCGGATCGAGGTGCGGGTCGCCGCCGTCGAACACCCGGACGGCCCGCGGCTGACCGCCACCTGGTTCCGCCCGCCGGCCCCCTCCACCGAGGCCGACCGTACCGAAGCCGACCGTACCGAGGCCGACCTGCGGGATCTGGCCGACACCTGGGCGCGAGCGCTGGAAGTGCTGGCCGCCCACGCCACCCGGCCCGATGCCGGTGGCCGTACCCCTTCCGACGTACCGCTGGTCCGGCTGAGTCAGAACAAGCTCGAACAGCTCGAAGCCGCATGGAGGAAAAAGCGATGACGCAGGCGGATGCGCAGCCGGAACTGGAAGACATCCTGCCGCTGGCGCCCCTACAGGAAGGGCTGCTGTTCCACGCGCTCTACGACGAGACGGCGCTCGACGTCTACACCCTGCAGATGGCCTTCGACCTGGAGGGCGCCCTCGACGCCGAGGCGCTGCGCGCCGCCGCGCGCGCCCTGCTGCGCCGCCACGCCAGCCTCCGGGCCGGCTTCTGGCACGAGGACCTGGACGAGCCGGTGCAGATCATCCCCCGCGAGGTGGCGCTGCCCTGGGCGGACGCCGACCTTAGCGCGATGGACTGCGCCGAGCGCGACGCCGAGGCGGAGCGGATCGCGGTGGCCGACCGGCTGCGCCGCTTCGACCCGGCCGACCCGCCGCTGCTGCGGTTCACGCTCATCCGGCTCGGCCAGGCGCGCTACCGGTTCCTGCTCACCGCCCACCACCTGGTGCTCGACGGGTGGTCCGTGCAGTTGCTGCTGGGCGAGCTGTTCCAGCTCTACGCGCGGCGCGGCCACGAGGACGGGATGCCCCCGGCGGCCCGCTACCGCGACTACCTGGCCTGGCTGGCCGGCCAGGACCGGGCCGCCGCCGAGGACGTCTGGCGCGAGGTGCTGAAGGGCGTCGACGAACCCACCCGGGTCGCCCCCGCGGACCCGTCCCGGGCACCGGAACTGCCCGGCCAGGTCCTCCGCGACCTGCCGGACGACCTCGCCGCCGCGCTGGACGGCCTCGCCCGCCGCGAGGGCCTGACCCTCAACACGGTGTTCCTCGGCGCGTGGGCGATCGTCCTCGGCCGGCTGACCGGCCGGGACGACGTGGTGTTCGGCACCACGGTGTCCGGGCGCCCGCCCCAGGTGCCCGGGGCCGAGAAGATGATCGGCCTGTTCGCCAACACACTGCCGGTCCGCGTCCGCCTCGACCCGGCGCAGCCGCTGACCGGGATGCTGGCCCGCCTGCAACAGGACCAGACCCGCCTGATGGCCTGTCAGCACGTGGGGCTGGCCGGCATCCAGCGCAGCCTGGACTCGGGTGAACTCTTCGACACGGCCACCGTGTTCGAGAACCTCCCGGCCGGCGAGAGCGAACTCGCCGCAGCCGCGCACGGCACCGGACTGCGGGTGACCGCGACCCGCAGTCACGGCGTCACCCACTACCCGCTCAACTTCATGGTGATGCCCGGCAGGCCGCTGCGGCTGCGCCTGGACCACCAGAGCGACCTGTTCGACCGCGAGGCCGCGGAGGCGATCATGGGCCGGGTGGTCCGGGTCCTGCGGGCCGCGGTCGCGGACCCCGGCCGACGGATCGGCGCTCTGGAGATCCTCACGCCGGACGAACGCGCCCGGGTGCTGGTGGAGTGGAACGGCACGCAGGGCGAGCCGCCGTCGGTCCTGGTGCCCGAGGCCTTCGCCGCACAGGCCGCGCGCACCCCGGACGCGGTGGCCGTGACCGCCGGCCGGACCCGGTGGACGTTCGCGGAGCTGGACGCCCGCGCCGACACGCTCGCGCGGCGCTTGACCGGCCTCGGAGTCGGGCCCGACACCCTCGTCGGACTGTGCGTGCGCAGGTCGCCGGAGATGATCGCGGCCGTCCTGGCCGTGTGGAAGGCCGGCGGCGTGTGCGTGCCGCTCGACCCCGGCTACCCCGCGCAGCGGCTGTCCCTCATGCTCGCCGACGCCGCCGTGCCCGTGGTCCTGACCGAACGCGCACTGACCGCACTCCTGCCCGACAACCGCGCCGCCCTCGTCCTGCTGGACACGGACGATCAGCCCGACACGGAAGTGGACGCCCACGCGGTCACGCCGCCGGTGTTACGTGCGGACCACGCCGCCTACGTCGTGTACACGTCCGGGTCGACGGGCGTGCCGAAGGGCGTCGTCGTGACGCACCAGGGGCTGGCCAACCTGTACGCCAACCACCGCGACCGGGTGTTCGGCCCGGCCGCGGCCACCGTGGCCGCGGCGCAAGGGCGCCGGCTGCGGGTGGCGCACACCGCGTCGCTGTCCTTCGACGCGAGCATGGGCCAGATCCTGGGCCTCGTCGCCGGACACGAACTGCACATCGTGGACGACGACACCCGCCGCGACGCCGTCGCCCTCCTGGACCACGTACGCGACCAGGGTCTCGACTACCTCGGGATCACACCGTCGCTGCTGCGCGAACTGGCCGCGCTGGGCCTGCTGGACGGCCCCGGCCACCGGCCGAACGTGATCCTGCTCGGCGCGGAGGCCACCGGAGCGGCGCTGTGGGAGACGCTGCGCGAGCACCCGGGCACCGAGGTCCACAACTACTACGCGCCGAGCGAGTGCACGGTCGACGCCGTCGGAGCCCGGGTACGCGACAGCGACCGGCCGGCGATCGGCCGGCCGATCCAGAACATGCGGGTCTACGTGCTCGACGCACGGCTGCGCCCGGTGCCGCCCGGCGCGGTGGGGGAGGTCTACCTGTCCGGCGTCCAGCTCGCCCGCGGCTACCTGAACCGGCCCGGTCTCACCGCCGAGCGCTTCGCCGCCGACCCGTTCGGCCGTCCGGGAGCCCGGATGTACCGGACCGGTGACCTGGCCCGCTGGACCACCGCCGGACTGCTGGAGTTCGCCGGCCGCGCCGACGAGCAGGTGAAACTGCGCGGGTTCCGGATCGAGCTCGGCGAGGTCGAGGCGGTGCTCGCCCGGCACGCCACGGTCGCCCACGCGGTCGCGACGGTGCGCGAGGACCGCCCCGGCGACCAGCGCCTGACCGCCTACGTGGTGCCCGCGCCCGGCGCCACGGCGGACCCGGGCGAACTCCGGGAGTACGTCGCCCGGGCGCTGCCCGAGTTCATGGTCCCGGCCGCGATCGTCCTCCTCGACGCCCTGCCCCTCACCCCCAGCGGCAAACTGGCCCGCCGCGAACTCCCGGCCCCGGGGCCCGGCTTCCACGGAGCCGCCGGCCGGGAGCCGCGCGGCCAGGCGGAGGAGATCCTGTGCGGCCTGTTCGCCGAGGCCCTCGGGATCGCGCGCGCCGGCATCGACGACGACTTCTTCGCCCTGGGCGGGCACTCGCTGCTCGCGACCCGGCTGGTGTCCCGCATCCGCACGGTGCTCGGCGCCGAACTCGCCGTACGGGACGTGTTCGAGGCCCCGACCGTCGCCGGGCTCGCCGCCCGGCTCGACGCGCCGCGCGAGGGCGTCCGGCGACGGCCGCCGCTGCGGTCCGCGGGCGAGCGCCCGGACGAACTCCCGCTGTCGTTCGCCCAGCGCCGCCTGTGGTTCCTGCACCGGCTGGAAGGCCCGTCGGCCACCTACAACATGCCGTTCGCCCTGCGCCTGACCGGTGACCTCGACGTCCCGGCGCTGCGCGCGGCCCTGGGCGACGTGGTGGCCCGGCACGAGACGCTGCGCACGGTCTACCCGGACGCCGAGGGCACCCCGCGCCAGCACGTCCTCGCCCCCGCCGACGCCCCCGTCGACCTGCCCGTCCGGTCGGTCGACGAGGCCGGGCTCACCGCCGCGATCGCGGCCGCCGCTGCCCACCGGTTCGACCTCACGGCCGAACCGCCCCTGCACGCCGTCCTGTTCGCGCTCGGCCCGGACGAGCACGTCCTGCTGCTCGTGCTCCACCACATCGCCGGCGACGGCTGGTCCAACCGCCCGTTCGCCCGCGACCTCTCCGGCGCCTACACCGCCCGCAGTGCGGGCCGGGCCCCGTCCTGGGCTCCACTGGCCGTCCAGTACGCCGACTACACCCTGTGGCAGCGGCGGTTCCTCGGCGCGCCGGACGACCCGGACAGTGTGCTCGCGCGCCAGGTGGAGTACTGGCGGGAGACCCTGGACGGCCTGCCGACCGAGCTGGAGCTGCGGCGCGACCGGCCCCGCCCGGACGTCGCCGACCACCACGGCGCCACGGTCCCGCTGCGGCTGGGCCCGGACCTCCACGCCCGGCTCGCCGGGCTGGCCCGGACGGCGGGCGCGAGCCTGTTCATGGTCGTCCAGACGGCGCTGGCGGCGCTGCTCACCCGGGAGGGCGCGGGCACCGACATCCCGATCGGCACGCCGATCGCGGGGCGCACCGAGGACGCCCTCGACGACCTCGTCGGCTGCTTCGTCAACACGCTGGTGCTGCGCACCGACACCGGTGGCGACCCGAGCTTCGCCGACCTGCTCGGCCGGGTCCGCGAGAGGGGCCTCGCCGCACACGCCCACCAGGACGTGCCCTTCGACCACCTGGTCGAGGTGCTCAAGCCGGCCCGTTCGGCGGCCCGGCACCCCCTCTTCCAGGTGATGCTGACCCTCCAGCACGCCGAAGACCTCGCCGTGGAGCTGGGCGGTCTGCGCTACCGGGCCGAGGAGGTGGAGTCACGGTCGGCCAAGTTCGACCTGCTGTTCCGGCTCGCCGAACGGCACACCCCGGACGGCCTGCCCGGCGGTCTGGAGGGCGGCGTCGAATACAGCACCGACCTCTTCGACCGGCAGACGGTGCAGGACCTGGTGACCAGGTTCGAGCGGCTCTTCGACGCCGCGACCGCCGACCCCGCCGAACGGATCTGGCGGCTCGACACCCTCGCGCCCACGGACCGCGAGCGGGTCCTGCGGACGTGGAACGACACCGCACGGCCGCTGTCCCCGCACACGCTGCCGGACCTGTTCGAGGCACAGGCGGCCCGCACCCCGCAGGCGCCCGCCCTCGCCGCCGACGGCGTCACCCTGTCCTACGCCGAACTGAACGCCCGCGCCAACCGGCTGGCCCACGCCCTGATCGAGCGCGGCGCGGGCCCGGAGCAGGTCGTGGCCGTCGCCCTGCCGCGCTCCGCCGAACTGGCCGTGGCCCTGCTGGCCGTCCTCAAGTCCGGCGCCGCCTATCTGCCCATCGACACCAACCATCCGGCCGAGCGGATCCGCGCCCTGCTCGACGACGCCCGGCCGGTCTGCGTCCTCGACGACCCGGACCAGGTACGCGACCCCGGCGACCGGCCGGACACGGACCCCGGCGACACCTCCCGCGCCACACGGCTGACGCCGGCGCACCCCGCGTACGTGCTCTACACCTCCGGATCCACCGGCACGCCCAAGGGAGTGGTCGTCCCGCACGCCGCCGTCGTCAACCGGATGCTCGGCATCCAGGCCGAGTACGCACTCGAGCCCTCCGACATCGTGCTGTACAAGGCGCCGATGGCGTTCGACGCGTCCGTGTGGGAGTTCTTCTGGCCCCTGATTACCGGTGCCCGGATCGTGGTCGCGGACCCCGAGGGCCACCGCGACCCGGCCTACCTGGCCGCGACGATCCGCGAACACCGGGTGACCACCGTGCACTTCGTGCCGTCGATGCTGGCGGCCTTCCTCGACGAGCCCGCCGCGGCCGGCTGCGCCAGCCTGCGCCGCGTCCTGACCGGCGGCGAGGCACTCCCGGCGGACCTGCGCGACCGTGCCCTGACCCTGCTGGACGCGACCCTGCACCACCTGTACGGCCCCACGGAGACCGCCATCCACGCGACCTCCTGGACCTGCGACCGCGAACCGGCCACCGGCCCGAACACGGACACGCACGAGGGCACGAACACGGACACGGACGGCCGTACGGTGCCGATCGGCCGCCCCGTCACCAACATGCGCGCCTACGTCCTGGACGCGGGACTCGGCCCGGTGCCGCCCGGCGTGGTGGGCGAGGTCTACCTGGCCGGCGTCCAGCTCGCCCGCGGCTATCTCAACCGGCGCGACCTCACGGCGGAACGGTTCGTCGCCTGCCCGTTCGGCGCCCCGGGGGAGCGGATGTACCGCACCGGCGACCTCGCGCACTGGACGGCGGACGGCGTGCTGCGCTTCACCGGCCGCGCCGACGACCAGGTGAAACTGCGCGGCTTCCGCATCGAGCTCGGCGAGGTCGAGGCTGCACTGACCCGGCACGACACGGTCGCCCGTGCTGCGGCGCTGATCCGCGAGGACCAGCCGGGACAGCGGCGCCTGGTGGCGTACGTGGTCGCGGCCCCTGGCACCGAGCCGCAGGAGACCGACCTGCGGGCCCACGCCGCGGCGACGCTGCCGGAGTTCATGGTGCCGGCCCACGTCGTCGTGGTGGCCGCCCTGCCCCTGACGAACAGCGGCAAACTGGACCGGCGTGCCCTGCCGGAGCCCAGCCGGCGCTTCGTGACGTCCAGGCGGCCGGCGCGCACGCCCGAGGAGGAGATCCTCCGGGGTCTGTTCGCCGAGTCCCTCGGCGTGGCCGGAGCCGGCATCGACGACGACTTCTTCGAACTCGGCGGGGACTCGCTGGCGGCGATCCGGCTGGTGTCCCGGATCCGGGACACGACGGGCCTCGACCTGTCGGTCCGGGACCTCTTCGCCGCGCCCACGGTGAGCCGCCTCATGGACCGGCTGCGCCTCGGCGTCTCCGGCGACGCCTTCGACGTCCTCCTGCCGCTGCGCGCCTCCGGCGGACGCCCGCCGCTGTTCTGCGTGCACCCCGCCGGCGGCCTGAGCTGGTGCTACACCGGGCTGCTGCGGCAACTGGGGCCGGACGTCCCGGTGTACGGGCTCCAGTCGCGCGGCATCGCGCGGCCCGACGCGTACCCGGCGACGATGGACGACCTGGTCACCGACTACGTCGCGCAGATCCGGTCGGTGCGCCCCACCGGCCCCTACCACCTGCTGGGCTGGTCGTTCGGCGGCGTCGCGGCCCACGCGGTCGCGGTCCGCCTCCAGTCCGAGGGCGAGGAGGTGGCCCTGCTCGCCCTGCTCGACGCCTATCCCCGAGACCCCGACACTGACCCCGACACCCGGATTCCGCCCGTGGACGAGCAAAAGGTCCTCGCCACCCTGCTCGACTTCGCGGGCCACGGCGAGGACGCCGGCATCGCCGCCGACGGCGAACCCCTGCGGATCGCCGATGTCATGGAGATCCTGCGGACCGGCGGCGGGCACCTGGCGGACATCGAGGAGCGCCGCGTCGTGGCCCTGACCGAGGTCTTCACCAACAACGCGAGGCTCTCCGCGGCGCACGTGCCCGGCCGGTTCGACGGGAACGTCCTGCACTTCACGGCCCTGGCCGAACGCCCGCCCGGGCAGCCGACGGCGGCCGTCTGGGAGCCCGCGATCACCGGACGGGTGGAGCAGTACGCCGTGGACTGCGCCCACCGCGAGATGTGCCGGCCCGAACCGCTGGCCCGGATCGGCCGCGTACTGGCCGAGCGACTGAGCGACTGAGCGACGCAGACACCGAAAGCCGAAAGCCGAAAGCCGAAAGCCGGAAGCCGGAAGCCGGAAGTTGGAAGCAGGAAGGAAGCACAGCCATGACGAACCCCTTCGAGGACTCCGAGGGCACCTACCTGGTGCTCGTCAACGACGAGGGCCAGCACTCTCTCTGGCCGTCCTTCGCGGACGTCCCGGCGGGCTGGGAGGTCGCCCACGAGCAGGACACGCGGGAGGCCTGCCTCGCCTTCGTCGAGGAGCACTGGACCGACATGCGCCCCAAGAGCCTGGCGCGGGCCATGGACGGGGCCGGTTCCTGACGCGTCGGTGAACGCGCATCAGATCTAGACCTTGAGGAGGACCGATTTGCCGACCTACCAGGAGTTCGCCCTCGGCGGCGTCGAGGAGGTGACGCTGGAGCTGACGGCGCAGGAGAGCGAGCAGTTCCGCAAGGTCGCCGCCGAGGTGACCGACGCGCTGCCGCACGCGGGCCTCGCGAACCCTGCGCTGCTCGACGACCCCGACCTGCTCGCGGACGTCGAGTTGGCGGCGCGCTGGCTCCCGCCGCGACTGGCCCGGGCGCTCAGCCACTTCCGCAGAGCGGGCAACGCGCACGGCACCCTCGTCGTGCGGAACGTACCCGTCGACGACGACCTGCCCCCGACGCCCGCCGACGGTGTCGCCCCGGACTGGACGCGGCTGCCGCTGGCCACCGTCGCCCAGCTCGCCACGGTGTCCTGGCTCGGCGACGTCATCGCCTACGCGGAAGAGAAGTCCGGCCGCCTCGTCCAGGACGTCGTACCGGTCAGGGGCGCCGAGCGGCGGCAGGAGAACAGCGGCAGCGTGATGCTCGAACTGCACACCGAGGACGGCTTCCACCCCTTCAAGCCGGACTTCATCACCCTGCTGTGCCTGCGCGCCGACCACGAGCGCGGCGCGTTCACCACGTCCGGCGCGATCACGCGGGCGCTGCCCCGACTGTCCGCCGAGTGCGTCGCGACACTGCGCCGGCCGCTGTACCGGATCCGCCACAGCAGCTCGTTCGGCGCCACCGGAACCGGAACCGGAACCGGAACCGGCACCGGAACCGGAACCGGCACCAGCACCGGAACCGGCACCAGCACCGGAACCGGCACGGGCACCGACGCCGTCTCGATGCCGCTGCCCGTCCTGTCCGGGCCGCACGCCGAGCCCGAACTGATCGCCGACTTCCACGCCATGGAAGCGGACGGCGAGGGCGCGGCACGGGCGCTCGACGAACTCCGGGACGCCATGGTCGCGGTGCTGGTGGGCACGGTGCTCGACGTCGGCGACCTGATCGTCGTGGACAACCGGGCCGCCGTACACGGCCGCACCGACTTCCGGCCCCGCTACGACGGCCGGGACCGCTGGCTGCGGCGCTGCTTCGCGGTCTCCGACCTGCGCCTGTCCCGTGGCCTGCGGGCGGCCGGGTCCCAGGTGTGCGAGCCGCTGCCGCCGGGGGGCCGCCCGTGACGACAGGCCCCCTCGTCGACGCCGGCTCCCGAGCGCGGCACGAGACCACCCGGCCGGTGCTCGAAGTGCGGGAACTGCGCAAGTCCTACGGTGACGTGGCCGTTCTGCGCGGCATCGACCTGGACGTCCGCGCCGGGGAGATCGTGTCCCTGCTCGGGCCGAACGGCGCGGGCAAGTCGACCTTCGTGTCGATCGTGGCCGGGCTGCGCCGGGCGGACTCCGGCTCGGTCACGATCGCCGGCCTCGACGCGTTCGCGCAGCCCAGAGCGGCGCGGCGGATGACAGGTCTGGCACCACAGGACCTGGCCGTCTACCCGGTACTGAGCGCGCGCCACAACCTGCGACTCTTCGGCGAGCTGGCCGGCCTGCGCGGCCGGGAACTCGCCGCGCGCATCGCCGAGGTGGCGCGGGCGCTGCGCATCGAACCACTCCTCAACCGTCCGGTGGGCCTGCTCTCGGGCGGCCAGAAGCGACGCGTGCACACCGCGATGGCGTTGCTGCACCGGCCGAAGCTGCTGCTGCTCGACGAGGCGACCGCGGGCGCGGACGTCGAGACCCGCGGCTACCTGTTCGACGTCGTACGCGAACTGGCGGCCGACGGCTCGGCGGTCATCTACTCCACCCACTATCTCCAAGAGGTCGAGATGCTCGGGGCGTCGGTCGTCCTGCTCGAAGCGGGCACCGTGATCGCACGCGGTCCGGTACGCGAACTCGTGGCCGGGCACTCCACCCCCACGGTGGAATTCCGGTTCGCCGGGCCCGCGCCGCTCGTGGTGGCCGAGCCGGGTCGCGAGGGCTTCGCCGAATGCCACGGTGACCTGCTGCGCATCGCCACACCGGATCCGGCCGCCACCGTCGCGGCGACGATCCCCGCCCTGGGCGAGGACGCCCGGCGGCTGCGCGGCGTGGAGATCGTCCAGGCCAGTCTGGAGACCGTGTACCTCGCCCTCACCGGGCGGCGCTACGGCACCGGCGGTGAGCTGTCGTGACGGGCCGCGCCGGCGTGCTGATCATGCGCCACGAACTCCGGATCATCGGCACCATGCCGGCCTCGACCCTGTTCGGGATCGCGATGCCGATCGTGCTCGCGGCACTGACCCAGGGCCTCTTCAGCAGTGCCGTGCCGACCACCAGCGCCGTCGGCGCCGACGGCGCCGAACTCGCCGTCCCGGGCATGGCGGTGGCCTTCGCCGCGCTCGGCGCAGGTCGCCCCGGTTTCGCGTTCTTCCGCGACTACGGCTGGGGCACCTGGGACCGGCTCCGGGCCAGCCCCGCGTCCACCCTCGACATCGTCGTGGGCAAGGTGTCGCCCTGGGTGGTCATGTCGCTGGTGCAGATGCTCGGGCTGTTCGTCGCCGCGATGCCCCTGCTCGGTTTCCGGGTCTCCGGCTCCTGGCCGGCCCTGATCCTCGTACTGTTCGCCACCGCGCTGTGCCTGTGCACCTTCGGTGCCCTGATGACCGCCGTGTCCCGTACGTCCCAACAGCTCAACTCGATCAGCGGCGTCTGCGGTCTCGCGTTCGCGGCCCTCGGGGGAGCCCTCGTCCCGCTGTCGGCCCTGCCGGCCTGGGTGGACACCGTCGCCCCCGCCTTCCCCACCTACTGGGCCATGCGAGGGTTGCACGCGGTCGTACTGGAGCAGGGCGGCCTGGCCGACGTGGCGCTCCCGGTCGCCGCACTGCTCGGCTTCACCACCGTGTTCGCCCTCCTGACCACGGCCCGCTTCCGAGCGGGGGAGAGCAAGGCCTACTGGGGCTGAGCGCCCGACGGCCATGCCGTTGCCGACGGTGACGTTCGGTGGTCCCATGGGGTCGCGGGTACCGCTACGACGGAAGGGGCGGCGGTACGGCGTGGCCCGCGCGCGTGTGTGTGCTCGACCGACGAGGAGTGCTCATGTCAGGACAGTTCGAAGCGACGGTCCAGGTCGACCGGGCTGTCGAAGAGGTGTTCGCCTACCTCGCCGACGGGCGCAACGATCCCCAGTTCAGCCCCCGCGTGCTCAGGATCGAGCGGACCCCCGACGCGCCGACCACCGTCGGCACCGTCTTCCGCAGCACGGTCAAGGACGCGGGGATGAAGACGGCCAGGGAATTCCGCATCACCGCTTTCGAAGCACCGCGGAAGATCCGCTGGGCCGAGGTCTCGAAGAACATGGTGACGGTACGCGAAGGCGGCTACGACCTGGAGCCGCTGTCCACCGGCGGCACCAGGGTCCGCATCTTCAACGTGCTGGAAGGCCACGGCCTCGGCAAACTCCTCGTCGCCCTCGCACTCACCGCCGCCCGCAAGGACGCCGCCGCTTTCGGCATCCGCATCAAGACGGCGACCGAGGCGGCGACCACGCCGCGCTGACACGGCGATCTGGTCGAGGAGCTCGGCGGCGAGTGGGTGATCAACCCCTGTGGGACCCGACCGACCGCCGGTGGCGACGGGCCAGTCCGCCGACCGCGATCCCCAGCGCGCCCAAGGTCAGGCCCACCCCCAGAGGCCGTGCGAAGTCCGCCGGATCCGTGCTCCCGCCCACGCCACCCTGGACGCCGCGTGTCGGAACCGGCGACACCGTTGAGGTCACAGCGCTACGGCGAGGCAGGGCCTCGCACGCGATGCCGTCGTCCGCCCCCTGGTCTTCGTCCAGCCGGTTCGGATCACCGGGATCGCGGACCAGCTCCGCCTGGGCGTCCTCCTGGAAGGCGAAGTCGCTGCAATCCAGATCGGACCGGGCGTGTGCGAGGCCCGCAATCGGTCCGACGGTGAGGATCACCGTCACCGCGGCGGCGAATCCGGCATGTATCCGCATGAGCCGTTCCTTTCGAGGCAAGCACTCGTGGGCCGTCGCCTCGAACCTATGGACACCACCGTCGACCGGCCCTGTTTTGCTACGCCGTACGGCTTGCCGCAGAGGCGGTCAGCGGGTCACGCGGTGTTTGCCTCCGCCGCGGCGGAAACGTATCGCGACGTAGAAGAGATCGGCGAGGAGTACGAGAGCGCCGATGATCAGCAGGTAGAACAGCCCATGCACCGCGAATCCGATGATGCCCAGGACGAGGGCCACGAGGATCAGGAACAGGAACAGGGTCATTGGCTCTCCCGACGGTCTCGGCGGGTCTCGACGGGTCCCGATGTCTCAGCGGCGGGCAAGGCGTCGCTCGCCGCCGGCACCCGGCGCGTAGTCCAGTTCGTAATGTGCGAAAACCCTCGACTCGTCCTGGGCGCGCAGCTCGCCGTCGACGTCGATCGCCGGGGCCTTTCGCACCGCGTTCTTGCTGTGGGCGACCTTCAGATAGCCCGGACCGACCGTCGCCCCGAGCAGCGGTACGAACACCAGGCGGCGACGGGTGGGAAGCCCCACGGTCACGGTGGCGAAGCAGGGCCTGTCGGTCCCGGTGTCCACGTAGACCGACTCCAGGACGCCGATCCGGTGCCCCCGCGGGTCGACCACGGCGTGACCGCGCCATTCACGGATGTCGCCGGCCTCGAACATCTCGGACATGAGGTACCTCCGCAAGCGCGGGTACCCCCTATCCACGCTTCCGATGTCCTTCCCGCACGCTACGGCTGCGGTCGGGCCATCAGCACCGCGACGTCGTCCTGGGCGGCGTACGGCAGCATCTGCTCGAGGACGCCGTCGCAGAGTGCCCCGAGCGGCTGCCCAGGGTGTCGTAGCGCCCGTGCGAGCCGGTCGAGGCCCTGGTCGAGGTCCCGGTCGCGGGCTTCGATGAGCCCGTCGGTGTACAGCACGAGCAGACTCCCCGGCGGCAACGGGACCTCCTCGGTCTCGAACTGCCGTTCTCCCGTCCCCAGCGGGGTGCCCGGCGAGCCGTCGAGGAAGGTGATCGCCCCGCCGGGCGTCACCACGGCCGGCGGGGGGTGACCGGCCCGGGCCACGAGGCATCCGCCGGTGGCGGGATCGTGGACGGCGTACACGCAGGTCGCCATCTGGTCCTCACCCATGTCGGCCACGACTGCGTCCAGCGAGCTGAGCATGCGCGCCGGATCGATGCCGTGCCGGGCGAGCGTACGCACCGCCGCGCGAAGCTGGCCCATGACGGCCGCGGCGTGGATGCCGTGCCCCATGACGTCCCCGATGACGAGCCCGGTCCGCTCCTCGGGCAGCGCGATGACGTCGAACCAGTCGCCGCCGACGTCGTGCTCGCTGGCCGGCAGATAGCGCCCCGTGAGCTCGAGGCCGGGGACGTCGGGCAGCGCGCTGTTGGTCAGACTGCGCTGCAGGGTCAGGGCCGCCGCACGCTGCCGGGTGTACATGAGCGCGTTGTCGATGTTCAGGGCGGCGCGCGCCGCCAGCTCGTCGATGAGGACGCAGTCCTGCTCGTCGAACGGCTCACGGCTGCGCAGCCGCGTCACCACGACCGCACCGAGCACCTTGCCCCGGGCGACCAGCGGGACCAGCCGCGCGGAGCCGAGGCTCATGAGGTAGGCGCGCAGCTCGTCGGCGCGGGGATCGGTGACCAGCGCCGGGACGTCGGACCGGTAGAGGTCGGTGGGACGGCCGTCGGCGATGACGCGTTCGTAGAGGGAGCCGCGCGAGATCCGGGACGTCATGCCCGGGAGCAGCTTCGCCGTCGGCGCGGACGGGTCGGGGAAAAGCGCGGCCATCCGCCGGACCACGCCGTGCGTGGCGGCGGTGGACTCGTCGGGCGCGATGACCTCTTCGAGAAGCTGCACGTCGGCGGAGTCCGCGAGCTGGGGCACCAGCATCCGCACGATCTCCTCGGAGGTCTGCCGCGGGTCCAGCGTGGTGCCGATCCGGGTGCCGGCCTCCGCCAGCAGCGCGAAGCGGCGGCGGGCGCGTTCGGCGTCCCGTTCGGCCTGCTGGCTCTCCGTGATGTCGATGAGGGACGCGATCAGACCCAGCGTCCGGCCCGCACCGTCGAGCAGGGGGGCGTACGAGCACGACCAGGTCCGCTCCCGGTCGGGGTCCGCCGGAGTGCGACCGGTACGGCGGACGTCGACGACGGCCGCGCCCTGTTCCAGCACCTCGCGCATCGTCTTCTCCAGCGCCACGGCGTTGACGCCGGGCACGACCTCCGTCAACCGCCTGCCGACATGCTCGGCGGCGGGGACGCCGTTCATCCGGGCGAGCGCGTCGTTGACCCGCAGGAAGCGCAGATCGGTACCGAGGGTGGCCAGACCGATGGGGGACTGCCCGAAGAGACTCTCCAGGGCCGCCAGGGAATCGCGCATGCGCAGGACCTCGGAGGTCTCCACGGCGATCAGCAGGGCTCCGGGCCGCCCCTGCGCGTCGGTGGCCGGCACGATCCACGTCTCCATCGTGACCTGATGGCCGTCGCGGTGGCGCACCGACAGCGTGCCGACGACGGTTTCCCCGCCCTGGACACGGTCCGTGAGCTGGTCGGCCAGCTCACGGTTGCCCTCGGGGACCAGCAGGGCGGACGCGGGCCGGTCGAGTACGTCCTGCGGCCGGAACCCGAGCAGATCCTGGGCGGCCAGCGACCACTCCACGATGCGGCCGTGCGCGTCCTCCCGCCACAGCGCGATCGGAAGCAGCTCGCGCAGCACACCCGCGTACCCGACAGCCCCCAGGGGCTGTTCGACCACCTGACCCTCCCTTCGAGGAGAATTCATCATATAACCGCACGATCGGGATCGGCGGTGATCTCCGAGAAGGCAGTAGCTGTCAGAACCAGCTCTGGAGCTGGCTGGTGTTGCAACCGAGGCCGAGGCCAGGACTGGACCGGCCGTCGTGTTGGTGCGGGGCGGATTCGCTTTGACGGGCCACCAAGGGCCTGGCCGACGACATCCGGCAGGTGAACAGGAGGCTGCGCACGATAGTTGCCGGGCGGGAGCTGCTGCGCTGACTGCGAGCTGTGGTGAAGAGGATCGTTCGGGTTGAGCCGGCAGGAGAGGGAACGGTGAAGGCGAGTAGCCGTGCACCTCGGCGTGCGGCTGGTCAGGTCGCTCCTGCGTCTCTTCGCGCTCGGATCCGATCAGCTTCCATGCTCCTTCCTGAGCCTGACGGCAGGTCGGTCACAGGCCACCGGCTGACCTTCTGTTCCAACGGAGGCATGATTTCGTTCACGGCCAGGCCGCGACCCGTCCAGCCGTCCAGCGTTCAGGCAACTGCCGGGGCGCCCCGCTTTTGGTTCCAGTCGATGGTGCCCGGGCGGTTTCGAAGGAGACACCGAGTTCTTCGTGGAGCCCGTCTCCGCCCTGAACAGAGAACGGACAGCGGCGTCGCCACCTTGCCCGGGACGGGTCAGCGCGCTCGCTCAAGCCCATTGACGATCTCGCCCATGCCGCCCCCGAGCGTTCTGATGGAGAACCGGTCCTGGCTCCGGGCCTTGGGACTCCACCCGTCGGTCCATGCGCCGGGTGACGCACCCGGCTCTTTGCGCACGGCCGACACGTAGGCTGGCCCCGGACTCAGTGATCACGTGGCTGGGCGCGCTCGTACAACCTGACGACGGACAGGCCCGGTGGCGGTGGCCCGGCTTCGCCGGTGAAGGCGGTCGGCCGGACGACGAAAGAAGGAGGCGGCGTCGCATGGGTGGAGATGTTCTGCGCTGGGACGAGTACCGCAGCATGCCGTGGAAGAACGGCGGCGGTATGACCCGGGAGGTCGCGTCGGGCGCCGTGGAAGCGCCCCTGGCCCCGGCGGAGCCCGAGGACGGCTTCGACTGGCGGGTGAGCGTCGCGGACGTGGACGCGGGAGGCTCCTTCTCCTCCTTCCCCGGGATCGACCGCGTGATCACCCTGGTCGAGGGCGAAGGCATGGTGCTGACCGTGGACGGGACCCCGCATCCGGTCGCACCGTTGAGCCCCTTCGCTTTCTCCGGCGACGCGGCCACGGACTGTCGGCTGGAGGCGGGCGCGGTGCGCGATATGAATGTGATGACCCGCAGGGGCCGGGCGACGGCACAAGTGCGGATCGTCACTGTCGTCGCCGGACAGGGAGCGGAGACGGCGTGCGCCGCAGGCGAGACCCTGCTCGTCATGACGGTCACCGAGGGGATCGCCGTCGGCGGACCGGACGGGCGGGAGACGCCACTCGGCCGTCTTGACTGCGTACGCCACGAAGGCCCGGGAGCGCTGACCCTACGGGGCGCCGGCACAGTGGCCGAGATCAGGATCACCGCGGCGCGCTGATCGTGGGGACGCCGGTGAGGCTGCATCGTTGTTGCGGTGACTGCGTGCCGTTGACCCGCGGTGACGCAGGTGGTTGGGGCATGTTGGATCAACCGCCTTTACCACGTGGCCGCCTGCAGGCCCGCCGCTACATTTCCAGACCGCGGTACCATGGACGTAATCCACGTGCAGGCCGAAAGTGTGCAGGCTACAGACAGGCCACACCGTTGAGTAATAATCCATGACGAATTCCTGCACCCCTTCCGCCACGACGCCCAGAACCTCCGTCCAATCCGGCGTCGAGACTTCCGTGGACTTGAAGCGGACTACGCCGACCGGTCCGAGATCCGGGTCGCGAAAATAATTGACGTAGTCAAACTCGTCTCCGGTGATCCTTTTCCCTGTTCCGTCAAAAACGGACTTTTCGGTCACCTTGAAGGCTGATCTCGCCATGGAAAAGGTTCGCTCGGTCCAGAGTTCGCAGAACTCATCCTCGGGCATTTCTCCGAATTCGGCATGCACCTCGGACATCCAGGTCAGCACCTCCCCCGGGACGGACTCTCCTTGCCGCCAGACAGCTTGCAGCATCCTATCCCGCCAGTCCGGAAAATTCGACATCGTCGCCAACCCCCTGATGGGATTCACCTTCACTCATTGAAAGTTCAGCCCACAAAATAGCATATCGCCGGAAGGGATTCCTTCCGGCGATATGCTACTTCAAGTGATCACTTGGATCGAACTGGGGATCCTCAGGTGAATGGTGTGTAGATGCTCAGCCTCGGATTCCTCACGCAAATGTTCTGAACGGTGACGGTGCCAGCCCATTCCTCATTGTCCGTCCAGTCGAACCATGTCGTGATGCCCACTACGCTGCATTTCCCCCGATCGGACTCCGTTCCGCCTCTCCCGTTTGGAACCCCCAGGAGGTGTGGAAGAGGTAATCACCTGCCTCCGCGTGGCCGTAGCTCTGGTTCTTCACGATCTACTTGCCCGGAATGGTGATGCCGAACACCAGTTTCACGGCACCGTACCTTTTCTATATGCTCTTCAATCGCAGAGCCCAAGTGATACTGCACTTGGAATGTCCAGTGCAAGATCGCCTGAGATGGAGCGTGTAGTTCTTCGTCGCCTTCTGCTGATCGCGATAGTTCAGTCGACTGCCGCTGGTGCCCAGTTGCGTGATCGGATCGGCAGGGTAGACGTAGGCGTTGCCGCCGTAGACCGGGTCGGCCTGGAGGAAGCGGCCGGTGGTCGGGTCGTAGACGCGGACACCCGTCAGGGTGTACCCAGCCGCGCCGTCGGTGGCGCGCTGGTAGGCGCCCAGGGATCCGTACTCCGCTGCGGCGACTGCGGCGTCCTGCGGGTCGCCGTACCCGTCGTAGCGCTGGACCGTGGCGGTGGGGGTCTTCTCCGACCTCTCGGGCGGGCTGGCCATCACCACCAGCGCCACCGGCGACGCGGTCCTCCAACTGGTTACCAGGTATCTGGCCAGGGCCTGGGCCTTGCTCGGTTTGTCCACGCCGCGGCCGGTGCGGCCCTCGCGGTCGCGAACCGGGCTCGGCAGGTGCCTCGCACCCGTGTCGGTGCCGTTGTTCTGCAACTGCGTGGCTCAACTAATCGGATCAATGCGGTCGTTCGGGCCTGACGGTTCACTTGGAATCCGGCATTCCTGTGTGAGATGGGCGACTCCTCCGAGGGGAACTGCCCTGTACTGCCTGCGGTTTGCATCCCCGTCGTCGGTGCCACGCACGATGCGCGGATTCCGCTGCGCGCGCCCAGGGGTGCGGGCTCGGTCCTCAGTGAGTGTCAGATCCATCATGCCTGTTCGGAGGCGGTTTTCGGTAGGACGGAGCGCACGTCCGTTCGGACTTGTCGCAGGTGCTGGTCCGCCCGCAGACTCGTCGTCATCCACTCTCCGACGTCCGTGTCGGCATCCGTTCCCGGCTGCCGACACGTTCGCTGTGCTGTCTCGTCGCGTGACGGGGCGGGCAGGGGGGTGCGGGAACGAAGGGGGATCGATGGATCAGGACATGGTTCTGCAGGCGAGGGTCAAGCTGCTCGGTGCCAACCGGCGGGTGGTGCGCGGCGTCGAAGGGCTGTGGATCTACCGCCTGCTGACGCAGGCCGAGCCGGAGGTGTACGGGTCGAAGCTGGCGTACGTCCTGGTGGAGGCCAGTGCCTTGCCGCTGGTGCGGGAGCTGCCCGGGCAACGGCTGGCCCTCTTGGACGAGGCGGTGGCGGTGGCGACGGCCCTCAGCGCCGCGAATCCCTACCGGGCCAAGGTGCTGGCGAGGGCGCTCGCCGCCCGGCGGGAACTTGACGGCCGGCAGGCGACGTAGCAGGAAACGCCGGATCCGGTGCGCATCAGGTGCGGGGTGCGCACCGCGGACCTGGCCCGAGGGGGCGGCCCTCATCTGCTCCAGGGTGTCCGCGATGTCCTCTGGGTCCTCGGTGAGGATCTCTTCGGTGAACCTGATGACGGCTGCGGCGATGCCCGGTACCGACGACGAGCGCACGCCGTCCTCGGTGTGCAGGACGCTGAGAGAGATGCGTCCGAGCGCTTCCAGGGCGAAGGAGTCCGAGCTCGGGTGGCCTTCGTCCTGGCTGGGGGCGTGGTGATCGGGGTGATGATGCGCTCGGCGACGTCCAGGAGTGCCGTGCGCAGTTGCGTTCCACACCCGCAAAGAACGCGAACGCGTCTACCCCGGCCCGACCAGTACAACTCCGAACTCCTGGTCTGACCGGCAACCTCCGGTGTCCGGGGAGGGGGTGGTGGTGATGTCTCCCTGGGTGTCGTAGGTGTAGCCGGTGTCGGTCAGTCGGGTCGGCGGCGTCGTAGGAGTGGTTGACCGTGGTCGCGTCGCTGGTCTGGCAGGTCCCGTCGGAGCTGGGTGCCGCCGTGGACGTGCGGTTGGAGTCCGCGTCGTAGCCGTAGGTGCGGGTCGTGCACTGGCCGGCCCGGGTGTCGGCCACGCTCGTCAAGCGGTCGGCGGCGTCGTAGGCGTAGACCGGGTGCTGTTGAGGCTGTTGTGGTCGACCCAGTCGCCCTGCGCGTTGGTGTCGATGCTGTCGGAGAGCGAAGTGGCCCAGTTGGGGTTGGTGTAGGTGAGATCGGTGGCCGTGCCCGTACCGTCGTACTGGTAGGTGGCGACGGTCCCGCCGGGGTAGGTCTCGGTGGTCAGGTCGCCGTCCGGGTCGTAGGTCTCGGTGAACGTTCCGGCCAGGGAGTCGGTCTCGGAGGTCATGCCACCGGTGTGGTTGGTTCCTCCGTTGTAGGTGAGGGTGGCGCTGCCCTGGACGTCGCTTCGGGCGGTGGGGTGGCCGGCCAGGTCGTAGGTGTAGTGGGTGACGGCTCCGGTGGCGTCGGTGTAGCTGCCGATCTGGCCGAAGTCGTCGTAGGTGGTGTTGAGGTCCGCGGTGACCGCGCCGCCCGTGTCCACGTTGTCGGTGTCGGTGAGCAGGCCGGTCGCGGAGTCGTAGACGGTCTTCGTCGCCGGAAGCGCCGCGCCCGTGCCGGTGCCCGTTGTGGTGATGGACCTGCCGACGGTGCGTGCGGCGGAGTCGTACGTGGTCGTGGTCGTGCGGGTCGAGGTGCTGTTGTCGGCCGCGGTCCAGGTCTCGGTCTTGGCCAGCGGCTCGAGGTAGGTGTTGTAGGTGTACTTGGTGACGGGAAGGCCGGCCAGTTGGGCGGTGCCGGGCTGCGCGGCGGGGCTGGTCTTGCAGACGAGGTCGGCCCAGGCGGGCTGGTTGCCGCAGTCCGTGTCGGCGGAGTTGCCGCCGGCGGTGTAGTAGACGACCTTGGTCGTGCCTGCCCCCGTGCCGGCCGTGTCGCTGGGCTGGCTGCTGGAGATCACCAGTGGTTCGCCGCCGTGGAGGCCCGCGTTCTCGTTGAACGCGACGGTCGTGGCCTTGCCCAGGCCGTTGACGGTCTGGAGCGGGCTGTGGACGGTCCAGCCAGTGGTGTCGCTGCCGCTGCTGTAGCGGTAGGCGGTGGTACGGGCGTCGACGTCGTCGGTGCCGGGCACGGCGCTGCCGAGGCCGGCGCTGACGGTCTGGGAGGTGACCAGGTCGTAGGGATCGCCGTCGGCGTCCTTGTCGCTGTTGGGGGCGTTCTGGTCGTAGACCTGGTGGGTGTGGGTACGGATGGTCTGCAGGCTGCCCGAGGCCATGGCCTGGTGGGCGGGGCCGTAGGTGTCCAGGAGTTGGGTGCCGTCGGCGGCTGCGGTCAGTCCTAGGGCGGGACAGCGACGCCCTGCACGGCGGTGAGGCCCTGCCGGCTGCGGCGTGTGCGGTCGCCACCGTGTCCGCGGCTCTTCCTCGTTGACGAGGGTCTTCCTCGCCTTTCCGGCCTGGCGGCGGGCCCGCCTCGCATGGCGGATTCCATGGTGCGGGCCCTTCCGTATGTCCGTGTCCCGACCAGCTACGTTCTTACCCGCTTGGGTGCCACTGCGACGAGCCCGGACGCACCCCGGCCCGACGCCGCCGCCCGCGCACCACGTACGGCCGACCGAGCGGCCCCGGGTCAGCTGAGGCCGAGCGTGGCGAGCGCGGTGGTCCAGTCGGTCACGATCGCCTGCTGCGCCTGCGCGAGGGTGACCTTGCCGGCGCAGACCGCGGTGTGCAGCTTCGTCTCCACCGGGTCCTTCGAGTTGTTGACCCCGCTGCCCTTCTTGTGGCCCGGGTCGGCCGGCTCCACCCACAAGTTGCGGTAGTCGTTGGGGTCGCCGCCCAGTTGCAGGCTGATCAAGTGGTCGTACTCGGCGTCGCTCATGTTCCCGGCGAAGCCGTAGGAGGCGGCGTTGAGCCTCTTCTCCTTGCCTGTCACGTACGTGGAGGGCCTCACGCCGGAGGTGTAGCCACCCTTGCGGCAAATCGTCGACTTCAGGTTCGTCTGCGTGACGGCCGGAGAGATCGCGCCCGGTGTGCACTTCGGGTCCTCCAGCGGTTCCCCCTTCTCGTGCCGGTAGTGGCAGCTGCCCGCCGCCGGCTGCTGCTGCACCGTGTACTTCTTCTGCGGGCCGGCTCCCACCGCGATCGACCGGGCCCCGCCCGCGGCACCCGACGCGGCCGGCGCCGCAGCCCCGCGTGACGACGGGTCCGACGTACTCGGCGGGACGGACGAACAGCCCGCCAGAACAAGGCAGGCCAGCAGCGCGGGCGAAGCGACGCGGCGGGTGGAGCGCATGACGACCTCTCACGGGCAGGCGATAACTGAGCAGATGCTGCCCTACCGGGAATTCCGCACTCCGGGCGGGGTGCCCGGGCGGGAGCACCCGCGCCATCCGGCGGGGCGGCCACAGGGAGCGCTCCCTAAACGTCGTAGACAGCGCTGCGGATGGCCTGGTCGGCACGGCGGTCGTCGGCAAGTTCGCGACGGCCGCCGCGAGGCTGCCACGGGCGACCCCGAAGTCGCCGACAGATGGCTCCACGCCCGACATCGCGGCCCACTCTTCGGCTCGTCAAGGCACGCATCCTCGTTGCCCCCGACGGCTGGATGTTCCGCTTCACGGTCTCCCGCGAGGACGTCGGCCCCCCCGCTCCGTGCCACGAGGCCCCCTATCCGTGACGAACCGCGGCCGCGATCCCCGCCCTGACGGGGACGTCATCCAACCTCACGGGCTATCTCCCGTTCCCGCCTTCGCGTTGGCCGGCATCCTCGGGCCGCTCCTCGCCACCCGCTGGGCCTCGAAAGCCCGACCACCCCGTCTGGCAGCGCCATGCGAGGGACCGGCGCCGTCGGCACGTATGCGCTGTGATGAACTGGCCACTGATCACCAGTGAAGCAGGAGAGAGATGACGGCAGACGCAGAGCAGCTCCGCCAGGACGGGCACCGGATCGAGAAGTGGTCGATCGGGTGGATGCTGCTGTCGCTGGCGATGTGGGCGTGGTTCGGTTACCGGTTCCTGCTGGACGAGGACCGGGGACTCTTCGCACCCGCCCAAGGCGGCCGCGCGCTGGTGGGCATACTCGCGCTGGCGGTCATCCCGACGATCATCACGGCGGCGACCCTCGTGTACGCCCGGGTCCTGTTCCGCCTGGCTCGCCGGACTGGGGCAGAGGCCGGGTGAGGGATCCCGGGCGACATCAATGAGTGACTCTGTCGAGAATCTTGACTTTCCCGCAAGGACCAGCGCTCCGGTGCCTACATGGACGGTCGAAGTACGCGTCAGCTCACCCGCAGACCGACCGCCAGCGTCAACTCAAGGACCCGGTGTGGCGATGCGAGATCCGGAAACAGCTCCCGCAACTGCGACATCCGGTACCGGACCGTCTGGGGATGGACGAACAACGCCGCCGCCACCTCGTCCCGCCTGCCCTGGTGCAGCAGCCACTCCCGCAACGTCTCCTCCAGCCGCCGTGCGGTCGCGGCAGGCAAGGTCCTCAACGGTGCGAGGGCTCGGGCACGCAGGTCTGCGAACGCGTCCACGTCGGCGCTCAGCACCAGCTCGGGCAGGTGGTCCTCGGTGTCGCGAATATCAGCGGAGAGGGAGCGGGCGCGTACGGCCCGTGCGTACGAGGCGGACGCTCGAGTCCATGGCCGGGCCGGGCCGACCACGGCGGTGCGGTCGGTCAACTGCCGCGAGAGATGTGATCGGTCGGCGTCGGGGACGAGCAGCACACCGGTGGCGTCCGGCAGATCGTCGAGGACGAGGGTGCTCGGGTCGAGCGCGTGGTAGGCAGGCCGGGCCTGGGCGGCGGGCAGCAGGACCGCGGTCAGTGAAACCGGGGGCTGCCATCCGGCCCGTTGAGCAGAGGCCAGCAGCACGTCCGGGCTCGCGCCGGTGAGGAGGTCGCGGGCCAGGTGTTCCAGGTGGCGCTCGTGGGCCCTGCCCCGGGCGGCCAGTTCGTCGGCGTGGCCCGCGGCGCTCGCGGCGGAGAGCCCGTCGATGTAGGCGAAGGTCAGCTCGGCGAACTTGGCGACCTCGGCGGCGGGCAGACCTGCGGGTACGGCACCCGCTGCCAGGCACCGCCAGGCCACGCGGGCGCCGACACGGTAGGCGCTGAGCAGGGCGTCCATCGAACGGCCGTCCCGGACCTCGCCGCGGCCCAGCTCGTAGGCTGCGTCACCGGCGTCGCCGCCTGTGGCGTTCCCGCTCGCGAGGTCCAGGTAGTGCCCCAGAGCGGTGCGGACGGCTCGGCGGATGGTGCCGCCCATGCGGCCCGAAAGGGCGTTGGCGTAGGGAGGGACCTCGTCGATGATCGCCTGGACGACCTCGTCGGCGGTGCTCTTCAGCGCGGCCCGGAGTGCGGCGACCGTCGTCTCATCCAGGGCCAGTTCGCTGGCCCTCCGGATTGCATGCCCCATGTTTTGTTCCCTGCGAACAATTCAGTCGACCGGATTCACGTCCTACGGACAAGACTTTACGCCCTGAGGCGCATCAGGCTGGAGTCATGACGAGTACAGCGCTCCGCAGCAGGGCGTGGAAACTGCTGGAGATGGTCACGACGCCGCTGCTGCCGTCGGACTACCTCGACCTGGTCAGCCCGCTGCGTGCGGGCGCCGACCTGCGTGGGCGCATCGAGGCCGTGCACCCCGAGACGGGTGACGCCGCGACCATCGTGATCAGACCGGGACGGGGCTGGCGCGGCCACACGGCCGGTCAGTACGTGCGGATCGGGGTCGACGTCGACGGGGTGCGCCTGTGGCGTGCCTACTCCATCACCTCGCCGACAAACCGCCGGGACGGCCGCGTCACGATCACCGTGAAGGCGATCCCGGACGGCAAGGTCAGCAACCACCTGGTCCGCAGGGCGAAACCGGGCACGCTGATCCAGCTCGACCAGGCGACCGGTGACTTCGTGCTGCCGCAGGCCAAGCCCGCCAAGGTGCTCTACCTGACGGCCGGCAGTGGCATCACGCCCGTGATGGGCATGCTGCGCGACACCGAGTTCGACGACGTCGTCATGGTCCACTCCGCACCACAGGCGCAAGACGTGATCTTCCGCGCCGAACTGCACGACCTGGTCGCGGACAAGAAGCTGCGGCTCACCGAGGTGCACACCGCCACGGACGGCACGCTCGACATCGCCCGCCTCGACGAACTCGTGCCCGACTGGGCCGAGCGCGAGACCTGGGCCTGTGGGCCCGCAGGCCTGCTCGACGCCGCCGAAGAGCACTGGAGCGAGCACGGCGTCCGAGAGCGCCTGCACACCGAACGCTTCCGCCCCAGCATCGCAGTCGCCGGCGACGGCGGCGAGGTCACGTTCAGCACCACCGGCAAGACCGTCGACGCGGACGGCGCCACACCGTTGCTGGACGTCGGCGAGGAGGCCGGCGTGCTCATGCCCTCCGGATGCCGCATGGGCATCTGCTTCGGCTGCGTCACACCGCTCAAGGCGGGCGCCGTCCGCGACCTGCGCACCGGCGAGATCACCGAGGCCGAACCGGGCGTCCTCATCCAGACCTGCGTGTCCGCCGCCGCGGGCCCCTGCGACATCGAACGGTAGGAACACCTTGACCGCCACCGACCCCACCGCCCACCTGACCGCGGAGCAGATCGAGGAGCTCGGCCGCGAGCTGGACGCGATCCGCGACGAGGTGATCGCCGACCGCGGCGAGAAAGACGCCGCCTACATCCGCAAGGTCATCTCGGCGCAGCGCAAGCTCGAGCTGGTCAGCAGGGGCGTGCTGCTGTTCTCGATCTTCCCGCCCGCGTGGCTGATCGGCACCGCAGGTCTGTCCGTGGCGAAGATCATGGACAACATGGAGATCGGCCACAACGTCCTGCACGGCCAGTGGGACTGGATGCGGGACCCGAAGATCCACTCCACCACCTGGGAGTGGGATCACGCCTCGCCGTCCGAGCAGTGGAAGCACTCGCACAACGAGCTGCACCACACGTACACCAACGTGATCGGCAAGGACAACGACCTCGGCTACGGCATCATGCGCGTCGACGAGGACCAGAGGTGGCACCCGTTCCACCTCGGCCAGCCGCTGTGGAACTTCATCAACGCCTGCTTCTTCGAGTACGGCATCGCCGCGTACGACCTGGAGCTCGCCAAGAACTTGCGCAAGCGCCGCCGCAACAACCCGGAGTTCCGCGCGCGGGCCAAGGCCGTGGGCCGCAAGATCCGCAAGCAGGTGCTCAAGGACTACGTGATCCACCCGCTGCTGTCGGGCCCGTCGTTCCTCACCACGCTCGCCGCCACGTTCACCGCGAACCTGGTCCGCAACATCTGGACCCACTCGGTGATCATGTGCGGGCACTTCCCCGAGGGCGTACAGGTCTTCGAGCGCCGGTCGATCAAGGGCGAGACGCGCGGCCAGTGGTACCTGCGCCAGATGATGGGGTCGGCGAACATCAGCGGCAGCAGGGCCATGCACTTCATGACCGGCAACCTGTCGCACCAGATCGAGCACCACCTGTTCCCGGACCTGCCGAGCAACCGGTACGCCGAGGTCGCGGTGAAGGTGCGCGCGCTGTTCGAAAAGTATGAGCTGGAGTACGTCACCGGACCGCTGCCCAAGCAGGTGTTCTCCGCGTGGCGCAAGGTCTTCCGGCTCTCGCTGCCGAACAAGAAGCCCAAGGTCAAGACGCCGGACCGCGAGCAGGAACTCGTCGCGGCCTGACCTGATTCCCGGTATTGGTTCAGATCCCACAGGACCTCACGGGTGGGGTCGGTGACGACCTGGACGTTCACTCCGTGCCGGCGGTGCTTGGCCGAGTGGTCGGCCATATGTGAGCTCATCCGGGAACCATGGGGCGTGGTTGGTCCGCCGGGCCAGCGGGGGGACGGGGGCCGGTGTCGGCCTCAGCCGGGACGGTTCGGGTCGCGTGGGTCTCGCCACACGAAGCACCAGCGCCCCTCGTCGTCCTTCGCCGGTTCGTCGTGGTTCCAGTTCCGGAACGTCCGTAGGCAGATCTCCGACTCAGGCCCCAGCGGACCGAGCCACTCGGCGACGACGACCCGCTCCTGCGATACGGACTCCACCGCCCGGTGGTCCGGGGGCCACCCGTTCCCGTTCAGCTTCACCTCGACGACCCGGCCGGCCGCCGGACCCTGCATCAGGATCGCCTGCTCGCTCATGCCCGGGACCTACGTTCGGAACACACCGGGCGGGTCCGCCCGGTCACGGGTCCGGCTTGCAGCCTCGCACGCGGTGGCCCAGCGCTCCCGCAGGAAGAGCTTCACCTGGTCGGCCGGCGCGGGGGTGAGGCGGCCCTTCGCCACCCACCCGTCGGCGCCCGTGTGCAGAACGACGGCGCGCCGCTCGGCGCGGCCGTGCCGCAGGGCCTCGAAGACCCACGTCGGAGCCCGCTCGATGAAAACGTCGGCGTAGTCCCGGCCCGTCGAGACCGACCCGGTAGACCCAGATGCCGTCCGCCTCCCGGCGGCGGGCCAGCAGCCGACCCTCGACCGCGCGCCCGCCGGACAGGGTCACCGTCACCTGCGGCTCTTCATCTTATCGTCCACATGTTCGAAAAATAGCCCCCTGGTTGCCCACCGGCGTCCGCCGCAGGCGACCTCCAGCGCGACCTCCAGCGCGAGCTGACCTACGACGGCCTGCGGGCCGCCGAGGCCGTTTTCCCTCACCGGGGCGTCTTGCCGTCGGCTGACGAAACTGCCGGACGTGCCCTCGGAACCGGCTGCGTGGTGGCCCACCACCTCCCGCACGATGTCCGCCTGCTGATCCTCGCCCTCGTCCAGGCCGGAGAAGTCGGGGCTCATCTGGTGTACCGGACACGGCAATTTCCCTGAACGCTGATCACGTTGGGAGAGGCCATTGTCCTTCGGGACCTCGTCGCTCTGCGGCGCAGCCCTGGGGCGGCACCTGCCTGGGCAGGACCGTGGCGTGCGCGTCGGACCTTCTTCTGCCCGCCTGAAACGTCAACCGTTGGGGCTAATCCGGGTGGCTTCAGGGAGCCGGGGGTGAGGGACTGGGGGAGCACCCTTCCGTTCTCTGTCAGCTTTCCGCTGCGCTGAAAGTCCGAGGTGATTGCGGGTGACCCCCAACTCCAGTACTCCCGTCAACGGCGACTACTACGACCCGAAGGACCTCACGGCCGCCACGACCTACCGGGCCGACGGCTCCGAGATCCTCCACGGCATCTCCCTGCGATGGACCACCGGAGGCAACTCCGGCGGTGACACCACCCCGCCGGACTGGGACGACGGCCGGGCTCCGTACCCGCACGAGTACGAGGTGTGGCTCAATGGCCAGCCCGCCCAGACCCTCTATCTGGACTGGCCGGCCTGGTGGGGTGGCTGGAAACTCGCCGCCAACCACTGGGTCACGCTGGGAACCGATCCGGGCGACACCTACCGAGTCAAGATCCGGGCCCGGCGCGGCGACGGCACCTGGAGCCCGTTCTCCGAGGAGTGCACCGTGCCCGGCCGGGCCGACGACCCGTACCAGCCGATCCCGGTCGCGGTGTCCGACGACCGCAGCGGGGACGTCGCGCAGCCCAGGCACGGCAACATGGCCGACCCGCCGGGCCGCTCCGTGCTCGCCCTGAAGCCCGCGGAGGGCGGCGGGGGTCACGCCTGCACGAGCACATTCTGTGACCAGGTCCGGGCGGCCTGCGCTCCGGACGTGTGGTGGGCGGAAGTCGTTCCCGGCAAGGAGCGGATGTGCGCGGACTACCCGTGGAACCGGCACGGCCACTACCTGGAGTACCGGAAGTTCAGCACCGGCAGCGACGACGGCAAGGTGGCCTCCGCGGGCAACCCCCGCTTCGCTGGCCTGGACCTCGTGGGTGACTGGCCCACCACCGCCCTCGACGCGGGTGCCAAGGACCTCACCTTCGCCTACGAGCACACCGCCAGCCACACCGGACCGACGTGGACGTACCAGTTCTTCGTCACCAAGGACGGCTGGAACGCCTCAGCCCCCTTGTCCTGGACCGACCTGGAGCCGACCCCGTTCATGGTGGTCGTCCACGGCCGCAACCCCGAACAGGCATGGACCACGGAGGCGCTGGCCGGACGCAAGACGGGCCGACACGCGATCGTGAACATCTGGGGCGGGCACGGCGGCGTCTGCACCACCGGCAACCCGGAGAGGTGCTGCGACCACGTCGACCAGGAGCAGCAGATGACCGGCGAGTTCTTCGTGTCCGTCTCGGACGTCGTCTTCGAATGATCTGACGGGGAGCCGCAGATGGAACCGGCGTGCCGAAAACCGGACTCGGTCACGCCCACACTCCTCGCTCCCGGACTCCGCCCCGGCGCCACGCCGGGGCGGGCCGCACGCAGTGGCCCTCCACCCCTTGAGGCCGGCAGCCCGTTCAATTCGGGCGGGCTATGGCAGAAGGCAGGCTCCGGGGTCGTCGCCCTCTTCAACGAGTCGGGCAGCGCCCAGCCCGTCGCCCGACGGCGAAGACCCTGGGGCTGCCGGACGCCGACGCCTACACCCTGCGCGACCTGGACGGTGCCGCCCGTCAACGGGCGCCGGCCGCAAACCCGGGCGCGAGAGTGTCGGAGCGAGCCGACCGGCGTTGAAGATCGCGCGACGACCCGGGTCCCGAACAGCAGGTAGAAGTCCGACGTGACGGTGCCGACGACGTGCACGACGACGAACGCGGCAGGAACGCCGCGAGCGCGACGGCGCGGCCGTCACGGGTGCGCCCACGGCCATGCCGACGGCGTACTCGGACTCGGATTCGCGACTGCACGAAGATATTTAGTAGAATTACGTACGATATTTGCTTTGTATGCCTCTCGGGTGGGAGTAGGCAGATGGTGGAGCGGGACAGCCCGGAAAGACGGGGGCGCCTGAACCGTCGACTGGTGCTTGCCGCGGCCGTCGCACTCGTCGACCGGGAAGGGCTTGCAGCGCTGACCATGCGGCGCCTCGCCACCGACCTGGGTGTGGAGCCGATGGCCATCTACCGCTACACGGCCGGCAAGGAAGCGCTCGTCGACGGCTTGGTCGAGGCCTTCTTCGGCGAGGTGAACGACCGGTTGCGCACCACGTCCGAGGAGATCCGGCCGACTCAAGACGCCGAATGCACCGAGCTGCCCTGGCGCGCAGAACTGTGCAGGATCGCGCGCGCCTTCTCCGCGGTGGTGCACGTCCACCCCGAAATCCTGTCCGTGGTGGCCACGCGCCCGCTCGCCGTGCCGGTGGCCCGGCGCCCGGCCTCCCTGCTTCAGCTCACCGAACACATTTTTGCCGTGCTCGGCCGGGCCGGCTTCGACGAAGCCGCCACGCTGACCATCTACCGGGCGTTCGTGGCCTGGATTCTCGGCTGTCTCCTCGTGCACAACCGGCAGATCGTCGACAACCCTGACGAACCGGACCTCATGCTGCGCCTGGGGCTGCACCGACTGCCCGCCGCCGAGTACCCGCGACTGCGTGCCCTCATGCCGCGACTGGCCGAGTACAACGTCGAGCAGGAACTGATCGCAGGTCTCGACAGCCTGCTCGGCCGGATGCCCGAGGCACCCCTTGACGCGTTCTACGGCAGAAGCGCACCCTGAGGATACGAGGTACACATCGGGCATATCCCTGCGTCGGCAGGTGCGTCGTCGACACCGCTGATGTGAACTCGACGGCGCCCGGGAAGAGGCCGCCATGTCCACCGAGTACACGACCCTGCGCGTCCGAGTCACGGCCAAGGACGCCGACACCCTGCGCGCGCTCCTGCGCGAGGCCCGTCCCGATGTCGGCGGCCGGGTCCGCCGAGGCGAGGACGGCAGCTTCGGCGTCGATGCCTACGTGTCCCTCGAGGAGGCCGAGGCCCTCGACCGCGAGGGTGTGTCGGTCACGATCCACGAGGACGCGACGGCCACCGGAAGAGCCCGCCAGGCCGAGGTCGGAGCGGGAGACCGGTTCGCTCCCGAGGACGCGGTTCCGCATGGGCTCGCCCTCAAGGTCACGGAAGCCTAGGAGGGACATCATGCCGTATCTGAACATCACCGAGGTCGAGTCGGCCGTGACCAGTCTGGCCGCCGCGTTCCCGGCCGCGGAGCTCATCGGACTGCCCGAACCTTCTGTCGAGGGCCGGACCTCTCACGCCCTGCGGATCGGCACGGCAGAGCGCGATGGCAACGACGTCGTCGTGCTGATCGGCGGCGTCCACGCCCGCGAATGGGGCAGCTGCGAGATCTTGGTGGACCTCGCAGCCGACCTGTTGGAGGCCCACCGCGACGGTACCGGTCTCACCTACGGCGGTACCAGCCTCACCTCCACCCAGGTGCGCAGCATCCTCGACGAACTCGACGTCGTCGTCTTCCCGCTCGTCAATCCGGACGGTCGGCATTACAGCCAGACCGTCGACCCGTTGTGGCGCAAGAACCGCAACCCGGCCCAGTCCGGCGGCGACCCGGCCGGTGTCGGCGTCGACATCAACCGCAACTACGACTTCCTCTTCGACTTCGAGACCGCCTTCCACCCGGCCGCCCCGGTGCGGGTCTCGACCGACCCGGCCAACCCCCAGCAGGTGTACCAAGGCCCCAGGCCCTTCTCTGAGCCCGAGACCCGCAACGTCCGCTGGCTGCTCGACCAGTTCCCGCGGACCCGCTGGTTCGTCGACGTGCACAGCTACTCCGAGGACATGCTCTTCGTCTGGGGGGACGACGACGGCCAGTCCCTCGACCCGAATAAGAACTTCCAGAACCCGGCCTTCGACGGCAAGCGCGGACTGGCCGACGACCTGCTGTACGGGGAGTTCGTCCCGAAGGCCGATACCGACGACGCCGCCGTGCTCGCGGAACAGTTCTGTAAGGGGGTGAAGGGCGTACGCGGAAAGGACTACACCCCGATGCCCGCCTTCGACCTCTACCCGACCTGCGGAACCAGCGACGACTACGCCTATGCGCGCCACCTGGTGGAGTCACACAACGGTAAAGTCCTCGGCTTCACGGTCGAGTGGGGGAAGAACAGCTTCCACCCGCCGTGGCCGGAGATGAAGAAAATCATCCTCGACGTCGACGCCGGACTGGCGCAGTTCTGCCTGACCGCTGCCACCTAAGCGTTGTCCCGTAAATGATCTTCGACGTGTTCGTTGGCCTGCCTGTTTCTTCGTCAGCCGGCGAGGGTGAGGTTGTGCAGGCGGGCGATGCCGAGCATCGCGTGGTGGACGCCGTCGCCCTTGAGACGGCAGTCACGGAGGATTTTCCAGGTCTTCATCCGGGCGAAGGCGTGCTCGACGCGGGCGCGAACTTTGCGGTGGGAGGTGTTGTGTTCCTCTTTCCAGGCCGGGAGTTCGGTCTGGCCGGGTTCGCGGCGGTGCGGGATGACCAGGCCGGTGCCCCGGTAACCGCCGTCGGCGATGACCGTGGTGTGACCGACGGCGTCTTTCGCGCCGGACAGTTCCCATGC
>NZ_FOFF01000107.1 GCF_900110755.1 Streptomyces sp. yr375
CTCCACCTCGACGCCCTCGGCGTCAAGCTCACGACCCTGCGCCCCGAGCAGGCCGCGTACATCGGCGTCGAGGTCGACGGCCCGTACAAGTCGGAGCAGTACCGCTACTGAGCCCCAAGCCCCACAGCCCGTAGCGCGCACGTCCGCAGCACCTCAGAGACAGGCCCCCGCACCCCCGTGCCGGGGGCCTGTCCCGTCACACCCCAGGACCCCGATGCCCCGCGGCCGATATTCGCTCCACGATCCGCACGATCACACCCCCTTCGCACACGAGCACTTCCACTGCGCCCCCGGCCCCTCCGGCTGGCGCTACGTCTCCCAGCTCACCACCCCCACCGGCGACCACACCGGCTCCGTCGACCTCACCCTCGACGACCTCGGCCGCCCCCTCCGCCTCGAACTCCACGCCGGCAGTTGGCAGGTACGCGGCGCAGCCCTGGACGGCGTCACCTGGGTCCGCACCGACCCCACCGGCACCCACGCCACAGAAGGCAACGTCCCCGCCCACTCCTTCACCGGCACATCCCCCGCATTCCTCATCGCCACCACCCGACTCCTCCGCCTCACCCCCTCCTCCTCGGCAACCCGAGTACGCCTCGTCGCCTTCACCGAACCGGTCCTCGCCCCACGCACCGTGGACCAGTCCTGGGCCCTGCTCAAAAGAGAAGCACACGCCACTGACAACGGCCCCCTGACCGTGGACGAATACCAGGTCACAGCCCTGGACACCGGCGAACAGCACACCGTGCACATCGCCGGCGACGTCGTCCTCGCAGCCCCCGGCATCGAACTCGAAGACCTCGAAACACCCCCGTCGACCTTCACCTGACCCCATCCCGCACAGCCGACCTACACCGGCGGCACGAACCCGCCACCACCCGGCCCCTCCGCCCGATCCTCAGACGACCCCTCCACCGGCACCACAGGCCGCACCCCGTACGACGAGGGCGCATACGACGCCGGCGCACCGTAGGCCCCCACAGCCCCGCCGCCACCGTCTCCCAAGGGCCGCGGCGGCCCCGCGACCGGACCGCCCCCGAACGCCCGCCGCGCCTCCCGGACCTGCCGCTCCTGCACCACCGCCGCCAGATACGCGGCCGACGGCACCCCCTGCGGCACCGGAGCCCCCGTACGCGCCGCGAGATCCCCGGCCAGCCGCTCCGCCATCGCCCGGCCGACCTGCGGATCCAACTGGTGCATCCGCACCAGGTACTGGCGCACCGCCAGCCACAGCCCGTCCGGCACCGCCGAAAGATCCAGCCCCTGGAACCGCCCCGCAAGCCAGGGCGGAGGCGGCGGCACGAAACCCGACCGCGCCTCGGGCACCCGCTCCCGCACCACCAGCGTCCCGGCGAAGACATCACCGAGCCGCCGCCCCCGAGCCGACACCAGCGAGGCGATACAGGCCACCACCCCGATCGTCAGCAGAATCTCGACCACCCCGAGCGCGCCCCGCACCAGCGCGTGCCGGAACCGGATCGGCCCACCGTCGTCCCGCACCACCCGCAACCCGCACGCCAGCTTCCCGAGCGACCGCCCATGACTGAGCGTCTCCACCGCGATCGGCCCACCCACCAGCACCAGCAGGAACGCGGCGATCGACAGCGCGACCTGCGCCGCCTCGTCCAAGGAAGCCGTCGCCGCCACCAGCGCGACGCTCACCACGATGTACGCCACGAAGGCCACGACCAGGTCCAGCAACGTGGCCAACGCCCGGCTGGGCAGCCTGGCAGGCCGCAGCTCCAGCGCCACCGCCTCACCCGTCACCAGCTCACTCACGTCCGACGTCCCTTCCCTGGCCCACCCCGAGAACGGCCAGTCTGCCAAGCTGAGGGCACATCGCGCGCCAGTGCGACAAGCTGACATCCACCACCGGCCGCCGACGAACGCCGAGGAGCAGGCACACCGATGGACCTCGACGTCTTCGTCTCCGCCCACCGGGCCGAATGGGACCGCCTCGACGCTCTGCTGCGCCGCAGGCGCGGCCTCACCGGCGCCGAGACCGACGAACTCGTCACCCTCTACCAGCGCGCCGCCACCCACCTCTCCCTGATCCAGTCGAGCGCCCCCGACCCCCAGCTCACCGGTCGGCTCACCCAACTCGTGGCACGCGCGCGTAGCGCGGTGACAGGCACCCGCACCGCCTCCTGGCGTGACGTGACGCGCTTCCTCACGCAGGGCTTCCCCGCCGCGGTCTACAGGTCGCGCCACTGGTGGGTCCCCACCGCGCTCCTCTCCACCGCCGTCGCGGCCCTCCTGGGCTGGTGGATCGGCACCCACCCGGAAGTCCAGTCCGCGATAGCCGCCCCCGACGAACTCCGCGAGCTCACCCGCCCCGGCGGCCTGTACGAGACGTACTACTCGAGCCATCAGGCAGCGGCGTTCGCCGCCCAGGTCTGGACGAACAACGCCCAGGCCGCCGCGACGTGCCTGGTCCTGGGCGTCTTCCTCGGCCTACCGGTCCTGTGGATCCTCTTCCAGAACATGCTCAACCTCGGTATCGGAGCCGGCCTGATGTCCTCGGCCGGCCGACTCGACACCTTCCTGGGCCTCGTCCTCCCGCACGGCCTGCTCGAACTGACCGCCGTCTTCGTCGCAGCCGGCACCGGCCTCCGCCTGGGCTGGACGGTGATCGACCCGGGCCCCCGCACCAGGCGAACCGCCCTCGCCGAAGAAGGCCGAGCCGCGGTCGGCATGGCCATCGGCCTGGCCCTCGTCCTCTTCGTCTCAGGCGCCATCGAAGGCTTCGTCACCCCATCCGGCCTGCCCACCTGGGCCCGCATCACCATCGGCATCGCAGCCGAACTGACCTTCCTCGCCTACGTCTACGTCCTCGGCGGCCGGGCTGCCCGCGCAGGGGCCACGGGCGACGTCGAGGCGGCCGAGCGCAGTGCCACGGTGCCGACAGCCGCCTGATGTGCAGACGGCCCCGTTCAACTGCTAGTCTCCTCTTCGCCCCGCAAAAGCCGTTGACACGGAGTGCGTGGGGAGGTAGATTCGAACAGTTGCCTGGAACTGGACAGCGTCCGGTCGGCAGCGGTTAGTATCTGTCAGCCTCTTGAATCTCTGGATTCCACAGGGGCTCCCCGATGAGTCGGAAAATGAATGGCCGGTCAGACCGGCCCGGAACTTCTGATAAAGTCGGAACCGCCGGAAAGGAAACCGCGAAA
>NZ_FOFF01000049.1 GCF_900110755.1 Streptomyces sp. yr375
GCCGATCGCACCCGGGGTGATGGTGACGTTCGTGTTGCGGGCCTTCTCCACGCCGTTCTCGTACAGGATGCCGGTGGTACCGGTCTGCGTGTACGTCACGTGCTCCCACTGACCGCGCGGCAGCCCGTACGTCGTGTCCGCCGGCTTGACGTCCTGCTTGGCCGTGTAGTCGGTCATCGACAGCGACGTCCGGAAGGCGGTACCGGTCGTGAACAGGTAGCCGTTGCCCATGCTGCCGCTGGTGTTGCCCAGCCCGTAGAACATGTACGGCGTGCCCTGGGTCGAGTCGATCTTCACGTCGAAGTCGACGGTGATCGAGTTCAGCCCCTGCATGATGTTGTTGGGGAGCTTGACGCTGGTGTCGGTGCCGTTGAAGCCCAGCCCGTTGTCACCGCCCAGGTCCGCGGTGCCGAGGACCGTGCCGTCGTGGCCGTTGCCCGAGGAGTCGTGGGCGGCCGTGCCGTCGGTCTCGTCCAGCTTGTAGTCCAGGACCAGACCGGTGGTGACGCCGGCCTCCGCCGTGCACACGGGCGCCGTCGCGGGAAGGGCGTCGGTCCTGTTGATCACGATCTGGTTGGGGTGCGCGCTGACCAGGGGGTCGGTGACCGAGGCCGGGGCGTTGGTGGTCACCACGATCCGGTCGCTCATCCCGACGTATTCGGCCTTGGCCGCATACGGGTCGACATCGTCCGACGGGTCGTCGGGCGTCGTGTCGGCAGGGTTGATCGCGGCGTACGCCGCGTCCTCCAGTGCGCCGATCTGATCGAAGGTGAACTGGCTCTTCGCACCGGTGGGGGAGGGCCAGAGCGTCGGGGTGTTCCCGGCGGAGTCCTTCCAGTCCGGCGGCCGCTCGGCGTTGTCGACGTCGCGTGTGTAGTCCGCCGGGAAGATGAGGACCGGCCCGATGTTGGGGTCCTCGAACGCATCGAGCGCCCCGTTGTACTCCTTCATGGCCTGCAGTTCCTCCGCCTGCAGGTTCGCGTCGTTGGCGCGGTCCACCACCTCGCCCGAGGACAGGGCGTGGTCGTAGATGCGGAAGTCCCGCATCCGGCCCTTGAAGTACTTGTCATTCGCGTACAGGGACTTGCCGAGGAAGTTCGCGGTCGTCGTCCCGCCGCCGATCGCACCCGGGGTGATGGTGACGTTCGTGTTGCGGGCCTTCTCCACCCCGTTCTCGTACAGCACGCCGGTGGTACCGGTCTGCGTGTACGTCACGTGCTCCCACTGACCGCGCGGCAGCCCGTACGACGTGTCCGCCGGCAGAATGTCCTTCTTCGCCGTGTAGTCGGTCAGCGACACCGACGTACGGAAGGCGGTACCGGTGGTGAACAGATAACCGTTGCCGTTGCTGCCGCTGGTGTTGCCCAGGCCGTAGAACATGTAAGGCGTGGTCTGGGAGGAGTCGACCCACACGTTGAAGTCGACCGAGATCGAGTCCAGCCCCTGCATGATGTTGTTGGGAAGCTTGACGCTGGTGTCGGTGCCGTTGAAGCCCAGCCCGTTGTCACCGCCCAGGTCGGCGGTGCCGAGAACCGTGCCGTCGTGGTTGTGGCCCGAGGAGTCGTGGGCGACCGTGCCGGAGGTTTCGTCCAGCTTGTAGTTCAGCACCAGGCCGGTGGTGATGTCCGCCTGCGCGTTCGAAGCGATCGTCAGCAGCCCCGCGCCGGTGGCCAGCACGAGGGAGATGGCGGTGACGAGACCGGTACGCATCGGCCGTCGCCGCAGGAGCGGGACGTTTGTCCGGGTGTCTGCTGCTGGGTCGTTGTTTCTCAACATGTGCTGCCTTTCGAGTCGGGGAGATCCCTCTCGCTTTTTCTGGTCACTTCTGGGGGGTTCTGCCGATGTGGGGTGGCACTGTCGCGATCAACAAACCCGGTGCGGCCTTGGCTGCGGCCAGTCCCGTGAGCGCGTGGCGGGAGCCTCGGCGGCACCCATTTGTCATGAACGCCACGTCGACGTCCATGGCGTAAGAATCAGGGCGGGCCCGGCCCCCGGACCATGGGTATTCCTACGGGTATTTACGGGGTCCTTATCCCTGGGCATCGCCCGGGAGGCTGCCGCCTCACACCCCCAGACCGGCGGGCGGCGAGCCCGGTGGGCCCCGGGCCGGCACCACCGGGGCGCTCGACACCGCCTCGTAGGCGGCCCGTTCGAAGACGAACCGGTTGAGCGGCAGGTCGCCCCGCTCCTCGCGGTCGGGCCGGCGGAAGGCGGACCGGTGACCGTCGTGGGGGTCCATGCCGATACGGGCCATGAGGGCCCGGCACCGCCCGATGCCGCAGGGGCAGTTGAGAAGGGGGCCGGGCGGCCGGGGGCCGGACGCGGGAAGGCATGCCCGGCCCGAGGCCGTCCCGCGAACCCCTTACCGCGCCCGCCGCTACTGCTACTCCTGCAACTCCTGCTGCTGCCCGTACAGGCTCTCCACCTGCTCCGCGAAGTCGCGCGTGATCGTCTCGCGGCGGAGTTTCATCGACGGGGTGAGGTGGCCGGCCGACTCCGTGAAGTCCCTGGGCAGGATGGTGAAGCGGCGGATGGACTCCGGGCGGGACACCAGTTTGTTGGCGTCGTCGATCGCGCGCTGGAGTACGGCGTTCAGGTCCTCGTCGTCGAGCAGCAGCTCCGCCGGGACCGGGTGCTTGCCGCGTATCTGACGCCAGTGGGTGAGACCGTCGAGGTCGAGGGTGAGGAGAGCGGAGACGTAGGGGCGGCCGTCGCCGAGGACCATCGCCTGGGAGATCAGGGGGTGCGAGCGCAGCCAGTTCTCCAGGGGCGCGGGGGCGACGCTCTTGCCGCCCGCCGTGATGATCATTTCCTTCTTGCGGCCGGTGATCGTCAGATAGCCCTCGTCGTCCAGCTCGCCGAGGTCGCCGGTGGCGAGCCAGCCGTCGGGCGCGGCGGGGACCACTCCCCCGGCCGCCGGGTCCCAGTAACCGCGCAGCACGTGCTCGCCCGCGACGAGGATCTCGCCGTCGGCCGCGATGCGGATCTTCGTGCCGGGCATGGGCCAGCCCACCGTCCCCAGACGGGGTTTGAGCGGCGGGGTCAGCGTCGACGCGCCCGTGGTCTCCGTCAGGCCGTAGCCCTCGTAGATCTCGATGCCCGCGCCCAGGTAGAAGGAGGAGAGGCGGCGGCCGAGCGGGGAGCCGCCGCAGATGGCGTAGCGGACGCGGCCGCCCATGGCGTTGCGGATGCGGCGGTAGACGAGCGGGTCGTAGAGGGCGCGGGCCGCGCGGAGGGTGGCCGCCGGGCCGGATCCGGCGCCGGTCTTCTGTGCCTCGACCGCCTCGCCGTAGCGGCGGGCCACGCCGACCGCGCGGTCGAAGGACGACACCCGGCCGCCCGTCTCCGCCTTCGCGCGGGCCGTGTTGAAGACCTTCTCCAGCATGTACGGGATGGCGAGGAGGCAGGTCGGTCTGAAGGCGGCCAGGTCCGGGAGGAGGTCGTCGGACCTGAGGCTGGGGGCGTGGCCGAGGCGGACGCGGGCGCGGACGCAGGCGATGGCGACCATCCGGCCGAAGACGTGGGACATGGGGAGGAAGAGGAGGACGGAGAGGCCCTCGCCGTTCGGCTGGTCTCCCCTCGGCTTCTCGCCCCTCGGCTTCTCGCCCCTCGGTTTGAAGACCGGGGAGAGGAGTTCGATCGCGTTGTCGACCTCGGCGAAAAAGTTGCCGTGGGTGAGCGCGCAGCCCTTGGGGCGGCCGGTGGTGCCGGAGGTGTAGATGAGGGTGGCGAGGGTGTCGGGGACGAGCATCCCCCGGCGGATCTCCACCTCGGCGTCCGGGACGTGCGCGCCCGCCTCGATCAGCCGGTCCACATGCCCCTTGTCCATGACCCACAGGTGACGGAGGTCGGGCAGCCGGTCGAGCTCGGGGCCGAGCGCCGCCGCCTGCCCGGCCGTCTCGGTGACCAGGGCGACCGCGCCGGAGTCGTGCAGGATCCAGCGGGTCTGGAAGACGGAGGAGGTCGGGTAGACGGGGACGGTGACCAGGCCCGCCGCCCAGGCCGCGAAGTCGAGCAGCGTCCACTCGTACGTCGTGCGGGCCATGATGGCGAGCCGGTCGCCGGGCACCAGGCCCTCCGCTATCAGCCCCTTGGCGACAGCGTGGACCTGGGCCGCGAAGCGCTCGGCCGTGACGTCCGTCCAGACGGCGTCGCCGTGGCCGTCCTTGTGCTTACGGCTGAGGACCACCGCCTCGGGGGCGGCGGCCGCGTTGTCGTAGGGCAGATCGGCGAGCGACCCGTACGTCACCGTCCGCGCCAGCGCCGGCACGGACGCCTCCCGTACCACGCCGTCCAGCCGTCGCGTCTCGGGCTTCACGAGGGCGGGGGCGGCGGCGTCGTGGTAGTCGGCGGAGGCGTAGGCCGCGCCGGCGGCTGAGTACGGGGTGGACACGGGCGGCTCCCTGAGCGTGCAGCGACGAAACTGCTTGCTGCATGACGTACGTACTTAGCGCACCGCGGCGTTCAACCGGGATGCCCCCTAAGGAGAGGGTTACCGGGTTACCGCCGGTTGGGTACGGGATCGTACGGCGCTCACGTGTGGGACTTGTGCGTGTTCCGGGATGTTCCCGGGTCAGGGGTGTGCAGTCTCGGGGGTTATATGAGGAAACTTCAGGTTCGTTCCGGGGTTCGTTCCGGGTTCTTTACCGGGTCGGGCTTCAGGCTCGCTCCAGGATCGCGGTCACGCCCTGCCCGCCCGCCGCGCAGATCGAGATCAACCCCCGTGCGGGGCCGCCTCGTTCGGCGAGCAGTTTGGCAAGCGTCGCCACGATGCGGGCGCCGGTCGCCGCGAAGGGGTGGCCGGTCGCGAGGGAGGAGCCGGCGGTGTTCAGCCGGTCGCGGTCGATCGGCGCGAGGCCCTGCTTCTCCCAGGCCTCCAGGGTCGCCAACACCTGGGAGGCGAAGGCCTCGTGGACCTCGAAGAGGTCGAAGTCCCCGATCCCCAGGCCGGTCCGCTCCAGCATCCGCGGGACGGCGTGCGCGGGGGCCATGAGCAACCCGTCCCGCCCGTCGGCCACATCGCCGCGCACGAAGTCCACGGCCGCCGTCTCGTACGCGGTCAGGTAGGCGAGCGGCTCCAGGCCCCGCGCCTCGGCCCACTCCTCGGAGGCGAGGAGCACGACCGCCGCGCCGTCCGTCAGCGGGGTCGAATTGCCCGCCGTCATCGTCGGGTCGGGGCCGTCGGTGCCGAACACCGGCTTCAGACGGGCCAGTTGCTCGGGCGTCGAGTCCGGGCGCAGGTTCTGGTCGCGGGCCAGGCCCCGGAACGGGACGACCAGGTCGCCGAAGAAGCCCCGCTCGTACGCCGCCGCGAGCCGCTGGTGACTGGTGGCCGCCAGCACGTCCTGGGCCTCGCGGCCGACGCCCCAGGCACGGGCGGTGACCGCCGCGTGCTCGCCCATGGACAGGCCGGTGCGCGGTTCGGCGTTGCGCGGGATCTCGGGGATCAGGTGCGCGGGACGGATCTGGGCGAGCGCCTTGAGACGGGCGCCGGTCGACTTCGCCCGGCGGGCCTCCAACAGGATGCGGCGCAGGCGGTCGTTGACGCCGAGGGGCGCGTCGCTGGCGGTGTCCGCGCCGCCCGCGATCGCCGACTCGGTCTGACCGAGGGCGATCTTGTTGGCGGCGGCGATCACGGCCTGGAGACCAGTGCCACAGGCCTGCTGGATGTCGTAGGCGGGGGTGCGGGCGTCGAGCTTCGAACCGAGGACGGTCTCGCGGGCCAGGTTGAAGTCACGGCTGTGCTTGAGGACCGCGCCGGCCACCAACTCGCCCACCACGCCCGGCACATCGAGCGCGTAGCGGTTCGCGAGGCCGTTCACGGCGGCCGTCAGCATCTCCTGGTTGGAGGCGGTGGCGTAGGGGCCGTCGGAGCGGGCGAAGGGGATGCGGGTGCCGCCGACGATCGCGACGCGGCGCACGCGCGGGAGTTCCGGCCGGGGCTGCGGCGAGCCGCTCCCGGCGACCTTCAGGTGGTTCCCCCGCTGGCTCGTCCGTCCTGGCTCCGAGGTACTCATCTCGACCTGCTCCTCACCCTTGACCTAGACTTACCCACGGTAACCTTACTTCGGAGTAAGGATCCCGTACGTGGCCCGCTCGTGGCCCCGTACGGGGTCCCGTGAACCGTGTGCGCCGAGCCCGTGGGAGATCATCATGGCCGACCGCTATCTGAGCTTCACCGCCACCGCGCCCGGCCGCCTCCTCACCCGACGGCTCGGCCTCCCGCAACCGGCGCCCCTCCGCCGCTGGTCGGCCGAACGGCCTTCCCTGGAAGGCGACTTGCTCCACCTCACGGCCGGTACGTCCACGCTCCCCGACCTCGGGGCGGCGCTGGCCCGTACGGGGCTGAAGACTTCGGCGCAGGGCGGCTCGGTGGCCGCCGTCGTCCTGGACGCGACCGGTGTCCGGGACGTCGACTCGCTCGCCGAGGTGCACGCGGCGCTGCACCCGGTGGTGCGGTCGGTCGCGGCGAGCGGGCGGGTGGTGGTGCTGGGCGCGGCCCTCGACGCCGGGGACCACCACCAGGCGGCCGTGCAGCAGGCGTTGGAGGGGTTCGTACGGTCGCTCGGCAAGGAGATCGGGCGCGGGCGGACCGTGAACCTCGTCCGGCTGAGCGGCGACGCGACCGCCGCCGAGTCGACCCTGCGGTTCCTGCTCTCCCCCAAGTCGGCTTATATCAGCGGGCAGATGATCGAGGTGGGGGCGGCGGGTGCGGGTGCTCGGGAGTCCGGGTCGCCCGGTGACTGGGACCGGCCGCTCGCCGGGCGCACCGCCCTGGTCACCGGGGCCGCGCGCGGGATCGGTGAGGCGGTCGCCGAGACGCTCGCGCGGGACGGCGCGCGGGTCGTCGTCCTGGACGTGCCGCAGGCCGAGGCGGACGCCCGCCGGGTCGCCGAACGGCTGGGCGGCACCGCCCTCGTCCTGGACATCACGGCCGCCGACGCGGGCGAGCGCATCGCCGCCCAACTCCCCGACGGACTCGACGTGTTGATCCACAACGCGGGGATCACCCGAGACCGACGGCTGGTCAACATGCCTGCCGACAGATGGAGTTCGGTCCTCGACGTCAATCTGGCGAGCGTGCTGCGCACGACGGACGCGCTGCTCGCCAAGGGCGCGCTGCGGTCGGGCGGGCGGATCGTGGCCACGGCGTCCATCTCCGGGCTCGCGGGCAACGTCGGGCAGACGAACTACGGCGCGAGCAAGGCGGGCGTCGCCGGTCTGGTCCGCTCCCTCGCGCCGCGCGCGCTCGCCGCGCACGGGGTCACCGTGAACGCGGTCGCGCCGGGCTTCATCGAGACGAGGATGACGGCCGCGGTGCCGCTGTTCATCCGCGAGGCGGGCCGCCGGATGAACTCCCTCGCCCAGGGCGGACTGCCCGTCGACGTAGCCGAGACGACGGCGTGGCTCGCGCACCCCGCCTCCGGCGCGGTGAACGGGCAGGTCGTGCGGGTGTGCGGCCAGAGCCTGCTGGGGGCGTAGTGGCAGCGGCCAAGGTTCTCTCCGGTGCCCCGTCGCTCGGCCCGCTGCTCGCGCTCGGTGCCCTGCGCTCGCCCTTCAAACGGCCCCGGCCGGGCGTCGCCTTCTCCGGCGGGCGGCTCGTCCTGCCCGGACTGCGCGTCGACCTGGCCCGGCTCGCCGCCTACGAGCGGGTGTGCGGCTTCCCGACCGGCGAGGACGCCCTGCCGCTCACCTATCCGCACGTCCTGGGCTTCCCGCTGGCCATGAGCATCATGAGCGGCCGGGACTTCCCCCTCCCACTCCTCGGCCTCGTCCACACCTCGATCGAACTCACCCGCCACACCGCCCTCACGGCCACGGGCACATACGAACTCACCGTGTACGTCGAGAAGTTGACCCCACACCGAAGGGGCACGGAGGCGGTCGTCGTCACCGAGTTGCGAAACGGGAACAGGGGCGGGGACGGAGAGAGGGCCGGGGATGGAGAGAGGGGCGGGGACCGGGACGGCGGCGGCGCGGTCGTGTGGGAGTCGACGAGCACGTATCTGGCCCGGCACCGCACCGCGGCACAGCCCTCGCCCCCGCCCTCGCCCTCACCGAGGGAGGCGGAACCCGGTCCGCTCCCGGTGCTCGACGAGTGGCGGCTCGCCGCCGACGTCGGCCGCCGCTACGCCGCCGCCTCCGGTGACCGCAACCCCATCCACCTGCACCCCCTCACCGCCCGCCTCTTCGGCTTCCCCCGCGCCATCGCCCACGGCATGTGGACCGTCGCCCGCTGCCTCGCCGCCCACGGCACCCCCCAGACGGTCCGGGTCCGCGCCGACTTCCGGGCACCCGTCCTGCTCCCGGGCACGGTGACCTTCGCGTCGGACGGCGCACGGTTCGCACTGCGCGGCCCGGGAGAACAGGGCCGCGTCCATGTCACGGGGCGGGTGGACCCGCTCATCTAGCGGACCCGCTCGTCTCGTGACCCGCCTGAAGCGGCTAGAACTCGCCCTCCGGTGGGGACCAGGGGTGGCCGTTCATGAGGTTGGCCAGGCCCGACCAGGCGAAGTTCATCAGGGTGGCCGCTGCCTGGCGGGCCGTGACGGTGTCGGTGGTGTTGGACCAGGCGGCGAGGGACTCGGCTGCGCCGACCAGGGCCTCGGCGAGGCCGGCCACCTCGCGTTCGGGGAGGTCGGGGTCGTGGTGGGCCTCGCGGGCGGCGACCAGGATCAGGTGGGTGACGAACGCGACGATCTCCTCGCGCATCGCCGCCACCTCGCCCGCGAACGGCTCGCCGTGCGTGCGGGCTTGGAGGTGCAGGACGGACCATGCGTGCGGGTGCTGCGCGGTGTGCGCGAAGAACGCCCGCAGTCCGTCCCAGAGTTGGCGGTCTGCGGGGAGGTCGGTGCGGACGCCGGTGCGGACCGCCTCGACCAGTGCCTTCGCCTCGCGCCGGATGCAGGCGGTGAAGAGGTCTTCCTTGGAGTTCAGGTACAGGTAGACCAACGGCTTGGACACGCCCGCGAGTTCGGCGATCTCGTCCATCGAGGCGGCCATGTAGCCGCGGCGGCCGAAGGTCTCCACGGCGGCGTCCAGCATCTGCTGCTCACGGACCGCACGCGGCATCCGCTTGGTCTTCACGGCACCCATGGGGCAAGACTAGTTCGCCCCCGGCGACCGTCAGGAAGCCTGGGCGGAGTCGATCGCCTCGTCCTCCTGGGACCGGTTGGCGTCCAGGTTGGCCTTCATGCGGTCCACGCGCTCCACGACCTGGACCGACGCGCGGTCGCGCTCCTTGCGCAGCACCACGAAGCTGATCGGCGCGGAGATCACCAGCGAGAGCAGGACGATCCACATGATGTTGGAGTCGCCGAGGCCGCGCGGCATGACGCCCGAGTAGACGAGGCCCCAGACGACCACGAGGCAGCCGGCGAAGACACCGAGACGCATCAGTGTGTAGCGGAACATCTCAATCCACATCTTCCGTAACGAACGGTTCCAACCGAACAGTGCCGACCGAACAGTGCCAACCAGTGAATCCCAGTGAAGCACGCTGCCCCGTCGATCTTCCGGCGGGGTGCGCGGGTCACGTCAGCGGCAGCAGCATGAATATGTCGTCCCGGTCGTCCCCCGGAGCGGCGCGGATCGCGCCGGGCACCCGGCCGACCTCCTTGTAGCCGCAGGCGGCGTAGAAGCGTTCCAGGCCGTGTCCGCCGCGGCAGGTGAGCCGGATCGCCTCGATGCCGTCGAGGCCGCGGGCGGCTTCCTCGGCGGCCGCGAGCAGGTCCCGCCCGTACCCGCGGCCCTGGTGCCTGGGGTGCACCATCACCGTGTACAGCCACAGCCAGTGCCGCATCAGCCGGTGCGTGTTGAAGGAGAGGAACGCGGTCGCGGCGACCGTGCCCGACGCGTCCCGGCCGACCAGCAGCCGGGTGCGGCCCTCCGCCATCGCGACGAAGTGCTTGACCAGCTCGGGCCGTATGTCGTCCACCGTCACCGGCGCGACGAAGCCGACCGGGCCGCCCGCGTTCGACACGTCCGCCCACAGGGCGAGGACGTCCTCCCTGAGGGCGGGGGTTATCTCGGGGTCCAGGGTGAAGATCAACGTCATCGTGGTGCCGTCACACTCGCATGGCCTGCGGCGACTCGCGGCGCGCCGGGTCGGGACCGTCGTACTCGCGGATGATCTCGTACCGCGTGTTGCGCTCCACCGGGCGGAAGCCGGCGTCGCGGATGAGGTCGAGCAGGTCCTCGCGGGTCAGCTTGTTCGGGGTGCCGTAGTTGTCGGCGTCGTGCGTGATCTTGTACTCGACGACCGAGCCGTCCATGTCGTCCGCGCCGTGCTGGAGGGCCAGTTGGGCGGTCTGGACGCCGTGCATGACCCAGAAGACCTTGACGTGCGGGACGTTGTCGAAGAGGAGGCGCGAGACCGCGAAGGTCTTCAGGGCCTCCGCGCCCGTCGCCATCTGGGTGCGGGCCTGGAGGCGGTTGCGGACCTTGCCGTCCTTCATGTCCACGAAGTCGTGCTGGTAGCGCAGCGGGATGAAGACCTGGAAGCCGTTCGTCTCGTCCTGGAGCTCACGCAGCCGCAGGACGTGGTCGACGCGGTGCTTCGGCTCCTCGATGTGGCCGTACAGCATGGTGCACGGGGTCTTGAGACCCTTCTCGTGCGCCAGCCGGTGGATGCGCGACCAGTCCTCCCAGTGGGTGCGGTGGTCGACGATGTGCTGCCGGACCTCCCAGTCGAAGATCTCCGCGCCGCCGCCGGTCAGCGACTCCAGACCCGCGTCGATCAGCTCGTCCAGGATCTCGGACGCCGACAGGCCGCTGATCGTCTCGAAGTGGTGGATCTCCGTCGCCGTGAACGCCTTGAGCGAGACGCTCGGCAGGGCCGCCTTCAGTTCGCGCAGCGAGCGCGGGTAGTAGCGCCAAGGGAGGCTGGGGTGCAGCCCGTTGACGATGTGCAGCTCGGTGAGGTTCTCGCCCTCCATCGACTTGGCGAGCTTCACCGCCTCCTCGATGCGCATCGTGTACGCGTCCTTCTCGCCCGGCTTGCGCTGGAAGGAGCAGTAGGCGCAGGACGCCGTGCACACGTTGGTCATGTTGAGGTGGCGGTTGACGTTGAAGTGGACCACGTCGCCGTTCTTGCGGGTCCGCACCTCGTGCGCGAGTCCGCCCAGCCAGGCCAGGTCGTCCGACTCGTACAGCGCGACGCCGTCCTCACGGGTCAGCCGCTCACCGGCCCTGACCTTCTCCTCCAGCTCGCGCTTGAGCCCGACATCCATGCCCACACCTCTCCTAGACAGACCTGTTAAACCGTACGCCGTCGGGCTCAGACTTCTTCCGGCAGCTCTCCGACGCGGTTCTCCCACTTCGTGGAGAGCACGATGGTCGTACGGGTCCGGGAGACGCCCTTCGTGCCCGACAGCCGCCTGATGATCTTCTCCAGGCCGTCGACGTCGTTCGCCCGCACCTTGAGCATGAACGAGTCGTCGCCGGCGATGAACCAGCAGTCCTCGATCTCGCCGAGCTCCTTCATCCGGTTCGCCACGTCCTCGTGGTCGGCGGCGTCGGAGAGGGAGATGCCGATGAGGGCGGTGACGCCGAGGCCGAGTTGGGCTGCGTTCACCGAGGCGCGGTAGCCGGTGATGATGCCGGCCGCCTCCAGCCGGTTGATGCGGTCGGTGACGCTGGGTCCCGACAGTCCGACGAGGCGTCCCAGCTCGGCGTAGGAGGCCCGGCCGTTCTCCCGCAGAGCCTGGATGAGCTGCCTGTCCACCGCGTCCATGTGCGATCGAAGCCTTCCGCTGAAAGTCTGAAGTGGTCTGGAGAGGTCTGAGGTCTCTGAGGGGTCTGAGGGGTCTGAGGATGTGTCGAGGGCTCAGGTCGGGTGCGGGCCCGCGCCCAACTCGCCCTCCCACCGGCGGTAGAGCCCGTGTGTCACGCCCGCCGCGTCGAGGACCCGGCCCGCGACGAAGTCGACCAGGTCCTGGATGTGGGTGGCCCCCGCGTAGAAGGCCGGCGAGGCGGGCACGACGCTCGCGCCCGCGTCGTCCAGGGCGACGAGGTGGCGCAGGGTCTGCCCGTTCAACGGGGTCTCCCGTACGGCGACGACGAGCGTCCGGCGTTCCTTGAGCGTCACGCTCGCCGCCCGCTGGAGCAGGTCCTTGGACAGGCCGAGGGCGACTCCGGCGACGCAGGCGGTGGAGGCGGGCACGATGAGCATGCCCCGCGTGCGGTACGACCCCGAGGACGGCCCGGCGGCCAGGTCACCGGCGCTCCAGTACCGCACCCGGTCGCCGTCGCCGACTGTGTCGCCGTCGCCGCCCGGTCCGAGGTCGATGTCGAAGGTGCCCGGTTTGCCGTCCGCGCCGCGTGCCAGCCATGCGCGCAGGTCGTCACGCCAGTGGGCGTCCCGGAAGGAGATCCCGGTCTCGTCGAGGAGCGTGAGCCGCGAGGCCCGGCTGACGACCAGGTCCACGCTCTCGCCGACGGCGAGCAGCGCACGCAGCACGGCGGCGGCATAGGGCGTACCGGACGCCCCGGACACCCCCACGATCCAAGGCACGCGCTGCGTTTCTCCTGCGTTCACACCTTGAGCGTACCCGTGGGTCACCGCACACTCAGGACCGGCCGGGCCTGAAGCCCGCACACCACCTTCACTCCCTCCGCACCTTCATTCACCCGTACGGAGTACACGCACTACAGCGAGAGCCCTCGCACCAGCAGATCGAGCAGCGCGCACACGAACAGGGCGATCCCGATGAAGCCGTTGACGCTGAAGAACGCCCTGTTCAGGCGGGTCAGGTCGTGGGGGCGGACGATCGTGTGCTCGTAGCCGAAGGCGGCCGCGACGATCAGCAGGCCCAGCCAGAAGAACGCGCCGGCGTCGGTGGCCAGGGCGTACCAGACCAGCAGGGCGGTCGTGATCGCGTGGCAGACCCGCGCGCCCCGGATCGCCGCCGGGATGCCGAAGCGCGCGGGGACCGACAGGACGCCGGTCTCGCGGTCGGTCTCGACGTCCTGGCAGGCGTAGATCAGGTCGAAGCCGCCGATCCAGATGCCGACGGCGAGGCCGAGGATCACCGCGTCCCAGGACCACTCGCCGGTGATCGCCAGCCAGCCGCCGATCGGGCCCATCGCCTGGGCGAGGCCGAGGATGGCCTGCGGGAAGTTCGTGAACCGTTTGCCGTAGGGGTAGACGACCATCGGGACGACCGCGACCGGGGCGAGGGCCAGGCACAGCGGGTTGAGCAGCGCCGCCGAGCCGAGGAAGACCGCGACCGCGATCAGCGCGCCCGTCCAGGCGTGCTTCACGGACACCGCGCCGGTGACCAGTTCGCGGTGGGCGGTGCGCGGGTTACGGGCGTCGATCTCGCGGTCGATGATCCGGTTGACCGCCATCGCGAAGGTGCGCAGGCCCACCATGCAGACGGTGACCAGCAGCAGCCTGGCCCACCGGATGTCGCCGCCCGACTGGAACATCGCCGTCAGCGCGGCGATGTAGGCGAAGGGCAGCGCGAAGACCGAGTGCTCGATCATCACGAGGCGCAGAAACGCCCTGGTGCGGCCCGGCTCGGGAAGGGCGGCGGACGCGGACGCGCTCACAGTCCGTACTCCTTCCAGCGGCTGTCGACCTTCGCCGCCGTGTCCGGGTCGGAGACCACCATCTCCGGCCAGCCGCCGTCTCGCGTGTAGCCCTCCTCGGGCCACTTCCGGGTCGCGTCGATGCCTGCCTTGCCGCCCCAGAACTGCTGGTAGGAGGCGTGGTCGAGGTGGTCGACGGGGCCTTCGACGAGGGACAGGTCACGGGCGTAGTCCGTGTTGCCGAGGGCCCGCCACGCGACCTCGTGCAGGTCGTGGACGTCGCAGTCGGCGTCGACGACCACGATCAGCTTGGTCAGGGACATCATGTGCGCGCCCCAGACCGCGTGCATGACCTTCTGCGCGTGCTTGGGGTACTTCTTGTCGATCGAGACGATCGCGCAGTTGTGGAAGCCGCCGGCCTCGGGGAGGTGGTAGTCCACGATGTCCGGGACGATGATCTTCAGCAGGGGCAGGAAGAAGCGTTCCGTGGCGCGGCCGAGCGGGCCGTCCTCCGTCGGTGGGCGGCCGACCACGATCGACTGGAGCAACGGGCGCTTCCGCATCGTCACGCAGTCGATCTTCAGCGCCGGGAACGGTTCCTGCGGGGTGTAGAAGCCGGTGTGGTCGCCGAACGGGCCCTCGGGGAGCATCTCGCCCGGCTCGAGCCAGCCCTCGATGACGACCTCCGCCTGCGCCGGGACCTGGAGCGGCACCGTCTTGCAGTCGACCATCTCGATCCGCTTGCCCGCGAGGAACCCGGCGAACAGGTACTCGTCGATGTCGCCGGGGAGCGGCGCGGTGGAGGCGTAGGTGACGGCGGGCGGGCAGCCGAAGGCGATCGCGACCGGCAGCCGCTCGCCCTTCCGGGCCGCGACCTGGTAGTGGTTGCGGCTGTCCTTGTGGATCTGCCAGTGCATGCCGATGGTGCGCTTGTCGTGGCGCTGGAGGCGGTACAGGCCGAGGTTGCGGATCCCGGACTCCGGGTCCTTGGTGTGGGTCAGGCCCAGGTTGAAGAAGGAGCCGCCGTCCTGCGGCCAGGTGAAGAGGGCGGGGAGGGCGTCGAGGTCGACGTCGTCGCCGTGCAGGACGACCTCCTGGACGGGCGCGTCACCGCCCTTCACCTTCTTCGGCGGCACGTGCGCCATCGCGCCGAGCTTCCCGAACGCCTCGCGCACCCCGACGAAGCCCTGCGGCAGCTCGGGGCGCAGCAGCCCGCCGATCTTCTCGCTGATCTCCGCGTACGACTTCAGGCCGAGCGCCTTCAGCAGCCGCCGGTCGGTGCCGAAGACGTTCATCGCGAGGGGCATCGAGGAGCCCTTCACGTTCTCGAAGAGCAGCGCCGGGCCGCCCGCCTTCTGGACGCGGTCGACGATCTCCCCGACCTCCAGATACGGATCGACCTCGGCCTTGACACGCTTGAGGTCGCCTTCGCGTTCCAGTGCCCTGAGCAGGGAACGAAGATCGTCGTAAGCCATACGTCCCAGTATCGGGCACCGGTTACCCTGGCCCCGTCACCGGGGCCGTCGCGCGGCCCGTCACCGTCTTCTGAGGGATCCCGTCACCATGCTCAGGTATCTGCCGTTCCTGCTGGTCCTGGCGCTGTGGATCTATGCCTTCATCGACTGCCTGAACACTCCCGAGGAGGAGGTGCGGGGGTTGCCGAAGGTGGTGTGGGTCATCATCATCCTGCTTTTCGGCGAGGTGCTCATCGGGCCGGTGGCCTGGCTGGTGGCAGGGAAGGCGCGCCGCGCCCGCCCGAATGGCGCGACGCCGTCCGAGTGGCATCGCAGCCACCGCACCGAGTGGGTCGCGCCGGACGACAACCCCGAGTTCCTCAAGTCCCTGAAGGACGACAACAAGAAGGACGAGGCGCTCCTCAAGGACTGGGAGGCCGATCTGCGTCGCCGCGAGGAGGAGCTGAAGCGCCGCGAGTCCGGCGAGGACCCGCAGCCTCCGCAGCCTCCGCAGGGCTGAGGCCGCCCCGGGGGCTACAGGCTGTACGCCGGTGAGCCGCCCGAAGCGGACAGTGCGCCTCTGGGCCGGGGCCGCCCGGGACCGGACACTTGCCTCGTATGACGACTGCTCCGGCCAGCACATCACCCAGTACCTCCGCCCCCGGCTCCGGGTACGGCGACAAGGCCATCGCCGTCGAGACGGCGGGCTCGGAACCCATTCCCGACGCCGAACGGCACGGCAGCCCACGGCAGTTGCTGTGGACGTGGGCCTCGCCGAACATCGAGTTCGCGACCGTCTACATCGGCGTGATCTCGGTCCTCTTCTTCGGGCTGGGCTTCTGGGAGGCGACGGCCGCCCTGCTGCTGGGCAGCGCGCTCGGGGCGCTGACGCAGGGCGTGCTGTCGCTGGACGGCCCGAGGTTCGGCGTCCCGCAGATGGTGATCGGCCGGCTCTCCTTCGGACACCGGGGCAATCTGCTGCCGTCCGGGGTGAACGCGCTGGTCGCGGGGGTCGGCTGGTTCGCGGTGAACAGTGTGAGCGCGGCGTTCGCGCTGAACACGCTGACCGGGCTGCGACCCCTCCCGTCCCTGCTGCTGGTGGTGGCCGTCGAGATCGTCATCGGCTTCATCGGCCACGACTTCGTCCACGCCTTCGAGAAGTACGCGTTCCCCGCGCTGGCCGTGGTGTTCCTGCTCGCCGGGATCTGGACGTTCAAGGAGGCCGACCTCGGCGGCGGCGGCACGGGCGGCGGCATCGGCGGCTTCCTGCTCGCGACCAGCACGGCCTGGGGCTATACGGCGGGCTGGAACCCGTACGCCTGCGACTACTCGCGTTACCTGCCGCGTACGGCGAACAAGCTGCGGACGGTGCTGCATCCGGCGGTCGGGCTGTTCGTGTCGGTCGCGGCGGTGTCGGTGATCGGCGCGGCCTCGGCGACGATCGTCGCGCCGAAGGACGCCACTCCGACGGCCGCCTTCACCGGTCATCTCCCGGGCCTGCTCGGTGACTTGGTGCTGGTGGCGATCATCCTGGGCGCGGTCTCGGCGAACGCCCTGAACGTCTACTCCTCCGCCATGTCCATCACCTCCCTCGGTCTGAGACTCCCGTCGTGGCTCGGCCGCGGCGCGATCGTGGTGCTGTGCGGGCTGGCCGGTACGGCGGCGGCGTGGGCGTCCCTGGACGACGCCGGGCAGGCGTACGAGGCGTTCCTGCTGGTCATCGCCTACTGGGTGGGGCCGTGGCTGGGTGTGGTGCTGGCGGAACGGTGGCTGCGCTCCCGGACGCCCGAGGCGGAGTCGACGCACCGCCTGAGCGACCGTTCCTTTACCAACTGGCCTGGTGTGGCGGCCCTGTTGATCGGCGTCGCCGTCTCCGTGCCGCTGTTCTCCAACCAGGAGGAGTACGTCGGCTGGGTCCCGGAGCGCTGGGCGTCCTTCGGCGACATCACGTGCCTGGTCGGCTTCGTGGTGAGCGCGGGGCTGTACGCGGCGCTGCGGGCGGTGGCCGACGGGCGCGGGCGGGGGCGGGCTGTCGCCGGGGGCTAGGTTGGTCTCTCCCTCACCCGGAGCGCCCCAGGATGACCGACCGCCCGCTGCGCACCGTCGACCTCGCCCGGCTCGCCGGGCTCTCGACGCAGCAGATCCGCAACTACGAGGAGGCGGGCGTGCTGCCGCCGGCCGGGCGCACGGCGTCCGGCTACCGCACCTTCACGGACGTCCACCGGCAGGCGCTGCTGACCCACCGCGCGCTGCTGCCGGGGTACGGGCCGGTGGCGGCGGCCCGGATCATGCGGACACTGCACGCCGGTGACGTCCCGGCCGCCCTCGCCCTCGTCGACGCGGCCCACGCGGCGCTGCACGAGGAGCGCACGGCGCTGCGGGCGACCGGCGAGGCCCTCACCGCGCTCACCGCGCCCACCGGCGAGGCCGCTCCGGCGCAGGCCGACTCCGGGCTGCGCATCGGCGACCTCGCCGCGCTGCTCGGCGTACGGACGTCCGCGCTGCGGGTGTGGGAGGCGGCCGGACTGCTCGCGCCGCCGCGCGAACGCGCCACCGGCTACCGGGTGTTCGGCCCCGCCGAGGTGCGGGACGCCCGGGTGATCCAGTCCCTGCGGCGCAGCCACTACCTGTTCGCGCAGATCCGCCCGGTGCTGGCGGAGCTGCGCCGGGCGGGCGGCAGCGAGGCGGCGCTGCGGACGGCGCTCGCGGACCGCGCGCGGACGCTGACGTCCCGCACCCGCGCGATGCTGGCGGGCGCGGGACGTCTGCACGACTACCTGGACCGCGTCGCCGAACCGGAGGTCAGCGCAGCCGGGACGACGACAGGATCGACAGCAGGTGGGCCGGGACCATCAGCCAGGTGATCGCGGCGATCGCCGCCAGCGCCCAGCGGGTCGGCTCGACGCCGCCGGTCGCCGCGTCGGCGAACGCCACGGCGAGCAGGACGAGGGAGGCCTCGATGCCGTTGGTGACCCGGTGGATCTTGAAGGCGGCGGCGAGCCGGCGCAGGGAGGCGACGCCCTGTGAGCGGGGCGCGGTGGACTCGTCGTCGGCGACGGCCAGGCCCCGGCGGGCGCGGGCCACGTCCACCAGGTCGGTCGAGGCCTTCAGCAGCACGACGCCGAGCGCGGTCGCGAGGCCGAGCGACACCCAGCCGTTGAAGCCCGCCCAGCCGCCGACGAGGCCGGACTCGGCGGCCCGGAAGCCGAAGCCGATCATCAGCGCGGCGTCGGCGAGATACGCGCCGAGCCGGTCGACGTAGATGCCGGTCGCGCTGTTCTGCCCCTTCCAGCGGGCGACTTCGCCGTCGACGCAGTCGAAGAGGAGGAACAACTGCATGAGCAGGGCGGCGAGTACGGCCCCGGTGAGCCCCGGGACGAGCAGCGCCGCGCCGGACAGCACCCCGCACACCACCATCGTCCAGGTCAGTTGGTCCGGGGTGACCGGGGTGCGGACCAACTGGCGGGTGAACCGCAGCGAGACGCGGCGCATGTACAGCCGGCCCGCCCAGTGCTCGCCGTTGCGACTGGCGAGCTTGGCCTGCGGCTGGCAGACCTCCCGCAGCTCCTCCAGCACCGGAGCAGCACCCATGACGGTTCCTCCCACAAGCCCTTGATGATCGGGCAAGGCTACAGATCCCCCAAGAGGCCGCAGCGGCGGGGCGGTTGGTGTCCCCGCCCCCTCAGGCCACCGTGCGCAGCCCGTTGCCCGAAGCCGCCGCCCCCGTGCCCCGCACCACCCGGTGCGCGCAGGTCGCGGTGAGCAGTTCGCCGAGCAGTTCGGGGTCGTCGATCTTCAGGCCGAGGAGGGACTCGATGCGTTCCAGCCGCTGGTAGAGAGACTGGCGGCCGATGTGCAGGAGGGCGGCCGTGCGGGTCGGGGAGCAGCCGTGGCGCAGGTGCACCTCCAGGGTGCGGACCAGGTCGCTGGCGTGTGCCGCCTGCCAGGCCAGCAGCGGCCCCAGCGCATGCTGGACGAGCCGGGCCAGCCGCTCCCGGTTGACGTCGACGCCGCCCCGGGTCAGCTCGCGTTCCAGGGCGAAGGCACGGGCGGAGGTCACCAGGGGGCCGTCGGGGGCGGCGGGCTCGGCGGGCGGGACGGTCAGCGCCAGCTCCAGCGTCGTCCGCGCGGCGCGCAGGGTCTCGCTCCAGCGCAGCCAGCCGCCGTCCGCCGCGACCGCGTGCCCGACGGCGACCGTGAGCCCCGGCTCGGCCGCCGTCCGGAACGCCTCCTGGACGACCCGTACGGGATCGCCGACGCGGTTTCCGGGGAGGGCGAGGAGTGCGAGGACGTCGCCGGGGAAGGCGGCCCGCAGCACCCCGCCGCCACCGCCACCGCCGCCCAGCAGGCGTACGGCCCGGTCGACCGCGCCGACCTCGCGGGTGCCGTGCACGCAGACGCCGATCAGCCGTGCCCCCGGCCCCGGATGGAACCCGGTGAGGGCCGCGCGGGCCTCCACCTCGGGCTGGTTCAGGGCGGCGCGGTCGGCGAGGTCGGCGAGCAGGGCGGCCGTGTGGTCGTCGCCCCACGGCCGGGTCACCGCCCGGCCCGACAGGCCCCGGGCCACGATCGCCCGGTTGGCCGCCTCGGTGATCCGTACGAAGGGCACGACCCGGTGCAGGGCGAGCAGCGGGAGGGCGAGGCGGCGGGCCTCGTCGACGACCTCCGCGGGCATGGCGGGCAGGGACCGTCCGACCTCCACGGCGAGGCCGACGGCTCCCCGCGCGGCCAGCTCGCGCACATACCGGCGGCGCGCTTCCGCCGTGCCGCCGGTCAGTCCGAAGCCGTTGGTGAGGAGCAGTTCGCCGCCGTCGAGGAAGTTCGCGCCCTCGTAGACCTCGCTGGAGTGCACCCAGCGGACGGGTCGGTCGAGGCCGCCCGCGCCGGCGAGCAGTTCGGGTTCGGCCGCCCGCACCGAATCGAGGGCCAGGACTTCACGGAGGGTGAGTGCGGGCACGGGTACCTCCAGGGCGCTGACAGAACGTCCGGCTGCGGGTTGCCGGGAGAGTACTTTCCGCACGTTGCCCTCGTGTTTCCGGCGCAGCAGAGTGGGCGTATGGATCAGTCACAGGAACGCGCCCGGCTCGCCGTCGCCGTCGCCGAGGCGCGGGCGGGTCTCGCCGAGGGCGGCATCCCGATCGGCGCGGCGCTCTTCGGCCCGGACGGCACCCTGCTCGGCCGGGGCCACAACCGGCGCGTCCAGGACGGCGACCCGTCCATGCACGCGGAGACGGCCGCGTTCCGCGCGGCGGGACGGCAGCGGACGTATCGCGGTACGACGATGGTGACGACGCTGTCCCCCTGCTGGTACTGCTCCGGGCTGGTGCGGCAGTTCGGCATCTCGCGGGTCGTGATCGGCGAGGCGGCCACCTTCCACGGCGGGCACGACTGGCTGGCGGAGCACGGCGTCGAGATCGTGCTCCTGGACGACCCCGAGTGCGTCGCGATGATGCGCGACTTCATCGAGAAGAACCCGGCACTGTGGAACGAGGACATCGGTGACTGAGCCCCAGACCCCCCAGACCCCCCGTATCCCGACCATCGACCTGCGTCCGTGGCTGGACGGTGACGCCCGGGCCCGTACCGCCATCGCCCGCACCGTCGACGAAGCGCTCCAGACGGCCGGGTTCCTGCTGGTCACCGGGCATGGCGTGGACCCTGCGCTGCGCGACGGCATCCGGGAGGCCGCGCGGGCGTTCTTCGCGCTGCCCGCCGAGGTCAAGCAGCCGTACGCGGCGAAGGTCGGGGGGCGGGGCTGGCTCGGCCCCGGCGCGGAGGCGAACGGCTACTCGGAGGGTACGCAGACCCCGCCGGACCTCAAGGAGTCGCTCACCTTCGCCACGCACGAGCCCTTCGACGACCCGGCGGTCAACGCGGAGTGGTACGCGCCCAACGTGTGGCCGGCCGAGGTGCCGGGGCTCCAGGCGCTCTGCGAGGAGTACCTGGACCGGATGGCCGAGCTGGAGAAGCGGTTGCTGTCCCTGCTCGGGGAGGCGCTCGGCCTCGAACCCGACTTCTTCTCCCGGCACATGGACCACCCGACCTACGGCTTCAACGTCAACTGGTACCCGGGGACGGAGGTCGTCGGCGAGCCGCAGCCCGGCCAGTTCCGCATCGGCCCGCACACCGACTTCGGGACGGTGACGATCCTCGACCGGCAGGCCGGCAAGGGCGGGCTCCAGGTCTGGACGGACGACGGCGGCTGGGAGGACGCGCCCTTCGATCCCGCCGCCTTCACCATCAACATCGGCGACCTGATGGCCCGTTGGACCGGCGACCGCTGGCGCTCGGGCCGCCACCGCGTGCTGCCCCCGCCCGCCGACACCCCCGCCGAGGAGCTGATCTCCCTCGTCTACTTCGGCGAGTGCACCCCGGGTACGGTCGTGGAGTCCGTACCCGCGCCGGTCGGGCGGGTGGCGTACGAGGCGGTCGACTCGCACACGTACCTGCGGGCGAAACTGGACTCGATCACCGTGGACTAGCAGGCCCGTTCCTGTCCGACCGAGCAGCGAGTACGGCGTCGGGTTCCGGGCGATGCCCGGTGACTGCCCCCGGGCTAGTCTGCGTGAGTGACCACCGACCTGACCCTGTTGCCGCGTGTCGCCTATCGCGGGCAGGAGGTCACCGCGCCCCGGCTGCGCGGTCTGCTCGCGTTGCTCGCGGGGGATCTGCGGACCGGCTGTAGTACCGAGCGGCTGGTGGCGGGGCTGTGGCCGGACGAGTTGCCGGAGCGGCCGGGGAAGGCGTTGCAGGTCCTCGTGTCGAGGGCGCGGGCGCAGTTGGGCGGCGATGTCATCGCGAGTACGCCGAGCGGGTACCGGCTCGCGCTCGGCGAGGAACAGGTGGACAGTTCCGCCCTGTTGCTGCACGCCGCCGCGAGTGCGGACCGGGCGCGGGCCGGGGACCACGCCGGGTCGCTGGCCGCCGCCGAGGCGGGGCTCGCGCTGTGGGCGGGCAACGCCGACGAGGCCGACGACCCCGTCGCCGCGTTGCGCGCCGAGCGCGCGCCCGTGCACGGCGCGCTCGTCCGCGCGCGGGCGCTCGCGCTCGCCCGGCTGGGGCGGCACGCGGAGGCGGCCGGGCCGCTGGCCGCGGTCGGCGCGGCGCGTCCGCGCGACGAGGAGGTCCTCGCCGAGCTGCTGCGCGGCGAGGCGGCGACGGCGGGCCCGTCGGCCGCGCTGACCCGGTACGAGGCGTACCGCCGTGAGCTGCGCGACACGCTCGGCACGGATCCGGGGGCCGGACTCAAGGCCGTACAGCGGGAGTTGTTGCAGGGTGAGGCACCCGCCGTCCGGCACGGGGTGCCGCACGAGCCGAATCCGCTGCTGGGGAGAGACGAGGACGTCTCCGCCCTGGAGCGGCTGCTGCGGGCCTCGCGCGCCGTCACCGTCGTCGGGCCCGGCGGCCTCGGCAAGACCCGGCTCGCGTACGCGGTCAGCCGCCGGGCCGAGCAGCGCGTGGTGTTCTTCGTGCCGCTCGCCGGTGTCACCACGGACGCGGACGTGACCGCCGAAGTGGCCTCCGCGCTCGGCGCGGGCGAGGGACGGCCCGGCGCGCCCGGCGGCCCCGACCCCGTCTCCGGCATCCTCGGCGTGCTCGGCTCCGGGCCCGCGCTGCTGGTGCTGGACAACTGCGAGCAGGTCGTCCGGGGGGCCGCCGACCTCGTACAGGCGCTGGTGTCGTCCTCGAAGGACCTGCGGGTGCTCGCCACCAGCAGGGCCCCGCTGGGGCTGACGTCGGAGGCGGTGTACGCGCTGCCGGAGCTCCGGCTCGGCACCTCCGTCGAGCTGTTCACGCAGCGGGCCCGGGCCGCCCGGCCCGGCGTGGAGCTGCCGTCGGACGCGGTGGCCGAGCTGTGCCGCCACCTCGACGGGCTGCCGCTCGCCGTGGAGTTGGCGGCGGCGCGGGTGCGGGTGCTGTCCGTGCCGGAGATCGCCCGCCGCCTCGGCGACCGGTTCGCGCTGCTGCGCGGCGGGGCGCGGGACGTACCGGAACGGCACCGCACGCTGCACGCGGTCGTGGACTGGAGCTGGAACCTGCTCGCCGAGGACGCCAGAGCCGCGCTGCGCACACTGTCCGTCTTCCCCGGCGGCTTCACCGGCGAGACGGCCGAACAGGTGCTCGGCGAGGACGCGTTGCTCCTGCTGGAGCAGCTTGCCGATCAGTCGCTGCTCACCGTCGCCGACACCCCGACCGGCGTACGGTTCCGGATGCTGGAGACCGTACGGGAGTTCAGCGCGGCCCGGCGGACGGCGGCGGGCGAGGACGCGGCGGCCGTCGGCCGATTCCTCGACTGGGCACGGGAGTTCGGGGTCGCGCACCACGACTGGCTGTTCGGCTCGCAGCCGCGGACCTCGTGGGAGCGGATCAGGGCCGAGCAGGACAACCTCGTGGCGGCCCTGCGGCACGCCCTGGCCCGTCAAAACGGCCCCACCACCGCCGCCCTGACCGCCGTCCTCGCCGCCCTGTGGTCCACCGGCTCCACCTACCTGCGCCTCACCGCCCTCGCCGCGGACACCGGCCCGCCGCTGTCGCACTACCGCCCCGCGCCCGAGTACGTCGAAGTCGCCCGCGCCGCCGCGGTGTTGTGCACGGCGAGCCTGTTCATGGGCTACGGCCCGCACGTCGTACGCCACCTCGTCACGCTCCGCCGGCTGCCCCCGGCCCCGCCGGACACGCTGCTGCGCGCGATCGCGGCGGTGCTGAGCGCGGTCCCCGAGATGCTGCCGCCCGACTACGACGTGCTGCGCGGGCTCTGCGACAGCGAGCAGCCGCTGCTGGCCGGTGTCGCCGAGTGCGTCGCCGGCTACGTCTGGGAGTCGGAGCACGACATCGACCGCGCGCTCGCCTCGGCCCGCCGGGCGGTCGCCGCGCTGGCCCCGGTCGACAACCCGTTCCTCCAGGTCATCGGCCACACCCGGCTCAGCCAGTTGTGCCTCCAGACGGAGCGGGGCGACGACGCCTACGAGCACCTCGGGGCGGCGCTCGCCGCGCTGCCCCGGCTCGGCGACGAACGCGACTCCATCGGCGTCCGCTGGGGCCTTGCCCTCGCCTGTCTGCACCGGGGCGAACCCGACGAGGCCGAGTACTGGCTGCGGCAGGCGGAGGAGGTCGGCACCGCGCAGCAGGACGACGCCGGCGGCGCGGACGTCGGCGGGCGCGCCGAGATCGCGCTCGCCCGCGGGCTGACGGAGGTCGGGCTCGGCCTGTGGCGCGGGGCCGTGACGGGGGTGGTCGAGGCCGGCCCGATGAACAGCGGCGACCCCTTCCTCGACCGGTGGGCGCTCCAGCTCCAGTCGGCGGCGGTCACGGCGCACGCGCACGCCGGGCGTCTCGAACTCGTCGCGGAGACGGTCGACCGGCTGCGGCGGGGGCTGCGGACCCTGCTCGCCGGTCCGGCCGGATCGCCCATGGAGCTCCCGGTGTACGGAACCGTGCTGCACGCCCTCGGCATGGCGGGACTCGCCGCCGCCGACACCGACACCGACGCCTACCCGGCCGTACGGATGGTGGCGCTGGCCGAACGGCTGCGGGTGCTGCGCGACTACCAGCCGACGATGTCGTCGGAGCGCGCCCGCGAGGCGGTCGGGGCCGCCGGGAACGCGGCCGGGGCGGCGTACGCCGACGCCGTGTCGGAGTACGCCGCCCTGGGGCGGGACGAGTTGCGGGAGGCGGCCCGCGCCGTCATGGCGGTTACTTCGGGTCGCGGTTGAACTGCGCCGTCGCCCAGCGGTAGCCGAGCACGGTCAGCCCGACGCACCACGCGATCGCGATCCACCCGTTGTCGCCGATCTCGGTACCGAGCAGCAGACCGCGCAGGGTCTCGATGGCCGGCGTGAACGGCTGGTACTCGGCGATCGGCTGGAACCAGCCCGGCATCGTGTCGGCCGGGATGAAAGCGCTGGAGACGAGCGGCAGGAGGATCAGCGGCATCGCCATGTTGCTGGCCGCCTCGGGGTTCGGGCTGGCCATGCCCATGCCGACCGCGATCCAGGTGAGCGCCAGGGAGAACAGCGCGAGCAGTCCGAACGCCGCGAGCCACTCCAGCGCCGTGGCGTCCGTGGACCGGAAGCCGATCGCCACCGCGACGGCACCGACGAGGACCAGACTGGCGAGCACCTGCACCACGCTGCCGACGACGTGCCCGATGAGCACCGAGCCGCGGTAGACCGCCATCGTGCGGAAGCGGGCGATGAGGCCCTCGTTCATGTCCATCGAGACGGACACCGCGGCCCCGATCACGGTGCTGCCGACGGTCATCATCAGCAGGCCCGGGACGATGTAGGCGATGTAGTCGGCGCGGTCCGCGCCGCCGCCGCCGATGCCCGCGCTCATCACGTCGCCGAAGATGTAGACGAAGAGCAGGAGCAGCATGATCGGCGTGAGCAGCAGGTTCAGGGTCATGGACGGGTAGCGCCGGGCGTGCAGCAGATTGCGGCGCAGCATCGTCGACGAGTCGCGGACGGCGAGGGTGAGGGCGCTGCTCATCGGGCGTTCTCCTTGGGCTGGTTGGGGACGGTGGTGGGGCCGGTGGAGGAACCCGCGGCCGGGCCGGTCAGGGCGAAGAACACGTCGTCGAGGTCGGGGGTGTGCACGGTCAGTTCGTCCGCCTCGACGCCGGTCGAGTCCAACCAGTCGAGGATGGAGCGCAGTTCGCGCTGGCTGCCGTCGCTGGGGATGCTCAGCGAGAGCGACTCGTCGTCGCGGGTGACCTCGCGCAGGGCTGCGGCGGCGGACCGGTACGCGGCCGGGTCGGTGAAGCGCAGCCGGACGTGCCCGCCGGGGACGATCCGCTTCAGTTCCTCGGCGGTGCCCTCGGCGGCGATCCTTCCGTCGTTCAACACCGCGATGCGGTCGGCGAGTTCGTCGGCCTCCTCCAGGTACTGGGTGGTGAGGAAGACGGTGACGCCGTCGGCGACGAGGGCGCGGATGATGCCCCACGTGGTGTGGCGGCTGCGCGGGTCGAGGCCGGTGGTCGGCTCGTCGAGGAAGATGATGCGCGGGCCGCCGACCAGCGTCATGGCGAGGTCGAGGCGGCGTTTCATGCCGCCGGAGTAGGTGGCGGCGGGCTTCTTCGCGGCCTCGGTGAGGTCGAAGCGCGCCAGGAGTTCGGCGGCGGTGCGGCGGCCCTCGGCGCGGGGCAGGTGGTGCAGGTCCGCCATGAGGAGCATGTTCTCCTCGCCGGTGATCAGTCCGTCGACGGCGGAGAACTGGCCGGTGACGCCGATCGCGGCGCGGACCGCCTGCGGGTCGGCGGCGAGGTCGTGACCGCCGACCCGCAGGGCCCCGGCGTCGGCGGTGACGAGGGTGGAGAGGATCTTCACGGCGGTGGTCTTGCCCGCGCCGTTCGGGCCGAGCAGGGCGAAGACGGTGCCGGCGGGCACCGACAGGTCGATGCCGTCGAGGACCGTCTTGTCCCCGTAGGCCTTGCGCAGCCCGGTGGCCGAGATCGCGAGTTCGTCGGTCGTTGTCGTCATGGGCCAGAGCGTGCGGCGAGGCGCATTCAGCGCGGTTTCACGACGGTTTCAGCGCCCGGGAGGCAGGGCCTGGCGGCAGGGCCTGGCGGCAGAGCCTGGAAGCAGAGCGCGGGAAGCGGGACGCCGGTGCTCGTTTCGGCTCGTTTCCTCACTTTCGTGACCCAATGGACACCACGCGATCTGGCACATAGCAACTTCCCCTCCTTACCCTTGCGTTGGGACCCGGCCCTGGGGGAGGTGCGCGGTGTACGGACGGTTGTACGGGCGTGGCGCGTTGTTCGACGTGGAGCCCGCCGGCCTCGTGCCGCGACTGGTGGGGATCCGTCCCTACGAGCTGCACGCGCAGAGACCCGAACACCCTTCGGGGCCACCCCTGTTGGTGCTGGCGGGCGGCCGGGGCGCGGGCAAGAGCGCGGTGCTCGGGGAGCTGTGGGAGGCGTACACCGGGCACAACCGGCGCGGTGAGGCCCGGCGGCGGACGCCGGTCGCGTTGGTCGACTGCGAGGACGAGCAGTTCGCGGGGCCGCCGCACGAGGAGAGCCCCGAGTCCTGGTCGCCGGTGTGGCAGGCGCTGCTGGTGATCGCCGAACAGTTGACCGAGCCGGTGAAGGCGGCCGGGCAGCTCACCTTCCCGCGGCTGACGGCGGGGCTGGTCGCGGTCCGGGCGAGCGACTGGAGCGGCCGTACCGACTCGGACCGCATCCGGCGCGAACTGGTGCGGATCCTGCTGCTGAACGAGCGGGCGACGCGGTTCACCATGGCCGGGCGGTGGGCGGCCAAGGTCGCGTCGAAGGTGATCGCGGCGGCCAGCAGCGACGACCCGTTCGTCGCGGCGACCGTCGAGGCCACCTTGGAGGCGCTCTCCGAGGGGGTCACGCACCGCAAGGAGCAGCGGCCGGCCACCTGGTACCGGGCGTATCCGAACGCGGGCGGCAACGCCAAGCGCGGACTGCTGCTGCTCGCCGGGAACTTCCGGGCCGGCGGCACCTCGCGCGAGCACGCCGAGCGCTGGCTGGTGCGCGCGCTGCTCGCCGACCTGGCCGACGCCTACTCGGGCATCGGCTCGCATCTGACGCGCCTGGGCCGGCCGCTCGTCCTGCTCGACAACGCGCGCCGGGGGCCCGGTCCGGGGCTGCTGGACGCCGTCCTGCGCGACCGGGCGGACGGCGTCACCGACCAGGTCATCTGGGTCGCGACCGTACGCGGCACCAACCATCCCGCGCTGGGGGACGCCGTCCGCCGCGAACTCCCCGACGTCGCCCGCACCACGGACTGGGAGCCGGGCACCTCGCCCTCCTCCCGCGCGCTGCTGGTGCCGCTGCCGCCGCTGTCCCCCGACGACACCCTGCACATGGTCGGCGCGGTCTGCTACGACACCGAGGTCCCGCCCCAACTCCCGCATGCCACACACCGGTTGACCGGCGGCAATCCGCTGGGCATCGTCCTGCTCGCCACCGCAGCCCGGCAACACCCGGACCGGGCCGCGTCGTTGGGGCGGCTGCTCATCGCGAAGGTGAAGCTGGAGGAGGGGCAGGCCGACGACGGCCGTCCCACGTACGCCGAGTTGCTGCGCCGGCTGGTGCCCGCCGACCGGCTCGACGAGCTGACGGTCCTGGCCGCCGCCCACGACCACGACTCCGCCGTCGCCCTCGCGCACGCCGGGCTCCCGGACGACTTCGGCGCGTCGGGCGTACGGTCGCTGCGGGCGCGGCTCGCCGAGGAGGGGCTCACGGCGGAGCCGGGCCAGTTCGTCGGCGACCCGTTCGTGCGCACCCTGCTGCTGCTCCGGCTGCACCACCGCCACCCCGACCACGCCAAATGGCGCGAGGTGCACGAGACGATGATCGCCCACTTCGCGGCCGGCCCCGGCGCCCGGACCCCGAGCCCCGGTGCCGACGCCTTCCGCCTCTACCACGAGCTGGCGCTCGGCGACACGGCCGGCGCGGTGGCCCATCTGCGGGACACGTTCACCGTGCTGCGCACCCGCACCTGGCTGGACACCCTCCGCTTCCTGGCGTCCGCGCCCTACTTCCACGCCCACGACGCCGAGGGCCGCGACTTCGACGGCCACGACGACCGCCGCACGGCCGTCGCGCTGGGCCGCACGGACGCCGCCCAGCAGCCCCCGGACGGCGTGAACACCGCCCTGCACCTGCGGATCCGGCGGCTGCTGCACGCGGTGTGGCAGGTCACCGACCCGCTCGTGCTGCCGGACCCGAAGGTGTGCGGGCGGCTGGAGTTCGAGCTGCTGCAACTGTCCGACCTGCGCCCGGCCGGGGGCGCGCTGCTCTTCGCGGCGTCCCAGTCCTGGCCCCGGGACGCCCGCGCGGGCCGCCCGCTGCGCACACCGACGGAGGAGGGCGACACCGACGGCGACGACGGGGACGGGAACCGACCAGGCGACGGGGACGACGACGGGGACGGGGTGGCGTGATGGCCGGCGGGGGCGGGAACGGGGACGGCGGCGCGCTGGTGCGGTGGCTGCGGGAGGTCTGGGAGATCCGCCTGCACCGCTATCTGGCCCTGCTGGCCACGGCCGCCGTGCTGACGGGGCTGGTCTTCGCCGTGCGGACGGTCACCGACGAGGACCGCACCTGCGGTCCTGGGGTGGCCCGGCCGGCCGGCAGCGACGAGTGCGTGGGCGTGGCCACCGGCGCGTACGACTTCGGGCATCCCCAACTGCGGGACGCGGTACGGGCCATCGACCGGGAGAACGACCGCCTCACGGCGGGCAGTTACGTCACGGTCGCGCTGATGCTCCCCTACACCGCCACCACCGCGTCCACCCTCAGCGACATCCAACACGAGTTGCAGGGTGCCTACTTGGCGCAGTGGCAGGCCAACCACACCTCCAACGGGCAGGCCCCGGCGATCCGGCTGGTGCTCGCCAACCCCGGTGCCACCAGCGACCATTGGGCGGCGATGGTCGACCAGTTGGAGCGGATGACGAAGTCCGCGGACAAGCTGCGCGCGGTCGCCGGGGTCGGCCAGAGCACCGACAACAACAAGAAGGCCGTGGCCGAACTGACCCGGCGGGGCATCCCGGTGGTCGGCGCGTCCATCACCGCCGACGACCTCGCCAACGGGCAGCGCGGCAAGGACCCGTTCCCCGGGCTGGCCCGGGTCGCCCCCACCAACACCGACGAGGCGCGCGCCCTGGCCTCGTTCGCCAAGGTCGAGGCGGGCCGTGCGCTGCTGGTGTACGACAAGCCCGGCGACCCGTACACGCGGACGCTCCAGACGTCGTTCGCCACGCTGCTCAAGGGCTCGCCCTACGAGCCGCAGCCGTTCACCCCGCCCGCCGACCGCACCCGGGAAGGGACGACGGCGAACACCTTCCGGCAGATCACCCACCTGGTGTGCGACACCTCGGCGGGCACCGACACCATCCTGTTCGCCGGCCGGCACACGCAGTTGCGGCAGTTCATCAACGCGCTCGGCACCCGTGGCTGCCAGAACCGCCGGTTCACCGTGCTGACCGGCGACGAGGGCTCGTACCTGTCCGGCGACAAGAAACTCGACCGCACGGCCCTCACCCACAACCTGTCCGTGCGCTACACCGCCCTCGCCCACCCGGACGCCTGGACGAAGTCCCCGGCGGGGCCCGGCGGTTCGGCGGCGGACGCGAAGGTGCTCACCGACCTGATCGCCCGCGCCGCCCGCGAACCGGTCGGCCCGATCGGCACGGTCGCCCTGGACGACGGCCAACTCACCATCGGCTACGACGCGTTGACGCTCGCCGTGCACGGCATCCGCGAGGCCACCCCCGACGGCGCGACCGTCCCGCCCCTCACCGACGTCGGCCTCCAGTGGCCGCAGGTCAAAGGCTCACTGCGGGTGAACGGCGCGAGCGGCTGGATCTGCCTGGACGTGCACGGCAACCCGTACGACAAGGCCGTCCCGATCGTGGAGCTCCACGCCGACGGCGGCTCCCGCTTCGTCCGCATCGCCTGGCCGGAGGGCAGGCCCCCGACGAACGCGTGCCTGCCCCCGTCCTGACCGCGCCCGGGCGGCTACACCCCGGCGTAGGAGTGCTTGCCGGTGACGAAGATGTTGACGCCGTAGTAGTTGAACAGCCAGCAGCCGAAGGCGAGGAGGGCCAGGTAGGCGGCCTTGCGGCCCTTCCAGCCGGCGGTGGCGCGGGCGTGCAGGTAGCAGGCGTAGCCGACCCACGTGATGAACGCCCAGGTCTCCTTGGGGTCCCAGCCCCAGTAGCGGCCCCACGCGTCGCCCGCCCAGATCGCGCCCGCGATGATCGTGAACGTCCAGAGGGGGAAGGCCGCCGCGTTGACCCGGTAGGCGAACTTGTCGAGGGAGGCGGCGGCGGGCAGCCGGTCCAGCACGGAGTTCGCGAACTTGCCGGGGGTGCCGCCGGTCGCGAGCTTGTTCTCGTAGGCGTCCTTGAACAGGTACAGGATCGTGGTGACCGCGCCGACGTAGAACACCGCGCCGCAGAAGATCGCGGTGGAGACGTGGATGTACAGCCAGTACGAGTGCAGCGCCGGGACGAGCTGGTCGCTCGCCGTGTAGAGGACGGTGACCGCGAGGCCCAGGTCGAGCAGGACCGAGGTGATGAGGAACAGGCCGAGCCAGCGCACGTTCTTGCGCAGCGCCAGCAGGGTCAGATAGACGCCGACGGCCACCGTGGAGAAGGTGATGTTGAACTCGTACATGTTGCCCCAGGGGGCCCGTTCCACCGAGGCCGCGCGGGCGATGACGCCCGCCAGCTCGACGAGGAACGCGAGCACCGTGAGCGAGATCGCGATCCGGCCGTACATGTCGCCCTGCACGTCACCGCCGTGCGCGCCGGGCCCGTCGGGCACGTCGCGCGAACCGGCCGCGGAGCGTACGACGACCTGCGGGCGCTCCAGGACGGCCGTACCGCCGTTGGCCTGCTGCACGGTGACGGCCGGCGACTTCTTCGTCTCCGTGCCCGCGGTGAGCGCGGCGGCCGTGCGGCCGACCTTGCTGCGGCTGCCGAGGAGCCATTCGGCGATGTAGGCGAAGAAGGCCAGGGTGTAGACGGCCATCGCGGAGTAGATCAGCGTGTTGCTGATGCTCGCGAGGCTTTCGTTGGTGGCGGCGGCGAGAATCACTGCTCAGCCCCTTCTGCTTCGGCAGGTACGGCTTGGGGGTCGGGATCGGGGTCGGGGTCGTGCGGGGTGCCGGGGTGGTCCTGCGGGGGGCCCGGGACCCGGTCGTACAGGATCCCGGCGAGGTCGCCGAGTTCCTCGGGCACCTTGGCGGACTCGCTGCGGCCGAGCCCGGCCATCTCGACGACCGTCACGCCGTCGGCCCCCTTGACCGCGCGCACCCACACCCGGCGGCGCTGGATGAACAGGGAACCGGCCAGGCCGAAGATCGCGGTGACGGAACCGCCGAGCGCCCAGCCGCTCGCGGGCTGCTGGGTGACCTGGAAGTTGGCCCACTCGCTGGTGCCGTCGTAGGTGATGGAGCCCGCGCCGTTCGGGAGGGTCAGGGTCTCGCCGGGCCTGAGGTTCTCCCGCACCTGCGCGCCCTTGGCGTCCTTGTATTCCTTCATGTGGGTCTTGTCGAGCTGGTACACGCTCTGCGGGATGCCCGAGTCGACGCCGAGATCGCCGTGGTACGGCGTGAGGTTCAGTACGGGGTTGCGCAGCGCCGGGAAGGTGGAGGAGACCTCGTTGCCCTTGGTGTACGTCGGCAGGAACGCGGCCTGGAAGGCGAGCTGCTCGCCGGTGCCCTTCGCGTCCCGGTAGCCGTCCAGGACCTTGACGACGCCGGAGGAGGTGACGTTGGAGTCGAGCGGCAGCAGCGGTACGGCGTCGCGGTAGACGACCTTGCCCCGGCCGTCGCGGACGGTCACGCGGGGGGCGTAGCCGTGGGCCGTGAGGTAGACCTTGGAGTCGCCGATCTCCAGCGGGTGGTTGACCTTGACGAGGGTCTTCCGGTCCTTGCCGTACGCGCCGACGCTGTAGGTGATGGCCGCCTGGTAGGTGCGCGGGGTGCCCTTGTTGGGGCCGCTCGTCTCGTACGTGCCGGTGAACTTGTCCAGGGTGAAGCTGAACGGCGTCAGGTCGCCGGTGTCGAAGAGGGTGCCGGACTTGAAGTCGTCGTAGGAGATGAGGGTGTTGGAGAAGCCGTCGCCCTCGACGACCAGTTTGTTGCCCTCGGTCTTGAAGAGCTGGCCCCAGGCGAAGGCGGTCAGCATCACGATCAGCGCGATGTGGAAGGCCAGGTTGCCGACCTCGCGGAGATAGCCCTTCTCGGCGGCGACGGCGTCCCCGGCGAGATGGGCGCGGAAGCGGCGCTTGCCGAGGAGGGCGAGGGCGGCCTCGCGGACCTCCTCGGGCTCGGCGCGCGTGCGCCACGTCGTGTAGGCGGGCAGCCGGGTCAGCCGCTTCGGCGCGCCCGGCGGACGGCTGCGCAACTGGCCCACGAACTGCCAGGTGCGGGGCACGATGCAGCCGATGAGGGAGACGAACAGCAGGATGTAGACCGAGGAGAACCACACCGAGCTGTAGACGTGGAACAGGCCGAGCTTGTCGTAGATCGGCCCGAGCGTCCCGTGCGCCTGGCGGAAGTCGGCGACCTTCGTCTCGTCGGTGCCGGACTGCGGGATCAGCGAGCCGGGGATCGCGCCGAGCGCCAGCAGCAGGAGCAGCAGCAGCGCGACCCGCATGGAGGTGAGCTGCCGCCAGTACCAGCGGGCCCAGCCCAGCACGCCCAGACCGGGCGCGGTGGAGAGCGACTCCACGGGCGCGGTGGACAGTTGGGAACCGGCAGCGCCGAGACCCTGGTCGTCGGCCGCGCCGGGCTCCCGGTCGTCGGGGGTGACGGGCTCCCGGCCGTCGGGGGTGACGGGCGGGGTCTTGTCGCCGGTGGTCGTGGTCTTGCTCATGGTTCAGATCCCCACAGTGAAGCCGGCGGACCAGGACTGCATGTCCTGCACGAGGCGGTCCCACACACCGGTCAGCAGCAGCAGACCGGTCACGATCATCATCGTGCCGCCGATCCGCATCACCCAGACGTAGTGGCGCTTGACCCAGCCGAAGGCACCGAGCGCCTTGCGGAAGGCGACCGCGGCGAGCACGAACGGCAGGCCGAGGCCGAGGCAGTAGGCGACGGTCAGTATGGCACCGCGGCCCGCGCTCCCCTGCTGGGAGGAGAGGGCGATCACGGAGGCGAGGGTGGGGCCGATGCACGGCGTCCAGCCGATGCCGAACAGCGCCCCGAGCAGCGGCGCGCCCGCCAGTCCGGCGACGGGCCGCTTGTGGAGGCGGAACTCCCGCTGCGTCATCCAGGGCATCAGACCCATGAAGAAGACGCCCATGAGGATCATGAGCACGCCCAGCACCTTGGACAGGACGTCCCGGTTCGCCTGGAGCGTGTCCCCGAAGTAGCCGAACAGCGCCCCGCTGGACACGAACACGGCGGTGAAGCCGAGGACGAACAGGGAGGCCCCGGCGACCATCCGGCCACGCCGGGCCTCCGCGAGATCGGTGCCGGCGACGCCGGTGACGTACGACAGATAGCCGGGGACGAGCGGCAGGACGCACGGCGAGAAGAAGGAGACGAGGCCGCCGAGCAGGGCGACGGGCAGCGCGAGCAGCAGCGCGCCGGTCAGCACCGTCTGGTTGGGGTCGGTGGCCGCGGCGAGGGTGGAGGCGGCCGCGAGGGGGGTGAACGCGCTCACGTCACTTCTCCGCGAGGACCGGGGAGATCATCGTGCGCAGCTTCTCCTCGCTGAGCGCGGTCAGCGAGCGGGCGGCGACCTTCCCCTCCCGGTCGATGACGAGCGTGGAGGGGATGGCCTGCGGGTTGAGGGTGCCCTTCTTGAAGCGGAGCATCAGCTTGCCCGTCGGGTCGTACAGACTGGGGTAGTCGATGCCGTACGCCTTGTCGAAGGCGACCGCGTTGGCGGCCTCGGTGTCGCGGGTGTTGATGCCGACGAACTGCACACCGTCGGCCTTGAGGTCCTGGTAGACCTTCTGGAAGCCCGGGGCCTCGGCACGGCACGGGGAGCACCAGGAGCCCCACACGTTGAGGACGACGACCTTGCCCTTGAAGGCGGCGACGTCGAGCTGCTTGCCGTCGATGGTCTTGCCGGACAGGTCGGGCGCGGCGGCGCGCTTGCCCTGGTCGACGGTGGAGATGCCGTCCTTGCCCATCACGAAGTTGGTGTCACCGCCGCCCCCGGAGGTCCCTCCGGAGGTGCACCCGGACAGCAGCAGCGCGGCGGCGGCCGAGCCTGCGGCCGTGGCCAGGGCGGCGGCACGGCGCGAGCGGAACCGGGTGGTCGAGCGCGGAGGGGCTAGGGGGGCGCGGCTGGCGGCACTCATGTGAAAAGTTTCGCATGCCCGTTCTGGGGATCTTGCCCGCCCCCCGTGCGGGGAGAAAACCGCATTTCAGGCGGCGGATCCGGAGCCCGTGGGGGTCGTCGAGGCGGACGGGCTCGACGAGGTTTTCGAGGCCTTCGGGGTCGCGGCCAGGAACGTCTTCCAGCCACCCGCCGGCTGCTGGCCGACGTCGAGGGTGCGGAGCTTGTCGAGGACCTCCGGCTTCTGGACGTCGATCCAGTCCACGAACTGCCGGAAGGAGACCATCCGTACGTCCGCGCCCTTCTCCTTCTCGCGCGCGATGTGCTTGAAGGCCTCCTCGACGGAGTCCATGTAGATCCCGCCGTTCCACTGCTCGAAGTGGTTGCCGACGAAGAACGGCGCGCGGTTGGACTCGTAGGCCCGCTGGAAGCCCTGGATGTAGGCCTGCGCGGACTGCTTGCGCCAGGCCGGGTAGTTCTCCGGGGGCGCCTTCGTCGAGTTCACCGACTGGTTGGCGAGCATGTTGTAGTCCATCGACAGGACCTCGAAGCTGTGCCCGGGGAACGGCACCTGCTGCAACGGCAGGTCCCACAGCCCGCCCCGCTTCTGCGGCCACACCTGACGCCCGCCCGGCGAGGAGGCGTCGTAGCGCCAGCCGAGCTCCTTCGCGGTGGGCAGCAGGTTGTCCTGGCCGAGGAGGCAGGGTGTGCGGCCGCCGACGAGTTCCTTCTCGTAGTCGAAGGGCAGTGCGGCCAGGTCGGTCCAGCCGGTGTTGGTCCGCCAGTTCTTCACGAACGACTTGGCCTGGTCTATCTCGCTGCGCCACTGCTTGGCCGTCCAGTTGCCGACGGTGCCGTGCCCGGAGCAGAAGTGCCCGTTGAAGTGGGTGCCTATCTCGTGCCCTTCGAGCCAGGCGCGGCGGACGTTGGTGAGCGTCATCTTGACGTGCTCGTCGGTGAGGTAGCCGATGTCGGACGCGCCGAGCGGGTTGTTCGGCGGGTCGTAGAGGCGCTTTTTCGACTCGGGCAGCAGATACAGCCCGGAGAGGAAGAACGTCATGCCCGCGCCGTGCTCCTTGGCGAGGTCGAGGAAGCGCGGGAAGAGGCCGTTGCCGACCTCGCCCGCGCCGTCCCACGAGAAGACGACGAACTGCGGCGGCTCCTGGCCCGGCTCCAGCGGCACCGGCTTGGCCGGCTGGTGCGGCTGCTTGCCGGTGAAGGAGGTCGAGCCGTCACCGAGGGGGCGGGCGGCGGCCTTCGGGCTGGCCGAGGCGCTGCTCCCGGACCCGCCCTTGCCCGAGCCGCCGTGCTTGGGCCCGTCGGAGTCGGTGAGGCTGCCGCAGCCGGCCAGTCCGGCGGCCGCGGCAGCCCCGGCACCGAGTCCGAGCGCTCCCCTTCGCGTGATCGTGCGCATGCGCATGGCGTCCTCGTTCGTCAGGGTCCTCTGTGGCGGTCATTTATTCAGAGGACATGATGAACGAGAGGGTTCCGCTCGTACTTCCGGATTCGGTAACAGCGAACCCTCAGCCCGGACTCAGGTTCCGGACTCGGGGTTGAGGACTCGGGGTTCAGGACTCGGGGTTCAGGACTCGGGGTTGAGGACTCGGGGTTGAGGACTCGGGGTTGAGGACTCGGGGTTCAGGCCCCGAAGGCCTTGTCCTTCCCCTTCACCGGCTTGGCTCCGGCGCGCAGATGGGCCGGGACCAGGTCGATGGCGGGCTCGCTGTAGCCGACGGACACGATCCGGTCGCCCTGGTACGTGAAGGACGTCAGCGAGGCGAGCGTGCACTGCCGCCTGCGCGGGTCGTGCCACAGCCGCCGCCGCTCGACGTACGACCGCACGATCCAGATCGGCAACTGGTGACTGACGAGCACCGCCTCGTGCCCGCGCGCCGCGTCCTTCGCCGCGTCCAGCGCGCCCATCATGCGCACGACCTGGTCGACGTACGGCTCGCCCCAGGACGGCTTGAACGGGTTGACGAGGTGCTTCCAGTTCTCGGGCTTCTTCAGCGCCCCGTCGCCCACCCCGAACGTCTTGCCCTGGAAGACGTTGCCGGCCTCGATGAGGCGCGGGTCGGTGGCCAGGTCGAGGCCGTGCGCCTTCGCGATCGGCGTGGCCGTCTCCTGCGCCCGCTCCAGCGGGGAGGCGACGACGTGGGTGACATCGCGTGGGGCGAGGTGGTCGGCGACCCGGTCGGCCATCTGCCGCCCCAGCTCGGAGAGGTGGTAGCCGTCGAGACGGCCGTAGAGGATCCCGTCGGGATTGGCGACCTCGCCGTGCCGCATGAGGTGGACGACGGTGATGTCTTTGTTGTCGGTCATGCTGCTGTGGCCTCCGCAGCCGCTCGGGCCGCCGCCGGGAGGGCGTCGGCGATCCGCTGGATGGCCCGGTCGTCGTGGGCCGTGGACACGAACCAGGACTCGAAGGACGACGGCGGCAGATAGACGCCGTTCGCCAGCAGCGAGTGGAAGAAGGCGGTGAAGCGGAACGACTCCTGCGCGCGGGCGTCCTCGTAGTTGCGCACCGGCCGGTCCGTGAAGAAGACGGAGAACATGGTGGACGCGCGCTGCACCGTGTGCGCGACGCCCTCCTTGGCCAGCGCCTCGGAGACGAGCGCCTGGAGCTGCCCGGAGACGGCGTCCAGCGTGCCGTAGGCGGCGTCGTCGAGCAGCCGGAGCTGGGCGAGTCCGGCGGCGGTGGCGACGGGGTTCCCGGAGAGGGTGCCGGCCTGGTAGACGGGCCCGGCGGGGGCGAGGTGCGCCATGACGTCGGCGCGCCCGCCGAAGGCCGCGGCGGGGAAGCCGCCGCCCATGACCTTCCCGAAGGTCATCAGGTCGGGCCGCACGCCGTCGATCCCGAACCAGCCGCTTCTACTGGTCCGGAAGCCGGTCATGACCTCGTCGGAGATGAAGAGCGCGCCGTTGGTGGCGCAGGCGTCCTTGAGGCCCTGGTTGAACCCGGGCAGCGGCGGCACGACGCCCATGTTGCCGGGCGCGGCCTCGGTGATCACGCACGCGATCTCGCCGGGGTGCCGGTGGAAGGCCTCGTGGACGGCCTCCAGGTCGTTGTACGGCAGGACGATGGTGTCGGCGGCCTGGGCCCCCGTGACACCCGGGGTGTCGGGCAGCGCGAAGGTGGCGACGCCGCTGCCGGCCGCGGCGAGCAGCGAGTCGACGTGGCCGTGGTAGCACCCGGCGAACTTGATCACCTTGGTGCGGCGGGTGAAGCCGCGGGCCAGCCGGATCGCCGACATGGTCGCCTCGGTGCCGCTGGACACGAGCCGCACCTGCTCGAGGGGGTCGATACGGTCGACCATCTCCTCGGCGAGCGCCACCTCGCCCTCACCGGGCGTGCCGAAGGAGGTGCCGCGGGAGACGGCGTCCCGCACGGCGGCGATCACCTCCGGGTGCGAGTGCCCGAGGATCATGGGTCCCCAGGAGCAGACGAGGTCGACGTACTCCCGTCCGTCGGCGTCCGTCAGATACGGGCCGGTGCCGGACACCATGAACCGGGGCGTACCGCCCACGGCGCGGAAGGCACGCACCGGGGAGTTCACCCCGCCCGGCGTGACGACGGACGCACGGTCGAACAGCGCCTGCGAGACAGGCGCATCGTATGAATAGGGCAGTTCGCTCATGACCTGCGACTTCTCCGACCTTCTCCGACTTGCTGGACTCCGGTTGCCAATGACCTCCCAGGGTAGGCCAGCGCTGCCCGGGGCCGGCCGGGGCCGTCGCCGCCCGGCCCGGGCACTTCGCCGTCTGCGAAACTGAGACGGACAGAGCCTGATAGACGTAGCTCACAACGACCAGGTGTCGAAAGGGCTGCGAAGATCCTGCGGACAGGTGTTTCACCGTACGTTTCGGCGTGCGGCCGCGGGGGAGGTCACTGACACGATGATCGGGTTGCGCGGCGGGGGCCACGCGTCCCAGAAAAGCAGTCGGGTGGAGATATGCATCGCGGTGGCGGGCTGGGCGAGGGGACTGACGACCTGGGTCCTCGACGTGCCCAGAGGGGAAGGCACCGGCGCGACGCGGAGGAACCCGGCGAAGCCCGCCAGAACCAGGGCCAGAGCCAGGGCATGACCCCGAGCATGCCTCCCGGGATGCCCCCGGGGATGCCCCCGGCCATGAACCAAGGTATGAACCAGGGTGTACCGAATGAGCCCGATCGGATCGACCGGAACGAACGCATCGACCGGCGAGTCGGCCAGCGGATCGATCCTCTCCGGGCGGAGAGCAGGAATGGTGGTCGGGTGGGGGTGACGTACAAGTACTTCGGCGCGCCGGACGGCGCGACCGCGGCCCGCGTCCCGATCTCGATGCGCCCCGAGGAGCTCGGCGGCGACGAACTCGGCATGAACGGCATGTTCACCAAGATCAAGCCGGAGACGATGGCCGCGATGGTCCTCACCGGCATCGAAGGCGTCCCCCTCCACAAGGTCCCCCCGCTGGAACTGGTCGTCCTGCACCCCGACTACGCCGTCGTCAAACTCCCCATGACGGTCGTGGACCCCCTGCGCGACATCGGCGAGGAAGCGGTGGGCGCGGCAGCGTTCATCTGGTCCACGGTCCCGGACCGCGGCGGCCCCCGCGACGCCTTCAACGTCTACCAACTGCTGCACGAGTGGCAGGACTTCAGCCATCGGTTGCATGAGGCGGGGCATCAGCCCTATTGCCTTGTCTGGCCGTGAGCCGCGGCTTCACGGGTGGTTCGGGCGGGGCTTTCGGGTCAGGATGCGGGGGTTCGGGTGCGACCGCTACGGCCATCTGCGGGAGGTGACCCGCGAGGACGTCCTCGCCCACCTCGCGACCTTGCCCAGCCGCCGCCGTCGGGGCCGACCCGGCGCCCTGCGCTCGCTGTTCACCCGGACCAAGCGGGCCGACCCGATCTTCCGCAACCCCACCCGTCGCATCAAGGTCGGCCGGAAAACAGGCCAGGGCCTCGCTTCACCCCCGCGCCCCCGCGCCCCCGCGCCCCCGGCTGATGGTCAGCGTTCGGGGCGGCGCCGCCGGTTGCCTCAGCGGCCGGTTGGTGCGTTCCAGTCGACCAGTTGGACGATGACGCCATTGGGATCGCGGACCTGGAAGGCACGCTCGCCCCACTCCTCGTCGGTCAGCGGCATGGTGATCGCGACGCCTTCGGAGCGCAGGCGTGCCAGCTCGCCCTCGAGGTCCTCGACGACGAAGGCGAGGATCAGACCTGCGGTGTGCTCGTCGCGCTGGTCTGCCGGGAGGGTGTCCAGCCCCCGCCGCAAAAAGATGACATTCATGCCGACGTCGTCTCGCGTCAGGGACACGAAGCCGTCGGCGGCCATCTCCTCGCGGAACCCGAAGTGCTTGACGAGGAAGGCGCTGGAGGCGGGGACATCGTCCACGTTGAGCGACACGGAACTAGAGGTGATCTTCACGAAAACTCCTCCGAAATCACACTGAGCACATTCTCTATACGCAGTACAGTATACACAGTACGGAGTTAGGTTGCGAGAGGATGCTCCCGTGCCAAAGGAACGAACCAGCTCGGGCGACCCGGCCCGCACCCTGCAACTGCTGTGGCGCGACTCCTCCTCCGACCGTCGCCGAGGACCGCGACGGGGGCTGAGCATCGATGCGGTGGTCGAGGCCGCCACCGCCATCGCCGACGCTGAAGGCCTGGACGCGGTGACCATGCGCCGGGTAGCCAAGGAACTCGGCGTGGTGCCGATGACGCTGTACACCTACGTCCCCGGCAAGGCCGAGCTCCTCGACCTCATGCTCGACGCCGCCTACGCCCGCATGCCCCGCACCGACGCCACCGGACAGCCCTGGCACCAACGCGTCACCGCTATCGCCGAGGAGAACAAGGCCCTCTTCGAACGCCACCCGTGGGCCGCGGCCGTCTCCACCGTCAGGCCTCCGCTGGGGCCGGGGCAGATGTCGAAGTACGAGCACGAACTGGCTGGGCTCGACGGTCTCGGCCTCAGCGACGTCGAGATGGACGACTGTCTGACCCACCTGCTCACCTTCGTGCAGGCATGCGCCCGTGCCGACGCCGACGCCCGCGCCGCACAGCACGACAGCGCCCTGGACGACCAGCAATGGTGGGAGCTGAACGCCCCGCTCCTCGCCCGGGTCCTCGACGAGAACGCCTACCCCACCGCCGTCCGCGTCGGCGCAGCAGCAGGCGCGGAACACGGCAGTGCCTACGACCCCGACCACGTCTACGCCTTCGGTCTGCAACGCGTCCTCGACGCCTTCGCCGCCCTGATCGACCGAAGCGGAGACGTGAAGGCACCGACTCCATCGCACCGGCACGACGCCATTGCCCCGTGAGCCTGAGCACCTGTCGCCGATACTCCGGCTGGGGAACTCGATGACGAGGTCCGGCTCTTCTCCGAGCAGGGTGGTGCAACCGGCCTCATCCAGGCGGCGGGCCGGCTGCGGCGCCACCGGGTGCCGCCACCGGGGGTGAGCGTGCCGGCCGAGCAGGTCGCCTCCGTGCGTCAGGTCGCGGAGAGACGGCTGTACGCGAGGGTGGTTGAGTGGCATGGCCGACCTGGGTCTGCAAGCGGGTGTCGACCGTCAGTCGACCGACCGTCAGAACCTCGTGCCCGACGAGACCGGGATAGAGGAACCGGTGACGTTCGAGGAGGAGGCCGGCGCCTCCCGCCGCCTCCACCCGCTTGAGCGCCCGAAGTTCGGCGAGCCGCTCACGTGGGCGGTGGGTGTGGATCGGCTCGGCGGTCTCCTGCCGCTTGAGATCAAGGAACCGGGCACCGAGACTGCAGACTGCCAAGACCACTCGGCAGGAAGGCAGTTGACATCGGTGAGGCTCCGACCGCCGTAGGAATCGCCTCGGGCCCGGCCCGTCGATCACCGGCGTCGCGCCGCCGCGAACCGACCTGACCCACCCCACCTCACCCCATCCCACGTCACCCCACGCCGACCCGACCTGACCTGACCCGCCCGGCCTGACCCCACCGTCGAAGGATCCGTCAGCATCATGTCCCCTACTCCCAGCACTCGCTGGTGGCGCAGCGCCGTCATCGACCAGGTCCGCACCCGCGCCGGCACCCGCGCCCCCACCCCTGCCGACGGCGACCGCCCGCCGACGACGACAACCGCGCCCGGCGACTGGAAGAACCGGCTCCGTCTCTTCGGGTATGTCGCGCGACCCCGGACCGCCCTCCGCGAGCGGCTGGTGCCGCCCTTCCCGGAGTCGGGGGCGGGGACGGCGGCCCGGGTCTGGGGGTTTCTGGGGGTCGGGCCGGTGTCGGGGCTGCGTGTCGCGAGAGTGATGGCGTGGCTCGGTCCGGTGCTCGTCGCCACCCTGGCCGGGACGCTTCGGTTCTGGCGGCTCGGCCGGCCGCGGGCCATCGTCTTCGACGAGACCTTCTACGCCAAGGACGCCTGGGCCATGCTGCGACTCGGCTACGAGGGCACCTGGCCGACCCGTACGGTCTCCGACCCGCAGATCCTCGGGCACCCCCAGGCCGTGCCGCTCTCCGACGCCGGGGCCTTCGTCGCGCATCCGCCCACCGGCAAGTGGGTGATCGCCCTCGGCGAGTGGATGTTCGGCCTCGAACCGTTCGGCTGGCGGTTCATGACCGCGCTCCTGGGCACGCTGTCCGTGCTGATGCTGTGCCGAATAGGCCGCCGTCTGTTCCGGTCGACGCTGCTGGGCTGCCTGGCCGGCGCGCTGATGGCCGTGGACGGCCTGCACTTCGTGATGAGCCGCTCCGCCCTGCTCGACCTGGTCGTCATGTTCTTCGTGCTGGCGGCGTTCGGGTGCCTGCTGATCGACCGGGACGGTGCGCGGGCCCGGCTCGCCGCCGCCCTGCCCGTCGGCGCGGACGGTCACGTACGTCCCGACCCCGGCACCGGTGATCGCGCCGGGACGGGAGTGCGGCCCTGGCGGCTCGCGGCCGGCCTCTGTCTGGGGCTGGCGGCCTCGACCAAGTGGAACGGGCTGTATTTCCTGGTCTTCTTCTTCGTCCTGACCGTGCTGTGGGACGTCGGCGCCCGCCGCGTCGCGGGCGCGCGCCACCCCTACCGGGCCGTGCTGCGCAAGGACCTCGGCTGGTCGGCGCTGTCCCTCGTCCCGGTCGCCGTGGTGACCTATCTGGCGACGTGGACCGGCTGGTTCCTGTCCGACAAGGGGTACGGGCGGCACTGGGCGGACGGCCGCGGCGGCACCTGGTCGTGGATTCCCGCGCCGCTGCGCAGCCTGTGGCACTACGAGGCCCTCGTCTACCGGTTCAACGTGGGACTGGACACCTGGCACCGGTACGAGTCCAACCCGTGGAGCTGGCTGGTCCTCGGCCGTCCGGTGGCGTTCCACTACGAGTCGCCGCAGCCCGGGCAGGCCGGCTGCCGCGCGACGTCCGCCTGTGCGCAGGAGATCCTCGCCCTGGGCACGCCGCTGCTGTGGTGGTCGGCCTGCTGCGCGCTCGGGTATCTGCTCTTCCGGTGGGCGCTGCGCCGCGACTGGCGCGCGGGCGCGGTCCTGTGCGCGGTGGGCGCCGGCTACCTGCCGTGGTTCCTGTACCAGGACCGGACGATCTTCTCGTTCTACGCCGTCGTCTTCGTGCCGTATCTGTGTCTGGCCGTGACGATGGCGGTGGGCGCGCTGCTGGGTCCGCCGGGGGCGAGTGAGAAGCGCCGTACGCAGGGTGCGGTGGCCGCGGGCGTGCTGGTGCTGCTCATCGCCTGGAACTTCATCTACTTCTTTCCGGTCTACACCGGTCAGCCGATCCCGCACTCCGCCTGGCTCACCCGCATGTGGCTCGACACCTGGGTGTGAGGAACCCGGCAGGTCGGCCGCCGACGGACTCCTGGCGGACCACTGACGGGCTACTGACGGGCTACTGACGGGCTGCTGACGGACCACTGACGGGTACTCATGAGATGTCGATCACAGCCCATTCCTGGACCTACGGACCTATGGGTACTGTTCGGCGTCATATATGCGACTTGTGTCCGTTCCGATGCCCTGACGCTTTCGTGCCGGTTGCGGGGTCGGGGCAGGCAGCGAGGGCGAGAAGGAACGTGACCACCCAGACACCCCGGCCCCAGACATCCGCGTCTGCGGCATCTCCGTCCCCCACACACCATTCCCCGGTGCCCCAGACACCCGACGTGGGAAATCTGCCCGCGTCCCTCACCACCTTCGTCGGCCGGCGCGCGCACCTCGCCGAAGTGCGCCGCCGGCTGGGGGCGACACGGCTGCTGACGCTGACCGGTCCGGGCGGGGTCGGCAAGACGCGGCTGGCTCTGGAGGTGGCCGCCGCGTCGGCGCCGGACTTCGCCGACGGGGTGTGGCTGGTGGATCTGGCATCGGTGCGGGACCCGTCGGCGGCGGCGAACGCCACGGCGATCGCACTGGGCGTCCCGGACCTGGGCACCAGGCCGGTCATCGACCAGCTCGGCACCTATCTGTCCCGCCGCAGCCCGCTGATCGTGCTGGACAACTGCGAGCACCTCGTCGACGCCTGCGCCGAACTCGCGGACACGCTGCTGACGGCCTCCCCCGGGCTGCGCGTCCTGACGACGAGCCGCCGCACGCTGGGAATCTACGGCGAGCACGTCTTCGTCGTCCCCCCGCTGAGCCCGGACGACGCGGAGGAGCTGCTGCGGGACCGGGCCGGCGCCGTCCGCCCCGAGTTCCGGATCACCGACGGCAACCGCGCCCAGGTCCGCCGGCTCTGCGCGGACCTGGACGGGCTGCCGCTGGCCATCGAACTGGCCGCGTCCCGGCTGCGGACCCTGACCGTCGACGAGGCGGTGCACCGGCTGCGCGACCGCTTCGGGCTGCTCGCCGGCGGCAGCCGGCTCGCCCGGCCGCACCAGCGCACGCTACGCGCGCTGATCGACTGGAGCCACGAGCTGTGCACGCCCGCCGAGCAACTGCTGTGGAACCGGCTGTCGGTGTTCGCCGACGACTTCGGCCTGGACGCCGCCGAGGCCGTCTGCTCGGGCGACGGCATCGACCAGACCGAAGTGCTCGATCTCCTCGACCAGTTGGTGTCCCAGTCCCTCGTCCTGCCCACCGAGCGCGAGGGCATGTCGCGCTACCGGCTGCTGGGGACCATCCGCCAGTACGGGCGGGAGCGGCTCGCCGAGTCCGGCCAGGAGCACCCGACGCTGGGCCGCCACCACGACTTCTACCGCGCCCTCGCCGAGCGCATCGCCGACGGCTGGTACGGCCCCGGCCAGCAGAAGAGCCTGGCCCGGCTGCGCGCCGAGTACGCCAACCTGCGCGTCGCGCTGGCCTGGGGCGGCGACCCGCGCGCCACCCTGGCGCTGGCCGCCGCGCTGCGCTTCCACTGGTGCGAGGGCGGCTTCCTCGGCGAGGGCCGCCGCTGGCTGGAGCACGCGCTCGCCGCCGCGCCCGAGCAGGGACCCGACCGGGCGCGCGGGCTGTGGGTCGCCGCCTGGGTGGCGGTGCTCCAGCACGACCACGCCGCGGCGAACCGGTGGCTGGACGAGGCCGCGGAGTTGGGCGCACGGCTGACCGACCGGGTGGTGTGCTCCCACGTCCAGAGCCTGCGCGGCACGTTGGCCCTGTTCGGCGGCCGGCTCACGGAGGCGGTGCCCCTGCTGGCGGAGGCGGTCGCCGGCCATCTGGGGACGGACGAGGAGATCGGCGCCGTCTACGCGCTGATCCTGCTGGGCACCGTCCAGTCCCACCTGGGGGACCCGCGGACCACGCAGACCTGCCGGCAGGCGGTCGCCCTCGCCGAGACGCACGACGAGCGGCTGGTCCGCGCGCACGCGCAGTGGACCCTCGGCTACGACGCCTGGCGACGCGGCGACCTGACCGAGGCCACCGTCATGATCCGGTCCGCGCTGGAGAACGAACGCGGCTTCAACGACTACGTCAGGGTCGCCCTGATGGTCGAGGAGCTCGCCTGGGTCACCGCGGCGGGCGGCCACCACGAGCGGGCGGCGCGACTCCTGGGCGTCGCGGACGCCTTGTGGCGGGACACCGACACCGGCATCGCCACGTTCGGCCCGCACATGGTCCAGCAGCACGCCGAGTGCGAGGACGACGTCGTACGGACCCTGGGCCGGGCGGCGTACCAGGCCGCCCTCGCGGAGGGCGGACGCCTGCGCGGCCCCGACGAGGCCATCGCCTACGCCCTGTACACCGGATCCGCCCCGACCCCCGCGACGACCCCGGCAGCGGCAGCGGCTGACGCCACGACCCACACCCCACCCGCCATCACCCCCACCACCTCCCTCGCCCCGCCCACCGTCCTGGTCACCGTCCCGAGCCCGCTGACGCCCCGGGAGCGGGAGGTGGCGGCGCTGGTGGCCAAGGGGATGAGCAACCGGCAGATCGCGACCCTGCTCGGACGCTCCCCGCGCACGGTCCACGGCCATGTCGAGAACATCCTGGCCAAGCTCGGCTTCGTCTGCCGCGCGCAGATCGCATCCTGGTGGACGGCACACCAGACCCCCACTTCTTAGGACAACACCGTAGAAATACCCGGGCCGGGCCCCCCTCCACCCCGAGCCCGGGTCGGGGTGTGCCCGTAGAAGTACCCGTGGCGTCGGAGCTTCCCCCTCGCCGAGTCTTTCGGGACAAGGCCACCGTGAGGATCGGCGACCGCCCCACACCGCAGGAGCTGAAGTGACGACCGAGTCGAGCGCGACGAACGAGATGAACGGGACGCACGAGATGACCGTCCTGCCGGGCGGGCTCTCCCGGCGATCGTTTCTCTCCGTGATGGGGGCCGCGGGCATCGTTGTCAGCGGCGTCGTGGGCGTCGGCGCCGTCGGTGCCGCGACCGCCGCCGCCGCGCCCGGCGCGAACGTCGAGTGGAAGATCACCAGCGAGCCGGCCGACGCCCGGACCAGCTACGCCGCCCTGCTCAACGGCATCAGACAGGGCGTGTCCGCGCACCGGGTCAGACCGGAGGGGGCCGCCCCGTCGACGTCACCGACGCGAACGGGACGCAGCAGTTCATCGCCGTCGACCTGTACTCGGAGGGCGGGGGCGAGTTCATCCGGGTGTTCATGCGCCGGTCGGACGCCTACGTCATGGGCTGGCGGCCCGGCACCGACAACGGCGGCGGCAACATCACCTGGCGCAACTTCTTCACCCTGGAGCCCGGCGTGGACCTGCCGGGCGCCATCCGCACGGGCACCGGCGCGAACGTGACCACGCGCTTCGAAGGGCTGTCGAACTACACCGACCTGCAACGGCAGGGCGCCAGCCGCGACAACATGCAGCTCACCCCGTCCAGCCTCAGCAACGCGGTGCTGACCCTGCACGACGGGTTCACCCCCAACGTCCCCACCCGGCTCGCGGCGCCGGCGATCCTCCGGTCATCGTGGGCGTCGCCGAGGCCTCCCGGTTCCGCAACCAGGCGGCCCAGACCGCGGCGGCCTGGGGCACCGGACAGCCGTTCACGCTCACCCCGACCCACATCGCGCACCACAACAGTTGGAGCGTGCTGAGCATCGCGCTGATCGGCGCGATCGCCGCGGCCAACCTCGTCCTGTCCCCCGAGATCCAGGTCGGCGAGATCATCTACTCGAGCGCGCTGACCATCGCCGCCGCCGTCATGATGGTCCATCACTCGACCAAGAACACCAAGGGCAAGGACCTCCTGGAGGAGAGCGACAAGCTCGTCGCGAGCGACGGCACCGGCGACTTCTGGACCGTGCAGGACGCGATCAACGCGCTCCCCAGATCGGGCGCGAACACCATCTTCATCGACAAGGGCGCCTACGCCGAGGCCATCACCGTCCCGGCGAACCGGCCGTTCCTGACGCTCCAGGGCGTCAGCGGCAACCCCGTGGACGTCGTCATCACGAACAACAGGGCGCACGCGATGCTCAAGCCCGACGGCACCCCGTGGGGCACCGAGGGCAGCGCCACGGCCACCTTCAAGGCACCGAACCTGACCGTGCGGGACCTCACGATCAGCAACACGTTCAACCCCGCGAACCACCCGGAGATCAGCCCGTTCGAGACGCAGGCCGTCGCGGTGTGCGCCAGGGGCGACCGGCAGTTCTTCTTCAACTGCCGGATCACCGCCCGGCAGGACACGCTGCTGGTCAAGGCCCCGACGCCGACGGACCAGGTCCGGTCGTACTTCGCGAACTGCTTCATCCAGGGCTCGGTGGACTTCATCTTCGGCAACGCCACCTCGGTCATCGACCGGTGCACCCTCCAGGTGGACAACTGGGTCGGCGGCACGGTGCTCGCGCCCAACACCGACTGGCGGCAGAAGTACGGCATCCTCATCGTCGGCAGCGACATCCTCACCCCGAACGTGCCGGCCAACACCATGTATCTGGGCCGCCCGTGGCACAACGTGCAGGAGGCCTGGCCGCAGGCGGTGATCCGGGAGACCGAGATCCGCTCGGGCATCACCGCCGCCCATCCCTGGACCGACATGACCCCCGACTACCCGTGGTCCTGGACCCGGTTCAAGGAGTACCGCAACGACGGCCCCGGAGCCGGCTTCGGCACGAACGCACCGCAGTTGTCCGACACCGAGGCGCTCGAGTACACCGCCGAGAAGTACCTGGCCGGCAACGACGGCTGGAATCCGATCTGGTGACGATCTCGCCGAGGTGAGGGGCACCGGCACCGCGGCCCGGCTACCGCCGCGGTGCCGTGTCCAGGACGTCCCGCGCCAGGCGTTCCGCAGGCGCCGCGGTCTGTTCCGCGACGCGACGGAAGGTGTCCTGGGCGGGACGGGCCGGCCAGCCCGGGGGAAGGTGACGGGCGGGGAGCCGGGGGTCCGCGCGAATCGTCCGGACCCATTCGCCGACCAGCCGCAGCCGGATACCGATCGGATCATCGGTCGGATCGTCGCTCGGACCGGCGTTGAGCCGGCTGCTCCACCGTTTGTCGAAGGCGACGTACCGGGCGGCGATGGTCTCCAGGTCCCAGGTGTCGCGGATCATGCGGCCGATGTCGGTGGCCTCGTCGGCGCAGGCGTGGAAGATCTTGACGTGGGCGGTCAGCCCGAGTTCGGCGACGACGGCGGCGACGTCCACCCGCCCCGGCGCGATCCACAGCCCGCTGTACAGCGCGCCGAAGCCGGACCAGGCGAGCCGGGACCGCAGGTCGTGCCGCTCGCGCCGGCGCGACGCGGGCAGCGAGAAGCCCAGCAGCGTCCAGTCGCCGTCCCAGTCGTCGTCGACCGCGCCCTCGCGCCAGATACGGGTCCGGCCGTCCCGCAGGACGCGCGTCGCCTGCTCGGTCAGCCCGAAGTACATCCGGCGGCCCTCGCGTTGCCGCCGCAGCAGACCCCGGCAGACCATACGGGTCAGCGTGGACCGTACGGCCTGTTCGCCGACCCCGACGCGGCCGAGGACGTCGATGATGCTGCCCGAGTACACGCACCGGTCGCCCGCCTCCCACTCCAGGACGTGGTTGCCGAAGAAGGCGAGCATCAGCGACTGCGGGCGTAGCTGTGGGGCGTCGTCGGAGGGGGCCGTCATGCGGTGATCTGCTGCGCGTGGGGGGCGTCGGAGTCCTCGGCGGTGTCGGTGAGGGACGTCCGGCTGGTCTCGCGGACGAAGAGGACGGTCACGGCGGTGACGGCCGCGCCGCCGCACAGCAGCAGGGCGACGGGGGTGCCGTCGCCGCTGCCCGCCACCAGGCTTCCGGCGATCAGCGGGGAGAAACCGGCGCCGATGAGGGTGGCGCCCTGGTAGCCGAGGGAGGCGCCGGTGTAGCGGACCCGGGTGCCGAACATCTCGGTGAGCAGCGCGCCCAGCGGCCCGTACATCGTGGACTGGGCGATGCCGTGGCCGAGGACGACCGCGAGGATCAGCAGCCCCGGCGACCCCGAGTCGACCAGCGCCAGCACCGGGAAGGCGAGCACCGCCGTGGCGAGGGCCCCGGCCAGCACGACCGGGCGGCGGCCGACCCGGTCGGAGAGCGCGGAGGCGCAGGGCAGCACGACGAGCGCGACGGACGCGGACACCGTGAGCGCGGTGAGCACCTGCGGCCGGGCGTAGCCGATGCCGGTGGCGTACGCGATCAGGTAACTGGTCAGCAGCGACTGGGCGGTGAACGCGCCGATGCCGACGCCGCAGGCCAGCAGGACGGGGCGGGGGCGGCGCAGCACCTCGAGGACGGGCAGCCGCGACTCGGCGCGGTCCTGCTTCAGCTCGGCGAACAGCGGGCTCTCGACGACCTTGAGACGGACGACGAGCCCCACGCCGAGCAGCACCACGCTCAGCAGGAACGGCACCCGCCAGCCCCAGGCCGCGAACTCGTCCTCGGGGAGGGCGACGACGAGCGTGACGACGGCCGTGGACAGCAGGGAGCCGAGCGGCGCTCCCATCTGCGTGAAGCTGGACCACAGTCCGCGCCGCCCCTCGCCCGCGTGCTCGACGACCATCAGCGTCGCGCCGCCCCACTCACCGCCGATGGCGATGCCCTGCACGACCCGCAGGGTGACCAGCAGCACCGGCGCCCACCCGCCGATCGTGTCGTACGTGGGCAGCAGACCGACGAGGAAACTCGCGCCGCCCATCAGCCCCATGGTGAGCAGCAGCATCGACTTGCGGCCGAGCCGGTCGCCGAAGTGCCCGAAGAGGACCCCGCCGACCGGCCGGGCGACATAACCGGCGGCGAACGTGCCGAACGCGGCGATGGTGCCGACGGCCGGGTCGGCCCCCGGGAAGAACAGTTCGCCGAAGACGAGGGCGGCGACGGTCCCGTAGACGAGGAAGTCGTAGAACTCCACGGCGGTGCCGAGCAGTCCGGAGGCGGCGACCACGCGCAGGTGCCGGGCGCGTTGGGCGGACGAGGGCATCGCGGTCTCCCTTGAGCGGGGGAAGGACACCGCGAAGTTAGGCCCCCCGCCGATCACGGTCAACGAAGTGCCCAGCATTGTTCGAGGACTACAAACAGGCCTGCGACGGGACTCCAGACACGACAAACAGACAGGACGAACAGACAGGCCAAACAGGCAGGGCAAACAGACAGGACGAACAGGCAGGGCTACAACAGGTCGGCCAGGGTGGCCCGCGCCCGTGCGACGCGGGAACGGACCGTGCCGACCGGGCAGTCGCTCGCCTCCGCCGCCTCCGCGTAGGGCAGGCCGGCCAGTTGCGTGAGGACGAACGCCTCCCGCCGCTCGGCCGGGAGCGAGGCCAGCAGGTCCAGCAGGACGACGCCGTCGTCGAACCCGGGCAGCCCGCGCGGCTGCGCGCGCTCCGCGGCGAGCTGCCAGTCCGGTACGTCGGACAGCCGGGGCCGGGCGGCGGCGCGCCGGTAGCTGTCGACCACCGCGCGGCGGGCGATGGACAGCAGCCAGGAACGCGCCGAGGAACGGCCCTCGAAGCGGTGCAGGCTGCCGAGGGCGCGCAGGAAGGTGTCCTGCGCGAGGTCGTCGACCGCCTGGGGGTCGGCGCACAGATGGGCGACGTACCGCAGGACGTCACGGTGCAGTGCGCCGACGAAACGCTCGACCGCGTCCGCGTCACCGGCCCGGGCGGCGAGCGCCCACGCGGTGATCGACTCGTCGAGGGCGACTTGAGTCGCCTGAGGTGCCTGGGGTGCCTGGGGTGCCTTTTGGGCAGTACTGATCACCGGGTGTCCTTCTCGGATCATCCATGAGGGCGTGAGGGCACGCGTGCATGCGTGCACGACCGGGGTGCCGTAGGGGCGGCCCCGGGGTCTCCTGCTGTCGTCAGACGGCGACAGCGGCCCTCAGGGGCGGACCCCTGGTGGTGATCGCATGGGTGAGAAGGAGAAGCCGCGGCGCCCGATCCGAACGGCGGCGGCCGAACCGGACCCGCGGACGGTCCGGGACGGCGGGCAGCACGAGCAGCAGCAGCCGCAGCGGCGCGGCCAGCCACCCGGCCACGGCACGCAGAATCCGGAACGCGGCCCTCTCGCCGTACGCCAGCCACAGCCCGCACAGCAGCGCGGCGAGGAGATGCGCGGCGAACATACCGACCGAGGACGAACCACCGGCGTCACCGAAGGAAGCCTGCCCGACGTGACCCATGTGACCCATGTGATCCATGTGGCTCATGTGATCCATGTGGCTCATGTGGCTCATGTCCATGGCGTCCATGTCCATGGACTCCATGGACATGGAACCCGCTGCCGTCGACGCGTCACCGCCCGCCCCCGCCAGCGAGAACGCCGAGTGCAGGGCCGCCTGCGCGGCGACCACGACCGTCACGACCAACGGCAGCCCGCGCTCACGGCCCGCCAGGCACCAGCCCGCGCCGCCGGTGGCGGCCACGCCCAGCGCCAGCGCCCACGCGGGCACCTCGGAGCCGGACATCAGCACGTGCCCCAGGGCGGCGAGCAGCACGCAGACGGCCGCGAACAGCGCGGCTCGCAGCGTGCGAGAACACCACCCAGCGGTCATGGCGCCACATCCTCGCATCCGGACACCGGTCGTCGTAAAGGGATACGGAATTCCCCGCGCCCCCGCTCACGACTCACCCCACCGTCCGCATCACCGTCAACGCCAGCGCCCGCGCCGTCGCCACCACCTCCCGGAGAGACACGTGCTCGCCGGCGCTGTGGGCGACGCCGACGTCCCCCGGCCCGAACTGCAGCGTCGGGATCCCGGCCCCGGCGTACAGCCGCAGGTCGCTCCCGTAGGTCGCCCCGCGTTCCCGGGGGCGCGGGGCGCCGGTCGCGTCGGCGCAGGCGTCCGCCACCAGGCCGGCGAGCGGATGCCCGGCCGCCAGCCGGCCGCTCGCGAACTGGCCGCCCGGCCAGGTCACGGACGCCGGACGGGCGCGCAGCCAGTCGTCCTGGGCGCACGCCTCGGCCACGCACCGCTCCAGCGCCGCCCGGGCGACGGCCGGGTCCTCGCCGAGCCGCACCCCGAGCCGCCCCTCCGCGACCAGCAGATCGGGCACGCTGCTCGCCCAGTCGCCCGCGCGGACGGTACCGACGGACAGCGCGTAGGGAATCGGGTACTCGGCGAGCAGCGCGTCCGGGTCCCGGTTGCGCTCGCCCTCCAGTTGGGCCAGCGCCCGGTGCAGCGGCAGGTAGGCGTCGATCGCGCTGACCCCGTCCGCCCGCGAACCGGCATGCGCGGCCTTGCCCGGGACGGTGATCCGGAAGGTCAGCGCGCCCGCGTTGGCGGTGATCACCGTCCTCGACGTCGGCTCGGCGATGACGCACGCGTCGCCGCCGTACCCGCGCTGCAGGGTGCCGAAGGCCCCGAGCCCGCCGTCCTCCTCGCCGACGACGAAGTGCACGGCGACCCGCCCGCGCAGCCTCACCCCGGCCGCCCGGATCGCGGCCAGCGCCCCGAGCTGCGCCGCGAGCCCGCCCTTCATGTCGCACGCGCCCCGCCCGTGCACGAGATCCCCGGTGACGCGCGGCACGAACGGGTCGCCGTCCCAGGCGGCGGGATCCCCGGGCGGGACGACGTCCACATGCCCTTGCAGGATCACCGTAGGCCCGTCACCGTCACCGCCACCGCCCCTGGTCACCGTATGGGCCACCAGCCCCCACGCCTCCTCGCGCGGTGCCTCCGTGCCGGGGAAGTCGGGGTGGGCGCGCAGGGCGGGCAGGTCCATGGGCCACAGGTCGACGTCGAGCCCGAGGCGTTCCAGCCGGCCGGCCAGGTGGTGCTGGATCTCGGACTCGGCGGCGCTGCCCGTGACGCTGGGGATCGCGATCAGTTCGAGCAGCGTCCGCCCGACGGCCGCCTCGTCCACTGCCGCCAGCACGGCCGCCTCCCGGTCACCGAACACGCCCAGACCCCCTCAGTCGCCCAGTTCCAGGAATGTGACACATCATCGGTGAGGTGTCACTGGTGGTGTGTCACTGGTGAGGGTGTCACCGGTCCCGGGCCCGCGCCGGTTCCTCGCCGCTGCCGCCCACCGTGAAGCCGATCACCGAGCCGCCGCCCGCGCGGCGCGCGGCGAAGGGCGCGCCCTCGTGGGACAGGGCCACCTCGCGCACGATCGACAGGCCGAGGCCGGAGCCCGGCAGGGAACGGGCGTCGGCGGCGCGGTAGAAGCGGTCGAAGACGCGGGTCAGGTCGGCCTCGGCGATGCCCGGACCCCGGTCGAGGACCTCGACGCGGACGACCCCCGGCCGGGCCGGGCCGGTGACGGCGATCTCGACCGGCGCCCGGCCCTCGCGGTCGAACTTGGTCGCGTTCTCCACCAGGTTGGACACCGCCCGCTGGAGCATGGCCGGCCGCCCGTAGGCGGTGGTCGTGCCGCTCGTCCGGATCAGGATCTGCCGCCCGGTGCGCCGCCGGGCGAGGCCCGCGACCTCCTCCGCGAGGTCGGCGAGGTCCACCTGCCGCGGCGGCTCGCTGTCGGACTGACCGGCCGCGAGATCGACCAACTCATTGACCAGGTCGGTCAGTTCGCGCGCCTCCTGGGTCAGGTCCGCGACCAGTTCGAGGCGGGTGTCGGGCGGCAGCTCGTCGATCCGGCGCAGCAGCGAGATGTTCGTCCGCAGCGATGTCAGCGGCGTCCGCAGCTCGTGCCCCGCGTCCTGGACGAGCCGCCGCTGATCCTCCTCCGACTGGGCGAGCCGGCCCAGCATCCGGTCGAAGGCGCGGCCGAGCCGGCCCACCTCGTCGTGCCCGGTGACCGGCACCTGCACGCCGAGCCGGCGCGTGCGGGCGACGTCCTCGGCGGCGGTGGTGAGGATCACCAGCCGGTGCGTGATGCGCCGGGCCAGCCACCAGCCGAACAGCCCGGCGGCGGTCACGACCGCGATCATCAGGATCACCGTGCGCTGCTGGAGCGCCCGCAGCAGATCCTCGGTGTCGCTGAACTCCTGCGCCACCTGCACCGCGCCCCGGCCGCCGCCCAGCGCGACGGTCGCCACGCGGTAGACGTCGCTGCCGACGTCCACGTCCTTGTGCACGGCCATCCGCCCGGCCGTCGAGGCGGCAGCGACCGCGCGGTCGGCGGACCCGACCGGCAGCCCCGGGCTGCCGCCGTCGACCACCGACCCGTCCGGCCCCAGCACCTGTACGTCCGTCCGGGCCGGCCGCACGATGTCATGGCCCGGCGCGGCCGAGGAGAAGTCCTGCGGCGCCATCCGCTGGTCGCGCACCTCGTCCCGCAGATCCTGCACGACCTCGTCGAACACCGACTCCTGGTCGACCCGGACCAGCCGGGCGGCGGCCGAGTACGACAGCACGCCGACGAGGACGGTGACGGCGGCGGTCACGGCCGCGAAGGACACCGCGAACGTCGTCCGCAGCGACACCAGCTTCGGCCGCGGCCGGGCCAGCAGCAGCCGCAGACGGCCCACGCGCTCAGTCCTCCCGCAGCACGTAACCCACACCGCGCACGGTGTGGATCAGTGCCGGGGAGCCCGGCTGGTCGAGCTTGCGGCGCAGATAGCCGACGTAGACGGCGAGATTCTTCGAGCCGGGCCCGAAGTCGTAGCCCCAGATCCGGTCGTAGATCGTGGAGTGGTCCAGGACGATCCCGGCGTTGCGCACCAGCAGTTCCAGCAGCTCGAACTCGGTCCGGGTCAGCTCCACCTCCCGCCCGCCCCGCCACGCCCGCCGCGCCTGCGGGTCCATCCGCAGCCCGGCCGCCTCCACATGCCGCCCCGACCCCGCCCCCGACGGCCCCGACGACCCCGAGGGCTGCGGCTGCTGCTCCTTCGGCGCCTCGGCCACGGGCGCGGCCTCCGGGCTGGTGCGGCGCAGCAGCGCCCGCAGCCGGGCGAAGACCTCCTCGACGTCGAACGGCTTGACGACGTAGTCGTCCGCGCCCGCGTCCAGTCCGGCGATCCGGTCGGCGGTCTCGACCAGCGCGGTCAGCATCAGGATCGGCGTACGGTCGCCCTCGGCGCGCAGCACCCGGCAGACCTGGAGGCCGTCGATCCCGGGCATCATCACGTCGAGGACGAGCACGTCCGGCGGGTTCTTGTGGGCGTGCGCCAGCGCCTCCACCCCGTCGGCGACCGCGGTGACCTGGTAGCCCTCCAGGGCCAGGGCACGTTCCAGGGCGTGGCGGATGGCACGGTCGTCTTCGGCGAGCAGCAGGGTGGGAGACACCCGCCCAGTCTGCCAAGGCCGCCGCCGGTTGCGCGGTGCGGACGGTCCTACGATCACCCTTCTTACTGGCCTCTCACCGTCCGGCCGGCGCCTGGGCGCCCCCGCCCGGCACGGCGATCGCCGCCAGCCGCTCCGCGAACGGCACGACCTCGAACCCGCCCGCCACCGGCTGCGCCGACCGGGGAACCACCGCCCCCGACGCCCCCGACGGCCCCACCACTCCCGTGAGCCCCGCCATCAGCGCCGCCAGCTCCCCCGCCGCGCGCTCGATCCGCTCGGGCAGCCCCTCCGCGCCCCAGTCCTCCGAGGCGGCGTAGACGGCGGTCGGGACGACGACGGCCCGCAGGTAGGCGAAGAGCGGCCGCAGTGCGTGGTCGAGGACGAGCGAGTGCCGGGCGCTGCCCCCGGTGGCGGCGATCAGCACCGGCTTGCCCGCCAGCGCGTCCTGGTCCAGCACGTCGAAGAACGACTTGAACAGTCCGCTGTACGACGCCGAGAACACGGGCGTGACGACGATCAGCCCGTCCGCCCCCGCCACCGCGCCGAGCGCGTCCGCCAGCTTCCGTCCGGGAAAACCGCTGGTGAGGTGGTGCGCGATGTCGACGGCCAGGTCGCGCAGCTCCACGACCCGCACCTCCACCTCCGCCGCCGAACCCGCCTCCGCCCGCCCGACGGTGGCCGCCGCGAGCCGGTCGGCCAGCAGCCGGGTGGACGACGGAACACTCAGCCCCGCCGACACGACGACGAGCCTCATGCGACACTCACCCCTTCCTGGCCCCGGGCGTCCTGTCCCTGCGCGGCCTTGACCAGCGACGCGTGGGTCGGCGCGTCCGGCACCTGCGCCGGACGCCCCACCGCGAACTCCTTGCGCAGCACCGGCACGACCTCCTCGCCGAGCAGGTCGAGCTGCTCCAGCACGGTCTTCAGCGGCAGCCCGGCGTGGTCCAGCAGGAACAACTGGCGCTGGTAGTCACCGGCGTACTCGCGGAAGGCGAGCGTCTTCTCGATGACCTGCTCGGGCGTGCCGACGGTCAGCGGGGTCTGGTCGGTGAAGTCCTCCAGCGACGGCCCGTGCCCGTACACCGGCGCGTTGTCGAAGTACGGCCGGAACTCCCGTACGGCGTCCTGCGAGTTCTTCCGCATGAACACCTGCCCGCCGAGCCCCACGATGGCCTGCTCGGGCGTGCCGTGCCCGTAGTGCGCGAACCGCTCCCGGTACAGCTCGACCATCTGCTTCGTGTGGTCGGCCGGCCAGAAGATGTTGTTGTGGAAGAAGCCGTCGCCGTAGTAAGCGGCCTGCTCGGCGATCTCGGGCGAGCGGATGGAGCCGTGCCAGACGAAGGGCGGTACGTCGTCCAGCGGGCGCGGCGTCGACGTGAAGCCCTGGAGCGGCGAGCGGAACTTCCCCTCCCAGTTGACGACGTCCTCGCGCCACAGGCGGCGCAGCAGGGCGTAGTTCTCGACGGCGAGGTTGATGCCCTGCCGGATGTCCTGCCCGAACCAGGGGTAGACCGGGCCGGTGTTCCCGCGCCCCATCATCAGGTCGACGCGCCCGTCGGCCAGGTGCTGGAGCATCGCGAAGTCCTCGGCGATCTTCACCGGGTCGTTGGTGGTGATGAGGGTGGTGGAGGTGGAGAGGACCAGCTTCTCCGTCCGCGCGGCGATGTACCCGAGCATCGTGGTCGGGGACGACGGCACGAACGGCGGGTTGTGGTGCTCACCGGTGGCGAAGACGTCGAGGCCGACCTCCTCGGCCTTCAGCGCGATGGCGACCATGGCCTTGATCCGCTCACGCTCGGTCGGCGCACGGCCCGTGGTGGGGTCCGGCGTGACATCGCCGACGCTGAAGATCCCGAACTGCATGGTCGCTCAACCTCCAAGTTGTTTACCGTTCAACTATAGCCGTCCAACACGCCCCTCCAGCGTTCTATTCCGACTCGGTTTCCGGCTCCGCGTCCGGTTCTCCGTCGGCCGCTGTCCTCAGCCGAGGGGCAAGGCGTCCATGTACGAGTTCGAGGGCTTGCGCACCTTCACCACGCCCCGGGCGTCCACCGCGACCGCCGCCGACGACGTGCCCAGCGTGCCGCCCGCGTGCCAGGTCCCGGTGACGTTCACCCAGGTGTCGGACTTCGGCGCCGCGACCCCGTGGACCAGCACCTTCACGGACGACGCGTCCGCCGCGCAGCAACTGACGATGATCCGGGTCAGATACCAGCCGTCGTCCTTCGCCGCGGCGGGCGACGCGAACCCGGTCATCACCACCGCCCGCCCCGCGATGGCCTTCGACTTGTCCTGCTGCACCCGCTGCGTGAAGTCGGTGAGCGTGATCGGCAGCGGGGAGGTCGCCGGCAGCGGATCGAAAGCGTCCTCCTGCACGGCGACGGCCTTCGCGGGCTCCCGTGAGGCGGTGTACGACCCGAGGGCGGGCGGCGCGTAGAACAGCAGGCTCAGCACGGGCAGGAAGAGCAGCCAGGCGACCCGGGGCACACCGGAGTGATCGTGCCCATGACCACCCCCACCCTCCTCACGCTCCCCCTCATGGCCATGACCAGAGTCATGATCATGCTGATCCGGTCGCCGACGGGACGCCCACGCCTCCGTCACCCCCAGCCCGAGCAGCACCACACCCGAGGCGACGAGCAACGGCCGCATCCCCGCCTTCACCAGCCGCAGGTACTCGTCCGTGAAGAGCGAGGTGTGCAACAACCCCAGCCCCCCGAGCACCAACAGCCCCACCTGCGCGAACCGCTTCACAGCAGCACCCCTCCGATCACCGCGCTGCACACCACCGCGACGACGGCCGTGGCCGCCGAGAACCGCACCGCGAAGGCCCGCCCGAACGTCCCCGCCTGCAAGGCGATCAGCTTCAGGTCGACCATCGGCCCCACCACCATGAACGCCAGCCGCGCCACCGGCGAGAACCCGCTCAGCGACGCCGCCACGAACGCGTCCGCCTCGCTGCACACCGCCAGCACGATCGCCAGCAGCGCCAGGAACAGCACCGACAGCCACGGCGACCCGGCGAAGGTGTCCAGCACCGAACGCGGCACCGCCACATTGAAGGTCGCCGCCGCCATCGCACCCACCACCAGGAAGCCCCCGGCGTGCAGGAAGTCGTGCTGGAAACCGCGCCGGAACTCCGTGAACCGACTGCGCCCCGCCACATGCCCGGTGTGCCGCACCGTCGGCTTCAGCCACTCCGCCCGCCCCAGCCAGAGCCACAGCCAGCCCATGACGGCGGCCGTCACCAGCGAGGCGACCAGCCGGGCGAGCACCATCTCCGGACTGCCCGGGAAGGCGACGGCCGTGGCGGTCAGCACGACCGGGTTCACGGCGGGCGCCGACAGCAGGAACGCGAACGCCGCCGCCGGAGTCACCCCCCGCCCGATCAGGCTGTTCGCCACCGGCACCGAAGCGCACTCGCACCCCGGCAGCACCACCCCCGCCATCCCCGCCACCGGCACCGCCAGCACGGCCCGCTTCGGCAGCAGCCGCCCGAACACATGCGCCGGCACGAACGCGTTGATCGCCCCCGACAACGCCGTCCCGAGCAACAGGAACGGCAGCGCCTGCACGGTCACGGCCAGACACACCGTCCGCCACGCCTGCACCGCCGGCGCGTCGAGCGACCGCCCGACGACCACCAGCAAGACCCCCGGCACCACGGCCGCCCCGAGCAGCAACAGCGGCCAGTACGGCGGCAGTTCACGCCCAGAACGCCCACTCCGAGCCCCCTCGCCGACCGCCAGGGCCGACGACGGCGCCGACGAAGACGAGGGCGTCGATATGTCCGTATCCATCATCCCGCCCCTACACCCGGCCTTCCCGCAACCGTGTGACCTGTTCCGCGCCGAACTCCACCGTCCGCCGCATGTGCCGCACGATCACCGCGAGTTCGGCGTCGGCCAGGTCGTCGAAGAGCGGCATCCAGTCGCCGCCCAGCCGCTCCCACATCCGCCCGAACTCCGCGATCCGCTCCGGCACCGTGGCCACCAGCACCCGCCGCCGGTCGGCCGCGTCCCGCTCCCGGACGACGTACCCCGCCCGCTCCAGCCGGTCCACCAGCCGGGTCGCCGACCCGGTGGTCAGCCCCGTCAGCTCGGCGACCCGGCCGGTCGTCACCGGCTCCCGCTCCAGCATCAGCAGGTTCAGACACTGCAAATCGGTGGGGTGCAGGCCCAGACGGTCCGCGAGCGCCTGGTTGAACAGGGCATACGCGGCCACATACCGACGGGACACGACGGACACCTCGTCCAGCAGCCGCGACCGTACGTTCCCGGACATCGCACCCCTTCGTGAGCGCCTCCGTCGGCGCCGCCCGCAGATCGTACGACGACGTCAGAAGAAGTACGCGTCCCCGGTGTCCAACACCAGCACCTGCTGCCGGTCGTTGGAGCGGTTACGGTCCACCGCCCCACCGCCCCACAACGTGTCGACGTCCATCGTCACCTCCGTCGGCCGCCCCCGCAGCGCCACCCGCAACGCGATCTGCTCCCCCAGCCCGTCGGCGGCCAGCGCCCCCGTCCGGCACACCACCTCCTGCCGCCCCGTCCGCGCGCACCCCACCGGCATCCGCTGCTCCCCCGCCGCCAACGGCACCGACCACCGCAACCGCACGGTCGAGTCGGAGACGTCACCGGGACCGTGATTACGCGGAGTGAGCCGCACGTCGAGCATGCCGCCGTCCATGGCGGCGAACCCGTGATACGAGAGATCGGCCTCACCCCCGTCCCAAGCAGCCGGCACAGCCGACGCAGCCGGCACGGCCGCACCCGCCACCCCCACAGCGAGCACGGCACCCGACACCACGAACCCCCACAACCTGCGCATACACCACTCCTAGATGAGAACCGCCCGGGATACGGTCATACATTCATACGGTCACACAAGGGGGATGTATCCCACGCGCGGCGCGGAGCAGTCGCCCTCCAACAGGTGACAGCGCACCGCCGTGTCAGGCTGCGGGCATGCTGATCGCCCGTTCCGCCGCCCTCTTCGTCGTCGCCGCGCTCTTCGAGATCGGCGGTGCCTGGCTGGTCTGGCAGGGCGTGCGCGAGCACCGGGGCTGGCTGTGGGCGACGGGCGGCGTGCTCGCGCTCGGCGCGTACGGCTTCGTCGCGACCTTCCAGCCCGACGCCCACTTCGGCCGCATCCTCGCCGCGTACGGCGGCATCTTCGTGGCCGGCTCGCTCCTGTGGGGCGCGGTCGCCGACGGCTACCGCCCCGACCGCTGGGACGTGACGGGCGCGCTGATCTGCCTGGCCGGCATGGCCGTGATCATGTGGGCACCGAGGGACGGCGCGTGACGTCGCCTACCCTGGGAAAGCCGACCGCACCACCGCTCGTACGCACCGAGGAGCACGCCATGGCCCCCGCCGCACCGTCCGCCGCCGCCCGCATCGCCGTCGTCACCGGTGCGAGCGGCGGGATCGGGGCCGCCACCGCCCGGCAGCTCGCCACGGCCGGCTACCGGGTCGTCCTGACCGCCCGCCGCAAGGACCGCATCGAGGCGCTGGCCGAGGAGATCACGAAGGCGGGCGGCTCGGCGACGGCGTACCCGCTGGACGTGACGGACCGCGCGGCGGTCGACGAGTTCGCGACGGCCTTCAAGACGATCGGCGTGCTGGTCAACAACGCGGGCGGCGCGCTGGGCGCGGACCCGGTCGCCACCGGCGACCCGGCCGACTGGCGCAGCATGTACGAGACGAACGTCCTCGGCACCCTCAACATCACCCAGGCCCTGCTGCCGAAGCTGGTGGCGAGCGGCGACGGCACGGTCGTCGTGATCTCCTCCACCGCCGGCCACGGCACGTACGAGGGCGGCGCGGGCTACGTGGCCGCCAAGCACGGCGCGCACGTCCTGGCCGAGACCCTCCGCCTGGAGATCGTCGGCGAGCCGGTCCGCGTCATCGAGATCGCCCCCGGCATGGTCAGGACCGACGAGTTCGCCCTGACCCGCTTCGGCGGCGACCAGGAGAAGGCCGCCAAGGTCTACGAGGGAGTGGCCGCCCCCCTCACCGCCGACGACGTGGCGGACACGATCACCTGGGCGGTGACCCGCCCCAGCCACGTCAACGTGGACCTCATGATCCTCCGCCCCCGCGCCCAGGCCTCGAACACAAAGGTCCACAGGGAACTGTGATGCCAGACGAAAAACAGGAGCAGGAGCAGGAGCAGGAGCAGGAGCAGGAGCAGGACCGGGAGCAGGAGCAGGAGCAGGCACAGGAGCAGGCACAGGAACGGGAAAAGCGCCGCCTGCTGGAGGAAACGAGAAACGAACGCCAGATGTGGATCTTCCTGGCCTACTTCCTCTTCGGCATCCACATCATCGCGTTCGTCATGATCTACGCGGTCCGCCACGGGAAGTAACGGGAAGCGGCAGCCCGTCAGCCCTTCACGCAGATGAACTGCTTCAGCTTCGCGACGACCTCGACCAGGTCACGCTGCTGATCGATGACCTGCTCGATCGGCTTGTACGCACTCGGGATCTCGTCCACGACGCCGGAGTCCTTACGGCACTCCACGCCCCGCGTCTGCTCCTCCAGGTCCTTCGTCGTGAACCGGCGCTTGGCCGCGCTGCGGCTCATCCGCCGACCGGCGCCGTGCGAGGCCGAGTTGAAGGCCTTCTCGTTCCCGAGACCCTTCACGATGTACGAACCCGTCCCCATCGAACCCGGGATGATCCCGTACTCACCGGACCCGGCCCGGATCGCGCCCTTACGGGTCACGAGCAGGTCCATCCCGTCGTAGCGCTCCTCCGAGACGTAGTTGTGGTGGGCGCTGATCTCCGGCTCGAAGGTCGGCTTCGCCTTCCTGAACTCCTTGCGGATCACGTCCTTGAGGAGCGCCATCATGATCGTGCGGTTGTACTTGGCGTACTCCTGCGCCCAGAACAGGTCGTTGCGGTACGCCGCCATCTGCGGGGTGTCCGAAACGAAGACGGCGAGGTCACGGTCGATCAGACCCTGGTTGTGCGGGAGCTTCTGAGCGATGCCGATGTGGTGCTCGGCCAGCTCCTTGCCGATGTTCCGGGATCCGGAGTGCAGCATGAGCCAGACAGAACCGGTCGTATCCGTGCAGACTTCTACGAAGTGATTTCCGGATCCGAGCGTCCCCATCTGCTTCGTAGCGCGCTCCTGACGGAATTTGACCGCGTCGGCCACCCCGTCGAACCGCCCCCAGAAGTCGTCCCACCCGCCGGTGGCGAACCCGTGCAGTCGCCCCGGGTCGACGGCGCTGTCATGCATCCCCCGCCCCACCGGAATGGCCTGCTCCACCTTGGACCGGAGCCGGGACAGATCCCCGGGCAGGTCGTTGGCCGTCAACGACGTCTTGACCGCCGACATCCCGCACCCGATGTCGACCCCCACCGCCGCAGGACACACCGCCCCCTTCATCGCGATGACCGAGCCGACCGTAGCGCCCTTCCCGTAGTGGACGTCCGGCATGACCGCGAGGCCCTTGATCCACGGCAGAGTAGCGACGTTGCGGAGCTGCTGAAGCGCCCCCTCCTCGACCGACGCAGGGTCGGCCCACATACGGATGGGCACCTTCGCGCCCGGCATTTCCACGTACGACATGCTGTCCCCATTCCCCCGGAATCACTACAAAAGTCATAAGTCGCAAAACCAGGGCCAAGGTCGACGAAAACGGACGGCGGACCGGCATCCACGGTGTTGCGTGCGATACACATTGTCTGCCGGGGCCACCCTCACCCGGCAAGCGATTAACCAGCGAGGACACGGGGACACCGGGACACCCACCCCCGGAACGACCCCTCACCACCACCGAGAGGAGCCGACCGTGCAGCGGAAGGCGTACGTACCCGGCGTCGTCGTGCTCCTCGCGGCGCTGCTGGCCGGCTGCACCGGCGGCTCGGACGAGGGCGGCTCGACGGACAACTCCAACCCCGGCGAGCCCGGCACCTCCACCGCCGCCGCCCAGCCCGGCAAATACACCACGCTCCCCGAGGCCTGCGGCGTCGTCAGCCACTCCACGCTCGACTCCCTCCTCCCCGGCATCAAGCAACTCGCCGACGGGACCCAGCGCACGGCCGCCTACGCGGGCGAGGCCACGCTGACGTACGACACGGACCGCAAGGTGGGCTGCCGTTGGAAGGTGGAGTCGACGACCGCCACCGACCACCTCTCCATCGACTTCGAGCGCGTCGTCTCCTACGACAACGCCGTCAGCGACGACACCCAGGCGGAGGCCCTCTTCGCGAAGCAGGTGACGGCGGCCGACCTCCCGGTGCCCGTCGCCTCCACCACGACACCGTCCGGCACGGCATCCGGCACGACCAGCCCGAGCCCGAGCCCCTCAACCTCCCCCTCCGCTTCCGCTTCGGCCTCCCCCTCGACCTCGGCCTCCCCCTCCCCCACCTCCACCGTCCCCGCCGCCGACCTCCAACCCCGTGTCCTCGACGACCTCGGCGACGACGCGTTCCTCGACGACGCGCTCAGCAGCTCCGGTTCGACCGCCAAGCAGCGCACCGTCACTGTGGCGTTCCGCACGTCGAACGTCATCGTGACGATCGAATACGAGGAGCAGCCGGCGACCGTGGGCGTGGTCCCGGACAGCGAGGAAATGCAGGACAAGGCCCGGAAACTGGCGGCGCAGCTCGCCGACTCCCTGGCCGGCTGAGGCCACTTCGGGCCCACCCGCCCCGCCCCCGTGGAGCCCGTGAAGCGGAACCGCACGGCTTCTTCACCGCGTACCGTGGCCCCTCGGACCCGTTCCGACCGCAGGAACCACGAGCGTCATGAGTGAAGGAACCATGCAGCGACGAGCCCAGCGAGACGGCCAGTTTGACCAGTGTGAGCAGCGTGACGAGCGCGTGAAGCGTGCCGGAGGGCGGAACCGCCTCCTGGCCGCGGCGGTCGCCGTCCCGGTGCTGCTGATCGCCACCGGCTGCTCCTCGGACTCCGGCTCCGACTCGGGGAACGACGCGCAGGACACCAGCGCCTCGACCGGCTCCGACGACTCGGCGGCGAGCGCCACCCCGACCGTGCAGGCGGCGGCGTACAAGACGCTGCCCGAGGCGTGCGCGGTGCTGTCGAAGAAGACGCTGACGGAACTGGTGCCGAAGGGCACGTCCTCCGGCAAGGAGGGCACGTCCAGCGACACGGCCGCCCGGGCGAACTGCTCCTGGTCCAGCCTGGCCAACAACGGTGTGAAGGGCTCCCAGTTCCGCTGGCTGAACGTGTCCCTGCTGCGTTTCGAGTCGGACGCCACGACCGGCGACGCCGAGTCGCAGGCGCGGACGTACTACACGAAGCAGGTCAAGGACGCGCAGGCGGTGGCGGGCGCGAAGAGCGTGAAGGCGACGTCGGTCGCCGCGACGGGCGACGAGGCGACGCTCGTGCGGTACGACCTGAAGAAGACCGAAGGCGCTTTCAAGCAGCAGACGGTCGTGGCGCGCGTGGAGAACGTCGTCATCACGCTCGACTACAACGGCGCGGGTCTGGCCGGCGACAAGACGCCGAGCGCGGACACCCTGACGAAGTCGGCGGAGAAGGCGGCGAAGGAGGCCGTGGCCTCGGTGCAGTCGGCCAACGGCGAGGGCACCAGCGGCAGTTCGGGCACGTCGTCCTCGACCCCGACCGCCCCGGCCACCTCCGCCCCGTCGAAGTCCGCCTCCCCGACACCGAAGGCGACCCCGTCCGCCAGCGCGTCCGCGACGGCGTCGAACGCGACCGCCGCCGCCCCGAAGGCGTCCGCCGAGCCGAAGAGCTGACGGTCCGGCAACGCGTTTGCCGTACACATGTGCCACCCTGTTGCGCGCAGGAACCGCAACGGGAGGGGAGTACGGGTGTCCGAGCGAATAGAGCTGACCCGGACGCACCGCGTTCTCATCGGCGTGGTCGTGGCCGGTGCAGTGGTCATCGCCGGCATCGGCTTCGCCGGTTCGTACGCGGCCGTCCGTGAACTGGCCATCGAGAAGGGCTTCGGGAACTTCTCCTACGTGTTCCCGATCGGCATCGACGCGGGCATCTGCGTCCTGCTGGCCCTGTTCCCTGTCAAGTTCTTCTGTTCAGACTCATTGACACCCATGGACGGGCAACAGCTTGGGTGATAGACGCGGTACCGCATGAGTCCCGCAACAGGAAGGCATCTCGGCGAGCCATAGAAGCTCATCGAGAGAGCACGTCGAGGCCGGTCACTTTCAGCCAAGTCACCCTACGGCGGGCATGCCGAGAGGATCCGTACCTGATCCTGGAGGCAGATCATCGCAGTTCAGCAAGAACGAGCCAGGAGGAGACAGAGTGGCCGCCGATCCGCTGGAAACGGCCTGGAAGATCCAGGCGGCATTGGCCGACTCGACGGGCAAGGCGGACACAAAGGCGTCCATCTCTCTCAGCCTCCAGTCAACGGTACTGGCCCTGCTCGGGATACTGGCCGCCTCCGGCCGCGGAGTGGGCTCACGATCCGTGCCCGGTCAGGTGCTGTTGTGGGTAGGTGGGTGCATCCTTCTTTGCGGAGCGCTTCTGGCCGCCGCTGCAGTGGCCCCCAACCTGCGGTTGGAGCGCAGAGGGCCCGGCCCAGACGACGATTACCTGTTCTTCGGGCACCTCCGCCACTTCGAGCCGGAGGCACTGGAGGCTGCGCTGCGTTCGGGCTCCGCGTTGTCCGCGCTTTCACGGCAGATAATCGTCATGAGCGAGATCGCCTGGACCAAACACCGTCGAGTACAGCTCTCGCTGCTGCTCGCGGTGACGGGTTGCGCGGTGATTGGCGCCTCAGCCGCACTAAGCGTTGTCCCGTAAATGATCTTCGACGTGTTCGTTGGCCTGCCTGTTTCTTCGTCAGCCGGCGAGGGTGAGGTTGTGCAGGCGGGCGATGCCGAGCATCGCGTGGTGGACGCCGTCGCCCTTGAGACGGCAGTCACGGAGGATTTTCCAGGTCTTCATCCGGGCGAAGGCGTGCTCGACGCGGGCGCGAACTTTGCGGTGGGAGGTGTTGTGTTCCTCTTTCCAGGCCGGGAGTTCGGTCTGGCCGGGTTCGCGGCGGTGCGGGATGACCAGGCCGGTGCCCCGGTAACCGCCGTCGGCGATGACCGTGGTGTGACCGACGGCGTCTTTCGCGCCGGACAGTTCCCATGCCTTG
>NZ_FOFF01000025.1 GCF_900110755.1 Streptomyces sp. yr375
CGGCTCTTCTTGACGCCCCAGTCCCAGTCCTTGGCCGTGCGCTCGTTCACGCCGACCTGCCTGGCCGCCACCCGGCGTGCGACACCGGCGGCCCGAAGCCGCTCGTACTCGTCGCGCCCGGGATGCCGCCGCGACACGCGCACCGAGCTCCGTCCGGCCTTCCGAGCCCAGCCGAAGGCAGTGTTCCGGTTCACCCCCAGCTCGCGCGCCACCACGGTCACGTTCCCCACAGCATCCAGCCGCGCAAGGAAACGCTCCCTCAACCCCGAAACATCATCGCGTCCAACGGCCACGGTCCTCGCAACTCCCACAGATCGCGGGTGTTGCGAGGACCGTCAGAACCCAAGATGCGTCCGGTGGGGCCCACTCGCTTGTCCCTCTGTCGTCTCAGCCCAGTTCCTTCGGCGGTGTGCGGTCCGCGTCGACCTTCTGCACCCGCTCCAGCTCGCCCCACACCACGTACCGGTAGCGGCTCGTGTACACCGGCGTGCAGGTCGTCAGGGTGATGTAGTGGCCGGCCTTCTTCTTGCCGGACTCCTTGGGGACCTGGCCGAGGACCTCGACGTTGTACTTCGAGGTCTCGGGAAGGACCGCGTACACCTTGTAGACGTACCAGTCGTCCTTCGTCTCGAAGACGATCGGGTCGCCCTTCGCCAGCTTGTCGATGTTGTGGAACTTCGCGCCGTGGCCGTCGCGGTGGGCGGCGAGCGTGAAGTTGCCCGCCTTGCCGCTGGTCGGGAGCGCGGCCTTCACGGGGTCGACGTAGTAGCCGGCGACGCCCTCGTTGAGGATCTTCGACGAGGTGCCCTTCTCGACCAGCACCTCGCCGTTCTTCATCGCCGGAACGTGCAGGAAGCCGATGCCGTCCTTGGTGTCGAGCGCCCCGGGACCGGTGTCCTGCTGGGCCCAGTTGTCGCGCACCTTGTCGCCCTGCCGGTTCGCGTGCCGGTCGGCGACGACGTTGGTCCACCACAGGGAGTAGACGACGAACAGGCCGAGGACCAGGCCGGCCGTGATGAGAAGCTCCCCGAAGACGCTGACGGCCAGCGCGATCCGCCCGCCCCCGCGCCGCCGGGGCGCGGGCTCGGGCGCGTCCACGCGCGCGTGCTCTTCGTGCTCGGTGTCGCCGGTGGTCGCTGCCACGTTCACTCTGCCCCTACTCGACTGCACGCCTACTCGACCGCCCGGCCAACCGCCCGGCTACTGGACGAGCGCGTCCGGCTTGCCCTTGCTGCGCGGCCGTTCCTCGACCATCTTGCCCCAGACGATCAGGCGGTACTTACTGGTGAATTCCGGGGTGCAGGTGGTGAGCGTGATGTACCGGCCCGGCCCGGTGAACCCGGAGTCCGGCGGCACCGGATCGAGGACGCTCGTGTTGCTCGGCGAGGTCACCGGCAGCGAGGACGTCATCTTGTAGACGAAGTACTCGCTCTGCGTCTCGACGACCATCTCGTCGCCCGGCTGGAGCCGGTTGATGTACCGGAACGGCTCGCCGTGCGTGTTGCGGTGGCCCGCGAGCCCGAAGTTGCCGGTCTTCGCGTCGGGCATCGCCGTCGTCAGCGGGGCCTCGCCGTAGTGCCCGACCATGCCCTTGTCGAGCACCTTCTTGTTGCTGACGCCCTCGGCGATCGGCACCACCACGTCCAGCTTGGGGATGTGGAGCATCGCGAAGCCCTGCCCGGGCGAGAAGGTCCCGGGGTTGCGCTTGCCGTTGGCCCAGTCGTCCTGGAGGGTGCTCGCCTCCTGGTCGGCCGCCGCGTGCGCCCGCACGTTCGTCCACCACAACTGGTAGGTGACGAACAGCAGCATCAGCACACCGGTGGTGATGAACACCTCGCCCACCGCCCGGCTCGCGACCACGGCCGCGCTCGGCTTACGGGCCCGCTCCCGGCGACGGGCCTCGACACGCGACAACGGCCGCTCGTCCTGCGCCGGAGCGTCGACCCCGTGGGACCCGCCGGCCCCGTTGTATCCGTCATACCCCTGATACCCGCCGTACCCGTTGTACGACTCCGACGACTCCGACGACTCCGCCGCCTCGTCCTGGCCGCCATGGCGCCCACGGCGGCCCTTGGCCGCCTTCCTGCGGGCCGCACGGCCACCGGCCGGGGATCCAGGGGCGGGAGAGGCCCCTAGGACGCCAGAGGCCGATATGGGGCCGCCGCCGAACGAGGACGACGCGGACGACGACACCGGTGGCGGCGGTATCCGCAGCGCCACCGTCTCCTCGTCGGCGGGCGGCCGGTACGACTCCCCCGCGTAGGGCCCCGCGCCGTACTGATCACCGCCGAACGACCCGTACGGCGCGGAGCCGTACGAGTCCTCACGCTCGGGGCGCAGCGCGGTCACGCCGTGGCCCTGCCCACCACCGGGGCGAGCCCCACCGACCTCGCCACCGCGCCCTGGTCGCCGCACTCCACCAGCCAGTTGGCCAGCATCCGGTGCCCGTGCTCGGTCAGCACCGACTCCGGGTGGAACTGCACGCCCTCGACGGGCAGTTCACGGTGGCGCAGACCCATGATGATCCCGTCGTGCGTACGGGCGGTGACCTCGAGTTCGGCCGGGACCGTCGCGGGCTCGGCGGCCAGCGAGTGGTAGCGGGTCGCGGTGAAGGGGGTCGGCAGGCCCGCGAAGACGCCCTTGCCCTCGTGGTCCACCAGCGAGGTCTTGCCGTGCAGCAGCTCGGGTGCCCGGTCCACCACACCGCCGTACGCCACCTGCATCGACTGCATGCCCAGGCAGACGCCGAAGACCGGTACGCCGGTGGCCGCGCAGTGCCGGACCATCTCGATGCAGACGCCGGCCTCCTCGGGCGTCCCGGGGCCGGGGGAGAGCAGGACGCCGTCGAAGCCGTCCTGGGCGTGGGCCGTGGAGACCTCGTCGTTGCGCAGGACCTCGCACTCGGCACCGAGCTGGTACAGGTACTGGACCAGGTTGAAGACGAAACTGTCGTAGTTGTCGACGACGAGAATGCGCGCGCTCACTGGTTGTCCACCGTCACATCGTTGAAGGGAAGCAGCGGTTCGGCCCATGGGAAGACGTACTGGAACAGCGCGTACACGACGGCGACGACCAGGACGAGCGAGATCAGCGCCCTCACCCACGCGTTTCCCGGCAGATGCCGCCAGATCCAGCCGTACATGCCGTCCCTTCCGTCGTACCACGGCACCTGACTCACGCCGTACGCCACCAGACTAACGGCGTAGGGCCTTCGGTTCGCCTGCCTCCACAGGCTGTGTGGAGTCCAGGTGCGCCCAGACGATCAGCCGGTGACTGTGCCCCCATTCCGGATCGCACGTGGTCAACGTCAGGTACCGGCCCGGACGCGTGTACCCCGACGTACGTGGCACAGCGTCGATCACCTCGACGTCCGAGGGCACTGTTTTGTAAGGCCCTTTGTCGATCCGATACGTGAACCACGTCGTCCCGTCCGTGAGCACCACCGCGTCCCCCCGCCTGAGCTCGGGAAAGTCCTTGAAAGGATCGCCGTACGTACGGCGGTGACCCGCGACGGAGAAGTTCCCGGTCTGCCCGAGCCGCGCCGTCCCGGCGTAGTGCCCGAGCCCCTTCTTCAGGGTGCCGGTCTCCGTGCCTTCGAGCACCGGCTTGTTCCACGTGAAACCAAGACGCGGGATGTACATCACCGCGAAGGGGCTGCCGTTCCGGTACGGCGACGGCTCGGCTGCGGTGTCGGTGGGGCGCGCGCTCGGGGCGAGGCCGGGTGACGCGGTCTGCCGCGCCCACTGGTCGTGCAGGTCGTCGATCTGGTCGCCCATGACGCGGTCGGCCTGGACGCCGGTCCAGAACAGCACGTAGCAGACGAAGAGGACGATGACGGCGCCGACGGTGATGCACAGCTCGCTGAACGTCCTGACGATCACCCGTATCGACACAGGCGCTCCCGCCGCTTGCTACTCCACAGGCTTCGCGTAGTGCAGATCCACTGTGCCCGAGTAACCCGGCAGAGTCACCGTCCCGTCCTCGGTGACTTTCCAGCCGAGGCCGTACACGTTCACGTACACCATGTAGTTCTGGATCGCCGGGGCCTCGGCGAGCGCCTGCTGCAGCTTCTCCGGGTCCCCGACCGCCTGGATCTTGTACGGCGGCGAGTAGACGCGGCCCTGGAGGATCAGGGTGTTGCCGACGCAGCGGACGGCGCTGGTGGAGATCAGCCGCTGGTCCATGACCTTGATGCCCTGGGCGCCGCCCTGCCAGAGCGCGTTCACCACCGCCTGGAGGTCCTGCTGGTGGATGACGAGGTAGTCGGGCTGCGGTTCCGGGTAGCCGGGGAGCTTGGCGGTGGCGTTGGGCGGGGCGTCGTTGAGCGTGACCGTGAGGGCCTCGCCCTTGAGTTTCTGGGTGCCCGCCTTCTTCTCCAGCCCCGCGAGCTTGTCGTCCTGGGCCTTCGTACTGCCGTCGTCGGCCTCGGCCAGCGACTCCACGTCCTCGCGCAGGGTCCCGTTCGCCTCGTCCAGCTCGCCGTTCTTCTGGCTGCGTTCCTCGATGAGGTCCGACAGCCTCAGCAGGGAGGCGTCCGTACGGATATTGGTGCCCTTGGCGGTGTTGAAACTGGTGACGAAGAGCAGCCCGGCGAGGGCGAAGACACCCACGGTGAGTACCCGAACGGGCCGGAACCGGCCCCGGCGCTCAGGGGTGGGAGAAGGGGAAGGCGAGGGGGCAGATGAGGGAGAAGAGGCGGAGGTGACGGAGTCGGAGGCGGAATCCGTTGAATCTGTCCCGGAGGAGTCGGCAGAATTGGTCAACGTACCCTTATCTCCTTCGGCGCCGTAGAAGCACTACGCTAACGGACGCCCGGGGAAGCCCCTCAGTCCCCCAGTACCCGAGTACACAGCCCCCGAGCCCGACCCAGCACCTGCGCGGCCACGCAGCGCATCGACAGGAGAGACCCTCGTGCCGAAGTCACGTATCCGCAAGAAGGCCGACTACACGCCGCCGCCGGCGAAGCAGGCGACCGCCATCAAGCTGACCAACCGTGCCTGGGTCGCCCCCGTGATGCTGGCCATGTTCCTCATCGGGCTCGCCTGGATCGTGGTGTTCTACGTCACCGACGGTTCGCTGCCGATCGACAAGCTCGACAACTGGAACATCGTCGTGGGCTTCGGGTTCATCGCTGCCGGGTTCGGCGTCTCCACGCAGTGGAAGTAGGGCACGGCCCGGCTCTGCCCAGGGCTATCCCCTGAGTTATCCACAGCAGTTTTCCACATGGGGAAAAGAAAGACGATCTGTGGATAACTCATCGGAGGTTGACGCCGGTGTGACGTAACTACCGGCTGCCACCTTCACTCGAAGAACTGTTCGCCCCCTGCCTGACCTGCGTAAACACGGGTCAGCGACAGGGGGCACAGTTGTTCCCGCACGTTGTGCACAAGAATCGACACAGACTGTGGAAAACAGCGCGCTCAGGTGAGCTGGGTGGTCCTCAGGAGCGTCACGACCACGACGGCGACCAGCATCAGCGCGCACGTCCCGTACTGCACGAGGGCACGGCGCTCGCGCGGGGTGCGCGGGGCGTAGACCATGGCCACGCCGATGACGACACCGGCGACCAGACCGCCGACGTGGGCCTGCCAGGCGATGCCGCTCCACCCGAACGTGATGACCAGGTTGATCACCAGCAGGGCGATGACCGGCCGCATGTCGTAGCGCTGCCGCCGCACCAGCACGGCGAGCGCGCCGAACAGCCCGAAGATGGCCCCGGACGCGCCGAGCGAGGGCTGATTGGGCTCGGCGAGCAGGTACGTCAGCGCGCTGCCGGCGAGACCGGAGACCAGGTACAGCGCGAGGAAGCGGGCCCGGCCGAGGGCCGCTTCGAGCGGGCCGCCGATCCACCACAGGCTGAGCATGTTGGACAGGATGTGGATGATGCTGCCGTGCAGGAACATCGAGGTCAGCAGCCGGTACCACTGCCCCTCGGCCACGCCCTGGAGCTCACCGAACCCGAGGGCCGGCACGATCGCGCGGCCGATCATGTCGAACCGGTCGGTGAAACTGTCGCCGACGGCCTGCTGCACCAGGAACATCGCCAGGTTGAGGCCGATGAGGATCTTGGTGAGCAGATGCGGATCGGCGGCGATCGCGCCCCCCGCGAGCGTGCGGGGCTGCGAGGCGCTGGGCGCGTGCCCGGTACCGGAACCCTCGCGGACGCAGGTGGGGCACTGGAAGCCGACGGAGGCGCTGACCATGCACTCGGGGCAGATCGGGCGCTCGCAGCGGGTGCAGCGAATGCCGGTCTCCCGCCCGGGGTGCCGATAGCAGACGGGCAGGCCGCTGTGCGCGTCGTCCTGCCGGCTGCCAGGCGCCTGGTCCATGGGCTCCCCTAAAGAGTCGTACCTGAGAGTCGTACGTGAAAGTCGAAGTCGTATCCGAAGAGGCGCGGTCGGGAAAGGAACCGCCCCGCTCATCCTTACGGACGAGCGGGGCGTTTTGTTCCCGGACCTGCTCAGGCCTGCTCGGGCCTGCCCAGGCCTGCTCAGGCCTGGCGGGTCTCGACGACGACCGACTCGATGACGACGTCCTTCACCGGACGGTCGGTGCGCGGGTTGGTCTGGGTGGTCGCGATGGCGTCCACGACCTTCTGGCTCGCCGCGTCGGTGACCTCGCCGAAGATGGTGTGCTTGCGGGTCAGCCAGGCCGTCGGGGAGACGGTGAGGAAGAACTGCGAGCCGTTGGTGCCCGGCCCCGCGTTGGCCATGGCCAACAGGTAGGGACGGTCGAACCGCAGGTCCGGGTGGAACTCGTCCTCGAACTTGTAGCCGGGACCGCCGGTGCCGTTGCCCAGCGGGTCGCCGCCCTGGATCATGAAACCGCTGATCACCCGGTGGAAGACCGTGCCGTCGTAGAGCTTGTCCTTGGACTTCGCGCCCGTCTCCGGGTTGACCCACTCCCGCTTGCCGGTGGCGAGCTCGACGAAGTTCTTGACCGTCTTCGGGGCGTGGTCCGGGAACAGCCGGATCTCGATGTCGCCCTGGTTGGTCTTGAGGGTGGCGTACAGGTGCTCGGCCACGATCTGCCTTCCGTTGTCTTCCTGTGACCCCACGATCCTCGCACGCCCCACGGGGTACGACGGCGGACGGCCCGCTGCGGAAATACGCCCGAGTCGCGCGCGACGGGGGCGGGCGGGGCCGATCCGTGGCATCGTCGGCTTTGTCGGCCTGTCGACCATATGCCCGTCCACACATGCCGTGACGGCCCTCGGCAGGCATGATCCGTAAAAGGGTGGAAAGTCGAAATACCGTACGCCACCGAGGAGGAGGATCCCGTGACCCGCATCGACAGCGTGCGCTCCGCGACCGGCTCGGCGAAGGGCAGCGTGCTGCACGCCGCGGAAGTGGTGGCGCCCTACGCCGACACGGCCAAGGAGCGGGCCGCGCTGTACGCGCATGAGGCCCGCGTACGGCTCGCGCCCAAGGTGTCGCAGGCCGCCGAACAGGCCCGCGTCCAGTACGACGCCCATGTCGTCCCCTATCTGGAACAGGCGAAGACGCACGTCCCGCCGAAGGTCGACCTGGCCGCGCAGGAAGCGGCAGCCCGTACCCGGCTGGCCGCGCGGCAGGCCGCCGAGTACTCCCGGCCGAGGATCGAACAGGCGGTGGCCGCGGCCGGCCCCGTGAAGGACGAGGCCGCCGCCCGGAGCGTCGCCGCGCTGGCCGCCCTGCGCGGTCAGGTGACGCCGAAGGAGATCCAGAAGCTGGCGCGCAAGCACCGGCGGCACGCCAAGGCGGGCAAGCTCGCCAAGGCGCTGGCCGTGCTCGGCGCCGTCGCCGGCGGTGCCTACGCGGCCTGGAAGTGGTGGGACAGGCAGGCCAACCCGGACTGGCTGGTCGAGCCGCCGGCCGCCACGGAGGTCCCCGCCGCGGGCCTGACCTCGGTGGACGGCAGCGCCGACCCGTCGGTCCTGGACCCCGAGGTCCAGGCCAAGGAAGCCGAGAAGGACGCCGAGAACGAGGCCGCGAACCGCGAGGACCGTAGCTGAGCGACGCCCGACGCCCGGAAAGACAGCAAGAGAGCAAGAGAGCAAGACAGCAAGCGAAAAGACCCCTCCCGTTCTGTGTCTCCGCAGGCGGGAGGGGTCTCGCCCGCCGCGGTAGGGCCGGTGGAGCGGTAGGGCCGGTGGAGTGGATTGATGGGGGACCCATGCGTCGGAGGGCGGCACACGCCTGCGGGCGCGCACAATGTCCGACCATGCAAGATCCCTTTGATTACTCTCTCGTCCACTCGCCTCCTGCCCGCCCTGGGGTGTGGGGCGGCACGCATGGGCTGAAAGGTGACCATCCGTCAGGCGGTGGCCGTTCACCACGGCGGACTGGTCCGCTCCGTGATGCGGTCGAGGAGATCGGCGACATCGGCACGTCGCTGGTACGGGCGCAGGTGCTGGACCGCCGCGGTCAGACGTTGGTCGGCGCGCACGGAGCGAAGGGTGGGGTAGGCGTCGAGGAGAGCCTGCCAGTGGGTGAGGGCGGGTTCGAGGTGACCGAGGCGTAGGTGGGTTTCGGCCAGGCGGGCCCGGGTGAGCGCGCTGGGCAGGCGTTCGGTCGGGGTGCGCAGGCGCAGGGAAGTGGTCAGAGCGGCGAGGGCGCCGGTGCGGTCCTTGAGGGTGGCGAGGGTCTGGGCGCGTTGGTAGTGCAGGGCCCCGGCCGGGTAGCTGCTGAAGGGTCCCGGCTCGTCATCGGCCTCGAGGTGGAGACGTTCCGCGCGCAGCAGAGCGGTCACGGCGGCGTGCCGGTCGTGGTGCGCGTTGAGCACGGCCAGGTGGACGTGGGTATAGGCGCGGACGGCGGGTGGGGCGTGCCGGGCGTACTGGTCGGCCCGTTCGGCGAGATTCAGGACGGCGGGGGTGTGCTGTCCGAGGTCGTGGGCGTGGGTGGCCATGGTGCGCAGCGCGATGGCGAGGGTGGCGTGGTCGTCGGCGTCGGCGGCGAGGCGGGCGGCGATCTGGTGGTAGTGCTGGGCCAGGGAGTGGTGGCCGCTGTCGGCGCATATGGAACCCAGCAGCAGGGCGAGCCGGGCGGTGGCGGCCAGGAGGCCGTGGTGCACCCGGGTGTGGGCCGGACGGTGCAGGAGGGGAGCGACCTCGTGGGCGAGGTAGGCGGCCAGGGCGGCGCGCACGTGCCGGCCGCCGTACTGGTCGGCCGAGGTGGCGAACACCGAGGCCATGGTCCGCAGTTGCTCCAGATCGCTCTCGGCGGCGCGGCCGGAGTGCGCCGGTCTGTCGGGTGCCCGTCTGTCGGGTGCCGGTCTGTCGGGTGCCCGTCTGTCGGGTGCCGGTCTGTCGGGTGCCGGTCTGTCGGGTGCCGCCGGGATCTCGCCCCGGGCGGGCAGGGCGAGTGCGGTGGCCGTGAGGACGCCGGCGCCGAGCAGGGCGCGACGGTGCGGGTCGAGTTCGGCGTGGGTGAGGTGGATGAGTTTGCGGACGGGGTCGGCCTCCCAGGCGGGATCCACGAGTTGGGCCGGGGCTCGGGTGAAGCCGGCCTCGTGGGCCGTGATGCGCCTGCCCAGGCGGCGGGAGAGGCATTCGAGTATCAGAGCGGGCAGCGGGGGCCGGGGCTGGGTGCCCTCCAGCCAGCGCCGCGCCGTGGTCAGATGGACGGTCAACGTCAGGCCCTGCTCGGCGGCGATGCCCCGGAGGGCGGCGGCGAACTGGGCAGGGCCCCAGCCGGCCGCCTCCAAAAGAAGCGTGAGCTGGGTGTTGGCGGTGCGTGGCACGGCTGCCTCCTGGGCGTACGAGCATGCGGCGCTCTTGCCGGTGTCTGAAGGAGGGGGTCCTGCAAGCCGCGCGCCATCGCAACGGTCGCCGGTGCGCTTTGCACATGTCCGGGGACAACCCGCGCACTGGTGATATGCCCCCAGGGCGCCTGGGGTGATCGCACTCGCGTAACGCGCATTCACCGAGTTCCCCTTCCGCTTGCCCGCTCCGTTCGCGGAGGCGTTCACGGTGACGTTCACGGAGGCGTTCACGGTGACGTTCACGGAGGCGTTCGCTGGGCGCGCTACGGCTGTGAAGCGAAGCGATCCGGGGGAAATAGGGGACGTGGGGGAAGTAAGCGGGTGCGACGGGCGTATGCGAACCGCCGGATTCCACTCCTGCGGGAGCGACACGGCATCCGGCCCGCCGACCGCGCCCTCGCGGGTGCGAGGTTCCGTATCCGCGTTTCACAAATTCACCAGGTTGCGAGTTGTACGACTCGTTCACGTCTTTCATGCCTGGCTCGGCCATACGGAGCGGTGCTGAACTGGCTTTCTGCTGCGATGTGTTGGCGTGAGTTCGACCCAACAGCGGCTTGTGTTTTCGCCGTACCCGTGGCGTGACACTCCCCGCTCCACCAGGCGGAAGGACCAGCCGAATGGCGGACTTGCCGCCCGCGCCCACAAGCACACCGTCCTGCCGGCACTGGCCGCCCGGCGGCGCCACCGGTAACCATTCACCAGCCCGCCAGGCACATCCGGATGGAAATCACTCAAAGAAGGTGAGCTGTTCATGGATCCCATCGCAACAGCTACAACTCCCCCGAGGGGACGGGGCGGGATACCGCTGCTCGGGCACACGGTGCCGCTGCTGCGGGGACGGATGCAGTTCTTCCAGGACCTGCGGCTTCAGGGTGATCTCGTACTCATCCACATCGGGACCCGCCCGGTCTACGTCCTGAATTCCCCGGATCTCATCCACCGTGTGCTGGTCACCGACGCACGTAACTTCGACAAAGGCAAAATGATGGACAAGGCCCGTCCATTCACGGGGAATGGCCTGGTAAACGCCTCCGCAGCCCATCACCGGCGGCAGCGCAGGATGATCCAGCCTTCCTTCCACCGGGACATGATCGCCCACTACGGAGAGGTCATGATCCGGAGCGTGGGAGAGCACACCGCCGAATGGCGGGATGGTCAACGCGTCCGCGTGGACGAGGAGATTCAGCGCCTCGTCATGAAAATCCTCACGGCGACCTTGTTCGCGTCGCCTGCCGCGCACCATGCCATCGCAGAGGTCCATCGCTCGCTGCCGGTATTCAATGACGGGATCACCCGCCGCACACTCCTGCCCGAATTGGCGAACAGGATTCCCACACCGGGCAATCGCCGCTTTGATCGCGCTGCCGCCGGGCTGAGGTCGGTCGTCCAGGATCTGATCAGCATTTACCGCAGGTCCGGGGAGGACCACGGCGACCTGCTCTCGATGCTGGTCTCGGCACAGGACGTCGAGACCGGTCAGACGATGACCGACAAGGAAGTCCAGGACGAGACCATCACCCTGCTCGTCGGCGCGCTGGAAACCGTCACCAGCCTCCTGGTCTGGCTCTTTCACGTCCTGGGCGAGAACCCGGAAATCGACCAGCGAGTCCACACCGAGGTGGCAGACACGATCGGCGACCGTCCGATCCAGATCGGCGACTACCCCAAGCTCGCCTATACCCGCAGCGTGGTCTGTGAGGCGCTGCGCCTCCACCACCCGCTCTGGATATTGATGCGGCGGGCGATCAACCCCATAAGGCTGGGACAGTTCACGGTCCCGGCAGGCGCGGAGCTGGTGTTCAGCCAGGCGACGCTGCACCGCGACCCTGTCCTCTACCCCGCGCCGATGACCTTCCGGCCCGAGCGATGGCTGGACTCCTCCACCGATGAGCGAAGCAATTCCTTCATCCCGTTCGGCGGCGGTAGCCGCCTGTGCATCGGCGACAGATTCGCCTGGATGGAAATGGTCCTCGTGCTCGCGGCCAGCGCCTCCCGCTGGCGACTCGTCCCCGTACCCGGCCACCGCATCCGCCCCAGCAGGTCCATCGTGATCCACCCCGGCCGGCTCCCCATGGAACTCGCCGAAAGGACCCATTGAGGGAGCCCACACACACGACCTGCCGGCCTGGCCGGCGGCATTCTCCGTAGAAAACTGTCTGCCTGGCCAGGGAGATCTTCGTGGAAAAATTGACTGAGCCCGTCAGCGGCTCGTTCTTCGAGATACCGCCGCTCTATTGTCCGCTGCCGTCAGCTATTAATCCCAACGTCCAGGACGTCGAGCGCCGAAACATCGAGTGGATGACAGGGCTGGGCCTCTGCGATGATCCTGAACAGCGAACCCGCCTTCTGGGATGCCACGCGGCAGACTGGTGCTGCAGGATTGCACCCGACGGCGCTCTTTCCGGCCTGCAGATATTTACGGACTGGACCAGTATGGGCCTGATATTCGATGATGCCCATCTGGACCGAGGCCCGACAAGCCGCCGACCCGAGGAGCTCATTCCCATCCTCATGCGGATGGCCCACGCCTTGGACCATCCAGAAGCCCAGGTAGGCGACGATCCTTTCACCGCGGGATACCGGAACCTCTCACAGTGCATAAGAGAAAAGCGCTCTGGGGAAAGTTCCAGCGAGTGGGCGGACGCGACTACGCAATGGTGGTTCGCTGCCGCAGGGCTGGTTTCCTACCGGGCAGCCAGTCGAACGCCGAGCCTCGCGGACTACATGGTCATCGGGCCACGCGACCGCGGCACCAGAGCCACCATCTCGTTCATCGAGCTGGCCGAGGAAACATCGCTGCCTCCAGCACTCAGGGAGGCACCACGCGTCCGCGCAGTCTCGCACGCGACCTGTCTGCTCATGACCATCGGAAATGATCTGTTCTCTTTCCACAGAGAGAACGCAGAAAACACACTCGAGTCGAATATCGTCGGGGTACTGGCGAGCGAAAACAGAACTTCGCTCCATACGGCTTTGGCATGCGCAGTAGCACTGCATGACTGCATCATGTGCCTTTTCCTCGACCTGACCAAGGCACTTGAACACAACGCCGGCGAGCCACTCAAACGGTACCTCGCCCAACTTGGCCACCTGGTGCGAGGAAACCTGGAATACAGCTTGATCGTGCCCCGGTACAACAGCGAGGTAACAGGCATTTCACCGGCCCTCCTCGACTCCATCGAATGGGCGGAAAAACCCTCGGCCCGTCGCCTCGACGCCCCTCAGATACCGGCCATCGCATGGCTTTGGGACCAGCTCTGACCCGACTCTGGACAGATAGAGCCGAAGTATCCAAAAGGAGAAATTGCAGCCGAAGGGGTGGAAAAACCGTCGGATCCACCACGCACTGGAAGGTCTTGCGGAAGCGACGGCGCACGTCGCCGCGATGGCCCCTCGCCATCCGCAGGCCGCGAAGTCACCGCTGGAACCTGCCAGTTGGCGCCTATAGAAGTCCTGAAGCTCCAGAGCGAAGGACGCACGAGGCCGCCTCACACAGCCACGAGCCGGACCCGGTCGCCGCAGAGCTTGGCCATGTCGGCTATGTCGTCGACGTCGTACGTCAGCATGACCACTGGACGCTGCTGGCGCAGGGCGGCCTCGGCCATGGCCGCGTCGATGGCGCACTTGTGACCGTGCAGCCCTGCCCCCGTCAACAGCGCCGAGGCCGCCTTCGCCTCCTCATCGCCCACCGGGATTACCCTCAGGCCGGACAGCAACGAGCCAAGCATGGCCCTGCTCGTACAGGCGTGGACGGCCTCGACGATGGTGAGCGCGCAGATCACCACCTCCAGAGGAGTTCGAACAGACGGGTCGCAGCGGGCCGCGTCCCAGCCGCAGCACACACCACTGTCGCCGAGCCACTCGAAGCCTGCCCCGCACTCTGAACCAATGCGCGCAGCGCGCCTGTGTCCCGGTGCCGCACACGAACCTCCTGGGCCACCGCACAGGCACCGGAATTCTCAGACGAGGCAGCGACTACCTACCCAACGGCCTCGCGGCCACCGACAATCTCCCGGGCGCGGTCACCGAGGCCCTGCTCAACATCGCCCTGGACAGGCGCTACCTCCACCCCGGCCTGCCGATCCTGTACGACTGAACGCACCACCTCACGTTCCACCGCGCCTTCGCTAAGGTCTGCGTGTATCCGGGCGTACTGGGAGGGCGTCTGGCCGTACCTCTTTTTGCAGGCGCGGACGAAGTGGCTGCTGTCCGCGAAGCCCCAGCGTGCAGCCGCCTGCCTGACGCTCAGCCGCGAACCTGGCGACGTGAGGTCCTGCAGGGCCCGCTCGATGCGCCGACGGCGTACATACGCCATCAGCGGCTCGCCCTGGTCGGCGAAGGCCCGGTGCAGCGTGCGCACGGAAACGTTCAGTTCCCGGGCCAGCAGCCGCGGGGAGAGCTCTGGCTCAGTGAGCAGGCCTTCCAGGATCCTCTGCGCGGCGCCTGCCAGCGCGGGGGCAAGCTGGGGCTCGTCACCATCGACCCCGCCGGTGAGCACGCCCTTGACCAGCTCGGTCATGGCGTTCCGGGCGGCCTGCACGGCAGCCGGGGACAGGTCGTCCAGCACGGACGTGACCGTCTCGACATGGGCCATCAGCACACGAAGAGGCGCACCATCGCACGGTCCTGCGAGATGCCGGTCGCCCATGAGCGGCCGCAGTTCACCGGCGGGCAGGATCAGCACTTGGGAGGCCGTCCGGGAACTGATCCCGAAGTCCCACGACGGGGCGTTGTACCGCGCGAGGAACTGGCCAGCCGATACCTCCACGGTGTCGCCAGCGCCGTCCGACCGGCCGAAGCGCCATCCTCCCCGGCGCACCACGTGCAGTACCACGCAGTCGTTGAGGTGGTTGAAGGTGCCCCCTGTGCCGCCGACGATGGAATCGCTGTACACATCATCCACGACCATGTCGGCCACCTTGGAGTGGTGAATGCGGACGCGATAGTCGTCGTCGGTGACGGGCCGGCAGGGCGGGATGGGTACCGCGTCGCCCACCTGCGCCTCCCAGTCGCGGCGCAGGAGGTCGGACGCGTCCGGGGCACCGCCAGGCACGGTGACGTCCACAAGGTGCGTCCTGGTCTCCCACACGAAATCCACCGCGGAGGCGGAGTCACCCCTGCGCGCCATGTCGTTAAGCCTCATGAGATGCCAACCCCATCACTTGCTGATCTTATCAATCATCTGGATTCTGGCGCTGGGGAAGATGCACGCGGTGGCGCTCGCGTTCCATAAAGAAGGCAGCCACGTTCACCCATCCAAAGATTTCGGGTGCTTAGCGTGCTGTCCACGCAGGGGACTACACGCCATGAGGGGCGACGACCCTGCCCCTCATTCAGTGATCATTTCTGCGGCAGGCGCATCCGCTTGGCTGCCGCGCCCAAGCAAAGACAATCACAACGCATCACTAAGCAAGGAGCATAATGAGTAAAAAAACTCAAGCAGGTTCGACGTTCCGCCTTCGCACTCTTTGCTGCGTTCGCAATGAGCCTGATCGGCGCCTCATCCACGTATGCAGCCGGAGGTCCGCCCGGTGAAGGCAGTTGGATGCGGCAGTTGATTGGTTTCGGTACGTCGAATGGTCCCTACTGGATCGAAACTCCGAATGCGGCAAGCGAAGCTTTCGCTAATCCTTTCGGCTCCCCTAGAACCAATGTCAGAGCGTAGCGCGGGATCGACAACCAAATCTGGGTTGCGATTAATGGCGGTCAGCCGTTCACGGTCTACGGGGCCCAGACCCACTACAGCCCCACCGTCATCCCGGTTGGCACAAATGGGGCCGCCATCTTCCACACGGGCACCGACAACCAAATTTATTACTCGTATACGTACGATGCCCCCACCGCCTCGAGCCAGACACACTGGAGGCCATGGCAAGCAATCTCTGGAGCGGCGACCAATCGTCCGCCTTCCGTCGCTGTCGTTGGAAATGCGCAGGGCCAGCAGACCAGTAGTGCGATTTTCGTAGCCTATCGTGGCGCAACCAACGAAAACATCTACACTACGTTTAATTCTGACATCGAGAATGCACGTGGTTGGCAGAACTCTATTCAGGTTCCAGGGGTTCGGAGTTCTTACGCACCCAGCGTTCTCTATCGTCATTCAAGCAATGGGTCGCCGGAGATTGGCATGGGTCACGTCGGGCTAGATGACCACCTCTACTACAGCTTCGCAACATATGGGACCAACACCTGGGGAGCGTGGCAGGAAATCGAGCGGTCGGGCAACATCAGTTCGGGACCTTCCTGCCTGAGTGACCTAGTGGATGAAATCCTTTGCGCAGTTGACTATTCAAGCGATGGATATATTGACTACGGCGAGTTTCTACGCTCGTCCAACGGGCGGAACTGGAGTGGGGCTGAAGCCAGTGGATCAGGTGGACGAACTAATGGATCGGCCCCCGCGATCGTCAATGATCCTGGGCCCATCCCATTCAGAGTCAATATTGCGGGAACTGATTTCCGTAGCTGGGAGGAAGTCGCCTACGATCCTCTTGCCAAATCCGAATGAGCCTTTTCAGGGCCGTCGCTCCAAGGTGCCGTCGACCGGGATGTAATGCGGGTCGGCTTCGTGTAGGGCCCTCAGCAGGCCGAGCGCGGTCGGCGAGCGAGCAGGCCGAACACCGCGGCCATGTCGGCGTGTGCGGTGCCGACGGAGATGCCGACTGGCCGCGAGCTGGGCGAGGTTGTCGTGCGGGTGTAGGTGCACCAGCACGACCAGGGCACGTTGGTGCGGCAGAAGCTTGCAGCGGCGGTCTCCCTCGCGGGTGACGATGAGCATGGTGACCCACTCGACCAAGGCATGCCAAAGGGTCGAGTGTGGCAGGTTGCCGCGGACGGGGCTGGCCCGCCGCAAAGACCCGGGAAGCCCTCTGGCAATTCACAGGGATCCGCCGGACGGTGCTCGTGCTGCGGGCATTGACCTCACTGTACGGGGCCTGCTCACCATCGACTCGTTGCGCCCGAAACCAACCTCACAGGGCAATACAACTAGAGCCCACGGATCCCGGATACGGGTTCTTCGAACAGACCTTGAGCGCCTCCATGCTGGCCTCCCTGAAGGCCCTGTTCACAGCGGCCTTGTTGATCCCGCGGGCATGAACCTCGGTGATGCCGTCAAACCGGTACTCGGTCCGGAACTCGGAGGCCCGCGTAGTGAACCTTCCAGGTCTCCTGAGCCAGGCCGGATCGCTGGCGGGGGACGTGAGGGAGGTCGCCTGTCGCGGAGGCGAGCCCAGAGCGCTCCAAGAAGCCGGGGAGCGGGGCGGTCGGGTCCATCGCCCATTCGACGGCGGCCATGACTTCGTCGTCCAGCGCGTCCAGGAGGTGGCCGTAGCGGTCCACGGTGGTGGTGATGGACTCGTGCCCCTGCCGCCTCTGGATGGCCGGCAGGGGCACCTTCGCCGCAATCAGCCACGACGCATGAGAGTGGCGGAGGTCATGGATGCGCGGTCGCTTGAGGAGGTCGTACTTTTCTGCGGCCAGCTCGATCGCGGGCACCCAGCGCAGACGGCGGAAGGTTCCGGGGTCCCACTTGCGCCCTTCGGGTCCTGTAAAGATCAGGGCATCGCGAGCCAGTCCCTTGGCCCGCCGCCGCAGCATCTGGTCCAGCTTGTGGGTGATGACGACGGTCCGGCGGGACTTCCGGGTCTTCGGGGGACCGAGTACGGACTTACCGTCCTCGTCCTTGTTCCAGGCTCTTTGGACGCGGATGGCGGGCCGGCCATTCCGACGCCGGAGATCCCGGGGCTGAAGCGCGGTCGCCTCACCCCACCGGAAGCCGATCTCCGCGAATGTCTCGGCAAGATCCTTGGCGTCATCGCGGAGGCATTCGTAGATCCAGGCCCACTCCTCCCGTTCGAGAAAAACCATCTCTTCCTCGTCCTCGGTTGAGTCGAGCCGGGGAAGGCGCGTCTTAGCGCATGGGTTGGTAGCTCGCAGTGACGTTTCTGCATCAACGGCGGACTGCATGATGGCGCTGAGCAGACCGTGCTTGTTATGCACAGTCTTCGGCGCGTACGCAGTCCGGGGCTTCCGGTCGCACGGGTCGAGCGGAGCGAGACGACCGGCTTCGAGGTCGTTGACCCAGTCCTGGACCATGCCCCGGACGATGCTGCCCTCGCCGTCCTCCACGGAATACGGACCGAACCAGGGAGCCATGTTCTCCCGTACATCCTTTTTGTACTTACTCCGGGTGTCGCCCTGTATGCCGGTGAGGTGGTCCACGTAGGCGAGGGCGAAGGGTTCGAACATCGTGTCCTTGCGACGACGGTCCTCAACGAATCCTTGCCCGCGCGTCCACCCTGGCGGCCACTGCTCACCTTGCGCCTTCACGAGATCGCGGAACCGCTCGGCGGACGGGAGGTCGTCGAACACCTCCGACTCCCGCTTTCCGTTCCGGACTCCGGCGGCGCACCAGCGGACGACGAACGTGGAGTTCCCGCCCCTTCGCTCCTTGGATTCGATGGAGGCCATGGAACGACGGTGATCGACGCGATGTGCCCACTCCGTGCCCACCAGCAGCAGCAGAAAAGCCCCCCTGACCCACGTTTCCGCAGGTCAGGAGGGCTTTCCCTGTGTGGAGCCTAGGGGAGTCGAACCCCTGACATCTGCCATGCAAAGACAGCGCTCTACCAACTGAGCTAAGGCCCCGCAAGAGACGTCCGGCCGGAGAAAGCTCGCACCGGCGGGCGCCGCAGACCAGAGTACCGGGTCACCCGGGGTATCTCGCAAAAAGATTGGGGGTCCCCGCGGATGACCACTCTCCGTAAGATGCTCGGACGTGGTTCGCTACCGCGAACCGCGGTTTCTGGGGAAGCGATGGGGAGACGCAATGGACGCCGCACAGCAGGAAGCGACCGCGAGAGCGCGGGAACTGCAGCGGAACTGGTACGGGGAGCCGCTGGGGGCGCTCTTCCGTAAGCTCATCGACGATCTTGGTCTCAACCAGGCTCGTCTCGCGGGGGTGTTGGGACTGTCGGCGCCGATGCTGTCGCAGTTGATGAGTGGTCAGCGGGCGAAGATCGGCAACCCGGCTGTGGTGCAGCGGGTGCAGTTGCTTCAGGAGTTGGCCGCGCAGGTCGCGGACGGCAGCGTCAGCGCCGCCGAGGCGACCGAGCGCATGGACGAGATCAAACAGTCTCAGGGGGGCTCGGTGCTCAGCAACACCACTCAGACCACGAGCAGTTCGGGGGCGCCCACGGTCAAGCGGGTCGTCCGCGAGATCCAGTCCCTGCTGCGTTCGGTGGCCGCCGCCGGCGACATCATCGACGCCGCGGAGACCCTCGCCCCGACCCACCCGGAACTGGCAGAGTTCCTCCGGGTGTACGGCGCCGGCCGTACCTCTGACGCGGTCACGCACTACCAGTCCCACCAGGGCTGAGCCGTCGGCCCGGTCGCCGAAGGGGGTTCGGCAACCGGGCAGTCGGCAGCATCAGGGGGGACCAGGGGGGCAGAGAGACCAGGGGGACCAGGATCAGGGGGCCCGGGGGGGGCTAAGGACCAGGGGGACCAGGATCAGGGGGCCCGGGGGGGGCTAAGGACCAGGGGGACCAGCGGGACAGGGGGAGGAGCGACGCACTGCCATGGGTGAGGTCTTCGCCGGACGGTACGAACTGGCCGACCCGATCGGCCGCGGAGGGGTCGGCGCGGTGTGGCGCGCCTGGGACCATCGCCGTCGCCGCTACGTGGCCGCCAAGGTGCTCCAGCAGAGCGACGCGCACGCGCTGCTGCGCTTCGTCCGCGAGCAGGCGCTGCGGATCGACCACCCGCATGTGCTCGCGCCCGCCAGTTGGGCCGCCGACGACGACAAGGTCCTGTTCACCATGGACCTGGTCGGCGGCGGTTCGCTGGTCCACCTCGTCGGCGACTACGGTCCGCTGCCCCCGGCGTTCGTCTGCACCCTGCTCGACCAGTTGCTCTCCGGGCTCACCGCGGTCCACGCGGAAGGCGTCGTGCACCGCGACATCAAACCCGCCAACATCCTGCTGGAGGCCACCGGAACGGCCCGGCCGCGCCTCCGGCTCTCCGACTTCGGCATCGCGATGCGGCTCGGCGAGCCCCGCCTGACCGAGACCAACCTCGTGGTGGGGACGCCCGGTTACCTCGCGCCCGAGCAGATGATGGGCGCCGACCCGGACTTCCCGGCCGACCTGTTCGCCGTCGGCCTGGTCGCGCTGTTCCTGCTGGAGGGCGCCAAGCCGGACGCCAAGGCGCTCGTCCAGTACTTCGCGGAACACGGGACTCCGGGCGCTCCGAAGAGCGTTCCGGATCCGCTCTGGCAGGTCGTCGCCACCTTGCTCCAGCCGGATCCACAGGCACGCTTCCGTACGGCCACAGGGGCGCGCAAGGCGCTCGCGGCAGCCGCCGAACTCCTGCCCGAGCCCGGCCCGGACAACGACGAGTCGATCGAGATCTTCGACCAACTCGGCCCACTGCCCAAGGGGTTCGGCCCCGACGGCCCACCCGCACCAAGCCGACGCACCGGCTCTCTGCCCGCCCGTCCGCAAACGCCCCCCGATCCGGCCCCTCCGGGCACCGGCGATCTGCCTTCCCGGGCAGAAGGATTTCCCACACCGCCCATCACCCCGCCCCACACCAACGCCAACTCGATCAACTCGATCAACTCGAAGTCTGGTTCCGGCTCCGGTTCGGGCCCGGTCTCGGTCTCCGACTCCTCCATGTCGGACACCGGAACCTTCCACCTGCAGCCTCCCCGACCGACGGCCACGCCCTTCTCCTCTCCCACACCCACACCCACCCCCACCCCCACGCCCACACAGCCCCCACAGCCCCCGTACGACCTCACCGCCTCGTACACCGCCCAGAACCCGCAGGCAGGTGCAGCACAGGCCGTCGCACAGCAGCAGGCCGGTCGGCGTGGGCATCGTGCCGCTCGCCGGGTGCGTCCCGGGCCGCCGGCGAAGGTCGCGGTGCCGCTGCTGTTCCTCGCGCTGGTCTGCTACGCCGTGGGGTTCTGGGCGTTGGCGCGTATCTGAACGGCGGCCCTGCGCCGGGCGGTCAGCGTCCACACGCCGAGCACCGTCAGCAGCGCACTCCCGGTGCCGATGCCGCCCACGGCGACCGCCGTCATCGCGGAGTCACCGCCCGCCGCGCCACCCCCCGACGCGTCGGCATCCTCCGAGAACCCCTGGTCCCGGGCGCCGACGTCGAAGAACCCGCGCGGCGCCGACTGCTCCGCGTACCCCGGCCCGGCCTGCGCGCTGCCGCCGAGCCGGACACGCAGGGTGAGCCCGTAGGGGCCCTCGCCGAAACGTTCGGCCACCTGCGCGGCGAGGTGCACGACGAGGTAGTACGAGCCGGCGAACCGCAGCGAGTTCATCGGATCGGTGGGCGCGTACCGATTGACGTACCGGACCGGCGGGACAGGTGGCAGCGAGGCCGACTTCTGGGTGCCGCCGTAACCGACACTCGCGTCCTTCACCTCGGCTCGCACGGGGTTGTAGAGCGCCAGGTCCAGGGCGTCGACCACATACTCGGAAGACCCGGAGACCCCGGAAGACCCAGGAGACCCGGAGTCCGTGTCCGCGCCGGCCAGATCGACGGCGGCGGACACCTGCCGCCCCCAGTCAACGGGCACCTTGTAGAAGAGGGTCTGCCCGGGAACGATCGCGTCGCTCCACACCCCCTCCTCCACACCGGTCGCCTTGGCGAAGCCGGCCCCGCCCCGCACCGCGACCGGCTCGGCGACCGGCGGCACGGGCGTCGCCGAGTCCCACGCCTCGGGCACACCCGTGGCGACCGCCTTCTTCAGCGGCGACTCGGAAACAGGCGCGAGCTCCAGCCCCCAGTCCTCCCCACTGGTACCGGTCCGCTCGACGACGACGTAATACGTACCGGCGTCCTGGCACAGCCCCTTGCCCGGCGCGAACTCACGCGCACCCCACGCCGTGATCGGCTGCGGGCTCGTGGACGCGCCCACGCCCGCCGAGTCATTGGAGCACCGGGCGCCGTCGGAGTCCTGCACGGAGACGCTGATCCCGTCGCCGACGGCGAGCGTGGCCCCCGCGCGCGGGACGGCCGTCACGGAGACGTACACGTTCGACACACCGTCGAGCTCGAGCCGAAAGTAGGCCTTCGCCCCCTGGAGGGCACTCCGGTAGGTCGCGCCGGGCTCCAGGCGTACGGCGTCGGAGGTGCCCGTCGCCGCCGGAGCGCTACGGACGTCGTCGGCGAAGGCGTACGACGGGACACCCGGCGCGGCGAGGGCGACCGTCCCGGGCAGCGCCACCGACGACGCACAGAGCACCGCCCCCACAGCCACGATCCGCACGACGGCCTGCCACACAGCCACCCCACGCCCCGTACACCCCGTACGCATCACCCGCCCCGCCCGCCGGGCCATCAACCCCGCCCCCTCGCCTTCGACCGAACGTGGGCCATCCTGCCCCGCACGCGCGCGTGTCACCCGCGCATCCGCCACGAGCGTCCGAAAAGGCCGCTTCTAGACGCAGTCCGGGGATCACGCAACACAAAACCCCGACCGCAAGCGGCGGCCGGGGTTTGCTCAGTCTTCGATACGGCTCAAGAACCCGTGGGCACGGAGTCGGTAGCCTCCGTCCACAGGTCCTGCTCGGCGCGATCCGCCTGGATCTGGCGGTACACGAGGAGCCCGCCGATGGCGGCCAGTGCGACCAGGAGAAGCTTCTTCACCGCGCGACCTCGTCTTTCCTTGACGTAGGGGACCTCTGGCGCCCGACTATACACACCGACCGATACCGATCGGTGACCTGCGTCCGCCCTCAACTCCCGCCCTCGGCAGCGCAGTAGAGGCAGCTCACACCACTCCGATCGGAGGGTGATCACACCTCGACGGAGGGTGAGGTTCGCCCGTACTCACCCCTTTTCCTCCATTTTCCTCCCCTCCAGAACCCTCCTGCACCCATACGAGTGGTGTTCATCAGAACAACGCCACGCCGCGAGCGTCGGTCCACCACTTCGCGACCTCCATACACATCATGAGGAAAGTACGCAAATCGCCCAACCTGAAAGTGAGGGGCCATGACCGACAACCGGATCATGAAGCTGTGGACCGCCATCGTCACCGCCTTCCTCGCGCTGTGCACGGCGCTCGGACTCATCACGACGACCGCCACGACGGCGGTGGCCCGCACCGAGCCGACGCGCAGCAGCGAGACCGGCGCCACCGCGCACACGACGGCATGGCCGCCGACCTCATCGGCCTGGCTCTGGGCCCAGGACCGCTCCCTGCCCCCCACCATGAAGCAACGCATCCACGCCGAGGCACACGGCAAGTCCCCCAGTTGCCGCCACCGCGGCCTCCCGGACACCGAATCGGCCGAGCACACCACGGCCACCTGCGACCCCGCGAACCCTGCCGAACAGGCCGAGCCGGCCGTCCCCCTCCAGCGCTGAGCGCTCCCCACCCCCGACGTGACGGCGAACTTGCGTACAGCCCGCACGAACCAGGCCCGGCAGCTCCCCAGGAGCCACCGGGCCTTCGCCGTGCCCCGCCCCTCATCAGGCGGGCACGGCCCGTTGATGCACCCGTAGATGTCACCCGTGGATGTCATGGATGCCGTAGACGCCAAAGACCCCCAACCAGATCGGTTGGGGGTCTCAGTGCTGGTGGGGCTAACAGGATTTGAACCTGTGGCCTCATCCTTATCAGGGATGCGCTCTAACCAACTGAGCTATAGCCCCGCCGCGCTTTACGGGAGTGTGTCCCGCGCGCTGACTCCTGAAGATTAGCGCACGACGTGGGCAGTCCCAAAATCGATAGGGGCGGGGCCCTCAGGGGAGGTTTGAAGCCGCTACGACGACAAAGGTCACTCGTCTTCGGCGAGCGTCAGCTCGACGCCGCCGACGAAGCCGGCGGAGAGGTTGTAGATGAACGCGCCGAGCGTCGCGAGGGCCGTCGCGAGGACGACGTCGATGACCGCGATGATCGACGTGAACATCAGGACGTGGGGGAGCGACAGGAAGGCCTGGAGGTCGAAGCCGTTCGACTCGTTCGAGCCGGTCGCCTCCGAGATCGTGCCGCCGACCGTCGAGAAGACGCCCATCGCGTCCATGACCATCCACAGCACGGCGGCCGCGACGATCGTGCAGATGCCCAGCGCGATGGAGAGCAGGAAGCTGACCTTCATCACCGACCACGGGTCGGCCTTCGCCACACGCAGGCGCGCCTTGCGCACGCGGGGCGTGGTGCGGGCACCGGTCCGCGGCCGCCGTACGGCAGCCGGGTCAGCGCCGGCACCGGCGCCGGCGGCGACACCGGCCGGTGCCTGCGTCGAGTAGGCCTGCGGCGGGTGGTAGGGGCCGGCGGGCTGCTGCGGCTGGCGTTCACCGGGCAGCGGCGAGCCTTCGGCAGGCTGCTGCTTGGCCTGCGCGCCCCGGGTGTCCGTCACGGTTCCCCCCTTGGATCCCTTCGACCCCTTCGGTCCTTGCGTCTCGGGCGAGGACGAAGGCGACGGCGAGGGCGGCTCCGCCACGGGCGCCTTGATGGCCTTCAACTGGGTCGTGTGGGTGTCCGCCGGACGCCCGTCACCGCCCCCGGCGTCGCGCGCGTCGGTCGTACGCGCATCCCCCGCCGGGGCGGCGGAGCCACGGCCTCCGCCGTTCTTGTCCGTACCGGCAGACGTACCGGCGCCCGTGGCTCCGCTCACGATGACTCTCTCCTCGTGCTACTCGGAGGAGGGCGACTCACCCTCGTCCGTGCCGGTGGTCGCGGCGCCCTCGGCGGTCTCGTCCACGGCATCCACGCCGTCGACCTCCTCCGCCTCGCGCCCCGCCTCGGCGTTACGTGCGATGCCGACGACGGCATCGCGCTTGCCCAGGTTGATCAGTTGGACGCCCATGGTGTCACGGCCCGTCTCCCTGACCTCGTTGACTCGCGTACGAATCACACCGCCGGACAGCGTGATGGCGAGGATCTCGTCGGTCTCCTCGACCACCAGCGCGCCGACGAGAGAACCGCGGTCCTCGACGATCTTGGCGGCCTTGATACCGAGGCCGCCGCGACCCTGGACGCGGTACTCGTCGACGGCGGTCCGCTTCGCGTACCCGCCGTCTGTGGCAGTGAACACGAACGTACCGGGTCGAACAACATTCATCGAGAGCAGTTGGTCTCCCTCACGGAAGCTCATGCCCTTGACACCCGACGTGGCACGGCCCATGGGCCGCAGCGTTTCGTCCGTGGCGGTGAACCTGATCGACTGTGCCTTCTTGCTGATCAGAAGCAGATCATCGTCCGCCGAGACGAGTTCGGCTCCGATCAGTTCGTCGTCGGAACCGTCCTCCGTCTCACGGAGGTTGATCGCGATCACACCGCCGGAACGCGGTGAATCGTAATCCTTCAGCGGCGTCTTCTTGACCAAGCCGCCCTTGGTGGCCAACACCAGGTACGGCGCCGCCTCGTAGTCGCGGATCGCGAGGATCTCGGCGATCGCCTCGTCCGGCTGGAAGGCCAGCAGGTTCGCGACGTGCTGTCCACGCGCGTCACGCCCGGCGTCGGGCAGCTCGTAGGCCTTCGCGCGGTAGACGCGGCCCTTGTTGGTGAAGAACAGCAGCCAGTGGTGCGTGGTGGAGACGAAGAAGTGGTCGACGATGTCGTCTTCCTTGAGCTTCGCGCCGCGCACGCCCTTGCCGCCCCGCTTCTGGGAGCGGTAGTCGTCCGTCTTCGTGCGCTTGACGTAGCCGCCGCGCGAGATGGTGACGACGATGTCCTCTTCGGCGATCAGGTCCTCGATGGACATGTCACCGTCGTAGGGCACCAGCATCGTCTTGCGGTCGTCGCCGTACTTCTCGACGATCGCGGCCAGTTCCTCGCTGACGATGCCGCGCTGGCGGACCGGGGACGCCAGGATCGCGTTGTACTCGGTGATCTTCGCCTGGAGTTCGTCGTGCTCCTGGATGATCTTCTGGCGCTCCAGGGCGGCGAGCCGGCGCAACTGCATCTCGAGGATGGCGTTGGCCTGGATCTCGTCGATCTCCAGGAGGCTCATCAGGCCCCCGCGCGCGATCTCGACGGTGTCGCTGCGCCGGATCAGCGCGATGACCTCGTCGATGGCGTCCAGGGCCTTCAGCAGGCCGCGCAGGATGTGCGCCCGCTCCTCGGCCTTGCGCAGCCGGAACTTCGTACGGCGGACGATGACCTCGATCTGGTGCGTCACCCAGTGCCGGATGAACGCGTCGAGCGAGAGCGTGCGCGGTACGCCGTCGACCAGGGCCAGCATGTTGGCGCCGAAGTTCGACTGCAGGTCCGTGTGCTTGTACAGGTTGTTCAGGACGACCTTGGCGACCGCGTCCCGCTTCAGGACGATCACCAGGCGCTGGCCGGTGCGCGACGACGTCTCGTCACGGACGTCCGCGATGCCGCCGACCTTGCCGTCCTTCACCAGGTCGGCGATCTTCTGCGCGAGGTTGTCGGGGTTGACCTGGTAGGGCAGCTCCGTGACCACCAGGCACTGGCGGTTCTGGATCTCCTCGACCGCGACGACCGCCCGCATGGTGATCGAGCCACGGCCCGTGCGGTACGCCTCCTCGATGCCCTTGCGGCCCACCACGAGCGCACCGGTCGGGAAGTCCGGGCCCTTGATGCGCTCGATGAGGGCGTCGAGCAGCTCCTCGTGCGAGGCCTCCGGGTTCTCCAGGTACCACTGGGCGCCGGACGCGACCTCGCGCAGGTTGTGCGAGGGGATGTTGGTCGCCATGCCGACCGCGATGCCGGCCGAGCCGTTGATCAGCAGGTTCGGGAAGCGGGCCGGCAGGACGGTCGGCTCCTGAGAGCGGCCGTCGTAGTTGTCCGTGAAGTCGACGGTCTCCTCGTCGATGTCGCGGACCATCTCCATCGACAGCGGCATCATCTTGCACTCGGTGTACCGCATGGCGGCCGCCGGGTCGTTGCCGGGAGAGCCGAAGTTGCCGTTGGAGTCCACCAGCGGCATCCGCATCGACCACGGCTGCGCGAGGCGCACCAGCGCGTCGTAGATCGAGGAGTCGCCGTGCGGGTGATAGTTGCCCATGACGTCGCCGACGACGCGGGCGCACTTGTAGAAGCCCTTCTCGGGCCGGTAGCCGCCGTCGTACATGGCGTACAGGACGCGGCGGTGGACGGGCTTGAGGCCGTCCCGCACGTCCGGCAGCGCGCGGGAGACGATGACGGACATCGCGTAGTCGAGATACGAGCGCTGCATCTCCGTCTCGAGCCCGACGGGCTCGATGCGCATCACGATGTCGCCGCCCTCTTCAGGGGTGACGGGAGTGTTCTCGTCGGTCATGGCTGGTGGGAATCCTTCCTGGTGCGGTCAGCTCAGACCGACTCAGATGTCGAGGAACCGGACGTCCTTGGCGTTGCGCTGGATGAAGGCGCGGCGCGCCTCGACGTCCTCGCCCATGAGGACCGAGAAAAGGTCGTCCGCCTGCGCGGCGTCGTCCAGCGTGACCTGGCCGAGGACGCGGTGCTCCTGGTCCATGGTCGTGATGCGCAGCTCCTCGGCGTTCATCTCGCCGAGGCCCTTGAAGCGCTGGATCGAGTCCTCGCGGATGCGCTTGCCGCGCTGGCGGCCCATCTCGATCAGGGCGTCGCGCTCACGGTCCGAGTACGCGTACTCGATGTCCTCGCGGCCCCACTTGATCTTGTAGAGCGGCGGGCGGGACAGGAACACGTGCCCGGCCTCGACCAGCGGCCGCATGAAGCGGAACAGGAAGGTCAGCAGCAGGGTGTTGATGTGCTGGCCGTCGACGTCGGCGTCCGCCATCAGGATGATCTTGTGATAGCGGAGCTTGGAGATGTCGAAGTCCTCGTGCACACCGGTGCCGAAGGCGGAGATCAGCGCCTGGATCTCCTGGTTCTGCAGGATCTTGTCGATCCGCGCCTTCTCGACGTTGAGGATCTTGCCCCGGATCGGAAGGATCGCCTGGTACTGCGGGTTGCGGCCGGACTTGGCCGAACCGCCGGCGGAGTCACCCTCGACGATGAAGATCTCGCACTTGATCGGGTCGTTCGACTGGCAGTCGGACAGCTTGCCCGGCAGGGACGCCGACTCCAGCAGACCCTTACGGCGCGTCAGGTCGCGGGCCTTGCGGGCCGCCACGCGCGCGGTGGCCGCCTGGATGCCCTTGCGGACGATGTCCGCCGCCTCGACCGGGTTGCGGTCCAGCCAGTCGTTCAAGTGCTCGTAGACGGCCTTCTGGACGAAGGTCTTCGCCTCCGTGTTGCCCAGCTTGGTCTTCGTCTGGCCCTCGAACTGCGGCTCGCTGAGCTTCACCGAGATGATCGCCGTCAGACCCTCGCGGATGTCGTCACCCGTGAGGTTGTCGTCCTTCTCGCGCAGGTGCTTCTTGTCGCGCGCGTACTTGTTGACCAGGTTCGTCAGCGCCGCGCGGAAGCCCTCTTCGTGCGTACCGCCCTCATGCGTGTGGATGATGTTGGCGAAGGAGTACACACCCTCGCTGTAACCGCTGTTCCACTGCATGGCGACCTCGAGGGACAGGCTCTTGTCCTTGTCCTCCGCCTCCAGGTCGATGATCGTGGGGTGCACCGCCTCCCCCTTGCGGGAGTTGAGGTACTTCACGAAGTCGACGATGCCGCCCTCGTAGTGGTACGTGACGGTCTTGACCTCGTCCTTCTCGTCCGCACCCGCCTCGTCCGCCCCGGCCGTGGCCTTCGCCGACTCGCGCTCGTCCGTGAGTTTGATCGTCAAACCCTTGTTGAGGAACGCCATCTCCTGGAAGCGCCGCGAGAGCGTCTCGAAGGAGTACTCCGTGGTCTCGAAGATGTCGGCGTCGGCCCAGAAGGTGACCGAGGTGCCCGTCTCGTCCGTCGCCTCGTGCTGGACCAGGGGGGCCGTGGGCACGCCCATCTTGTAGTCCTGCGTCCAGCGGTGGCCGTCCGTCTTCACCTCGACGGCGACCTTGCTCGACAGGGCGTTCACGACCGACACGCCGACGCCGTGCAGACCACCGGAGACCGCGTAGCCGCCGCCGCCGAACTTGCCGCCCGCGTGCAGGACGGTGAGCACGACCTCGAGGGCCGGCTTGCCCTCGGAGGCGACGATGCCGACCGGGATGCCGCGGCCGTTGTCGGTGACGCGCACCCCGCCGTCGGCCAGGATCGTCACGTCGATGGTGTCCGCGTGGCCGGCCAGCGCCTCGTCGACCGAGTTGTCGACGACCTCGTACACCAGGTGGTGCAGACCGCGCTCACCGGTCGAGCCGATGTACATACCGGGTCGCTTGCGGACCGCGTCCAGACCCTCGAGGACGGTGATGGCGCTGGCGTCGTACGAAGCGGTCACCTCGTGGCTCGAGGTGCTCGCCACGCTGTTCGCGCCGGCGTCGGTGGACGGGATGTTCTCGTTGGGGTTGCCGGAATCGGCCACGAAGCGCCCTTTCTGGCACAGCACTAGCCAGGCTCGTCGGCGGGTTGCCGGAGCGGCTGCGGCATGTTGCGTTGGTAAGCCTTGATCAGCGTTGCTCAGCTTTTCCCGGGCGGTCCCCACGTGCGGGGCGGGATTGGCTTCCAGTCTACCGGTAGCACTGACAGTGATGGGGGTTTGCCGGTACCTGAGTCCGCATGTGCCGCCCTCAACCGGTCTCTTCCGGGTCCCGATATGTGGAAGGGGGCTCCAAGAGGCTCACGGAGGCACTCAGCGCTTCCGGGTGTCAACCCTTGGCTACTTGGGAGTCACCACGCCATACGCCCCCGTACGCGGCCGGAACACGACGAAGGCCGGGCGATCCCCACAGGACCGTCCCGGCCTTCGCGCACGTGACACACGTCACCCGTAGGTGTCGCCGGGACCGGTGCTCCCGGGGGCCCTGAGGGGCCCGTAGCGGCGCACGGGACCACCGGGGCCGAGCACCTTGATCAGCCGCACCGTGCCGTGGCCCAGATCCTCGTTGAGGCGCGCGACGAGCGTCGGGGCGAGCAGCCGCAGGTTCGTCGCCCAGGCCGTGGAGTCGCAGCGCACGACGAGCACCCGCTCCTCCTCGTCGTACCGCTCCGGCACGCAGTGCTTGGCCACGTCCTCGCCGACCATCTGCGGCCACCGGCCCATCACACCGCCCACCGCGGCCGGCGCCTCCCAGCCGCGCTCGGTGAGCAGCCGGTTGATCGCAGCACCCAGCGCCATCGGGTCGCGGCCGTCCGCGCGCGCGCCGGAGCGCAGGCCGCCCCCGCGCCGCGCCTGCTTCTTCTGCTGCGCCGCGTCCCCACGCGCGCGTGCCTGCTCCCGCGCCGCCTTGAGCGCCACGCGCGCGAGGTCGACACCGGACGGCTCGGGCGCCTTCTTGGCAGCCCTCGGGGCGTCCGGGATCTGCGGGACCTTCGGTACGGACTCGTCGGCGGTCATACCCGCTCCACCGTCCCCTCGGCCACGGCGTACCGCGTCCCGGCGAGCACCTGCGGTACGTCGTCGTCGACGGCGGCCGTGACCAGCACCTGCTCGCCGGGCGCGACCAGCTCGGCCAGCCGCTCCCGTCGCCGCGCGTCCAGCTCGGCGAAGACGTCGTCCAGGACCAGCACCGGCTCGTTGCCCTCGGCGCGCAGCAGGTCGTAGGAGGCCAGCCGCAGGGCGAGCGCGTAGGACCAGGACTCGCCGTGGGAGGCGTACCCCTTGGCAGGCAACGAGCCGAGTTTGAAAATCACATCGTCCCGGTGGGGCCCTACGAGGGTGACGCCCCGCTCGATCTCCTGCTTGCGGACGTCCGCGAGCGCGGCCATGAGCTGCCCGTAGAGCTCCTCACGCGCGCGTGCCTCGCCGGGGGCGGACGGCTTGTACTCCAGGGCGACCGGACCGCCGCCCGGGGCCAGTTGCTCGTACGCCTTGTCTGCCAGCGGCTGGATCGCGGCCACCAGGTCGAGCCGCTGGGCGAGCAGTTCGGCGCCCACGCGCGCGAGGTGCTGGTCCCACACGTCGAGCGTCGAGAGGTCCATGGAGCGGCCGCCGTGCCGGCGCGCGAGCGCGGCCGTCTTCAGGAGCGTGTTGCGCTGCTTCAGCACCCGCTCGTAGTCGGAGCGCACGCCCGCCATGCGCGGGGAGCGCGCGGTGATCAGCTCGTCCAGGAAGCGCCGCCGCTCACCGGGGTCGCCCTTGATCAGCGCGAGATCCTCGGGCGCGAACAGCACAGTCCGTACGATGCCCAGCACGTCACGGGGTCTGACCTGCGAGGACCTGTTGATGCGGGCGCGGTTGGCGCGGCCGGGGTTCAGCTCCAGCTCGACCAGTTGCTGCCGCTCGCCCTGCCTGATCTGGGCCCGGATGATCGCGCGGTCGGCGCCCATGCGGACCAGGGGGGCGTCCGAGGAGACCCGGTGGCTGCCGAGGGTGGCGAGGTAGCCGACGGCCTCCACGAGGTTCGTCTTGCCTTGCCCGTTGGGGCCCACGAAGGCGGTGACGCCCGGGTCGAGCGGGACGTCGACCCGGGCGTACGAGCGGAAGTCGGCCAGCGACAGATGCGTCACGTGCATGGTCGTTCGCCGACCTCCCCCAGGGTTGTGGATCGCGGGGCGACCCGGTGGATCACTTCGTCTCGACCGCGTGGCCGCCGAACTGGTTGCGCAGCGCCGCGATCATCTTCATCTGCGGCGAGTCGTCCTGCCGGGAGGCGAACCGCGCGAACAGCGAGGCCGTGATCGCGGGCAGCGGCACGGCGTTGTCGATCGCCGCCTCCACGGTCCAGCGGCCCTCGCCGGAGTCCTGTGCGAAGCCGCGCAGCCGGTCGAGGTGCTCGTCCTCGTCCAGGGCGTTGACGGCCAGGTCGAGCAGCCAGGAACGGATGACCGTGCCCTCCTGCCAGGAGCGGAAGACCTCGCGCACGTCCGTGACGGAGTCGACCTTCTCCAGCAGCTCCCAGCCCTCGGCGTAAGCCTGCATCATGGCGTACTCGATGCCGTTGTGGACCATCTTCGAGAAGTGGCCCGCGCCGACCTTGCCGGCGTGGACGAAGCCGAAGTCGCCCTCGGGCTTGAGGGCGTCGAAGACGGGCTGGACCCTGGCTATGTTCTCGGCGTCGCCGCCGACCATCAGGGCGTAGCCGTTCTGCAGGCCCCAGACGCCGCCCGAGACGCCCGCGTCGACGAAGCCGATGCCCTTGGCGGCCAGTTCCTCGGCGTGCTTCTCGTCGTCCGTCCAGCGGGAGTTGCCGCCGTCCACGACGACGTCGCCCGGCTCCAGCAGTTCGGCGAGCTCGTCGACGGTCGACTGCGTGGCGGCGCCGGCCGGGACCATCACCCAGATCACGCGCGGGCCGGGGAGCTTGCCCACCAGCTCTTCGAGGCTGTGGACGTCGGCGAGGTCCGGGTTGCGGTCGTATCCGACGACGGTGTGGCCGGCGCGGCGGATCCGCTCGCGCATGTTGCCGCCCATCTTGCCGAGGCCGACGAGACCGAGCTCCATCAGTTGTTCCTTAGGTCGCTGTGTGGCGTGTGGGGCACCTTCGTACCCCTGTCCGAGCCTAGCCCCGGACCGTCACGCACACCTGTGGGCCCACGCGCTCAAACGTACGGCCCATCCGCGCGTCCACCTGCGGCTTCGTCCACAGAGTCCACAGGCCGGGCGGACTTTCTCCACGGCCTGTGGACGACGTTGGACGACCCGTCAAGCAGTGCCTCCGGCAGCCGGTCAGCCGCTCAGGCGCACCGGCATACTGCGATCTTGTGGGGGACGACCCCCACACCCCCAGCCGGTCAGCCGCTGAGGCGCACCGGCATGATCAGGTACTTGTAGGCCTCGTCCGCCTCCGCGTCCAGCGCCGGCTTGCCGCTGAGCAGCGCGGGCTTCGTGGACGTCGTGAAGGACAACTGGGCGACCGGGGAGTCGATGGCGCTCAGGCCGTCCAGCAGGAAGGTCGGGTTGAAGGCGATCGAGATGTCGTCGCCGTCGAGCTGGGCGTCGACGCGCTCCACAGCCTGTGCGTCGTCGCTGGAGCCAGCCTCCAGGATGAGCACGCCCTGCTCGAAGCTGAGCCGCACCGGGGTGTTGCGCTCGGCGACCAGGGCGACGCGCTTGACGGCCTCCACGAAGGGGGCGGTCTCGATCACGGCGACGGAGTTGAACTCGGTCGGGAACAGCGTGCGGTACTTCGGGAGGTCGCCCTCCAGGAGACGCGTGGTCGTACGCCGGCCCGCGCCCTCGAAGCCGATCAGGCCCTCTCCGGAGCCCGAGCCGCCGGACAGCGCCAGGATGACGCTGTCGCCGCTCGTGAGGGCCTTGGCGGTGTCCAGGAGCGTCTTGGCGGGCACCAGGGCGACCGCGGAGGCCTCCGGGTTCTCCGGCTTCCACAGGAACTCGCGGACCGCGAAGCGGTAGCGGTCGGTGGAGGCCAGCGTGACCGTGTCGCCCTCGATCTCGATGCGCACACCGGTGAGGACGGGCAGCGTGTCGTCGCGCCCGGCGGCGATGGCGACCTGGGCGGCGGCGGAGGCGAAGACCTCGCCGGGGACGGTGCCCGTCGCGTTCGGCATCTGCGGCAGCGACGGGTACTCCTCCACCGGCAGGGTGTGGAGGGTGAAGCGGGAGGAGCCGCAGACCACGGTGGCCCGGACGCCGTCCGTGGAGATCTCCACCGGGCGGTTGGGCAGGGCGCGGCAGATGTCGGCGAGCAGGCGGCCGGAGACGAGGACCGTGCCCTCCTCGTCGATCTCGGCCTCCACGGAGACCCGCGCGGAGACCTCGTAGTCGAAGCTGGACAGGCTCAGTTGGCCGTCCTCGGCCTTCAGCAGCAGGCCGGCGAGGACCGGCGCCGGCGGACGGGCCGGGAGGCTGCGTGCCGCCCAGGCCACGGCTTCCGCGAGTACGTCGCGTTCCACCCGGATCTTCACTCTTGCCGCCTCCTGCTGTTGCCGGCGCTTCTCGCCCTGCCTGGCCTTCGTCGTCTGTCTCGGTGTGATCGGTTCCGCTGAGGGGAAGGACCGACCAACGGGGACCAGTCTGACGCACCGCACTGACAGTCGGTGCCCCTCGGGGTCAAGTCGTGACGAGGGGCAGCCGGGCACCGAGGAGCGAGTTGTGCACAGGACCCACTTCGAAACGGATTCTCAGCTCTCTCTAGTTGTTAGTAGTAGTAGGGCCTGTGGATACCGTGGATAACCCCGTTTTCGCAGCTCAGGGCCGATATTTTATCCACCGACCCTGTGGGTGGAGGCGGTGGATAACCGGGGCCTTCTGTGGAGAACAGAAAGTTCTGCACACTCCATGCACAGGGAGGGCCGACTTGTCCCCAGAGTCGTCCCCAGCTTTACCCGTCTTTCCCACAGGCCAACCCGGCAACTTCGTGTGACGCCTTTCACTCGACCCGGTGAGGAGGCGCGTCGGGTTGCCGAACAGTGGACAGACATGTGGAGAAGCCCGGGATCGCTGGGGACAACCGGCCTCAACCTGTGGGTTGCCGGTGGACAACTCCGTGCACAGGGTGTGGATCAATTCTTTGTCCACAGGTTGTGGATAACGTTTGTCCACTAATCCACAGCCTGTTGACCTGGTCTGATGGTCTCTCCCCAAGGCTGCCTGTGGACACAGTCTGGACAACTTCCCAGTCCCCAGGGTGTGGACGGGAAAAAGTCACCGAATCTGTGGAGAGTGGCCGTAACCCGGCCGGTAATCGAACACCGGGTGAGCGGCGGACGACCGTCGCAGGCCGCCGCCGACGCCGGCCGACGCCCGCGGACCCCCTCCGAGGCCGCCGTCGCGGCCGCCATCGACCCCCGTGCCGGGCCCCGGAACGACGAAAAGGCGCCCCCGGATGTCCTCCAGGGGCGCCCTCAGCGACGTACGCGACGCGCTCGTGTGACGCGTTCCGACGCGTACCGGGGTGCCGTCAGCCGTTCTTGATGCGGTTGGTCAGCTCGGTCACCTGGTTGTAGATGGAGCGCCGCTCGGCCATCAGATTGCGGATCTTGCGGTCCGCGTGCATGACCGTCGTGTGGTCGCGGCCGCCGAACAGCGCGCCGATCTTCGGCAGCGACAGGTCCGTCAGCTCGCGGCACAGGTACATGGCGATCTGCCGCGCCGTGACGAGCTGGCGGCCGCGCGAGCTGCCGCACAGGTCCTCGATCGTGAGGCCGAAGTAGTCGGCGGTCGCGCTCATGATGGCCGTCGAGGTGATCTCCGGCGTGGAGTCGTCGCCGCCGGGGATCAGGTCCTTCAGGACGATCTCCGTCAGCCCCAGGTCCACCGGCTGCCGGTTGAGCGACGCGAACGCCGTCACCCGGATCAGCGCGCCCTCCAGCTCACGGATGTTGCGCGAGATCCGCGAGGCGATGAACTCCAGCACCTCCGGCGGGGCGTTGAGCTGCTCCTGCACCGCCTTCTTGCGCAGGATCGCGATCCGCGTCTCCAGCTCGGGCGGCTGGACGTCGGTGATCAGACCCCACTCGAAACGGTTCCGCAGCCGGTCCTCCAGCGTGACCAACTGCTTCGGCGGCCGGTCGCTGGACAGCACGATCTGCTTGTTGGCGTTGTGCAGCGTGTTGAAGGTGTGGAAGAACTCCTCCTGCGTCGACTCCTTGTCCGCGAGGAACTGGATGTCGTCGACGAGCAGGATGTCCATCTCGCGATACCGCTTGCGGAAGCTGTCGCCCTTGCCGTCGCGGATCGAGTTGATGAACTCGTTGGTGAACTCCTCGGAGCTCACGTACCGCACGCGCGTGCCGGGGTAGAGGCTGCGCGCGTAGTGCCCGATGGCGTGCAGCAGGTGCGTCTTGCCGAGGCCCGACTCCCCGTAGATGAACAGCGGGTTGTAGGCCTTCGCGGGCGCCTCGGCGACGGCGACGGCGGCCGCGTGCGCGAACCGGTTGGAGGCGCCGATGACGAAGGTGTCGAAGAGGTACTTCGGGTTCAGCCGCGCGGTCGGCTCACCGGGGCCGGGCTTCGCCGAGGACTGCCCGCCCGCCGACCCGGGACCGCCCGGGCCGCCGCGGTGCGGATGCCCGGGACCGGCCGACGGATCCGACAGGTCACGCCGGCCCCCGTCGCGCTGGTCGTAGTCGGAGCGCGACGCCTCGTACTCCGCGCGCTTCTGCTCGTACGGCGACGGGTCGTAGGGCGGCCGCTCCATCGACTGCGGGCGGTAGTCCTGCGACGGAGGACCGTAGGAGTCCTGCGACGAGGTGCCGTACGGGCCCTGGGAGTTGGGCCCGTAGGAGTCCTGCGACGAAGGCGACGCGTACGGGTCGCGCTCCGGGAAACCGAGCCGCTGCTGCTGCCAGCCGTACTCGTCCTGCTGGGGCCGCGGCCAGCCGCCGGGCTCGGGACGCTGGTACTCCGACGGATACGCCGGCCGCGCGGTGGGCAGCGGGTCCGGGCGCGAGCCGGGGAGCTGGTCGCCGGGCGTCGGGGGCAACTGGTCGGCGCGATGCCGGCCGTACCCCTCGTACTGGCTTTCATACGGCTTGTCGTACTTAGTGTCGTACCGGCCGTCCTGCTGCCCTTCGTACGGGCCGGACGGGCCCGACGGGAGCTCGGGCTCCTCGTAGCGCGACTGCTGTGCGGGGGGCGCCGACGGGGGCGGGGGCTCGCCGACGGAGTCGTCGACGGTGATCGCGATACGGATCGGGCGCCCGCACTCGCGGCTCAGCGTCTCGCTGACGATCGGCGCGAGGCGCCCTTCGAGGACGCCCTTGGCGAATTCGTTCGGTACGGCGAGCAGGGCGGTGTCGGCGACCAGCGCGAGCGGCTGGCAGCGCCGGATCCAGCGCTCGTCCTTCACCTCGACGCCCTGGCCCCGGCCCTCACCGAGGAGCTGTTCCAGTACTCGTGGCCACACTGCGGCAAGATCGGCAGGCACGTCAGCCACAGGGCACGCTCTCTCGTGGGTCCCACGAACGTGTGGTTGTGGGACGGTCGGGATTCATATCGGGTGGGGGCAGGGACAAAGGAACGAATCGGAGTTCAGCCAAGGTAGTCAGGGCGGCCGCTACGGTTCAAGTTGTTGTCCCCAGCCTGTGGACAGTGTCTCCCCGTGACCGCCGGTTTGACCGGATGGCGTAGCCGCGCGTACCGTAACCAGGTCGAGTTGTCGATGGCTGCTGCCGCCTGCCTCCGATGGGCACAGATCGCGTCAGGTGATCGGGAAGCGGTGCACTCGGGCGTTGACCGCGAGCTACCTCGTGGGCGCACGGTGACAGCCAGGACGGCACCCCGCCACCACCGATTGATTTCTGGAGCCCCCGAGTGAGCAAGCGCACCTTCCAGCCGAACAACCGTCGTCGCGCCAAGACCCACGGCTTCCGCCTGCGGATGCGTACCCGTGCCGGTCGCGCGATTCTCGCGAACCGCCGTGGCAAGGGTCGCGCGAGCCTGTCCGCCTGATCCTGATCAGGTCATGACGTCGTGCTGCCTACCGAGCATCGGCTGAGGCGGCGCGAGGACTTCGCGACCGCAGTACGACGGGGCCGTCGGGCCGGACGCCCGACCCTCGTCGTCCATTTTCGAAGCGGTGCCACGGACCCGCACGCGCCTGGGGAGAGCGCTCCCCCGACGCGTGCGGGTTTCGTCGTGAGCAAGGCCGTGGGAGGCGCGGTCGTACGCAACAAGGTGAAGCGCAGACTGCGTCACCTCATGCGCGACCGAGTCACCCTCTTCCCCCCCGGTAGCCTGGTAGTCGTACGGGCGCTGCCCGGGGCGGGCGACGCCGACCACGCACTGCTGGCCCAAGACCTGGATGCCGCCCTACAACGGCTACTGGGAGGGGGCGCGCGATGAAGTACCCGCTGCTGGCTCTGATCAAGCTCTACCAGTGGACGATCAGTCCACTGCTCGGGCCGGTGTGCAAGTACTACCCGTCGTGCTCCCACTACGGCTACACGGCCATCGACCGGCACGGTGCCATCAAGGGAACGGCACTCACTGCCTGGCGCATCCTGCGGTGCAATCCGTGGTCGCCGGGTGGAGTGGATCATGTCCCGCCGCGCAAGCGCCCGCGGTGGCACGAAATGTTGCGTGACGCCTGGCGTGCACGCAGGGGCGGGACCTCCGCCGCCGAAACGGCCACCGGAGCGAATACTCCTTCGAGCCCGGCCGCAGAGACACCGTCCCATGCCCAAGGAGCATGATTAGTGGACACGATTGCCAGCCTCTTCAGCTTCATCACGACACCTGTCTCCTGGGTCATCGTCCAGTTCCACTCGGTGTACGGGGCCATCTTCGGCCCGGACACCGGCTGGGCCTGGGGCCTGTCGATCGTGTCCCTGGTGATCCTGATCCGTATCTGCCTGATCCCGCTCTTCGTGAAGCAGATCAAGTCGACCCGGGCCATGCAGACGCTGCAGCCCGAGATGAAGAAGATCCAGGAGCGCTACAAGAACGACAAGGCGCGCCAGTCCGAAGAGATGATGAAGCTCTACAAGGAGACGGGCACCAACCCGCTCTCCTCGTGCCTTCCCATCCTGGCGCAGTCCCCGTTCTTCTTCGCCCTGTACCACGTGCTCAACGGCATCGCCACGGGCGACAAGATCGGCGTCATCAACGAGCAGTTGCTCGAGAGCGCGCGCAAGGCGCACATCTTCGGCGCTCCGCTGGCCGCGAAGTTCACCGACGGCTCGGCGAAGGTGGAGGCCCTCGGCGCCTCGCTGCTGGACGTCCGGGTGGTCACCGCGATCATGATCGTCCTGATGTCGGCCTCGCAGTTCTTCACGCAGCGCCAACTGATGACGAAGAACGTCGACACCTCGGTGAAGACGCCGTTCATGCAGCAGCAGAAGATGCTGATGTACGTCTTCCCGGTCATGTTCGCCGTCTTCGGCATCAACTTCCCGGTCGGTGTCCTCGTCTACTGGCTCACCACCAACCTGTGGACCATGGGCCAGCAGATGTACGTCATCCGCAACAACCCGACGCCGGGTTCCAAGGCCCAGGCCGCCTACCTGGAGCGCCTGTACAAGCACGTCACGCACAACGGCAAGACGCGTCGGCGCAGCGAGCGGGCCATCATCAAGGCCATCGTCGCCAAGGGCCGTGACCGCAACGACGCCGAGCGCAAGTTCATCACCGGTCTGACCAAGGTGGGCTTCGCCGCCCAGACCGACGGCACCGTGATCAAGAGCGAGGCGCAGGCCGCCGCCCAGGCCGAGGACGGCACGCCGACGAGCACGGCCGCCGCCAAGCGGCAGCAGCCCAAGCGGCAGTCGAAGTCCCAGCGCCATTCCACGGCCCCCAAGGCGGCCGGCGAGCCCACCTCGCTGACCAAGTCCGACGAGCCGGAGGACGCCAAGCCCTCCGGTGCCACGGGTGCCACCGGCGCCGCCCAGCAGGCGTCCGCCAAGCCCGGTGCCGCAGGCCGCAGCAAGGCCCAGTCCGGGCAGCGCAAGGGCGGCCCGCAGCGCCCCAAGTCCCCGTCCAAGAAGTAAGAAGGAGCCCATCCCGTGACGGAAGGCACCACCTCCGCTGCCGACGAGGGTGCAGACACCCTGACCCGCCTGGAGCAGGAGGGCGAGATCGCGGCGGACTACCTCGAGGGTCTGCTGGACATCGCCGACCTCGACGGCGACATCGACATGGACGTCGAGGCCGACCGCGCCGCCGTGTCGATCATCAGCGACGCGGGCACCCGTGACCTGCAGAAGCTGGTCGGCCGGGACGGCGAGGTGCTGGAGGCGCTGCAGGAACTCACGCGCCTGGCCGTGCACCGGGAGACCGGCGACCGCAGCCGCCTGATGCTGGACGTCGACGGCTACCGCGCCAAGAAGCGCGCCGAGCTCTCCGAGCTGGGCGCCAAGGCCGCCACCGACGCGAAGAACAGCGGTGAGCCGGTGAAGCTGCAGCCGATGACGCCCTTCGAGCGCAAGGTCGTCCACGACGCGGTCAAGGCCGCGGGCCTGCGCAGCGAGTCCGAGGGCGAGGAGCCGCAGCGCTTCGTCGTCGTGCTGCCCAACTGATTCGGTACGTACGTATCCCCGGCCCCGTCTGTTGCGCAGACGGGGCCGGTCTTTGTCAGCCTGGTAGTTCTGGTGGTCGGCGCGTCGAGCGCTGATGCGGTACGGAAGGACGGTCCCCGTGACGGAGGCAGCGGAGCTCCCCCCCGCGCCCGAAGTGGCACGTGAGGTATTCGGCGATCGCTTCGGCGATGCGGTCCGTTACGCCGAGCTGCTGGCCGAGGCAGGAGTACAGCGCGGGCTCATCGGCCCACGCGAGGTGCCCCGCCTGTGGGAGAGGCACATCCTGAACTGCGCGGTGCTCTCCGAGGTCGTGCCCGAGGGCGTGACCGTGTGCGACGTCGGCTCGGGCGCCGGTCTGCCCGGCATTCCCCTGGCGCTCGTACGCGAAGACCTCAAGATCACCCTGCTGGAGCCGCTGCTGCGACGCACCAACTTCCTCACCGAGGTCGTCGAGCTCCTCGGTCTGGACCATGTGACGGTCGTGCGGGGTCGTGCCGAGGAGGTCATGGGCACGGTCCAGCCGGTCCATGTGGTGACCGCCCGTGCCGTCGCCCCGCTGGACCGCCTGGCCGCCTGGGGCATCCCGCTGCTGCGCCCCTACGGCGAGATGCTCGCCCTCAAGGGCGACGCCGCCGAGGAGGAGCTGAAGAGCGCCGCCACGGCACTGAGCAAGCTCGGCGCCGTGAGCACGTCGATCCTGCATGTCGGCGAGGGCGTCGTCGACCCGCTGTCCACGGTGGTACGGGTCGAGGTCGGCGAGAGCCCAGGCGGCGTACGCTTCGCCGCCAAGCGAGCCAAGGCCGCCCGGACCGGCCGGGTCCGGCGCCGCCGCTGACCTGCCAGCTCGGCCCGCCGGGCCCGTGCTGAAGGAGGGGCCGAGCAGGGGGAGGAGGAGCCGGGGAGCCGTCCGCGTCACTCCGCGCCGGCGCGGCCCTCCGCCACCAGCACGGGTGCGGGGGCGTGCGACGCGTGGCGACCAGCACGGAGTACAGCCGCCATGCGAGCAGAGCCACGACCACGACGACAGCACCGCAGGTGATCAGCAGTCCGACGGTCCTCCGTTGCTGACGGGCGCGGAGAACCAGGCGGCCATGAGGGGGCCGACCAGTCCGGCGCAGGCCAGGGGCACCAGGACGGACCACAGCGCCGTGCTCCGTTCGCCCGGCCGGGCTCGGCCGTCGTCGACCGCGCGGCGAGCGCCCGGTCCCGGCGCAGGAACGTGGCCGCGGCGGCACACCCTGCGGCCACGGACACCATGCCGATCCCCGCGACTCCGAGAAGCACGATCCAGCGGCCCTGGTCGCGGTTGGGGATGCCAGCAGCAGAGCTGCGGTGACGGGCAGGGCGGCGACGAAGGCGCCAGAAGGGCGGGCCGCCAGGCTTCGGTGCCGTCCTGTCCCGCGGACGCCCCCCCGACGCACCGCCACGATCAGCAGCGCGAAACCGGGCAGAAGCAGCAGGCCTGTCACGGCGGCCAGGAACACCCACTCCGGCTTGTCGTCGGCCCGCCCTGATCCGGGCTCAAGACCCTTGGGGATCCGGCCTGCTGACGGACCGAAACCGGTGACGATCTCGGTCGGCTGCCACGCGCTCAGCTCGGCAGCGGGACGCATATAGGCGAGTGGAGCTCTTCATTCGGCCGTTTTCATTGTGACGTAAGGCACTCGATCGCCCTCGGGCTTGGCTCGGTAGTCGCCTCACTCCACACAAGAAGCCAAACGTACGTATACCGGGGTGTCGCGCAGACGCCGCCCTGACCGCCGGGCATCGTGTTTCACGTGAAACGTCGCTCTCTGCTCCACGGCATCATCAGCCGCGGCCGCGCCGCGGCCGAACCCCGCGACCGCAAGCCCCTCGGTTCACTCGATGAGGGGTCGAAGTTGTCCACAGAGGTGGATTTCTCCACAGAACAACAGGCCTCACTGGTTCACCACCCCGAAGACATGGGAGGCTCTGCTCACTGCGAGCCTGAAGTCGAGGAGAGTGAATCCGTGCGGTCCGACGCCAACATCGCGGGACCGATGACCGATCCGGTCCCCGGTCCCCGTACCGAGTCGTTCGGGGAGGATGTTTCACGTGAAACACCGCCCCCCATGGACGACACTCCGATCGGTCGTGCTGCCCAACTTGCGGTGGAGGCTCTGGGCCGCGCCGGCGAGGGTCTGCCACGCCCTGAGCAGACCCGTGTGATCGTGGTCGCCAACCAGAAGGGCGGGGTGGGCAAGACGACGACGACCGTCAACCTTGCCGCATCCCTGGCCCTGCACGGCAGCCGGGTCCTGGTGGTCGACCTCGACCCGCAGGGCAACGCGTCCACCGCCCTGGGGATCGACCACCACGCCGAGGTTCCGTCCATCTACGACGTGCTGGTCGAAAGCCGGCCCCTCGCTGAAGTCGTTCAGCCGGTCCCCGATGTAGAGGGACTCTTCTGCGCTCCCGCCACGATCGACCTCGCCGGTGCGGAGATCGAGTTGGTGTCCCTGGTGGCACGGGAGAGCCGCCTACAGCGAGCGATCAAGGCCTACGAACAGCCGCTGGACTACATCCTCATCGACTGCCCGCCCTCGCTCGGCCTGCTGACGGTCAACGCGATGGTGGCCGGCGCCGAGGTCCTCATCCCGATCCAGTGCGAGTACTACGCGCTGGAAGGACTGGGGCAGTTGCTGCGCAACGTCGACCTGGTGCGAGGGCACCTCAACCCCGCCCTGCACGTGTCGACCATCCTGCTCACCATGTACGACGGCCGGACGCGCCTCGCGTCACAGGTCGCCGACGAGGTGCGCACCCACTTCGGCGACGAGGTGCTGCGGACGAGCATTCCCCGCTCGGTCCGTATCTCCGAAGCGCCGAGCTACGGGCAGACGGTGCTGACCTACGATCCCGGATCGAGCGGCGCCCTCTCCTACCTTGAGGCAGCACGCGAACTCGCGCTGAAGGGCGTCGACGTCAGCTATGACGCGACGCACGCCCACATCGGCGCCCAGAACAACCGGAACATGGTGGAGGGGATCCAGTGAGTGAGCGACGGAGGGGACTAGGCCGAGGTCTTGGCGCACTGATCCCCGCTGCCCCGACGGAGAAGATGCCGGCGCAGGCCGCGGTGGGCGGCGGGGGATCCACGTCTCCCGCAGCCGTGCCGGTCCTGACGACGGACCGCGGGGTGGCCGCAGCGAAGGTGGCCATGCTGCCGCCTGTTTCACGTGAAACAGAGGAGCCGTCGGCGAACGGCGGCCTGGAGATGCCCGCGTCTCCCATCGGGGCGTTCTTTGCCGAGATCCCCCTGGACCAGATCACGCCGAACCCACGCCAGCCGCGTGATGTCTTCGACGAGGACGCGCTGCACGAGCTGATCACCTCCATCAAGGAGGTCGGCCTTCTCCAGCCGGTCGTCGTGCGCCAGGCTGGCCCCTCGCGCTACGAACTCATCATGGGCGAGCGGCGTTGGCGGGCCTGCCGTGAGGCCGGCCTGGAGGCGATCCCGGCGATCGTGCGGGCCACGGACGACGAGAAGCTGCTTCTGGACGCCCTCCTGGAGAACCTCCACCGGGCCCAGTTGAACCCGCTGGAAGAGGCCGCCGCCTACGACCAGTTGCTGAGGGACTTCAACTGCACGCACGACCAGTTGGCGGACCGCATCGGTCGATCCCGCCCGCAGGTCTCCAACACGCTGCGGTTGCTCAAGCTCTCGCCGGCGGTCCAGCGCCGGGTCGCGGCGGGAGTGCTCTCCGCCGGTCACGCCCGGGCGCTCCTCTCCGTCGACGACTCGGAGGAGCAGGACCGACTGGCTCACCGCATCGTCGCCGAGGGACTCTCGGTGCGGGCCGTCGAGGAGATCGTGACCCTCATGGGCTCGCGTCCGCAGACGGCTCAGCGTGCCAAGGGGCCGCGTGCCGGCGGGCGAGTCTCCCCGGCGCTGACCGACCTCGCGACCCGGCTCTCGGACCGCTTCGAGACGCGGGTGAAGGTCGACCTGGGGCAGAAGAAGGGCAAGATCACCGTCGAGTTCGCGTCCATGGAGGACCTCGAGCGCATCCTCGGCTCGCTCGCTCCCGGTGAGGGCCCGGTCCTGCAGAAGGGCCTCGTCGAGGGCGACACCGAGGAAGCGGACGACTGATCCGCGGGCCCCGGCGGGCCGCCCTGGCCGTGGGAACCCTGTGAGCGAGCCGTGTCCGGTGTGTACCGGAACACGGCTCGCTCTTTGCTTTCAGGCGGTATCGATGGAATCGCATCGTGGATACGATGCGATGAGGCTTTGGCGCATCCACCTGGCAGTACCTCGGAGCGGGAGGCGGGGGCCATGCGAACGATGAGCCGGACCGGACTGGTGAGCGCCGGACTGGGGCTGGGCGCGGTCGGCGGCTTCGTCGGCAGTCTGCTCAGGGAACGGAGCGCTCTGACAGCCGCCCGCGACGCTGTGGGCGAAGGAAGCGAGGAACAGCCTTCATGGGGCGCCGGCTCGTACCGCTCACGCTGGACAACCTTCAGGACCTTCCCAAGCGCTGTAGCTCGTGTGTCTTCTGGGAGCTGGACCCCGTCAGCGGTGCGGCCGCGGTAAAAGCGGGCACGTCCGCCCTGGAGAAGGAGTCCTGGATCTCGGCCGTCCTGCTCGACTGGGGATCATGCGGCCGGGTCGTCTACGTGGACGACGCCCCCGTGGGTTTCGTCCTCTACGCGCCTCCCGCCTACGTCCCCCGCTCGGCGGCGTTTCCCACGAGCCCTGTGTCGCCGGACGGGGTGCAGTTGATGACCGCGTTCATCATGCCGGGCTACCAGGGGCAGGGACTTGGCCGTGTGATGGTCCAGACGGTCGCCAAGGATCTGCTGCGGCGGGGCTTCAGGGCGATCGAGGCGTTCGGCGATGCCCGTTGGAAGGAACCGGCCTGCGTGCTCCCGGCCGATCACTTGCTGGCGGTGGGCTTCAAGACGGTGCGTCCCCATCCCGTCCATCCACGGCTGAGGCTGGAGCTGCGGACCACGCTCTCCTGGAAGGAAGACGTGGAGTTGGCGCTCGACCGGTTGCTGGGCGCGGTCCAGAAGGAGCCCGCGCTGCGGCCGCTGTAACGGGTTCGGGAACATGAAGGGGGCCGACCCGTGCGGGCCGGCCCCCTTCATGTTTCACGTGAAACATCGTCAGCCGTCGGCGGGACGGCTCAGCGCGTCACTCGGAGATGAAGGTCTCCAGGTCGCGGACGAGCGCGGCCTTCGGCTTGGCACCGACGATGGTCTTCGCGACCTCGCCGCCCTGGTACACGTTCAGGGTCGGGATCGACATGACGCCGTACCTGGCGGCCGTGCCCGGGTTCTCGTCGATGTTGAGCTTGACGATCTCGATCTTGTCGCCGTGCTCGGCAGCGATGGCCTCGAGCGAGGGGGCGATCTGGCGGCAAGGGCCGCACCACTCGGCCCAGAAGTCCACCAGGACGGGCTTGTCGCTCTTGAGGACGACCTCGTCGAAGTCGTCGTCGGTCACATTTTTCAGGGTGCCGGCCACAGGGGCTCCTTAATTCAGTTCCTTGTGCGGGGCGGGAGAGGGTCAGACGGAGGTCTTCTCGGGCTCGGCCTGCTCCTCGTCCGCCAGAGCGGCGAGGTAGCGCTCGGCGTCGAGAGCGGAGGAGCAGCCGGTACCGGCGGCGGTGATCGCCTGGCGGTAGGTGTGGTCGACCACGTCACCGGCGGCGAAGACACCGGTCACGTTCGTCCGGGTGGAGGGGGCGGCGACCTTGAGGTAGCCCTCCTCGTCGAGGTCGAGCTGGCCCTTGAAGAGCTCGGTGCGCGGGTCGTGGCCGATGGCGATGAACAGGCCGGTCACCGGCAGGTCGGAGAGCTCGCTGGTCTTGAGGTTGCGCAGCTTCAGCCCGGCCAGCTTCTGGTCGCCCTGGACCTCGGCGATTTCGCTGTCCCAGACGAACTTGATCTTCGGGTCGGCGAAGGCACGCTCCTGCATCGCCTTGGAGGCGCGCAGGGTGTCCCGGCGGTGGACGATCGTCACGGACTTGGCGAACCGCGAGAGGAAGGTGGCCTCCTCCATCGCGGTGTCGCCGCCGCCGATCACGGCGATGTCCTGGTCCTTGAAGAAGAAGCCGTCACAGGTGGCGCACCAGGAGACGCCGCGGCCGGAGAGGGCGTCCTCGTTCGGCAGACCCAGCTTGCGGTGCTGGGAGCCGGTCGTCACGATGACGGCCTTCGCGCGGTGGACCGTACCGGCGGTGTCCGTGACGGTCTTGATCTCACCGGTGAGGTCGACGGAGACGATGTCGTCCGGGATGAGCTCGGCACCGAAGCGCTCGGCCTGGGCACGCATGTTGTCCATGAGCTCGGGGCCCATGATGCCGTCCTGGAAGCCGGGGAAGTTCTCCACCTCGGTGGTGTTCATCAGTGCACCGCCCGCGGTGACGGCCCCTTCGAACACGAGCGGCTTCAGCGACGCGCGCGCGGTGTACAGCGCCGCGGTGTAGCCGGCGGGCCCGGAGCCGATGATGATCACGTTACGGACGTCGCTCACGGCTTTGTTCCTCGTCTCTGGACTGCATCGGTCGACCGGGGTGGGAGCTGCTTGGACTCTCACCCCACCCAACGGATCCTAAGGGGCGTGCATTCCCGCTGTGTCCGGGCACACGAAGGGACGACATCGAGGGGGTTGCGCGGGGGTACGGACGCAGGAACGAGGCGAGGCGTCGGCTGTCAGCGATCGTGTCAGCGACGTGTGTCAGCGACGTGTGTAGGAGCGCGTCAGCAGAACCTTGGCGGGGGCCGACGACGGGTGATCCACACAGGCCTTGTCCATGATGTAGACGTCGACCTGGGTGCTGTCGGAGGCATCGGGCAGCACGACCAGCAGGGCGCCTGTCCCCTTGTACCTGCCCTCCTCGGTGGCGAGAGCCGTGTCGCTGCGACCGATGCCCTGCTGTACACAGGGGGGCACCACGGGCTGCCGGAGGATCTGGGGAGACTTGCTGCCCGGCTCTTCCTGAATGCCCATGCTCTCCGCGGAACGGGAGCCGCTGGACTTGGCCAGGAGATCGGTGACCTGTGCCTCCAGCTTGCTCGCGGAGAAGGTGTCCGGCCCGGTGGACTGATGCGTCGCAGTGGTCGGTCCCCCGCTGCCGCCCGTGAGCGACGACACGAGGACGGAACCGAGCCCCAGCGCAGCGGCTGTGAAGACCGCACCGAGGACGGCGACCCTACGGCGTCCCATGCGCTTGCGGTCCTTGCGATCCCTGCCGTCCTTGCGGCCCGGACCGGTGGACGCGGCGCGGGCGCGCCCTGCGGGTCGGTCCGTCGCCGTCGTTGTTTCACGTGAAACATGGAGCGTGTCGGCGTCGGAGTCGGCCGCGACGGCGTTGGTGTCGGTCTCCGGAGCGCTCTCGCTCTCCGGGGGCGTGGCGTTCAGCAGGGCCTCGGCGGCGAGTGCGGCATCGATGCGGTGGGCGACGTCGTCCGGCATGCGGGGCGGTCCGGGGAGAGCGCCCAGAAGGCCGCGGATCTCCTCCAGGGAGGCATGGACGTCCGCGCAGAGTTCGCAGGTGTCCAGGTGCCGGCATACATCGGCGCTCCGTGAGGGAGTGAGCAGGCCCTCGGTGAGGTCGGAGATCTCCGCGACGTCCGGGTGCCCGGTCGTGTCCGTCGTCGATGTCACGCTCGCCCACCTCCGCCCTTCACAGAAGCTGAATCGCCTGTCCCGGCGTTGTCCGGCCCCTCGCCACGAGGGTCCGCTGCCGGTGGGACGGATGTCCCCTGCGCCCGGTTCCGTCCTGCGCCGCTTTCTCTCGTGCCGGTGGTGCCGTCCGGCCGGAGATGGGTGAGCAGCGGCAGGAGTCTGGCTCTGCCCCGGGCACAGCGGCTCTTCACCGTCCCGGTCGGTACGTCGAGCACACGGGCGGCCTCGGCGACCGGGTAGCCCTGCATGTCCACGAGGACCAGGGCGGCCCGCTGGTCGGGCGGGAGGGTACCGAGCGCTTCGATGAGCTGGCGGTGCAGGTCGTTGCGCTCCGCGGGAGCCGCCGCCGACTCGTGCGGCTCGAGCAACTGCTCCAGCCGCTCGGTGTCGTCGACCGGGGACGTCTTGCGGGAAGCCGCCTTACGGGCGCGGTCCAGACAGGCGTTCACCGTGATGCGGTGCAGCCAGGTCGTGACGGCGGACTGGCCGCGGAAGGTGTGGGCGGCCCGGTAGGCGGACACCAGGGCGTCCTGGACGGCGTCAGCGGCCTCCTCGCGGTCTCCCAGCGTGCGCAGCGCCACCGCCCAGAGCCGGTCACGGTGCCGCCGCACGACCTCGCTGAAGGCCTCGGGGTCGCCCTCGACATGGCGAGTGAGGAGGTCCTGGTCGCTCACTCCGTCATATCCGGCGCCTTCCGCCATCGGACCCCCTCCCCCTCCGGTGAGACGTCAGCCCGTGAACTTCACGTCGGTGATGGCCTGCTTGTAGCCGGCGCCGCTGTACGCGTCCTGCCCTGAGCGCGGCGCTGCGGTGATCCATACGAGAACGTACCGCGTCTTCACCGGAGCCTTGGCGGAGATCTTCAGCTCCACCCCTGACGTCCGGGCGTCGGCGATCTTCGTCATGGAGCTGAGGGAAGCCGACGACGAGAGCGAATCGGCCGCGTACAGGGTCGCCGCCGTGTAGCTGCCGCCGTAGTGAAGCCCTATCGAGGCGGCCGAAACGCTCTGCTCGGAGCCCAGGTCGTAGACGATGCCCACGCCCTTCTTGAAAGGCGCGAGCACGGGCCCGTCGTCGAAGGAGCGCGTCCGCCAGTACGTGGAGCTGTCACCGTCGTAGGTGAGCTTCGCGTCGTCGGCGTGCTGGGGGGTGCCGTCCGGGTAGTACTCGGCGGCGTCCTGGACCTTGAGCGTCTTGACCGGCTTCGGTGTGGCGCTGTTCTTGTCGCCGTCGTCCGTCGTCTGGGTCTGGTTGGAGTCGTTGGACCCGCTCTGGTCCATCAGGGCGTCCGCGAGCTGCCAGCTCCCCAGACCGAGGGCGGCGATGAGGAGGGCGGAGACCGCCCACTTCAGGGCCTTGCCGGTGCGGCTCTGCAACGGGGGTGGCGGGGCCGGGACGGGCTGGGTGGCGCCCGGGTGCGGTGACGGGCGGCCGTAGGTGCCCTGTTGGTACGTCGTGCGCTGGTACTCCGGCGGCGCGGTGAACGCGGGCTCCGGCGGGCGGATGCGGGGCATCTCGCCGATCGCCTTCACCAGCTCCTCCGGAGTGGTGCAGGCGGCCTCGTGCCGGGAGGCGGTCGCGCCGTCGTTGGCGAGAGCGCGCATGGCCAGCTCGGACAGGCCCCGGTGGATGCCGGCGCGCACCTGGTCGGGGGCGATCAGCCCGATGTCCTTGGGCAGCCCGGACAGGCCGTGCGCGTCGTTCTCGTACGGCCAGCGCTGGGTGAGCGCCGCGTACAGCAGGGCGCCGATCGCCTCGGTGTCGGTGCGCTGCGGGGTGTCGGTGACGATGCCGCGCAGCGCGGCGTTCACGGCGAGGCCGCGGATGCGCCACTGGCCCGAGGAAGTACGCAGTACGGCATTGGGGTTCAGGCGCAGATGCGACAGGCCTTCGCGATGCGCGGCGGCCATGGCGGACGCGATCTGACTGACCATCTGGTAGGCGTCGTGCGGCTCCATCGGACCGGCCGCGAGCAACGCGGTCAGCTCGGTGGCGTCGGGCAGCCACTCGTGGACGACGTAGACGAGGTCGTTCTCCTCGACGGCGTCCAGCACTTGGACGAAGCGGGGATCGCCGAGCAGGGCGGAGGAACGGGCCGCGGCCAGCACCGAACGGGCCCGTGTGTGGTCCGCGGGCAGGATGTGGACGCCCACGGCACGACGGAGTTTCTCGTCGACCGCACGCCAACTGCTGAAGCCGTCCAGACGGGTGACGCACTCTTCGAGGCGATAGCGTCTGGCGAGCTTGTGACCGCTGTGCAGTTCCGGCGGTGAGGCCTTCTTCCCGGGACGCTCCGCCGCGCCGCTCCCCTGTGCCTCGTCGCTGTCCGTGTCCTGCTCCCGGTTCGTGACCACCCCGTCGGCCGTGGACTGGTCCGCTTGTGCGGTCAGCGGTTCGTCACCGCTGTTGTCTGCCACGTCGACGGCCGCCGTGCTCCGTTCCGCCACCGTCGTCCTGCCTCCCCATCCAGTGCGCGCCGTTCGACCTCGTGCGCGCCGTCCGACGCCGAACCCAATTGTGCCCACAGTCCGCCGCTATGCACGACACGCGGCAGCAGACGATGGTTGTGCGCTCGCCCCCCGAATCAGCGACCCAGGCGTCCGCGGACCATGCCGACGAGCGAGTTGAGCTCCTCGATGCGCATGCGGCGGGCGGCGACGAAGAAGATACCGAGAAGAAGGGCCCCGCCGGCCAGCAGGGCGGCGGAAGAACCGAGGACACCCTGGCCCAGGCTGTGGCCGATGCCGTAACAGGCGGCCCCACTGACCAACGCGGCCGGTACGGAGGCGATGCACAGCCGCGCGTACGTCCGCAGGACGTGGGAGCCGTCCAGATCGCCGCCGAGCCGCTTGCGCAGCCGGTTCCAGGCGACGCCGACGCCGATCGCGTACGCCAGCCCATAGGCGGCCGCCATGCCCACCACGGCCCAGCGGGCGGGCAGGACGAAGTAGCAGACCGCCGAGGCGCTCGCGTTGACCGCGGCCACGATGACCGTGTTGTAGAACGGCGTCCGGGTGTCCTCGTAGGCGTAGAAGGCGCGCAGGACGACGTACTGCACGGAGTAGGGGATCAGGCCGAGGCCGAAGGCCATCAGCATGAAGCCCATGTTCGTGGCCTCGCTGGTGCCGGAGGAGCCGAAGATCAGCGTGCACATCGGGATGCCCAGCGCGAGGAGGCCGAAGGCGATCGGCACGATCGCGACGGCCGTGGTGCGCAGGCCCTGCGAGATGTCGTCGCGGACCGCACCGGCGTCGCCCTCGGCCGCCGAGCGGGAGATACGGGGCAGCAGCGCGGCCATCAGCGAGACGGTGATGATGGCCTGCGGCAGGCCCCAGATGAGCTGGGCGTTGGCGTAGGCGGAGAAGCCGGTGCCGTCGACCGGCGATGCCTTGCCGGCCGACGTGGAGAGCTGGGTGACGACGAGCGCGCCGGCCTGGTTGGCCAGCACGAACAGGACGGTCCACTTGGCGAGCGTCGCCGCCTTGCCGAGGCCGTGGCCCTTCCAGTCGAAGCGCAGCCGCAGCCGGAACCCGGTCTCGCGCAGGTAAGGGATCATCGCGAGGGCCTGCACGACCAGGCCGAGCAGGACTCCGATGCCGAGGAGCCGCTCGCCCTCCGGCGGGATGGTCGTGACCTTCATGCCGGAGTCGGCGGCGGTGCCGTAGACCCAGATGAACATGCCCAGCGTCACGATGATGACGATGTTGTTGAGGACCGGCGTCCACATCATCGCGCCGAACTTCCCGCGCGCGTTGAGGATCTGGCCCATCACCACGTGGACGCCCATGAAGAAGATCGAGGGCAGGAAGTAGCGGACGAAGGTGATGCCGACCTCGTTGGCCGCCGGGTCGCTGGCGACCGAGTCGGACAGCGCCCGGATCAGCAGCGGGGCCGCGGCGATCGCGGCGACCGTGAGCAGGCCCAGCGCCACCATGACCAGCGTCAGCAGCCGGTTGGCGTACGCCTCGCCGCCGTCCTCGTCCTCTTTCATGGCCCGCACGAGCTGCGGCACGAAGACGGAGTTGAGGCCGCCGCCGACGGTCAGGATGTAGATCATCGTCGGCAGTTGGTAGGCGACCTGGAAGGTGTCGCCGAGCAGGCCGACGCCCAGCGCCGAGACGATCAGCGCGGAGCGGACGAAGCCGGTGAGGCGGGAGACCATCGTGCCCGCCGCCATGACGGCGCTCGACTTCAGCAGGCCCCCGGCGCGTCCGCCCTTTTTCGGGGCGGCCGTGGGGGCGGCGGCCGGGGCGGGAGCCGCGGCCGGCGTGGCGGTGAGGTTCATGGTCTGGTCCGCCGCGGGCGACGGGGCCTTCGGACCCTGGAGCTGCGCCGCCTGGAACTGCGACGCCGCTCCCGGACCGCCCGGCTCCTGCGCCGGTCCCGGCACCGCCGGGGGCTCCGCAGGGCCGCGGGCGCCGCTCTGCTGCTGGTCGCGGAAGAGATGGGCGAAGGCGTCGGGCTGGTGCTGCTCCTCACCGGAGTGCGTCACCAGGTCGTCCACGCCCACGAACTGGGTCGTGCGCGGGTCGTCGCCGTACGGCAGGTACTGGGTGGGGCCCTCCGGCTCGGGCGCCGGAGTCTGCGCCCACACATGCGGGTCGGGGGCGTACGGGGACTGCGGGGGCCGGCCGTACAGCGGCTGCTGCGGCTCGTACGTGCCAGGGGGCGGCGGGGGGTGCGCGGCGCGGTCGTAGAGCGCCTCGGCGACCGGGTCCTGCGCCGTGAGGTCCTGGGCCCGGTAGGGGTCCTGGTCGTAGGCGTCCTGGAGGTACATGTCCGCGGGGTGCTGCGGCGGCACCTGGCCGGGCTCGGGCGGCGGGCCCTCGGGGTGGCCCGAGCCGCCCGCGGCCTGGCCGCGGTCACCGTCGTACGGCGCGTTCATGGTTACCCCACCTCATCGTCCCGGGCCCACCGGCCACGACATCCTCAACGGTCCACTCTCTCACCCGTGGCGGACGGGTCGGCGCTTTCCTTTGCGGTGTCCGGTGTCTCGTCACTCGGCTGCTCCGGGTCGTCTGCCCCGGCTCGGGCGTCGGATTCTTCCTCGTCATGGTCCTCGGCGGACTCACCGTCCGCCCCGGACTCCTCGGCCTGGCGGGCCGCGGCACGCTTGCGCTGGGTGTACATACGGAAGCCTGCCAGCACGAGCAGCAGAACACCGCCGCCGATGACCAGCATCACGGTGGCCGTGATCTCGGTGACCCGCACATCGAACCTGACCGGCGCGCCGTACTTCTGGCCGTCCTCGGTGAACAACTGGGCGACCACCGTCGTCTGACCGTTCACGTTGGCGGAGGTGGTGAACTTCACCGTCGTGGTGTGCCCGCCGGAGACCGTGATCCGCTGCTCCGCGTAGTCCTCGCCGGAGATCTCCAGACGGGTCGGGTTCGTCGAGGTGAGCCGCAGCACCAGGTGGTCGACGCCCTGCACCAGGTTGTTCTGCACGGTCACCGGGATCGTGGCGCTGCGCCCGGAGAGCTTGGTCTCCGACTTGTCGATCAGCTTGACCTGGCCGGTCAGGCTGTCGAGGTAGGCCTGCACGCCCTGGCGGAAGGTGCTCGCGGCGGTGCTGCGGCCCCGCCACGACGTGGACATCTCACGGTTTATGGCCCGGCCGAAGGGGGTCACCACCCGGGCCTCGTTGGTGAGGATCACCTTGAAGTTGTCGAGGTTGTCCTGCGTGTCCGCGATCTGCTCGAAGGCCGACCGGGACAGCTCCTGCTTGCGCAGCGAGGACGGGTACGCCGCCTTCGACGACACGTTCGTGTCGGCACGCGGATCGGGCTTGGCCTTGGCGGTCGCCGCGAGCTGTTGGGACTGCGACCAGGTGCCGCCCTGGAGCGTCGTGACGGCCTCCGCGAGCGACCGCGCCTGGCTCGCCGTCGGCATCCGCTGCGGGGCGACGACGATGCTGCGCTGCTTGTCCGTCTGCAGGTTCAGCGCCAGGCTCTGCGCGAGGAACTCCTGCACGGCGAGCGTAGACGCGGACGCCTTCGTCAGATCGCCCTGGAACGTCGTCGACAGCCGCGCGTCCGCGACGACCGCGGTGGTGCCGCCGCCGATGGGCCGGGCCGCCGACGGGGAGTAGGTGAGATCGCCGCTCTCGGTCAGGCTGTCGCTGCGCGCGATCACCTTGTCGGCGCCGGCGGAGGTGGCGACCTTGACGATCGACGGGTCGACGGCGCCGTCCACCGGCCACGCGAAGTCGGTGCTCGGCGTCACATGGAGCACCGTCTCCACCGTGGTGGCGGCGACGTCGGTGGCCGCCTTGAGCTGGCTCAGCGAGCCGGCGACGCCGGTGCCGTTGTGGGCGAGGGCGGCCAGGTCGGGATCGGCGAAGGGCAGCGCGACGACCTCCTTGCCGATCACCGCGTCCTGCAGATCGTCGAGCCACTGCTTGGCGATCGCCTGGTGGGTGCCGGCGGTGGTGGTGTCGCCGTCGCCGCGGACCCGGTAGCTGCCGGTCATGGCGTCCACCGAGGCCAGCAGGTCCGGGTCGATCACCCAGGTGACGTCGAGTTCCTTGCCCAGGGTCAGGAGCTGGTCGAGGCGGCCGCCGGGAGCGATCTCCGAGGCCAGGTCGTCGTTGAGGAAGACCGGAGTCTGCTGCGCGTTCGAACCCGTCTCCGCCGTCATGTGCACGGTGGACACCAGCGGCCACAGCACGGTCGTCCGGGTCCGGGCGTCCGCCTCGTCGGGCTGCCATGGCAGGAAGGTCCGCTGGATGCCCAGTACCCGCTCCCACGGCTGTGCGGACGTCTCGCCCGAGAGGGCGACACCGACCGGGTAGACCCCGCCGCCGCCGAGGTCGAGCTTGTCGACCGGTACGGAGATGCTGAAGTGCTCGGCCACACCCGGCGTGAGCTTGGCGAACTTGGCGACGTACGGGCCGCCCACCTCGGAGCCGTCGCTGCCCGCGAGGGCGTCCGGCTGCTTGGCGGCCCGGTCGATCGCCGAGCGGGTGGCGAGCGCGGCGCCCACCTGCAGGCCCACGTGGGCGCCGGTGACCGCCCGCTTGCCGTTGTTGGTGACCGTGCCGGAGACGGTCAGGGTGTCCCCGTCGGTGGGGGCGGCGGGGGTCAGCGAGTCGACGGCGACGGCGACCGTGCCCGTGTCGGACGCCGCCTTCGCGGAGGTCTGGCCGACGGCCTGCGCGGAGGTGCCGGGCAACTGGAGGAGACCGGCCAGCAGAGGCGCCCCGGCGAGCAGTGCGCCGGTACGCCGCAGCCACCGGCGGGCAGGTGAGGGACTCATCCCCGGAAAGTCTGCCGCCTCGGCCACGCGTTCGCCCGTCCCTCGTCGTCGTCAGTGGTCGTCGGAATGTGCGTCCACGCATGGTAACGATGCGCGCCGAGGGGAAGTGCCGCGGTCTGCTCCACAAGATCGTGAGAGACGGCCGGGACGCCCGCTATGTGCGCGTATAGAAAGGAGTACCTGTGTAGGCAGGTAAGCAGCGGGCTTGCCTGCCTATCAGGGGAGATGTCCTTCCGCCCGGAATCGGGGCGACCCCGGTCGGCCGGGCCACGTACCCTCTTCTGTTGTGCCGAACGCCAACAAAGACAATCTCAATGTCCTGAGCCAGGTGCAGCACCGTGCGGTGAGTGAACTGCTACGGGTCGCCCCTGTCGCCGACGACCTCGCCCGCCGTTTCCAGGAGGCCGGGTTCTCTCTCGCCCTGGTCGGCGGCTCGGTCCGGGACGCGCTGCTCGGCCGGCTCGGCAACGACCTGGACTTCACCACGGACGCCCGGCCCGAGGACGTCCTGAAGATCGTGCGGCCATGGGCGGACGCCGTCTGGGAGGTCGGGATCGCCTTCGGCACCGTCGGAGCCCAGAAGGACGCCCGCGTCGGAGACGTGGACCGAAGCTTTCAGATCGAGGTGACGACGTACCGTTCCGAGGCGTACGACCGCACCTCGCGCAAGCCTGAGGTGTCCTACGGCGACTCCATCGAGCAGGACCTCGTCCGGCGTGACTTCACCGTGAACGCTATGGCCGTGGCGCTTCCCGAGAAGGAGTTCATCGACCCGCACGGCGGCCTCGAAGACCTCACGGCACGGGTGCTGCGCACCCCGGGTACGCCCGAGGAGTCCTTCTCGGACGACCCGCTGCGCATGATGCGCGCCGCCCGCTTCGCCGCCCAGCTCGACTTCGAGGTTGCCCCCGAGGTCGTCTCGGCGATGGACGACATGGCCGGCCGCATCGAGATCGTCTCGGCCGAGCGGGTCAGGGACGAGCTGAACAAGCTGATCCTGTCCGCGTACCCGCGCAAGGGGCTGTCGCTGCTGGTCGACACCGGCATCGCCGACCATGTGCTGCCCGAGCTGCCCGCCCTGCGGCTGGAGAGCGACGAGCACCACCGGCACAAGGACGTCTACGAGCACACGCTGATCGTCCTGGAGCAGGCGATGGCGCTGGAGGAGAACGGTCCCGACCTCGTCCTGCGGCTCGCCGCGCTGCTGCACGACATCGGCAAGCCGCGGACCCGCCGCTTCGAGAACGACGGCCGCGTCTCGTTCCACCACCACGAGGTGGTCGGAGCGAAGATGACGAAGAAGCGGATGACGGCTCTGAAGTACTCCAACGAGCTGGTGAAGGACGTCTCCCGTCTGGTCGAACTCCACCTGCGCTTCCACGGCTACGGCATGGGCGAGTGGACGGACTCCGCCGTGCGCCGCTATGTGCGTGACGCGGGACCGCTCCTCGAACGCCTCCACAAGCTGACCCGCTCGGACTGCACGACGCGGAACAAGCGCAAGGCGGTCGCGCTCTCGCGGGCGTACGACGGGCTGGAGGAGCGCATCACCCAGCTCAAGAAGCAGGAGACGCTGGACGCGATCCGTCCCGACCTCGACGGCAACCAGATCATGGAGATCCTGGGCGTCGGCCCCGGACCCGCCATCGGCAAGGCGTACAAGCACCTGCTGGAACTGCGCCTGGAGAACGGCCCGATGGAGTACGACGCGGCGGTGGACGCACTCAAGGAGTGGTGGACCCAGCAGGACTGAGGCGGTGGAACGGGTCATGTTTCACGTGAAACATGACCTCGGCGGCACGGCATGCGGACATGCGAAGGGGCGGTGTTTCACGTGAAACACCGCCCCTGTCCTCGACTGCCTTACTTCTTCGTGTAGTCCTTCAGGCAGAGCAGGAAGTTATCGCCGTCACCGCTCTGGGTGTACGAGTACTGGAAGTCCTTGGCCTTCTCGTCGCACTTGCTGTCGGCCGTGAGCTGCGTGTACGTGCCCTCGATCTTCGCCAGCACGATGAACTGCGCCTGCGAGGAGTCGCACTTGACGACCTCGAGGTCGGGGTTGTCGTCGCTGCTGCTGCCCCGGTGCATGCAATTGCCGACCGCCGCAGTGTTGGCGTCGTCCTGGCTGGATATGAAGGCGGCGATGCCTCCACCGATCACAGCGATGACGACGACGATGTTCTTGATCAGCTTGAAGCTGACCTTGCGGCGGGGCTGCTCCGGCGGAACCGCACCGTAGGGGGCGGCCGGGTATCCGGGCTGGCCGGGCTGGGGGTAGCCGCCCTGCGGCGGGTACGGGGCCTGGCCCTGGGGCTGGCCGTAGGGCTGCTGGCCCTGCTGCGCGAACGGGTTCTGGCCCTGGCCCTGGGGCGGCGGAGTCGACACTTGGGATCCCCCTAGAAAACTTAGACGTGTGGCGCGAAATCACTCGCGAGGTAAGACGCACGTAAGTTACCGGGAGCCACTGACAACCCTGAAGTCGAGGGGGAGTCTGTGTCATTGATGTGACACTTACTGGCGCTCAAAGCGGGCCATAGCGCCAGCAATTGTTCCGTAGACAACAGCGACCGTGACCACCAACGGCGCTGAGCGACCGTCAGGCGGCAGCATCAGGGCGGCAACTGCGGCGGCGCCGACGAAAGCGACGTTGAACAGGACGTCGTACAGCGAGAAGATCCGGCCGCGGAAGCCGTCGTCCACGGAGGACTGGACGATGGTGTCGGTGGCGATCTTCGCCCCCTGGGTGACCAGCCCCAGCACGAACGCCGCGATGAACGTGGTGACTTGAGTGAACGGGAGCATCAGGGCGAGCTCCAGGAGCGCGGCGGCCGCGGAGCAGACAACTATCCAGCGGACCGGGCCCAGTCGTCCCGCAGCCGACGGGGTCACCACCGCGGCGACGAAGAAACCGACGCCGGAGACGCCCACCGCCAGCCCCAGCAGGGCCAGTCCCCGGTCCGGGTCGGACGACCAGGCGTACCGACACAGCATCAGCACCATGACGGTCAGGGCGCCGTAGCAGAACCGCATCAGCGAGATCGCCCCGAGCGCCCAGGCGGCCTCCCTGCGCCTCGGCTCGGCCAGGTGGCGTACGCCGGCCGAAAGGCCGCGGGCGGTGCCCCGGAGCGCGGTCGCCAGCCGGGGCTGGACCTGGTCACGGCCCGGCCCGAGCAGATCCGCGGCCATGGTCAGCGACATGAGCGCGGAGCACAGGTACAACACACATCCCAGCAGGACCACCGCGGCATCGGAGTCCGCGATCACCAGCCGGACGACGAAGGCGAGGCCGCCGCCCGCGACCGCGGCGAGCGTTCCGGCCGTCGGAGAGAGGGAGTTGGCCATCACCAGGCGCTCGCCGTCGACCACGCGCGGCAGAGCCGCCGACAGACCGGCGAGGACGAAGCGGTTGACGGCGGTGACGCACAGCGCGGAGGCGTAGAACAGCCAGTCGGGAACGTGACTGATCATCAGGACGGCTGTCGCGGACGCCAGCAGGGCGCGCAGCAGGTTGCCGTAGAGGAGGACCTGTCGGCGGCGCCAGCGGTCCAGCAGGACGCCGGCGAAGGGGCCGATCAGGGAGTAGGGCAGGAGCAGGACCGCCATGGCGGAGGCGATCGCGGTGGCCGAGGTCTGTTTCTCCGGGGAGAACACGACGTAGGTGGCGAGCGCGACCTGGTAGACGCCGTCCGCGCCCTGGGAGAGCAGCCGCACGGCGAGCAGACGCCGGAAGTTCCCGAAGCGCAACAGGACGCGCAGATCACGGACGACGGCCATGGGGCACAGCCTCACACACGGGGAGGGTCCCCGGGCCATGTGACCCGGGGACCCTTCTCAGCCCTGGCAGGAGCGAATTTTCGGTACGCGGTCGAGCTAGCGGTCGACCTCGCCGCGGATGAACTTCTCGACGTTGTCGTAGGCCTCGTCGTCGAAGTACTGGACCGGCGGGGACTTCATGAAGTAGCTCGACGCCGACAGGATCGGGCCGCCGATGCCGCGGTCCTTGGCGATCTTCGCGGCGCGCAGGGCGTCGATGATGACACCGGCCGAGTTCGGCGAGTCCCAGACCTCGAGCTTGTACTCCAGGCTCAGCGGGACGTCACCGAAGGCGCGGCCCTCGAGGCGGACGTACGCCCACTTGCGGTCGTCCAGCCACGGCACGTAGTCCGACGGGCCGATGTGGACGTTCTTCTCGCCCAGGTCGCGGTCGGGGATCTGCGAGGTGACGGCCTGCGTCTTCGAGATCTTCTTGGACTCGAGGCGGTCGCGCTCCAGCATGTTCTTGAAGTCCATGTTGCCGCCGACGTTGAGCTGCATGGTGCGCTCGAGACGGACACCGCGGTCCTCGAACAGCTTCGCCATCACACGGTGCGTGATGGTGGCGCCGACCTGCGACTTGATGTCGTCGCCGACGATCGGGACGCCCGCCTCGGTGAACTTGTCCGCCCACTCCTTGGTGCCGGCGATGAAGACCGGAAGGGCGTTGACGAACGCGACCTTGGCGTCGATGGCGGCCTGGGCGTAGAACTTCGCCGCGCTGTCGGAGCCGACGGGCAGGTAGCAGACGAGGACGTCGACCTGCTTGTCCTTGAGGATCTGGACCACGTCGACCGGGGCCTCGGCGGACTCCTCGATGGTGTCGCGGTAGTACTTGCCGAGACCGTCGAGGGTGTGACCGCGCTGCACCGTGACGTCCTTGTGCGGGACGTCGCAGATCTTGATGGTGTTGTTCTCGCTGGCACCGATGGCGTCCGAGAGGTCGAGGCCGACCTTCTTCGCGTCGACGTCGAAAGCGGCGACGAACTCGACGTCCCCGACGTGGTAGTCCCCGAACTTCACGTGCATCAGGCCCGGGACCTTGGACGCCGGGTCGGCGTCCTTGTAGTACTCGACGCCTTGCACCAGTGACGCCGCGCAGTTGCCCACGCCGACGATGGCTACGCGAACCGAACCCATTCCGGTTGCTCCCTGTGTGTACGAGTGAGGCCCTGAATGGGCGCTCACGTGGCGGTTTCGTCCGACGCATCCGGCCCAGGGGTGTCCCCGGGACGGGGCAGGGCGCCCGACGATCCAGATGTGGTGTTCTGCTGAGCGGACTCCCCGGAGGCGGCACCCTTCAGGTCCCGTCCGGCCCGCTCGCTCTCGATGAGCTCGTTCAGCCAGCGCACTTCGCGCTCCACGGACTCCATTCCGTGGCGCTGGAGCTCGAGCGTGTAGTCGTCGAGGCGCTCTCGCGTGCGGGCCAGGGAGGCGCGCATCTTCTCCAGACGCTCCTCCAGCCGGCTGCGCCGGCCTTCCAGTACGCGCATGCGAACATCGCGCGACGTCTGCCCGAAGAAGGCGAAACGGGCGGCGAAGTGCTCGTCCTCGTACGCGTCGGGACCCGTCTGCGAGAGCAGCTCCTCGAAGTGCTCCTTACCCTCCGCCGTCAACCGGTAGACGATCTTGGCGCGACGCCCTGCGAGTGGTGCGGCGAGGGCGTCCTCGGAGGTGTTTCCCGGCTCCTCGATCAACCAGCCGTTGGCGACCAGCGTCTTGAGGCAGGGATAGAGCGTGCCGTAGCTGAACGCACGGAACACGCCCAGTGACGTATTGAGTCGTTTGCGCAGCTCATAGCCGTGCATCGGGGACTCGCGAAGAAGGCCCAGGACGGCGAACTCGAGGATTCCGGCGCGCCGGCTCATGGTCGCCTCCTTCCGTCCTTATGTCGCTCCGATGTATCGACTCGATACATCACGACGATAGAACGGCCTTCCGGATGCGACAAGAGGGGGGATGGTGAACGGGATCACATCACTGATTCGTTGCAGGCGACTTGCCTGATTTGGGGTGAACCTCGGGCCTAGGCAGGTTTTGACGGTGCGTAGTCTGTGCGCCATGCACACCACCGGGATCCATGAGACGCCGGGGGGCGTCGAGGTCCTCGGTGCAGTACGGGTGAATGCGCAACCGGCCGCATCCGTACTTTGGGGGGACAGGAAACCAGCCGCCCTTTCCAGGCGCGCACGGATGCGCCTGCCCGAGGAGTAATCGTTCGATGAGCGAGCACCGTCGCAAACCGACGCCGCCGCAGGAAGGCGGACGTGCCGCGGCCCGACGCGGTCAGTCCGGTCCGTCCTCCGGCCGCCGCGCGGCACCGCGCGGCGCCACCGGATCTCCTTCCGACTACGGGTTGGGTCACGGGTCCGCAGGCGAGGAACCGTCTTACGGCAGCCGTGCCGACGCCCGACGCGCGTCCCAGAGGAACTCGGGCGGGCGGCGTAGAGCGGCCGAACCCGCGCCCGGTCGCCGCGGCGACCCGAGCGGGCCCGGAAGGGGCAGAGGGCGCTCGGCGCCCGACCGGCGACGCCTGATCGACTACCCGCGCGCCGACAAGTACGGCTGGCAGCGCTGGATGCCGTCCTGGAAGCTCGTGGCGGGCCTGTTCGTCGGCTTCGTCGGCAGTCTGGTGGCCGTGGCGGGCATCGGGTACGCCATGGTGGGCATCCCCGACATCGCCAAGACGGCGACGGCGCAGAACAACGTCTACTACTGGAAGGACGGCAGCCAGATGGTTGCCACCGGTGGTGAGACGAACCGTCAGAAGATCGACCTCTCGCAGATCCCGGAGGAGATGCGCTGGGCGGTGATCTCGCAGGAGAACAAGACCTTCTACGACGACAGCGGCATCGACCCCAAGGGCATCGCCCGCGCCGTGTTCAACATGGCCCGGGGCGGACAGACGCAGGGTGGTTCGACGATCACCCAGCAGTACGTCAAGAACGCCATGCTGAACGACCAGTCGCAGACGATCTCCCGCAAGTTCAAGGAGATCTTCGTGTCGATAAAGGTGGGCGCCGAGGTCGACAAGAACGAGATCATGGCCGGCTACCTGAACTCCGCGTACTACGGGCGCAACGCCTACGGAATCCAGGCCGCCGCCCGCGCCTACTTCAACAAGGACGCGATCAAGCTCGACCCGGGTGAGTGTGCCTTCCTGGCCGCCACGCTGAAGGGCGCCACGTACTACGACCCCGCCGGCACGCCCTCCGTCGACCCGGTGGGCGCCACGGCCACGGCCAACAGCAAGCGGGCCCTGCGGCAGCAGCAGGACACCCTCGACAAGATGGTCGAGTACGGGCACCTAACCGCGGCGGAGCGGGCCAAGTACACCAAGCTCCCCAAGTGGCAGAACCCCCGGTCGAACACCGACCTGAAGGGGCAGGTCGGCTATCTCGTCGACCTCGCCAACGGCTACCTGGTCACCCACAGCAAGGAGACCGGGATCACCCAGGACCTGCTGCAGCGGGGCGGCTACTCGATCTACACGACCTTCGACAAGAACAAGGTCAAGGAGCTCGAGGAGTCGGTCACGAAGGTCCAGAAGGCCAACATCAAGCCGGAGGAACGACCGGAGACGGACACCCACGTCCAGTTCGGCGGAGCGTCCGTGGAACCGGACACCGGTGCCATCCGGGCTATCTACGGCGGCGAGGACGCCACCAAGCACTTCACCGACAACGCCGACCAGACCGGTGCCCAGGTCGGTTCGACGTTCAAGCCGTTCGTGCTGGCGGCCGCGATGACCTGGGGCGTGCGCGATCCGGACCTGGGGTCCTCGCAGGCACAGGACGAGCGCACCATCGTCTCGCCCAAGAGCCTGTTCAGCGGCAAGAACAAGCTCAAGATCGAGAACTACGACCGCACGGTCTGGAAGAACGAGAAGGGCGAGGAGTGGCTGCAGACCAACGACGGCAACGTCTCTCTCGGCTCTCCGCCCAACTTCAACATTGACCTGCGGGAGGCGATGCGCGAGTCGGTGAACTCCGCCTTCGTGCAGCTCGGCATGGACGTCGGTCTGGACAAGGTGAAGGAATCCGCCGTCAGCGCGGGCCTGAAGGAGTCCAGCCTCACCAACAGCGGCTTCCCGTCGTTCTCGATCGGCATCTCCGACCCGAGCGCGATCCGGATGGCGGGCGCGTACGCCACCTTCGCCGCCAGAGGCAAGCAGCGTGATCCGTACTCGGTGGAGAAGGTCACGAGTGAGAAGGGCCAGATCTTCACGCACGAGACCGAGACGAATCAGGCCTTCACCTCGAAGGTCGCCGACAACGTCACGGACGTCCTGAAGACCGTGGTCGAGGACGGCACCGGTACCAACGCCCAGCTTCCCGGCCGTCAGGTCGCGGGCAAGACCGGTACCACCGACGGCAACAAGTCGGCCTGGTTCGTGGGCTACACCCCGCAGTTGTCCACCGCGGTCACCATGTTCCGCTACGACGACGACGAGTCCAACAAGAACCGTACGTTCCTGGAGATGTTCGGAACGGGTGGTCAGAAGAAGATCCACGGTGCCTCGTTCCCGGCGCAGATCTGGCACGACTACATGGCCGAGGCGCTGAAGGGCACGGAGCCGAAGAACTTCCCGGAGCCCGAGCCCATCGGCGAGGTCGTCAACGCGGAACCGTCCCCGTCCCCGACTCCTTCGATCACCGAGAGTGAGGAAGCGGAGCCGTCGCCCTCCCCGTCGCCCAGCGTGACGGAGGCCTCGCCCTCACCCACGCCGACCGAGACCTGCACAAACTTCTTCAACTGCAATGAGGAGAACGGCGGGACCACCGACGGAAACGTGAACGGCGGAACAGGCGAGACATCCCCGTCACCGACCGACACGGAGACGAACGGCAACAGCAGAGGGAATAACGGCGGCGCCTTCTTCGGAGGCCCGGCCGGCTAGGCGCTCGATCGCCCGGCTTGCGTGTTTCACGTGAAACATGCGCATGTTTCACGTGAAACGAGGGCCGCTCCACCGGACCAGGTGGGGCGGCCCTCGGCGTTTTCCTAGGTCTGTACGGCAGGATGGCGCCCATGCCCAGTGCAGAATCGACGCCGACGCCCGTGCACGAGCCGGATCCGGTCAGGCCGACCAGCGACGACCCGGTGGCCGCAGCCGGCAGTGAGCTCATCGGCGGCCCCCTCGGCCGACGGGCCCTGCTGGGGACGTCCTGGTGGACTCCCGTACGGATCGTCGCGCTCGTGGCGATCGGGATGTTCGCCCTAGGACTGATCCAGAAGGCGCCCTGCTACAACGGAGGCTGGTTCTTCGGCGCCACCTCCCAGTACACGCACGCCTGCTACTCGGACATCCCGCACCTCTACCAGGGGCGCGGCTTCGCCGACGGACTCGTGCCGTACTTCGACAAGCTTCCCGGCGACATGGACTACCTCGAATACCCGGTGCTGACCGGTGTGTTCATGGAGGTGGCCGCCTGGCTCACACCGGGCAGCGGCAGCATCCAGGACCAGGAACAGTGGTACTGGATGGTCAACGCCGGGATGCTGATGGCGTGCGCGGCCGTCATCGCCGTCTGCGTGGCCCGGACGCACGCCCGGCGCCCCTGGGACGGCCTGCTGGTCGCCCTGGCGCCTGCCCTCGCGCTGACCGCGACCATCAACTGGGACCTGCTGGCGGTCGCCCTGACGGCCGCGGCGATGCTCATGTGGTCTCGGGGCCGTTCCCTGGCCTTCGGCATCCTGCTGGGGCTCGCCACGGCCGCCAAGCTCTATCCCGTCTTCCTGCTCGGCCCCCTGTTCGTGCTGTGCTGGCGCGCGGGGAAGTGGCGGGACTTCGGCAAGGCCCTCGGCGGTGCGGTCGTCGCCTGGCTGGTGGTGAACCTGCCGGTGATGCTCTTCGCCTTCGAGGGGTGGTCGAAGTTCTACCGGTTCAGCCAGGAGCGGGGCGTCGACTTCGGCTCCTTCTGGCTGATCCTGGCCCAGAACTCCAGCGACCCGCTCACCACGCACAGCGTCAACACCCTCGCCACGCTGCTCGTCGTGCTGTGCGCTGTGGGTATCGCGGCGCTGGCGCTGACCGCGCTCCGCCGTCCCCGCTTCGCCCAGTTGGCCTTCCTGATCGTGGCGGCCTTCATCCTCACCAACAAGGTCTACTCGCCGCAGTACGTCCTGTGGCTGGTGCCGCTGGCGGTGCTGGCCCGGCCGAAGTGGCGGGACTTCCTGATCTGGCAGGCCTGCGAGGTCGCCTACTTCGTGGGCATCTGGATGTACCTCGCGTACACGATGAGCGGAGACGCCCACAAGGGGCTGCCGACCGACGGCTACCACTGGGCCATCGGCGTGCACCTGCTGGGGACGCTCTACCTGTGCGGTGTGGTCGTACGCGACATCCTGATGCCGGAGCGGGACGTGGTGCGGCAGGCCGGGGACGATGATCCCTCGGGCGGGGTGCTCGACGGGGCGGAGGACGTCTTCGTCTTCGGCGTCGCGGCCCATCCGCCCCGGCATGCCTCCGCCCTCGACGGGCCGCAGGTGGACTGGGGCAAGCAGGACGCCGCCGACAGTTCGCTCTGAGCGAACAGTGAGCCATGAAGGAAGGGCCGTACCCGGAGACTCCGTGTACGGCCCTTCTCGTTGCTTCGCTTGTTCAGCGGTTCATGAGGGTCAGCGGTCCATGAGCCGGTCGAACTGCGTGGTGGTGTGCCGCAGGTGGGCCACCAGTTCGTCGCCGACGTGCGGCTCCGGAGCGTCCGAGGGCACGAACAGGATGGACACCTGCATGTGCGGCGGCTCGGCGAACCAGCGCTGCTTGCCGCCCCAGACGAACGGCGAGAGGTTCCGGTTCACCGTGGCGAGGCCGGCGCGGGCGACGCCCTTGGCGCGCGGCATGACGCCGTGCAGGGCCTTGGGGGCCTCCAGACCCACCCCGTGCGACGTACCGCCCGCCACGACCACCAGGAAGCCGTCCGAGGCCGCCTTCTGCTGCCGGTAGCCGAAGCGGTCGCCCTTGGCGACCCGTGTGACGTCCAGGACCGCTCCGCGGTACTCCGTGGCGTCGTGGTCCCCCAGCCACAGCCGCGTGCCGATCCGGGCGCGGAAGCGGGTCTGCGGGAACTGCTGCTGCAGCCGGACGAGTTCGTCGGCCTTGAGGTGGCTGACGAACATCGTGTGCAGCGGCAGCCGGGCCGCCCGCAGCCGGTCCATCCAGCCGATGACCTCCTCGACGGCGTCGGAGCCGTCGGTGCGGTCCAGCGGCAGGTGGATGGCGAAGCCCTCCAGCCGGACGTTCTCGATCGCGGCGTGCAACTGCGGCAGATCCTGCTCGCTGATGCCGTGCCGCTTCATCGACGACATCACCTCGATGACCACGCGGGCGCCCACCAGGCCGTACACGCCGTCGACCGACGACACCGAGCGCACGACCCGGTCGGGCAGCGGGACGGGCTCCTCACCGCGCCGGTAGGGCGTCAGCACCAGCAGGTCACCGCCGAAGAAGTCCTTGATGCGCGCGGCCTCGTAGGTCGTGCCGACGGCGAGGATGTCCGAGCCCAGCCGGGTGGCCTCCTCCGCCAGCCGCTCGTGCCCGAAGCCGTAGCCGTTGCCCTTGCAGACCGGGACGAGGGCCGGGAACTGCTCCTGCACGTGCTTGTGATGCGCCCGCCAGCGCGCGGTGTCGACGTAGAGCGTGAGCGCCATGGCCGGACCTGGGACCTTTCTGGTGGCTGCGGTGTCAGGGGTGGGGAATCAGTGAGCGTGACGTCAGCGGCGCGACATGTAGATGTCGAGCGCCTTGTGGAGCAGCTTGTTCAGCGGGAAGTCCCACTCGCCGAGGTACTCCGCGGCCTGTCCGCCCGTGCCGACCTTGAACTGGATCAGGCCGAAGAGGTGGTCGGTCTCGTCCAGCGAGTCGGAGATGCCGCGCAGGTCGTAGACGGTCGCACCGAGCGCATAGGCGTCGCGCAGCATCCGCCACTGCATGGCGTTCGAGGGGCGGAACTCACGGCCGATGTTGTCCGAGGCCCCGTAGGAGTACCAGACGTGCCCGCCGACGATCAGCATCGTCGCCGCCGACAGGTTCACACCGTTGTGGCGGGCGAAGTACAGCCGCATGCGGTTGGGATCCTCGGTGTTGAGGGCCGTCCACATGCGCTGGAAGTACGACAACGGGCGTGGCCGGAAGTGATCGCGCACGGCCGTGATCTCGTACAGCCGCTGCCACTCCTCGAGGTCCTGGTAGCCGCCCTGGACGACCTCGACCCCGGCCTTCTCGGCCTTCTTGATGTTGCGGCGCCACAACTGGTTGAAGTTCTTGTGGACCTCTTCGAGGGAGCGGTTCGCCAGCGGCACCTGGTAGACGTAGCGCGGCTGGACGTCGCCGAAGCCGGCACCGCCGTCCTCGCCCTGCTGCCAGCCCATGCGGCGCAGCTTGTCGGCCACCTCGAAGGCGCGCGGTTCGATGAAGTCGGCCTCGATGTCACGCAGCCGCTTCACGTCCGGGTTCTGGATGCCCGCCTTGATGGAGGTGGCCTCCCAGCGGCGGATGATCACCGGCGGGCCCATCTTCACCGAGAAGGCACCCTGCTGCTTGAGGTGCGCGAGCATCGGTTCCAGCCAGTCGGTCAGATTCGGCGCATACCAGTTGATGACCGGACCCTCGGGCAGATAGGCCAGGTAACGCTTGATCTTGGGCAACTGGCGGTAGAGGACCAGACCCGCGCCGACCAGTTCACCGCTGCGCTCGTCGAACCAGCCGAGGCTCTCCGACCGCCACTCGGCCTTGACGTCTGCCCAGGCCGGAACCTGCATGTGGCTCGCCGAGGGCAGGCTCTGGATGTATGCCAGATGCTGCTCACGGCTGATCGTCCTCAGGGTCAGGCTCATTCGGGGCGCTCCTCGGGCTGGTGTGTCCCCATGGGTACAGGGGCTCCGGCTCTCGCGCCGAAGCCTACTGCGCCCTGCGAGCGCCCTGACTGGGCGTAGGGAACCTTCGCCCCGGCCCGTGTGCGGCCGGGGCGTTCCGTCAGGGTTCGTAGGTGTCCTACGCGACGTCCGGTGCGGACGGTGTCCGTGGTGTCCGTACCGGAGTCGGTCGGGTCACCAGAGTCCGCCGAAGAGCCCGCCGTTCGCCATGCCGATGAAGAAGCCGACGGCCGAGGCGCCGAGACCCAGGATCAGACCGAAGCGCTCACGGGTGGTCTCGGAGATCCACTGTCCGTACGCGCCGGTCAGGATTCCCACCAGACCGGCCCAGGAGCTGAGCAGATGCAGGCTGTGGAAGAACGACGTGATGAAGGCCGTCAGTCCGAGCACCAGCGTCACCGCGAGCAGGGTGTCCTGGAGCGGATGGGGTTTGCCGTCGGTGGCGAAGAGAGATCCGGCGGTATTGGGTCGCAATGCCTGTGCCATGTGGCACCTCCTGCGGAAGGCGGCGCATCGTAGCGCCATACACACCCGACGTGTACAGATTGACGGTCACACCCGCCTGATTTCAACCGGAAGCGCGTGTGCAGGTAGTCTGTACCGTCTGCACCGGTGTCTGCCCAGGCAGAGCCAGGGAGTCCGCCCAGCTCAGAGCGGGGATTTCGCTTGCCGATCCCCGACTGTCAGTGGCGGCCGATACCGTTGCGTACGCATCACAACCCTCCTGCCACGGATCGACCGTGGCCGCTGAGTCCAAAGGAGGTGGGTTCCACATGCGTCACTACGAAGTGATGGTCATCCTCGACCCCGATCTCGAGGAGCGCGCTGTCTCCCCGCTGATCGAGAACTTCCTCTCCGTCGTCCGTGAGGGCAACGGAAAGGTGGAGAAGGTCGACACCTGGGGCCGTCGTCGTCTCTCGTACGAGATCAAGAAGAAGCCCGAGGGCATCTACTCGGTCATCGACCTTCAGGCCGAGCCTGCGGTCGTCAAGGAGCTCGACCGCCAGATGAACCTGAACGAGTCGGTCCTCCGGACCAAGGTCCTCCGTCCCGAGACCCACTGAGCTCGCGAGCTCAGCCGATATCTCGGGATTCTGAGTAGCAGCACAAGCAGCCAGCAGCAAACCCGCCGAGAGGTTCCCCCATGGCAGGCGAGACCGTCATCACGGTCGTCGGCAATCTTGTCGACGACCCCGAGCTGCGCTTCACCCCCTCCGGTGCGGCGGTCGCGAAGTTCCGTGTCGCGTCCACTCCCCGCACCTTCGACCGGCAGACGAACGAGTGGAAGGACGGCGAGAGCCTGTTCCTGACCTGCTCGGTCTGGCGTCAGGCGGCGGAGAACGTCGCGGAGTCGCTCCAGCGAGGCATGCGCGTCATCGTGCAGGGCCGGCTGAAGCAGCGGTCCTACGAGGACCGTGAGGGCGTCAAGCGCACGGTCTACGAGCTGGACGTCGAGGAAGTCGGCGCCAGCCTGCGCAGTGCCACGGCCAAGGTCACCAAGGCCGCCGGCCGCGGTGGCCAGGGCGGCCAGGGTGGTTACGGCGGCGGTGGCGGCCAGGGTGGCGGCGGCTGGGGTGGAAACTCCGGCGGCGGCCAGCAGGGCGGCGGCGCTCCCGCCGAAGACCCGTGGGCCACCAGCGCTCCCGCCGGTGGCAACCCGGGCGGCGGTGGCGGCCAGGGCGGTGGCGGCGGCTGGGGTGGAAACTCCGGCGGCAGCGCCGGCGGCGGCTACTCGGACGAGCCCCCCTTCTAGGCCGTCGGGCCCGGATGTCCGGGCCCGATCGGGCCGAAGGCGGGTCGTATCCCAACTTCTTGATCACACAGGAGAAACACCATGGCGAAGCCGCCTGTGCGCAAGCCTAAGAAGAAGGTCTGCGCATTCTGCAAGGACAAGGTCACGTACGTGGACTACAAGGACACGAACATGCTGCGGAAGTTCATTTCCGACCGCGGCAAGATCCGTGCCCGTCGCGTGACCGGCAACTGCACGCAGCACCAGCGTGACGTCGCCACGGCAGTCAAGAACAGCCGTGAGATGGCGCTGCTGCCCTACACCGCGCAAGCGCGATAAGGGAAGGGTGACCGACATATGAAGATCATCCTCACTCACGAGGTCTCCGGCCTCGGCGCCGCGGGCGACGTCGTCGACGTCAAGGACGGCTACGCTCGCAACTACCTGATCCCGCGGAACTTCGCGATCCGTTGGACCAAGGGTGGCGAGAAGGACGTCGAGCAGATCCGTCGTGCTCGCAAGATCCACGAGATCCAGACCATCGAGCAGGCCAATGCTGTGAAGGCCCGCCTCGAAGGTGTCAAGGTTCGCCTGGCCGTCCGCTCCGGCGACGCCGGTCGTCTCTTCGGTTCCGTCACCCCGGCCGACATCGCCTCGGCGATCAAGGCTTCCGGTGGCCCCGAGGTCGACAAGCGCCGCATCGAGCTCGGCTCGCCGATCAAGACCCTGGGCGCTCACGAGACGTCCGTGCGTCTGCACCCCGAGGTTGCCGCCAAGGTCAACATCGAGGTCATCGCGGCCTGATCGCTGCGCTCGGCTTGAAGAGCTGAGAAGGGGCCGCACCCACTGGGTGCGGCCCCTTCCGTTCGCCTGTTTCACGTTGCTTGTTTCACGTGAAACATCGGTCTCACGCGGCCATCGGTTTCCCGCGCTCGACGTGTTTCACGTGAAACAGTCAGCGGGTCGCGCTGGTGATGACCCAGCGGCCGGAACGGGCGCGCAGCCAGAGGGTGAGCATCCGGACGGTCATCATCAGCGTCATCGCTCCCCACACCGCGGTGAGGCCTCCACCGAGGACCGGCACCAGCAGGGCCACCGGAGCGAAGACGGCCAGGGTGAGCACCATCGCCCAGGCGAGATAGGGGCCGTCTCCCGCGCCCATCAGTACGCCGTCCAGCACGAAGACGATGCCGCAGATGGGCTGGGAGAGCGCCACCACGAGAAGTGCGGGCAGCGCGGCATCCTTCACCGCCGGGTCGCTGGTGAAGAGCGGCAGGAAGAGCGGCCTGCTGATGACGACCAACAGGCCGAGCAGGACACCCACGGCGATGCCCCACTCGACCATCCGGTGGCAGACGTCTCGGGCGCCCTGGGCGTCGTCGGCACCGAGATAGCGTCCGATGATGGCCTGCCCGGCGATGGCGATGGCGTCGAGGGCGAAGGCGAGCAGGCTCCACAGGGCCAGGGCGATCTGGTGTGCCGCGATGTCGTCGTCCCCGAGCCGGGCGGCCACGGCGGTGGCGATCATCAGGATCGCCCGCAGCGAGAGCGTGCGGACCAGCAGGGGCACCCCCGCCTGGGCGGAGGCCCTGATGCCAGCGGCGTCGGGCCGCAGAGACGCGCCGTGGCGGCGGGCTCCCTGGACCACGACTACGAGGTAGACCACGGCCATGCCCCATTGCGCGATGACGGTTCCCCAGGCGGAGCCGGCGATGCCGAGGCCCACGCCGTAGACCAGCCCGACGTTCAGGGCGGCGTTGGCGACGAAGCCTCCCACGGCGACGTAGAGCGGTGTCCTCGTGTCCTGGAGTCCGCGCAGGACACCGGTCGCGGCCAGAACGACGAGCATGGCCGGTATGCCGAGCGCCGAGATGCGCAGATAGGTGGTCGCGTACGCGGCGGCCGCGTCCGAGGTGCCGAAGAGCTCGACGAGTGCCGGGGCGGTGGGCAGGACGGCCACGATCACGGCGGCGCCGAGCAACAGTGCCAGCCAGATGCCGTCCATACCCTGACGGATGGCAGCCGGGAAGTCACCGGCGCCCACGCGGCGTGCGACGGCGGCGGTGGTGGCGTAGGCGAGGAAGACGAAGACGCTGACGGCTGTCATGAGGAGGGCAGAGGCGACTCCGAGGCCGGCGAGTTGCGCGGTGCCCAGATGGCCCACGATCGCGCTGTCGGCCATGACGAAGAGCGGCTCGGCGACGAGTGCGCCGAAGGCCGGGACGGCCAGTGCGACGATCTCTCGGTCGTGCTGTCGCCGGGTCGCCCTGGGGGGCGCGGGAGCCTGTGTCATGACCACCAATCTAATCGTCCACAGGTAAGAGATGCAATGACCTATTGACCCTTACGCATCGTCGCTTTGCGTGTCCTCTCGCGCGCCGTTCGAAGGGATCTTGGCCCGACTGGGAAACTTTTTCTTCTGCACAGCCGGTGGATGGGGAACGTGCAGGTCAGAGCGGCTTGGAAAGAAAAGTCGAGGGCTTGTTCACAGTACTGTCCACCGGGTCGTGCACAGGTTTTGCGGAGTTCTCCACAGCATAGGGGCCGTCGTCCACATGGCCTGTGGATAACCAGATTGGCTGACGGTGCCCGCGGGCCTACCGTGGTGCGGCGCCCGCTCCGTTCGTCGGTCGAGGAAACCCTTGCAAAACCGACGCACCACAACCGGAGTTGGGCCTCTCAATTGTCAGTGCCGTGCCGTAGAAATGAGGCACGGCGAGGTCCGCTCGGCGGACGGGAGGAGGTGGCTCGGTGAGCATTTCCGAGCCCTTGGACGACCCGTGGGCCGACAGCGGCCCCAGTGATCGTCTGCCCTCTTCCCGTCGGCGCGGCGACGGGGGGCGAGGCCGAGAGGAACAGCACGAGCGCGGCCGGGACAGCGGTGAGTGGGAGGGCGGAGGCACCGCCTTCGAGCGGGTACCGCCGCAGGACCTCGACGCGGAGCAGTCCGTCCTCGGTGGCATGCTCCTGTCCAAGGACGCCATCGCCGACGTGGTCGAGGTCCTCAAGGGCCACGACTTCTACAAGCCCGCGCACGAGACGATCTACCAGGCGATCCTCGACATCTACGCCAAGGGCGAACCGGCCGACCCGATCACGATCGCCGCCGAGCTCACCAAGCGCGGCGAGATCAACAAGGTAGGCGGCGCGTCCTATCTGCACACCCTCGTGCAGACGGTGCCGACGGCCGCCAACGCCGAGTACTACGCGGAGATCGTTCACGAGCGCGCGGTGCTGCGCCGCCTGGTCGAGGCCGGCACCCGCATCACCCAGATGGGATACGCGGCCGACGACGACGTCGACGAGATCGTCAACCGCGCCCAGGCGGAGATCTACGCGGTCACCGAGCAGCGGACCAGCGAGGACTACCTGCCGCTCGGCGACATCATGGAGGGCGCCCTCGACGAGATCGAGGCGATCGGCTCGCGCAGCGGCGAGATGACGGGCGTGCCCACCGGCTTCACGGACCTCGACTCGCTCACCAACGGCCTGCACCCGGGCCAGATGATCGTCATCGCGGCCCGTCCCGCCATGGGCAAGTCCACGCTCGCGCTGGACTTCGCGCGCGCGGCGTCGATCAAGCACAACCTGCCGAGCGTCATCTTCTCCCTGGAAATGGGGCGCAACGAGATCGCGATGCGCCTGCTGTCCGCCGAGGCTCGCGTCGCCCTGCACCACATGCGCTCCGGCACCATGACGGACGAGGACTGGACCCGCCTGGCGCGCCGGATGCCCGAAGTATCCTCCGCGCCGCTCTACATCGACGACTCCCCGAACCTGTCGATGATGGAGATCCGCGCGAAGTGCCGTCGGCTGAAGCAGCGCAACGACATCAAGCTCGTGATCATCGACTATCTGCAACTGATGCAGGCCGGTGGTTCCAAGCGTTCCGAGAGCCGTCAGCAGGAGGTGTCGGACATGTCCCGTAACCTCAAGCTGCTTGCCAAGGAGCTGGAGGTCCCGGTGATCGCGCTCTCGCAGCTCAACCGTGGTCCCGAGCAGCGCACGGACAAGAAGCCGATGGTGTCCGACCTGCGTGAGTCCGGCTCCATCGAGCAGGACGCCGACATGGTGATCCTGCTGCACCGTGAGGACGCGTACGAGAAGGAGTCCCCGCGCGCGGGCGAGGCGGACATCATCGTGGGCAAGCACCGTAACGGCCCGACGGCCACGATCACCGTGGCTTTCCAGGGTCACTACTCCCGTTTCGTGGACATGGCGCAGACCTGAGCCCTCTTGGTGTGAAATGACCTCGACGTCGGCCGCGCGGGCAGGTGGACTGGGCCCATGACGACACCTCAGGAAGAGCTGCTCTCCGGTACCCGGCGGGCTCTGCGCCACCGCATCGCCGTGGCCCAGAGCGAAGGGCGTGCCCCGTCGCTGGTCGCCGCGGTCGTGCGGGACGGGCGGGCCGTGTGGCACGGGGCCCGGACCTCCGTCGACGGGCACGCGCCGGACGAGAACGTGCAGTACCGGATCGGCTCGATCACCAAGACCTTCACCTCCGTGCTCGTGCTGCGGCTGCGCGACGAGGGCGTGCTCGACCTCCAGGACCCGCTGGAGAAACACCTGCCCGGCACCGGCGCGGGGGAGGCCACGGTGGCCGAACTGCTCGCCCACACCGGCGGGTTGCCGGCCGAGGCACCCGGACCGTGGTGGGAACGGACTCCGGGCTCGCTGCGGCCCGAACTCGCCGATGTCCTCGGCGAGCAGGCGGGCCCGCAGCCGGCCGGACGTCGTTTCCACTACTCGAACCCCGGTTACACCCTCCTGGGCGCTCTCGTCGAAGAGCTCCGCGGAGCGCCCTGGGCAGAGGTATTGCGGCGCGAAGTGCTCGAACCTCTGGGCCTCGACCGTACGAGCGTCCAGCCGCAGGCGCCTGCGGCTGGCGGCTGGGCGGTGCACCCCTGGGCCGACGTGCTGCTGCCCGAGCCCGCCGAGGACTTCGGGCGGATGTCTCCGGCAGGCCAGCTCTGGTCCACGACCGGAGACCTCGCGCGCTTCGCCGCCTTCCTGACGCGGGGCGACGATCGGGTGCTGGGCGTGGAAACGCTGCGCGAGATGTGGACGCCCGCGTCGCCGGCCGGGCTGTCGGATGTGGCGGACGGCGCCACGTACGGACTCGGAATGCAGATCCAGCACCGGGACGGCCGGCTGCTTGTGGGCCACTCCGGCTCGGTGCCCGGCTTCGTGGCGAGCCTCACCATCGGCGTGGCGGACGACGTCGCCGCGGTGGTGCTCGCCAACTGCACCTCCGGCCTTCTGACGTCTCAGGTGGCCGTCGATCTCGTACGCATCGTCGCCGAGGCCGAGCCGCGGATTCCTGAGCCGTGGCGTCCGCTGCGGGAAGTCGACCCTTCCGTCCTGGAGTTGGCGGGCCAGTGGTACTGGGGTACCAGCCCCTTCGCCCTGCGCGTGACGGCCGACGGTCTCGTCTCCTTGGGGCCGCTGTCCGGCGCCGGCCGGCGCTCCCGGTTCAGGCCGAACGGGGACGGTACCTGGACCGGCCTGGAGGGCTACTACGCCGACGAGCTCCTGCGGGCCGTACGGCGGCCGGACGGGAGCGTGGACCACCTGGACCTCGGGTCGTTCGTGTTCGCGCGCGAGCCGTACGACGAGCGGGCGGCCGTGCCCGGTGGCGTCGACCCTGAGGGCTGGCGGGGCATCGGCTAGCCGAGAGGCCGGACGGAGGCGCTCTGTTTCACGTGAAACACAGCGCCTCCGTCCCGGGACCGTCTGCCCGGAAGGCGGAGCCTTCAGAGCTGCAGTTTGAAGCCCACGTGTGAGGCCACGAAGCCCAGCCGCTCGTAGAAGCGGTGGGCGTCGATGCGCGTGCTGTCGGAGGTCAGTTGCACCAACTGGCAGTTCTCCCGCCGGGATTCATCGATCGCCCACTCGATGAAGCGCGTCCCCAGACCGCTGCCGCGCTCGTCCGCGTGCACCCGCACACCTTCGATGATCGACCTGGTCGAGCCGCGGCGGGACAGACCCGGGACGATCGTGAGCTGGAGGGTGCCGACGACGCGTCCCTCGCGGACGGCGACGACGAGGCGCTGGTTCGGGTCGGCGGTGAGCCGTTCCAGCGCTGTCAGATACGGGCCGAGGTCGTCCAGCGACTCGCGCTGTGCGCCCAGCGGGTCGTCCGCGAGCATGCCAACGATCGCGGGGATGTCTTCGGCGACGGCCGCGCGTATTTCAAGATCTCCCATGCCGGCGACCCTATGCACCCAAGGCGGCGGTGGGCGCCTTCAAGGACTCCACGACCCGCACCAGCGGGGCCAGTTCCGGGTTCTTGGCGGCTTCGTCGAGGGCCTCGCGCAGGGCGGCGTCGTTGGTGGGGCGGGCTTCGGCGAGCAGCTTCAGACCGGCATCGGTGACGTTGGTATAGATGCCGCGGCGGTCGGTGGGGCACAGGTACCGCTCGAGCAGGCCGCGGTCCTCGAGCCGGGTCACCAGTCGAGTGGTGGCGCTCTGGCTGAGGACGACCGCATCGGCCACCTGCTTCATCTGCAGATGGCCCCCGTCGCCGTCGTGCTGCCGGCTGAGCACGTCGAGCAGGGAGTACTCGCGCACGCTCAGGTCGTGCCGGGCCTGCAGCGCGCGCTCGATGTGGGCCTCGATCCTCCCGTGCAGGAGGGAGAGGGCGCACCAGCCCTGGGCGAGGGCGATGAGCGCGGGGTCCGTCGCAGTCATGGGGTTCTCCTCCGTCCCGGAGCGGCTGACACCCAGGATAGAGCAATATCGAAATAGTCTGCGGTTGCATGTAGTCCGCGTCTGCAATTATTGTGAACGCGCGCAAAGCGCACCTGCAATCTTTTGGGAAGGTCTGCCTTCATGCCTCTCGCGCTTCTGGCCCTCGCGATCGGGGCCTTCGGAATCGGAACGACCGAGTTCGTGATCATGGGTCTGCTTCCCGAGGTCGCGGGCGACTTCGGGGTCTCCATCCCCACTGCCGGCCTGCTGGTCACCGGCTACGCGCTCGGCGTCATGTTCGGCGCCCCGCTGATGACCGTCCTCGGCACCAAGGTCGCCCGCAAGCGCATGCTGATGCTGCTGATGGGCCTGTTCATCGTCGGCAACCTGCTCTCCGCCGTCGCCCCCAGTTTCGCCGTGATGCTGATCGGCCGCGTGGTCGCTTCCCTCGCCCACGGCGCGTTCTTCGGCATCGGCTCGGTCGTCGCGGCCGGCCTGGTCGCCCCCGACAAGAAAGCCGGGGCCCTCGCGATGATGTTCACCGGTCTCACTGTCGCCAACGTCGTCGGCGTCCCGCTGGGGACCCTCGTCGGACAGCACGTCGGCTGGCGCGTCACCTTCGCCCTCGTCGCCGCGCTCGGCGTCGTCGGCCTGGTCGGCATCGCCAGGCTCGTGCCCGAGATGCCGCGGGCCGAGGGTGTGCACCTGAGGCATGAGCTGGCCGCCTTCAAGAACGCCCAGGTCCTGCTCGCCATGGCGATGACTGTCCTGGGCTTCGGCGGCGTCTTCGCGGCCATCACCTACATCGCGCCGATGATGACCCACGTGGCCGGCTTCGCCGACGGTTCCGTCACCTGGCTGCTGGTCCTCTTCGGGCTCGGCATGGTCGGCGGCAACCTCGTCGGCGGCAGGTACGCCGACCGCGCCCTGATGCCCATGCTGTACGTCTCTCTGGGTGCCCTGGCGGTCGTCTTGGCGCTCTTCCCGCTGACCGCCCACAACAAGGTCCTCGCGGCCCTCACGATCACCCTGATCGGCGCCCTGGGCTTCGCCACCGTCCCGCCCCTGCAGAAGCGTGTCCTGGACCAGGCGCACGGTGCCCCGACACTGGCGTCGGCGGTGAACATCGGTGCCTTCAACCTCGGCAACGCGCTGTCCGCCTGGCTCGGCGGACTCGTCATCGCTGCCGGTCTCGGCTACACCGCGCCGAACTGGGTCGGCGCCGCCCTCGCCGTAGGCGCCCTGCTCCTCGCCCTCGTCTCGGCCACTTTGGAGCGCCGCGACGGCGTCTCAGGCGGCCCCGGCTCCGTCGTCGCGGGTGCCATGCCCACCGAGCGGCAGACGGCCGTCCAGCGCTGAACCCTGGCCGTCCGCCGGGCCAGGACCGTGCCAACGGACCGGCACCCATCCGACAGCAACCGCAGATCTCGGCGACGCCGGCTTTGGCGACACCGGCCTCGGCGCACCAAAGGCCCCGCCCAAGACCGCAAGAAGAAATACCCCGTGCAGCCCGACGGCCCCTTCCACACCCTGCCGGCGTTCCGTCGGATCTTAGGTGTCTTCAGCAGGCCGCTACGGTGAGCGGAGCGAAGCGGCGGCGCCAGTCGCCCGGCAGCTCCGTGATCCCGTAGGTCATCACGGAGTTGAAGGCAACGGGCTCCAGGCCGTGTGCCTTCACCCACGCCAGCAACTCGTCGTGCCGTACGTCGATGTCGGTGCGCAGCGGCCGGTCCGTGTGGGCGGCGAGAGAGGCCAGCAGGGCCTTCGCGGTCTCCGTGTCTCGGGCGATCAGCGGCCCCACGACATGGGTGTCCATGTTGGGCCACGCAGCCGCGTAGCCGATGATCCGGCCTTCGTCCTCGGCGACCCGCAACTGATCGGCGAAGGCCGGGAGGCGGGTGATCACGTGCGTGCGATCGGTGCCGAAGACCTCTTCGTCGAGCCGGATGATCGAGGTGAGGTCCTCGGCCGTGGCCGCGCGGGTGGCGATGCCTGACGGCGGTTCACCCGGCGTGAAATGCCCAAGCAGCATTTCCGCCCGGCCCGTGGTCTTGAAGCCCAGCTCTTCGTAGAGCGGACGGCCGTTCGGCGTGGCATGCAGAGTGAGTGGGGTGGTGCCCATCAGGGCGACGATGTGGCGCATCAGCCGCCGGCCGATGCCCTGCCGGGCGTGCCGCTCGGCGACGAGCACCATGCCGATCGCGCCGAGAGCGGGGCGGCCGTGCGGGCCGTACTCGGTGACCACGCAGGCGCTGACGAGTCCCCCGTCGGGATCGTCGATGCCGTAACCCTGTCCGGCCGAGAGGAGGAGGCCCCACTTGTGCTCCTCGCGTGGCCACCCCCGATCCTCGGACAAGTCGGCGCAGGCGGTGAGATCGCGGTGCGTCAGACGGCGGATGGGCAGAGCGGTGTGGGAAGGAGTCGGCACGCAGGTCAGGCTGTCCGACCGGTGCCGTCGGCGTCCACCTGTTTGCTCTGTTTCCCCTGCGTCGCATGTGCTTTTGGCCATGCGGTGAGTGGCTGTGCGGTACGTCGACAGCGAGGGCATGTTTCACGTGAAACAGAGGCGCGGAGCACAGGGACTGTTTCACGTGAAACAGCGACCTCCCGGCCCACGCAAACGCCGGGGCAGCTCTTTGGGACGCCTGTGAAATGGTGCGTCACGCCCGACAGTTGAAGGAACCAGCGGTTCGTGCCTCAAGCGTCTTCCAAGGAAGTAAGGCGAGACTTGTGTGGCAACCGGCGGCCGGTATGGTCGAGTCCGGTTCGCTTTCGGGACGAGGTGCGCCAGACGCGGTGCACCGATTCCGTGCGAGCCGAGAACAGGGCAATGCAGCCTAACGGGACGGAGAGATCGGAGACCCATATTTCCGCTGATGCGACCGAGGCGCCCGCACAGGATGGGATGCTGCGGTGGCGGAAACAGGGGTGGACCGCGGCTGTCTCGGCTGCGGAACCGAAGGGGAAAGCGAGCCGTCTGCGAGGTAAGCAGACACCTTCCGAGCTAGGAAGTGCGCAGACCGACCGAGAGATGTTCGAGGCGAGGCACACCATGGACGCTCCGACCACCAGGTCGGCCGACAACGGCAGGTCCGGCGGCGGGGACGGCTGGTTCGCGCCGCGCCACCAGCCGGAACCGGTTGCGGACGACGAGCAGGGGGCTTCAGGAGGCCGTCGTCTGGCCGCACTACGCCCGGTGGGCCGGAACACGGCAGACTCCCACGGCAACGCGCCCCAGGACGGCACCACGGGTGCCGGGACCCGAATACAGCCGGGCTCGCCGGCCCCCGCCCTGACGGCCGCCCCCGCGAGCTCACAGCCCCAGTCGCCCACCGGACCGCCGTCGCTCTTCGAAGCCCGGCAGCCGGCCGAGGCACCTACTTCCGTGGAGCCTCGACCCGCAGGCCGGCACCAGGCCCCCGCTCAACCCGAGGCCCCCGCCCAGCTCGAGGCTCCCGCCCAGCCGCAGGCGCCCGTGGAAGCGCGTCCGCCCGCGCAGCAGCCCATTGCCTCGCCCGCCCAGCATCTCGTGCCCGCCCAGCGGTCCGCGCCCGTCAAGGAAGCCTCGCCGGACGCCATCCTCATCCGGCGCACCATGGCCGAGGTGGCCCCGGTGGCCGACAAGGTCACGTCGTACTTCTACGCGATGCTCTTCGTCCGCCACCCCGATCTGCGGTCGCTCTTCCCGCCAGCGATGGACGCCCAGCGGGACCGGCTTCTCAAGGCGCTGCTCACCGCCGCCGAGCACATCGACAACACCCCGGTCCTCGTCGAGTACCTGCAGAACCTCGGCCGCGGTCACCGTAAGTACGGCACCCGGGCCGAGCACTATCCGGCCGTCGGCGAGTGCCTCATCGGGGCGCTGAGCAAGTACGCAGACTCCGCGTGGGACGCCGAGACGGAGGCGGCCTGGGTCCGGACCTACACCACGATCTCCCAGGTCATGATCGACGCGGCGGCTGTCGATGAGCTGCGCGCACCGGCCTGGTGGTACGCGGAGGTCGTCTCGCGCGACCTCAGAACCCCGGACGTCGCGATCCTGACCGTCCGCCCCAACCAGCCCTACCCGTTCCTGGCCGGGCAGTACACGAGCGTGGAGACGCCGTGGTGGCCGCGGATCTGGCGGCACTATTCGTTCGCCTCGGCACCGCGCTCCGACGGCCTGCTGACGTTCCACGTGAAGGCCGTCCCCGCTGGCTGGGTCTCCAATGCCCTGGTGCACCGCGCCCAGCCGGGCGACTTCATCCGGCTCGGGCCGCCGGCCGGGTCGATGACCGTCGATCACACCAGGGACAGCGGACTGCTCTGCCTGGGCGGCGGCACCGGCATAGCCCCCATCAAGGCGCTGGTCGAGGACATCGCCGAACACGGCGCACGCCGTCCGGTGGAGGTGTTCTACGGTGCCCGCAGCGACCACGCCCTGTACGACCTCGACACGTTGCTCGGACTCCAGCGGTCCCACCCCTGGCTGGAAGTCCGCCCGGTCGTCGACCGGCACGGTCTGCTTCAGTTGCCCGACGCGATACGTGCCTTCGGACCCTGGACCGGGTACGACGCCTATGTCTCCGGTCCGCCCGGCATGATCCGCAGCGGGGTGGACGTTCTGCGGGGCGTGGGCATCCCCTCGGAGCGCATACGCCACGACTCCGTCGAGGAACTCGTCGCCTCCGGGAGCTGACTCGCCGCCCCGTAGAACACTCCGGACCCGGACCGGACCGGGACGTCAGCCGAGGTCGGGAGCGTGCATGGCGCGGACGCCCTCGATGTTGCCGTCGAGGTAGTGCCGCAGTGACAGCGGTACCAGGTGGACGGAGGCGATCCCGACCCTGGTGAACGGCACGCGGACGATCTCGTACTCGCCGGCGGGTTCCTCGATCTCGGGGCCGTGCCGCTGGGCCGGGTCCATGGACTCCAGATGGCAGACGAAGAAGTGCTGCACTTTCACGCCGGTGGCGCCGCCGTCGTCGCCGATGTGCTCGACGGTGTCGACGAAGCAGGGCACCACGTCGGTGATCTTGGCGCCGAGCTCTTCGTGCACTTCACGGTGCAGGGCGTCCACGACGGTCGCATCATCAGGCTCGACTCCGCCACCGGGCGTCACCCAGTAGGGATCCACACCGGGCTTGGTGCGCTTGATCAGGATCAGGTTGTCGCCGTCCAGCAGAACGGCTCGTGCGGTGCGCTTGACCACGGGTCGGACGGTCATGGGAGAAATGTGGCCCGGTTGGTTCCACGTGAAACATCGCGAGATGTCACCGGATGAGCTCATGCCGTGACATCGCCCCGGAATCGGGTCAGCACCAGTCGCCGGCTGCTCCCAGCAACCAGTCGTGGGCTCGTGCGACATGCGGCATCGCCAGTGTTCCGGTGCGCACCACCAGGACGTACGTCCGCAGTGGCGGCACTGCGGGCTCATACAGGGTGACGACGTCTCCGCGCTCGAGGGCGGCCGCGCACAGATAGCGGGGCAGGACGGCCAGACCGGCGCCCGCGACCGTGCAGGCGAGCACCGCGCGCAGGTCGGGGACGATCACGATGCCCGAGGCGGCGGGGCGGGAGTCGAAGACGGAGGCCCAGTAGCGGGAGACCAGGGGCAGCGACTCGTGGACCTCGACGACAGGGAGGTTCTCCAGCGCGGACGCCCTCTTGCGGCACACCTCCCCGGCGTCGATCCGCTCGTCCCACTGCGGGGCGGCGACCAGGACGTGCTCCTCGTCGCACAGCGGAGTGGCCGTGAGCAGCGCTCCGCGCGGCCGAGCCGTACTGATGGCGAGGTCGTGGTGTCCGGCGGCCAGGCCCTCCAGAACCTCCTCGGCGTTTCCGAAGGAGGCGCGGAGGCCGAAACCCTGCCCGTCGTCGCCGGACAGTTCGGCGAGCGCCGGAAGAGCCCGCTCGGCGATGAACTCGGGGGGACCGGCGAGATGCAGCGTCCGCACGGCGGATTCGTCGTCGAGGCCGGTCTCGGCGATCTCCACCAGGGCGTCGAGATGAGGGGCGGCCTTGTGGGCGAGCTCGTCCCCGATGCTCGTCGGCGTCACGCCGCGGGCCTGGCGCAGGAACAGGGGGCGGCCCAGTTGCCGTTCCAGCGTACGGATCTGGGAGGTGACGGCCGGTTGGGACAGACCCAGCAGAGCGGCGGCGCGGGTGAAGGAGCCGGCCCGGTGCACGGTCACAAACGTGCGCAGCAAGGCCAGATCCATGGAGCGTCCTCCCTCCTCCCTCTTCCCTGCCTTCCTCCGGCTGCGAGGAAGGGACCAACTATAAATAAGTCGATAGGTCTCTGTCGCTCCAGTGATTGGACACTGACACAGAGTCAACTAGCCTTGTGCGCGCGGTTCTTCGCGCACGGAACCGAGGACGGTCCGAGCCACGAGGGGGGAGGCTCGGACCGTCCGTTGTACTGAGCGGGACCTCGTCGAGGTGTGCGTAAGCCGGTCACCGCCCAGACTCCTCCAGCGCCCGCAGCACATCCGTCACCAGGTCCTCGGGATCCTCGGCACCGACGGAGAGCCGGATGAAGCCCTCCGGCACCGCGTCCCCGCCCCAGCGCCCGCGCCGCTCCGCGGTGGAGCGCACTCCGCCGAAGCTCGTCGCGTCGTTCACGAGGCGCAGTGCCTCGAGAAAACGCTCGGCCCGCGCGCGCGTGGGCAACGTGAAGGAGACCACGCACCCATAGCGCCGCATCTGCTGCGAGGCGACCTTGTGGGAAGGGTCGGAGGGCAGCCCCGGGTAGCGCAGCCCGCTCACTTCGGGCCTCCCCCGCAGCGCCTCGGCCACGGCCAGGGCGCTGGAGTTCTGCCGGTCGACGCGCAACTGCAGGGTGGCGATCGACCGGTGCGCGAGCCAGGCCTCCATGGGTCCGGGGATGGCCCCGACGATCTTCCGCCAGCGCCGTACCGCCGTCATCGGTTCGCCGGCGCGCCCGGTGACGTAGCCGAGGAGGACGTCACCGTGCCCCGTGAGCTGCTTGGTGCCGCTGGCCACCGAGAAGTCGGCGCCGAGCTCCAGCGGACGCTGCCCGAGCGGGGTGGCGAGCGTGTTGTCGACGGCCACGAGCGCGCCACGCGCGTGTGCCGCCTCGACGAGCCGCCGGATGTCGCACACGTCGAGCCCGGGGTTGGACGGGGACTCGATCCACAGCAGCTTCACGCCGTCGAGGACGTCGAGTTGGGCGTCGTCGGCGGTCGGCGCGGTGCGCACCTCGATGCCGTACGCCTCCAACTGCGCACGCACCAGGGGGAGCGCCTGGTAGCCGTCGTCGGGCAGCACGACGGTGTCTCCGGCCCGCAGTTGAGAGAAGAGGACCGACGAGATCGCAGCCATGCCGGAGGCGAAGACGAGCGTCTCCACGCCGTCCTGCCCCGGCGCTTCGAGCTCGCCGATGGCGCGCTCCAGATGAGTCCAGGTCGGGTTCTCGTCACGGCCGTAGGTGTAGGGGCCCGTGGGCTCGCCGGGCAGGTGGAAGTGCGCCGCGAACACCGGGCCGGGGAGGGTCGGCTCGTGCTTCACCGGCTCGGGCAGCCCGGCCCGCACCGCGCGCGTGCCCTCGCCCGAGCCGGTGGGACGTCTTCCGTCCGTGGCGGAATCGTTCATGCAAGGTGTCCTTCCACGTCGTCACGTACTGCGGCGAGCAGACCTGCGCTCGCTTTCTCCACCATCTCAAGGCACTCCTGGAAGCCGGCCCGGCCCCCGTAGTAGGGGTCGGGGACGTCGAGGTCGTCGGGGGCCGCGGGGTCGAAAGAGCGCAGCAGCCGGACCTTCGCCGCGTCCTCCTGGGTGGGTGCGAGGAGGCGCAGGGCCTTGAAATGGCCGGAGTCCAGGGCGATCACGAGGTCGAGGCGGGCGAACCAGGACGGTTCGAAGCGCCGGGCCGTGTGGTCGAGTGCGTATCCGTGCCGCTCCAGGACGGAGAGGGTGCGCGGATCGGCGTTCTCGCCCTCGTGCCAGTCGCCCGTGCCGGCGCTGTCGACCTCCACCAGCCCGTCGAGGCCGGCGTCCGCCACACGCGCGCGGAAGACCGACTCGGCCATCGGCGAGCGGCAGATGTTGCCCGTGCAGACGAAACAGACGCGGTAGGTCATCGCGGACTCAGTCCCCGTCGGGCAGGACGACGTTGAGCGCCCAGGAGACGACGGAGATGATCAGGCCACCCAGGACCGCGGTCCAGAAACCCTCGACGTGGAAGCTGAGGTCGAACTTGTCGGCCAGCCACGAGGTCAGCAGCAGCATCAAGGCGTTGACCACCAGGGTGATCAGACCGAGCGTGAGGATGAACAGGGGAAAGGTCAGCACCTTCACAATCGGCTTCACCAGGAAGTTCACCAGGCCGAAGAGCAGTGCGACGACGATAAGGGTGCCGATCTTCTTGCCCGTGCTGTCACCGGTCAGGGTGATCTTGTCGAGCAGCCAGACGGCGACCGCCAGGGCGCCTGCGTTGGCGATCGTCTTGACTACGAAATTCTTCATGTGTCTGATCGTGGCAGAGAGATCGCAAACGAGCACCGGACGAGGGCGGACAAGATAGATGAAGGCATTCCGGTTGGATGAGCTGGAGGCGGAGCGAGCCGCCAACGACGGTGCCTACCTGCAGTTTCTGCGTGAGCGGAACATGTCCGTCGGGCTGTACGCGCTCGACGCGGGCACGCATGATCCACAGAACCCGCACAACCAGGACGAGGTGTACTTCGTCGTGAGCGGGCGCGCCTCGATCACCGTCGGGATGGAGACCACGCAGGTGGCGCGCGGCAGCGTGGTGTACGTCCCGGCCGGCGTCGCCCACAAGTTCCACCACATCAGCGAGGATCTCCGGGTCATGGTGGTGTTCTCGCCGCCCGAGGGCTGAGCTTCTCCGCCTCGCAGCCGATGCCTGGTCTCAGGGTTCCCTAGGGGATCGGTCAGGGGAGGACAAGGGGTGCGAGGCCCCCGCCGGCACCCTCTTCGGACCTAGCATCGACGGCAGGACATCGAAAGGCTCCGGCCCGACAGGGGTGCCGGACCTCGACCGAAGAGGATGAGGGCAAGGGCGATGCGAGAGATCTTTACGGGACTGCCGTGGTGGGTGAAGTGGGTCGCGGTGCCGGTCATCGCATTGGTCGTGTTCGGCGGGCTGATAGCCAGCGTCGTCGGGTTCGTGATCGGCCTGCTCTTCAAGCTGCTGGTCTTCGTGGCGCTGGTCGGCGGACTGATCTACGTCGTACGGAAGTTCACGTCGAGTTCGTCGTCGCGCAGCGACTGGTGAGCCGTCCGGGAAGCCGGTGATCGGTAACAGGAATCACCGGTTCCCTCGGCCGGGGGAAGTTTCCGTGACAGCCCGTCTGTAAGCGGTGGCGGACGGTTAAAGTCCGGAATTCGACGCGGGGAAGAACCCCGCGCGCGGCGTACACCCCCCTCCCGTGTTCCCCCGCACGGACCGCCCCCTCGCGCTTCGGGAGTGACCCCCTTGGCCATGGTTGACACCGCATCCGCGCAGCCGTACGCACCTCCCGCCCGGCCGCGCTCCTCCGCACCCCCGCTCCAGCGCCCGCCGGGCACCGCAGCCCCCGAGCATCCGCACTCCGCGGCCACCCTGATCGGCTCCGTCCAGCGCGCGATGCGCCTGCTGGAATCCGTCGCCGAGCACGAGTACGGGGCTCCGGCCAAACAACTCGCTCGCGAGACCGGCCTCGCCCTGCCCACGGCCTACCACTTGCTGCGCACCCTTGTGCACGAGGGCTATCTGCGACGGGACAAGGGGCTGTTCTTCCTCGGCGAGGCGGCCGAGCGGCTCGGCAGCAGCGGGGCGGCGCAGAAACGTCGCAGCACGGTCGCCGACACTCTCGCCCAGTGGCGCGATTCGATCGGTGTCCCCATGTACTACGCGCAGTACCGCGACGGCGAGATCGAGATCATGTGCGTCTCCGACACCCCGGGCAACCCGGCGGTGGAGGAGTGGGCCGACTTCCGCGAGACCGGACACGCACACGCCATCGGTCAGTGTCTGCTCTCCCAACTGGACGAGGACGCCCGCCGCGACCACCTGGACCGCTATCCGGCGCAGTCGGTCACCCCGTACACCGTGCGCGACAACCACACTCTGCTGCGGCGCCTGGAGCGGATGCGGCGCATGGAGCCGGTCGTCGAACGGCAGCAGTACGCGCTGGGCACGGTGTGCGCCGCGATCCCGATCACCGTGGGCACCACTGCGGCGACGATGGCGATCTCCCTCCCCTCCCATCACGCCGACCGGCTGCTCCCGGCGGTCCGGCAACTCCAGGACGAGGTGGGGCGGCTGCTGGGCTCGCTGGCGATCTCTATCAGTATCTGAAAACTCACTCCTTGTGATCTGTCGTGTACGTTCAGCAAGATGCCTCCAGTGTCAGAAGGTTGATTCTCGGCCAGTCGACAGCAAGTGACGGGGTAAGGCGATGCGCGAGTCCGTACAGGCAGTACAGGCAGAGGTCATGATGAGCTTCCTCGTGTCCGAGGAACTCTCGTTCCGCATCCCGGTGGAGTTGGGCTACGAGGCGTGCGATCCGTATGCCGTGCGGCTCACCTTCCATCTGCCCGGTGACGCCCCGGTGACCTGGGCCTTCGGGCGTGAGCTGCTCATCGACGGGGTGGGCAGAGCATGCGGTGAAGGGGACGTCCGTGTCTCGCCCGTCGATCCCGAAGTGCTGGGAGAGGTGTTGATCCGGCTTCAGGTCGGCGGCGACCAGGCTCTGTTCCGCTCCTCGGCGGGTCCGCTCGTGGCGTTCCTCGACCGCACCGACAAGCTGGTCCCGCTGGGCCAGGAGGGTGCGCTCGCCGACTTCGACGCGCATTTGGACGAGGCCTTGGACCGGATCCTGGCGGAGGAGCAGAGCGCCGGCTGACGGGGCGGCAGCCTGGGGGTGACGGAACGCTTTCGTCACGGGTGGGGCCGTGCAGGAACGCTTCTTCTGAGGCGGTGCGGGCGCTCGGACGGGGCCTTCTCGGGGCTCCTCAGGTTCGAGCGTCTCGCGCGTCCCATGCTTCTCAGTTCCTCTCCCGAGGGGAGAGGAACTGGGCGGGCGCTCGAGTCGGCCGGTGCTTCCGGCTCTCGGGCGCTTCTCGCCTCAGCGCTTGCGTCGCCTGCCCCGGCCGCCCCGAGCCTGGGCGGGACCCGCGGCACCCGCGGCCGCCGCTCCTGCCGGAGCCCCCGGAGCCCCCGGAGTCGTCTCCGGGACCGCCGCGGGGGCCGTTTCGCGGCTCGGCCGGTCGGCGGCGACCACGAGGGCGGCCAGGGCCGTTGTGACGGGCACGGAGGCGACCAGGCCGATCGAGCCCACCAGGGTGCGCACGATCTCCTCGGCGACCAACTCACTGTTGGCGACGCCGCCCACACTGCTCTGCGCGATCGAGAAGAGCAGCAGCAGCGGCAGGGCGGCACCGGCGTAGGCGAGGACGAGCGTGTTCACCACGGACGCGATGTGGTCGCGGCCGATGCGGATGCCCGCCCGGTACAGCCCGCGCCAGCCCATCGACGGGTTGGCCTCGTGGAGCTCCCAGACTGCCGACGTCTGGGTGACCGTCACGTCGTCGAGCACACCGAGGGAGCCGATGATGATGCCGGCGAGCAGCAGACCGCTCATGTCGATCGCCGGGTACAGCCCGTGGATCAGGCCGGTGCTGTCGTCCGTGTTGCCGGTCAGCGCGGCCCAGTCGATGAACACCGAACCGAGGATGCCGATCAGCACCAGTGAGATGAGCGTGCCCAGCACTGCGACGGAGGTGCGGGCCGAGAGACCGTGACAGAGATAGAGCGCGATCAGCATGATGGCGCTCGCCCCCACCACTGCCACGACCAGCGGGTTCGACCCTTGCAGGATCGCGGGCAGGACGAAGAAGTTCAGCAGCAGGAAGCTGATGGCCAGCGCGACCAGCGCCATGACGCCCCGAAGTCGCCCGACGACCACGACGGCGACCGCGAAGATGAGGGCGAGCACCGTCATCGGGACACGACGGTTCACGTCGGTGACCGAGTACTGCAGGTCCTTCGGCGCGGAGGGCTCGTAGGCGACCACGACCTTCTCGCCCTGGTCCAACTGTCGTGACTGGTCCGGCTGGACGATCTCGGTGAACGTCCGGCCCTTGTCCTTGCCGGTGTCCACGCGGATCGTGGCCTTCTTGCAGGTACCGTTCGCCTGCTGCTGCGCGGAGGAGCCCTCGGCTGTGGAAGTGTCGCCCGTCGGGGTCTCGCTCGAGGCGTTCACCGATGCACAGCTCACGCTCACGACCTTGGTGACCGTGGCCTGCTGGGTCTGCCGGTCGAAGCCGACGCCGGTGCGCTCGTGCGCCGGTGCGCCGTTGGGCCACAGCACCACGAGCCCGACCACCACAGCCGCGGCGAACGGGATGAGGATGGCCGCGATGACCTTGCGCAGGTGCTGGGAGACGGGGGCCGCCGGGCCGTGACTGTGGCTGTGCGAATGCCCGTGCCCACCACTGGAACCGGGGCCGCCCTGCCCACTCCCGGATCCCGGTCCGTGACCATCGCCGGAGCCCGTTCCATGACCGTGACTGTCGCCGGGACCGTGACCATGCCCGTCGCCGTGGCCATGTGCGTGGCCTTCGCTGTGCCCCTCGCCGTGTCCCTCGTCGGGGCCGTTGCCAGAGCGGTTCCCTGGGCCGGTGCGGGGGCCGTTCCGAGAGTCGCCGCCATGACCACCGTCGTGGCGTTGCCCGTGACCGTGGTCGCCGTGGTCAGGGCCGTATCCGGTGCCGGGTCCATGGCCAGCACCGTGACCGGGTCCGGGTACAGCACCGTGTCCAGGCCTAGGTCCAGGTCCGGGTACAGGCCCAGGCCCAGGTCCGGGGCCGTATCCGGGTTGGTAGCCGTTCCCGTTCCCGTTCCCGAGTGCTTGGCCGGGGCCTCCGCCGGAGCCCGGTCCCTGGCCGCTGGGTGCCCCACGGCGTCGTAGACCGCCCAGGCCTCCGGCGTATCCCGGCCTGTGATCGGGGGTTTGGCCGTGATCACGCCCGCGATCGTGGCCGTTGCTGAAATCGCGACCGTTCCCCGGCTCGCCGTGGCCGCCGCCGGGCCCCCCTCCGGAGCCGCCACCAGGGCTGCTTCCGGAACCGCCATCGGAACCCGCTCCGGGGCCGGGGCCATTGCCGGGGTCGTTTCCGGAGCCCGGCCGGCGGGGCGGCTCTGGGGGCGGGTACGGGGGTTGGTGTGTCGTGGTCACCGACCGATCATCGCAAGAACGGCAGGGGCCCTCTGTTCACCGCGCCCGAATTGACGCTAGCGTGGAGGCACCTTTGCACACGCGGGAGCTCGGAGCACCGGGCTGAGAGGGCGCTGACCTCCGTCTTCGCGATGTTTCACGTGGAACGTCTCTCGAATCGAGTGATGTTTCACATGAAACGTCGGCAGACGGTAGCCGCTGCGTCGACCGCCGAACCTGTTACCGGGTAATGCCGGCGTAGGGAGTAGGTCTCATGACCAACAAGGACGTACGCACGCCTGCCTTCACGCAGAACGCGACCAGCGGAAACGTGGTCGACGGGAGCGATTCGGAGGCTGGGAAGTCCATCGGCTGGCACAAGGGGTACGTCGAGGGCGCTCGCCCCGATCTACGGGTGCCGGTTCGTCAGGTGCACCTCACCAACGGGCAGTCGGTCACGCTGTACGACACCTCCGGCCCGTACACCGATCCGCTCGTCGACACCGACGTCCGCCGGGGGCTGTTGCCGCTGCGCGAGAACTGGATCATCGCTCGCGGGGACACCGAGGAGTACGCGGGCCGCCCTGCCCGTCCCGAGGACGACGGCCTCAAGCACACCTCGCCGCGCGGTGGTCTGCGCAACCTCGACGCGGTCTTTCCGGGGCGGCCGCGCCTGCCGCGTCGCAGCAGGGACGGCGCGGCGGTCACCCAGCTCGCGTATGCGCGCCGGGGGGAGATCACGCCCGAGATGGAGTTCGTGGCCATCCGAGAGAACGTTTCTCCCGAGGTGGTGCGTGAGGAGATCGCGGCGGGCCGCGCGGTGTTGCCGGTCAACGTCAACCATCCGGAGATCGAGCCGATGATCATCGGCAAGCGGTTCCTGGTGAAGGTCAACGCCAACATCGGCAACTCGGCGGTGACGTCCTCCATCGAGGAGGAGGTCGAGAAGATGACCTGGGCGACCCGCTGGGGCGCCGACACGGTCATGGACCTGTCCACCGGCCGCAACATCCACACCACCCGCGAGTGGGTGCTGCGCAACTCCCCCGTCCCCATCGGCACGGTGCCGCTCTACCAGGCATTGGAGAAGGTGGACGGCCGCGCCGAGGAGCTCACCTGGGAGATCTACAAGGACACGGTCATCGAGCAGGCCGAGCAGGGCGTGGACTACATGACGGTCCACGCCGGTGTCCGTCTCGCGTATGTTCCGCTCACGGCCAACCGCAAGACCGGCATCGTCTCGCGCGGCGGTTCGATCATGGCCGCCTGGTGCCTCGCGCACCACAAGGAGTCGTTCCTCTACGAGAACTTCGAGGAACTCTGCGAGATCCTCGCCGCCTACGACGTCACGTACTCGCTGGGCGACGGGCTGCGGCCGGGTTCCATCGCGGACGCCAACGACGAGGCGCAGTTCGCGGAATTGAGGACACTCGGGGAACTCAACCGGATCGCGAAGCGTTTCCATGTACAGACGATGATCGAAGGCCCGGGACACGTCCCGATGCACAAGATCAAGGAGAACATCGACCTTCAGCAGGAGATCTGTGATGAAGCTCCGTTCTATACCCTCGGCCCGCTGACGACGGACGTCGCGCCGGCGTACGACCACATCACTTCCGGCATCGGTGCCGCGATGATCGCCTGGTGGGGCACGGCCATGCTCTGCTATGTCACGCCCAAGGAACACCTGGGCCTGCCCAACCGTGACGACGTCAAGACCGGCGTCATCACCTACAAGATCGCCGCCCACGCAGCCGACCTCGCCAAGGGGCACCCCGGTGCGCAGGAATGGGATGACGCGCTGTCCGACGCCCGCTTCGAGTTCCGCTGGGAGGACCAGTTCAACCTGGCCCTCGACCCGGACACGGCACGGGAGTTCCACGACGAGACACTCCCGGCGGAGCCGGCCAAGACGGCGCACTTCTGCTCGATGTGCGGGCCGAAGTTCTGCTCGATGAAGATCAGCCAGACCATCAACGAGCGGTTCGGTGGCGGGGTGGCCGACGGTGCCTCGGCGGAGGAGATCGCCGAGGGGATGTTGGAGAAGTCGAAGGAGTTCGCGGCGAGCGGGAACCGGGTGTACCTGCCGCTGGCTGACTGACCGACGTGCCTGGACGGCGCTGCCCCATCGGGCGGGGGCGGATGCCCGGGGGCGGCGCCGCTGAGGCGGCGTCGGTCGGGGGGAGAGGGAAAGGCGAGACGACGGTGTTTTGCGGTTGGGGGGACCGTGGAGTGTCTGAAGTGGCTGAAGACGACGGTGTTGGTCCGGTGGTCATTGTCTTGGCGGGACCGACTGGGCCGGCTGGGCTGGTGGGGTCGGCGGGGCGGTGACCTGGATGATGGCGATGCCGTGGGCGGCTGGGCCTGGCCCTCCGACGGTGCGGAGCGCCGGACGCGCCGGACGGTCATCGATCACGGGGCAGCACCGAGGAGCAGCCGTGGGCAGCAGGTGCAGCGCGGGTGCTGCACCAGGGCCGCCCAGGCGTACGGCTTGCGCTCCTCTCGGTGGGGCCGACGGGGTCGGCCGGGGTCGGTGGGCGCGCAAGCCGGGTGCCTATTCCGGCAGGTGTTCCGGGCCGCCGAAGTCCGGGCTGGTGTAGTCCGGGCTGCTGAAGCTCGGGCGTGGGCCTGTCGAACGGCCGTCGTCGGGGCTGCTGAAGCCTGGGCGGTCGTAGCCGATCTTCGGAAGGCGGCCGGTCGGGGCCGGTGGCGCCGGGTCGGTGTGCAGGACGGTGGCTGTGCCGGGGTCGGCGAGCGCCTCCCGGAGGAACGGCAGGATGCCGCGATGCAGCAGGGCCTCCCGCCAGGCTTCCTTGGCGCGGGAGACCTCCTCGCTCAGTTCGCCGTGCGGTTCGTCCTCCAGGGAGGGCCGGTTGCGCAGGGCGGCCAGCAGCAGGGCGACGGTGGCGACGAGGATCGCGGCCGCGGCCACCGCCCCGAACGCCCAGCCGGCGGTGAGCATCGTCCGGGCGAACGCCTGCCCGGGGTCGAGCACCCTGAGGATGTAGCCGACGAGCAGGAAGATCACCGCGGCGGTTCCGGCGAGAACGGGAGTGAGGACGGCGGCGACGGCACCCGCCCCGGCGGCCTCGGCGGCCTGGGCCGCTTCCCCCACGGTGGTGGCGAGCCCCATCGCGGCCGCGCCCGGCTCGGCGGAGCCGGTCTCGGACGTGGACGACGGGGTGGACGGCGCCGGGTGACGCAGTTCCTCTCGGACCTTCACGTAGTGCTGGTATTCGGACGCTGCGGCCACCGTGATGAGTGCGGAGGCGTTCAGCGCCATGGTGCGCAGTTGTTCGGCGTTGAGCCGCTGTCCGACAGCGGCCAGCTCCGGGTGGCGTGGTGCGGAGCGCAGCGCCTCGTCGAGGATCCGCTCGTACTCCTGGCGGTCCTCGCTGTGCAGGTGCTGCGGAACGCTGTTCATGTGCATCCCCCGATGCTCCGTAGGGCTTGGGGCTCGCATGCCAACGAGCCGTCGGGCAGAAACGGAGGGGAGCCTGCTACGGATAAGCCGATGGTAGAGCGGCGACGGCATGGGGTGACAGGGGGTTTGCCGAAATTGACCCCTGGCCTGCGGTGTCGCCCAGGTGTCCAGAGCGGGGCGCGAACGCCCCTGGAACGCTCAGATGTTCAGGGGCAGTTGCTGGACCAGCAGTTTTCCGGCCATCGTCACGCCGCCGTCCATCGCGATGGCCAGCCCGTCGGCGTAGACGTGCGGTCCTTCGACGAGCGGGCCGCCCTCGTCCTCGCCGTCCTCGGAGCCGACCTCGCCCAGCAGATAGGGAATCGGGCTGTGGCCGTGAACGATGCGGGTGCCCCCGTACGTATCGAGCAGGGAACGGACGGCGTCGGCTCCCCCTTCGTCCCGGAAGGAGAAGCGCTTGGTGAACTTGCGGAACAGGTCCCACACCTCGTCCGCGTCGTTGCGCGTGATCGTTTCGCGGACGGTGTCGTTGACCGCCTCGATCGAGTCGCCGTAGTCGAGGTAGGCGGTGGTGTCGGAGTGGACGAGCAGGTGGCCGTCGACCTCCTCGACGGCGTCGAGGCGGGCCATCCACTGCAGGTGGTGGTCCTGGAGACGGTCCATGTCGTACTTCTGGCCGCCGTTGAGCAGCCACGCCGCCTGGAAGGTGGCGGTGCCCGCCCCGGAGTTGACGGGGGTGTCGCCGAAGCGCTTGGCGCCGAGCAGCAGCAGTTCGTGGTTGCCCATCAGGGCCTTGCAGTATCCGCCGGCGGCGGCGGCCTCGGCGGACAGCCGCATCACGAGGTCGATGACGCCGATGCCGTCCGGGCCGCGGTCGGTGAAGTCGCCGAGGAACCACAGCCGGGCGGTGCCCGCGCTCCAGTTGCCTGCGGCGTCGATCAGGCCCTTCTCCTGCAGTGCGGCCACCAGTTCGTCGAGGTAGCCGTGTACGTCGCCGACGACGAACAGCGGACCCGGGCCGGCCGCGGGCACCGGGGCCGGCTGGACGGCCGCCGGGTCCACGACCACCTGGAGGGTGTCGCCGCGGCGGTTGATGACGGGCAGGTCGCGCTGGGTGGGCGTGTAGCCGTCCGGATGTTCCAGCGGCTCCTCGACGGGCGGCGCCGCGGCGCTGCCGGGGGGTGTGCCGTGGTCGTACGGACCGGTCTCGTGGACGTACGCGGGCACCCGGAAGTCGCGCAACGTCGCCGTCCGCTCCACCTCGGGTCCCTGACCGGCCCCCTGAGTCATCAGACCCCTCCACCATCGCGCCGCATCTGCACCCTTCGGGCTGCCTGGTCGCAGCGGCCCGCGGTGCCGTGCGCCCATCATAGGAATGCGGATCGTGCCGTGTGATGACCCAGGGGTGGTGAATCGGAGCAAGGGTCCAGTTCATCGCGGCTTTCGCCCCGATTGGGCAGGTCTTCTGCAGCCCACACTCACCCGGCACACACGGTGCCCACACCCTCATGTCACGCCTAGGGGGTAGCTCCGCCGGCTTGAACGGGGGACAGGGCCGGTTGAAGGACGGGGGAGTCTGGTGGTTCGGTGGAGGGGGTTCTGTGTCGGGTGGTGCGGCTGAGGGTGGGGTGTTTCGCCGGCGTCGTGACGGGGCCTGAGGTGGGGCTCTCCCGCGGCTGCGGCTGCCGTCCGCCAGCCGTGAGCGAGGTTGGGGCCTGGGCTTGGGTCGCCCGATGGCTGTGCTCCGTGCGCTGTTTCGGGAAGATCGGACGTCCCGGGGCCCGGCGGGAGAGCTGCCTTACGGCGTCCCGTACCGCTGAGCTGAAGGAACACGGGTGTCTCGCAGGTGGCGCCCTGGAGGCTGCCGGCACCCGAGATGCGTCGGGCGCCGTCGGAAACGCCCGTAAGTGCCTCTCGCTAACCTGCGTTGACGCGGGCGTGCCTCGTACCGAGCGGCAAGGTGAACCCGTCATCGTCTCCGCCGTCTGACACCTCGGCGTCCCGCGCGCTGCCGGTCTCCTGGACCCCGCCTTCCGGTGTTGCGCGGCAGTGCTTGATCAGGTGCGATGCCAAGGGGGCCGTCTCATCCCTGCACCCGCCCCCCCTCCGCACCCCTGCACCCGCCCCCGCACCCCTGCTCGCCGCCCGCTGCAGCCCGGCATCCTGCGGCCACTCCCGCGTCCTTTCAGCGCCTACCGTGCCCACCACGCAGCCCCCTCTCGATTCCCGCGCGCCTGACCCTCAGGACCGGCGCTGTGAGCCCGTTCAGGTACACCGGGGTCGGCTCATGGGTGCTTCGTGCTGCGTCCGTTCCCACCCGAGGGCCCGACACCGATGCCCCCGCAACCCGCGCGCGGCCCATCCGTACGCCTCCCCACCCAGGGCACCTCGCAGCCCTGCACCCCAGCCCCGCGGAGCACTCAGCCTCCCGACAACCCGCACTTCCCGAACCCGTCCCCCCGAACCTTCGCCCCCAGCCCAAACCATCCCCCAAACCTCAGCCGCCCCCTCCCCGCCCCCGCGTCAAGCGTGGGTCGGGGAGAGGGCGGCTGGGTTACTTCTCTTCGGGGGCTCGGGGTGGGCTGACCGTTGTTCGTGGTGGGCGGCGTTGGGACGACGTACGCACGATCAGTTCGGTCGGTATCACCTGCTCGACCGGTCGGTCGGTTTCCACGCCCTCGATCGCGTCGATGAGGAGTTGGACCACCGCCGTCCCGATGCGGCGCGGCTTCAGCGAGAGCGTGGTGACGGGCGGCTCGGTGTTGGCGTACACCATGGACTCGCTGCAGCAGACGATCAGCAGGTCCTCCGGGACGCGCAGCCCGTAGCGGCGGGCGGCGGCGAGGAGGTCGGTGCCGTTGGGGTCGAACAGGCCGTACACGGCGTCGGGGCGGTCGGGGCGGGCCAGCAGCCGGTCGGCGGCGATGGCGCCCGCGCACGGGTCGTGCGCGGGGTAGGCCTCGTAGACCGGGTCCTGGCCTACCCGCTCGCACCACCGCAGGTACGCGCTGGTCGACAGATGCGTGTACGTGTCCGTCGTGGTGCCCGTGAGCAGGCCGATGCGGCGGGCACCGGCGTCGGCCAGGTGGTCGAGGATGTCGAGGACTGCGGCCTCGTGGTCGTTGTCCACCCATGCGGTGACCGGGAGCGGGCCGGCCGGGCGGCCGTCGGAGACGACCGGTAAACCCTGCCGGACCAGCTCGCTGACCACCGGATCGTCGTCGGAGGGGTCGATGACGACCGTGCCGTCCAGGGCGACGTTCGACCACACGTCGTGGCGCGAGGTCGCGGGGAGGATGACGAGTGCGTAGCCGCGGGCGAGCGCGGCCGAGGTCGCGGCGCGCGCCATCTCCGCGAAGTACGCGAACTCGGTGAAGGTGAAAGGTTCATCCCCGTACGTGGTCACGGTCAGGCCGATGAGCCCTGACTTGCCCGTACGGAGGGTTCGGGCCGCCGCGGAGGGGCGGTAGCCCAGTCGGTCGGCGACCTCGCGGACATGGCGACGGGTGGCGTCCGGGAGCCTGCCCTTGCCGTTGAGGGCGTCGGAGACGGTCGTGATGGAGACTCCGGCGGCGGCGGCCACGTCCCTGATGCCCGCCCGGCCCGGCCGGCTGCCTCGGCGTGAGGTTTCCGCGCGGCTCACCTGGTGCTTCCCTGCTGCTGTCATGGCGAGCCGATAGTAGGGCTCATTCGGTGGGGTAGGGCGGACGCATATGCACGCGTTGACAGGCACGTTTCTGCAATGCTGCACAGTGGTAATTGTATTGGAAACAAAGGCAGTTGGCGGTTCTCATACCAAGATGTGGCGTGTCGGCACGGATGAGCCTGCCAAGGCACCGATGTTTCGAAGAGGTCTCAACTCACCTGCACGAGGGATGCGCGCCACGGCGTGAGCCACCGGCGCATAGATATATGCACAGCGCGCCCCCTGATGAGTACGCCTTCATGCGGCTTCGTCCTCAGAAGTCGCGGAGGTCCCTCCGGCCGCTTCCGGAGGCCGTCCCTCCGACCGGTCGTCCGGTCCCTCCGTTTCGTACGGAGGTCCCTCCCTCACCTGTACGCACCCGCGCCGAATCCTCATAAGGTGAGCAGTATTGAAGCCGGTGGTGGTCATGAGGAGGACTGCGGTGAGCGAGACGAGCCCCAAGCTGCGCGCCGAGCTGGAGGGGATCCCCACCTACAAGCCGGGCAGGCCGGCCGCGTCCGGTGGTCCCGTGGCCTACAAGCTGTCCTCCAACGAGAACCCCTATCCGCCGCTGCCGGGCGTGATGGAGTCCGTGACGGCCGCGGCCGCCTCCTTCAACCGCTACCCGGACCTGGCCTGCACGGGGCTGGTGAACGAGCTCTCCGAGCGCTTCGGGGTCCCCGCCGCGCACGTGGCCACGGGCACCGGTTCGGTCGGCGTCGCCCAGCAGCTCGTCCAGGCGACCGCGGGCCCCGGCGACGAGGTGATCTACGCCTGGCGGTCGTTCGAGGCGTACCCGATCATCACGCGGATCAGCGGCGCGCAGCCGGTGCAGGTGCCGCTGACGCCGGGGGACGTGCACGACCTGGACGCGATGGCCGACGCGATCACCGACCGGACCCGGTTGATCTTCGTCTGCAACCCCAACAACCCCACGGGCACCGTCGTGAAGCGGGCCGAGCTGGAACGGTTCCTCGACCGGGTGCCGGGTGACGTGCTGGTCGTGCTCGACGAGGCCTACCGGGAGTTCATCCGCGACCCCGAGGTGCCGGACGGCGTGGAGCTGTACCGGAAGCGGCCCAACGTGTGTGTGCTGCGGACCTTCTCCAAGGCGTACGGCCTCGCCGGGCTGCGTGTCGGCTTCGCGATCGCCCACGAGCCGGTGGCGGAGGCGCTGCGCAAGACGGCGGTGCCGTTCGGCGTGAGTCAGCTCGCGCAGGAGGCCGCGGTCGCCTCGCTGCGCGCCGAGGACGCGCTGCTCGGCCGGGTCGGCTCGCTGGTGTGCGAGCGGCTGCGCGTGGTCGAGGGGCTGCGCGGTCAGGGCTGGACGGTGCCCGAGACGCAGGCCAACTTCGTGTGGCTGCGGCTGGGCGAGCACACGGTGGCCTTCGCGGCGGCGTGCGAGCAGGCCGGCGTCGTGGTGCGGCCGTTCCCGGGCGAGGGCGTGCGGGTGACGATCGGCGAGAACGAGGCGAACGACATCTTCCTGAAGGCGGCGGAAGGGTTCCGCAAGGAGCTGTAGGCGCTGCAAGGGCTACAGGGGGGTTTCCGCGGGTAAGCGGGACCCCCCTTCGCTTGTCGAAAATCGGTGCGTCATACTAGCTTGTGAATGTGAACGCTTTCACAAGCGTTGATCCACAAGCCTGTGAGGTTAAGGAGTGACGACGTGGACCTGGCTTTGGCGCCGGAGACACTGGCGCGCTGGCAGTTCGGCATCACCACCGTCTACCACTTCCTCTTCGTCCCCCTGACGATCTCCCTCGCGGCTCTCACCGCCGGGTTGCAGACCGCCTGGGTGCGCACGGAGAACGAGAAGTACCTCAGGGCGACGAAGTTCTGGGGCAAGCTCTTCCTGATCAACATCGCGATGGGGGTCGTCACCGGCATCGTGCAGGAGTTCCAGTTCGGCATGAACTGGTCCGACTACTCGCGCTTCGTCGGCGACGTCTTCGGCGCCCCGCTCGCCTTCGAGGCCCTGATCGCCTTCTTCTTCGAGTCGACCTTCATCGGCCTGTGGATCTTCGGCTGGGACAAGCTGCCGAAGAAGATCCACCTGGCCTGCATCTGGATGGTCTCGATCGGGACGATCCTGTCGGCGTACTTCATCCTCGCGGCCAACTCGTGGATGCAGCACCCGGTCGGCTACCGGATCAACAAGGCGAAGGGGCGGGCCGAACTCACCGACATCTGGGCCGTGCTGACCCAGAACACCACGCTCAGCCAGGTCTTCCACACCATGTCCGCGGCCTTCCTCACCGGCGGCGCCTTCATGGTCGGCATCGCCGCCTTCCACCTGTACCGCAAGAAGCACATCCCGGTGATGAAGACCTCGCTGCGGCTGGGCCTGGTCACCGTGGTCGTCGCCGGTCTGCTCACCGCCGTCAGCGGTGACGTCCTCGGCAAGGTCATGTTCAAGCAGCAGCCGATGAAGATGGCCGCCGCCGAGGCGCTGTGGGACGGCGAAGCGCCCGCGCCCTTCTCGGTCTTCGCCTACGGCGACGTCGAGAAGGGGCACAACAAGGTCGCCATCGAGATCCCGGGCCTGCTGTCCTTCCTCGCGAACGACGACTTCGACTCGTACGTCCCCGGCATCAACGACGTGAACAAGTCCGAGCAGGAGAAGTTCGGGCCCGGGGACTACCGGCCCAACATCCCCGTCGCCTACTGGGGTTTCCGCTGGATGATCGGCTTCGGCATGTCGTCCTTCACCATCGGCCTGGCCGGACTCTGGCTCACCCGCAAGAAGTTCCTGCTGGCACAGCATCTGAGGGTCGGCGAGGACGAGGTTCCGCACGTGGTGCTCTTCAGGAACAAGGCGCTCAACCCCAAGCTCACCCGGCTCTACTGGCTGGTGGCGATCTGGACCCTGGGCTTCCCGCTGATCGCCAACTCCTGGGGCTGGATCTTCACCGAGATGGGCCGCCAGCCCTGGGTCGTCTACGGCGTCCTGCAGACCCGCGACGCGGTCTCGCCCGGGGTCTCCCAGGGCGAGATCATCACCTCGATGATCGTCTTCACCGCGCTGTACGCGGTCCTCGCCGTCGTCGAGGTCAAGCTGCTGGCGAAGTACGTGAAGGCCGGCCCGCCCGAGCTCACCGAAGCCGACCTCAACCCGCCCACGAAGATCGGCGGCGACTCCCGTGACGCCGACAAGCCGATGGCCTTCTCCTACTAGGCCGAGGGAGCTGCACAGTCATGGAACTGCACGACGTCTGGTTCGTCCTGATCGCCGTCCTGTGGACCGGCTACTTCTTCCTGGAGGGCTTCGACTTCGGAGTCGGCATCCTCACCAAGCTGCTCGCCCGCGACCGGCCCGAGCGGCGGGTGCTCATCAACACCATCGGGCCCGTCTGGGACGGCAACGAGGTGTGGCTGCTCACCGCGGCCGGCGCGACCTTCGCCGCCTTCCCCGAGTGGTACGCCACGCTCTTCTCCGGCTTCTACCTGCCCCTGCTGCTCATCCTGGTCTGCCTGATCGTCCGGGGCGTCGCCTTCGAGTACCGGGCGAAGCGGCCCGAGGAGAACTGGCAGCGCAACTGGGAGACCGCGATCTTCTGGACCTCGCTCCTCCCCGCGTTCCTGTGGGGCGTCGCCTTCGGCAACATCGTGGGAGGCGTCAAGATCGACCGGGACTTCGAGTACGTGGGCAACACCTGGGACCTGCTCAACCCGTACGCGCTGCTCGGCGGTCTCGTGACGCTGACGCTGTTCACCTTCCACGGTGCGGTGTTCACGGCCCTCAAGACCGTCGGCGACATCCGGGAGCGGGCGCGGAAACTGGCGCTGAAGGTGGGGCTCGCGACCGCCGTCCTGGCGCTGGCCTTCCTGTCCTGGACGCAGGTCGACAGCGGTGACGCCAAGAGCCTGGTCGCGCTGGTCGTGGCGGTCGCAGCCCTGGTCGCGGCGCTCGTGGCGAACCAGGCGGGGCGTGAGGGCTGGTCGTTCGCCTTCTCCGGCGTCACCATCGTGGCCGCCGTGGCGATGCTCTTCCTGGCGCTCTTTCCGAACGTCATGCCCTCCACGCTCAACGCGGACTGGAGCCTCACGGTGACCAACGCCTCGTCGAGCCCGTACACCCTGAGGATCATGACCTGGTGTGCGGGGATCGCCGCACCGATCGTGGTGCTCTACCAGGGCTGGACGTACTGGGTGTTCCGCAAGCGGATCGGTACGCAGCACATCGCCGAGGCTGCGCACTGAGTCCGAGGTGGGGCATGTTTCACGTGAAACACGCCCCTTGAGGAGAGAGCCTGTTTCCCGTGAAACAGGCTCTTCGAGAAGAGGGTGTTTCACGTGAAACCGATCGACCCGCGTCTGCTCCGGTACGCCCGCGCCACCCGCGTCTTCCTGGTGGCGGTCGTCGGTCTGGGTGCCGTCGGAGCGGCGCTGGTCATCGCACAGGCGATGCTGATCGCCGAGGTGGTGGTCGGCGCCTTCCAGCACGGCATGGCGGTCGCCGAACTGCGCACTCCCCTGCTGCTGTTGGTGGCCGTCGCGATCGGCCGTGGGCTTGTCTCCTGGCTCACCGAGCTTGCCGCGCACCGCGCGAGCGCCGCTGTGAAGTCGGAGTTGCGCGGGCGGTTGCTGGAACGGGCCACCGTGCTGGGGCCCGGCTGGCTCAGCGGGCAGCGCACCGGTTCGCTGGTCGCCCTCGCCACGCGGGGGGTGGACGCCCTCGACGACTACTTCTCGCGCTATCTGCCGCAGTTGGGACTGGCGGTGGTCGTGCCGGTCGCGGTGCTGGCGCGGATCGTGACCGAGGACTGGGTGTCCGCCGCGATCATCGTCGGCACCCTGCCGCTGATCCCGCTCTTCATGGTGCTGATCGGCTGGGCGACGCAGTCGCGGATGGACCGTCAGTGGCGGCTGCTGTCCCGGCTGTCCGGGCACTTCCTGGACGTCGTCGCGGGGCTGCCCACGCTGAAGGTGTTCGGGCGGGCCAAGGCGCAGGCCGAGTCGATCCGGAGCATCACCGGCGAGTACCGGCAGGCGACGATGCGGACGCTGCGGATCGCGTTCATCTCGTCGTTCGCGCTGGAGTTGCTGTCGACGCTGTCGGTGGCCCTGGTCGCCGTGACGATCGGCATGCGGCTCGTGCACGGCGAGATGGACCTGTACATCGGCCTGGTGATCCTCGTGCTCGCGCCCGAGGCGTATCTCCCGTTGCGGCAGGTCGGGGCGCAGTATCACGCGGCCGCCGAGGGGCTGGCGGCCGCCGAGGAGATCTTCGAGGTGCTGGAGACGCCTGCACCGGTGTCGGGCACGGTCGCGGTGACCGAGGGCGGGGTGGCCTTCGAGGGCGTGACCGTCCGCTACCCCGGCCGCTCCGCCGACGCCGTCTCGGACGTGTCGCTCACCGTCGAGCCCGGTGAGACGGTCGCGCTCGTCGGACCGAGCGGCGCGGGCAAATCGACCCTGCTGAACGCGCTGCTGGGGTTCGTGCGGCCGGCCGAGGGCCGGGTGCTGGCCGGGGGAGTCGACCTCGCGGAGGCCGACCTCGAGCAGTGGCGGTCGCGGATCGCGTGGGTGCCGCAGCGCCCGCACCTCTACGCCGGGACGATCGCCGAGAACGTACGGCTGGCGCGTCCCGACGCCGACGACGCGGCGTTGCGCGGGGCGCTGGCGGACGCGGGGGCGCTGGAGTTCGTCGACGCCCTGCCCGCCGGGGCCGGCACGGTGCTCGGTGAGGACGGGGCCGGGCTGTCCGCCGGGCAGCGACAGCGGCTCGCGCTGGCCCGGGCGTTCCTCGCGGACCGGCCCGTGCTGCTGCTGGACGAGCCGACGGCCGCGCTCGACGGGGAGACCGAGGCGGAGGTCGTGGCGGCCGTACGGCGGCTGGCGGCCGGGCGGACGGTCCTGCTGGTCGTGCACCGGCCGGCGCTGCTGGCGGTGGCGGACCGCGTGGTGCGGTTCGCCGAGCCCGAGACGCTCAGGCCTGTCGAAGCGGCGGTCAAGGACACTCCCGCCCCGCTGGAAGAGGCGGCGGCGGTGTCGTCCGTCGAGGGGGAGCCCGGGACGGGGAGCGGCGCTACCGGCGGCAGTGTGCTCGCCCGGGTCCGGGCGATGGCCGGTGCCCGGCGTGGCCGGCTCGCGCTCGCGCTGCTGCTGGGCGGTCTGGCTCTCGGCAGTGCCGTGGGGCTCATGGCCACCTCCGGATGGCTCATCTCGCGGGCCTCGCAACAGCCGCCGGTGCTCTACCTGATGGTGGCCGTGACGGCGACCCGCGCCTTCGGCATCGGGCGGGCGGTGTTCCGGTACGCGGAGCGGGTCGTGTCGCACGACGCCGTGCTGCGGATGCTGGCCGACACCCGGGTCGCCGTCTACCGGCGGCTGGAGCGGCTGGCGCCCGCGGGCCTGCGCTCGACCCGGCGCGGCGACCTGCTGACGCGGCTGGTCGCCGACGTGGACGCGCTCCAGGACTACTGGCTGCGCTGGCTGCTGCCCGCCGGTGCCGCCGTCGCCGTCTCGGCCGGGTCGGTCGCCTTCACGGCGTGGCTGCTGCCCGAGGCCGGCGCCGTGCTCGCCGGGGGGCTGCTGCTCGCGGGGGTGGGCGTCCCGCTGGTCACCGGTGCCGTGGCGCGCCGGGCCGAGCGCCGGCTCGCTCCGGCCCGAGGGGTGCTGGCCACGCACACGGCCGACCTGCTCACCGGTACCGCCGAACTGACCGTCGCGGGCGCGCTGCCCGCCCGTACCGCCGAGGTGCGCGCGGCCGATTCCGTGCTCACCCGGATCGCCTCGCGCGCCGCGACCGCCACCGCGCTGGGCGACGGACTGACCGCGCTCGTCTGCGGGCTGACCGTCTCGGCCGCCGCCCTCGTGGGTGCCCAGGCCGTCGCCGACGGGCGGCTGGGCGGCGTGATCATGGCGGTGGTCGTGCTGACCCCGCTGGCCGCCTTCGAAGCAGTCCTGGGGCTGCCGCTGGCCGTGCGGTACCGCCAGCGGGTGCGCAGGAGCGCGGAGCGGGTGTACGAGGTGCTGGACTCCCCCGAGCCGGTGCGCGAGCCGGAGCGGCCCGGCCAGGCGCCCGCGTCGCCGTTCCCGCTGGTCGTCGAGGGGCTGGCGGCCCGGCACGCCGGGCAGGACCGGGACGCGCTCGCGGGAGTCGACCTCACCCTGACGCGGGGACGCCGGATCGCCGTCGTGGGGCCCTCCGGATCCGGCAAGACCACGCTCGCGCAGGTGCTGCTGCGGTTCCTGGACGCCGACGCGGGCTCGTACACGCTCGGCGGGGTGGACGCCCGCACGCTGGACGGCGACGACGTACGGCGGCTCGTGGGGCTGTGCGCGCAGGACGCGCACCTCTTCGACAGCTCGGTCCGGGAGAACCTGCTCCTCGCGAAGAAGGGGGCGAGCGAGGAGGAGCTGCGGGACGTGCTGGCGCGAGCCCGGCTGCTGGAGTGGGCCGACGGTCTGCCCGACGGGCTCGACACGCTCGTCGGCGAGCACGGGGCCCGGCTGTCCGGAGGACAGCGGCAGCGGCTCGCGCTGGCCCGTGCGCTGCTGGCCGACTTCCCCGTCCTGGTGCTCGACGAGCCCGCCGAGCATCTGGACCTGCCGACCGCCGACGCGCTCACCCAAGACCTGCTGGCCGCCACCGAGGGCCGGACCACCCTGCTCATCACCCACCGGCTGGCCGGTCTGGACGCGGTCGACGAGGTGCTCGTGCTGGACGCGGGCCGGGTGGTCCAGCACGGTCCGTACGAGGCACTGGCCGCCCTGGAGGGCCCGTTGCGCAGGATGGCCGAGCGGGAGGAGGCCACCGAACTGCTGATCGCGGCACGGTGACGAGGGCGCGACGGGCACCGCACTGAGCCATCAGGGGCGCGATGCCCCGCCCGCCTCAGGTGGCGCGGCGCGAGGCGCAGGAGCAGTAGGGGCGCGGACTGGCCGGGCGGCTTTCAGGGCCAGGGGCTTGGGGGTTACACGCGTTCGGAGATCAGGCGCTCGATGATGACGGCGACTCCGTCCTCGTTGTTGGCGACCGTGTGTCCGGAGGCCGCCTTGAGCACGTCCGGGTGGGCGTTGCCCATCGCGTAGGACCGGCCGGCCCAGGTGAGCATCTCGACGTCGTTCGGCATGTCCCCGAACGCGACGACCTCCTCCGGCGAGATGCCGCGTTCCGCGCAGCACAGGGCGAGCGTGCTGGCCTTGGAGACGCCGGGGCCGCTGATCTCCAGCAGGGCGCTGGGGCTGGAGCGGGTGACGTCGGCGCGGTCGCCGATGGCCAGCCGGGCGAGGGTGAGGAAGGCGTCAGGGTCCATCGTGGGGTGGAAGGCGAGGATCTTCAGCACCGGCTCGCCGGCCCCGGGCGCGTCCGGCGCGAGCAGGTGCTCGGCCGGCGCGAGGGCGTCGGGGATCTCCATGTGCATCTTCGGGTACTCCGGCTCCTGGTAGAAGCCGTACGTCTGCTCGATGGCGTACATGGTCCCGGGTGCCGCGTCGCGCAGCAGCCGTACGGCGTCCAGCGCGTTCTCCCGGGCCAGCTCGCGCACCTTCACGAACCGGTGGGCGCCGGGGCCGCCGTGCAGGTCGACCACCGCCGCGCCGTTGCCGCAGATCGCCAGGCCGTGCCCGTGGACGTGGTCGCTGACGACGTCCATCCAGCGGGCCGGGCGGCCGGTGACGAAGAAGACCTCGATGCCCGCCTCCTCGGCGGCGGCGAGGGCGGCGACCGTGCGCGGGGACACCGACTTGTCGTCGCGCAGCAGAGTGCCGTCGAGATCGGTGGCGATCAACCGGGGCGGGAGGGCGGCGGCCGGGGTCTCGGGCTGTCGAGTCGCTGAGGTCACCGGGCCATTCTCGCGCATATGTCCGCACGGCCGTGCGAGAGCCCGCACACATGAGGGACGGGCCGGGCACGGATGACCTGATGCCGAGGTCAGCGCAGTTGCGCCGCGGCCCCCATGGCGATCTGCTCGAAGATCTTCTCGTCGGTGGCGAAGACGGAGTCCGGGATGGGCCAGTGGACCACGATCTCCGTGAAGCCGAGCTCCTGGTACCGGCCCGCGAAATCGACGAAGGCGTCCAGGGACTCCAGCGGACGGCCGCGGTCCGGGGTGAACCCGGTGAGCAGGATCTTGTCCAGCTCCTGCACGTCCCGCCCGCGCTCGGCACAGGCGTCGGCGAGCTTCTCGGCCTGGCCGCGAATGGCCTGAACCGACTGCTCGGGCGTGCCGTTCTCGTACAGCTTGGGGTCGCCCGTCGTCACCCACGCCTGCCCGTACCGCGCCGCGAGCCGCAGCCCGCGCGGTCCGGTCGCGGCGACCGCGAAGGGCAGCCGGGGGCGCTGGACGCAGCCGGGGATGTTGCGCGCCTCGTGCGCCGAGTAGTGGTCGCCCTCGAAGGACACGGCGTCCTCGGTGAGCAGCCGGTCCAGCAGCGGCACGAACTCGGCGAGCCGGTCGGCGCGCTCACGCGGGGTCCACGGTTCCTGGCCGAGGGCTGTGGCGTCGAAACCGGTGCCGCCCGCGCCGATCCCCAGGGTCACCCGGCCGCCGGAGATGTCGTCCAGGGAGATCAGCTCCTTGGCGAGGGTGACCGGGTGCCGGAAGTTCGGCGAGGTCACCAGCGTGCCCAGCCGCAGGCGCTCGGTGGCGGTCGCGGCGGCGGTGAGCGTCGGGATCGCGCCGAACCACGGGCCGTCGCGGAAGCTGCGCCAGGAGAGGTGGTCGTAGGTGTACGCCGTGTGGAAGCCGAGCTGCTCGGCCCGTGTCCATGCGGAACGGCCGCCCTCGTTCCAACGGAGGTACGGAAGGATCACGGTGCTCAGGCGCAGACTCATGTCATCGAGCGTATGCGGGCGACCGTGTTTCACGTGAAACAGTCACCGTGCGCCGCGGGACAGCCACTGACTGAGCTCAGTGATGCTCGGGAAAACGCAGGTAGCGCGGCGGTACGGCCTTCGTCAGCCATACTCCGTTCGCGCTGACGTGGAAGACGTGACCGTCTCGGTGCATGGCCCCCGTGTCGACGGAGAGGACCACGGGACGGCCCCGGCGGGCGCCGACCCGGGTCGCGGTCTCCCGGTCGGGCGAGAGGTGCACGTCGTGCCGGTTCATGGGCCGCAGCCCCTCGGCCCGGATCGCGTCCAGTGAGCGGGCCACGGTCCCGTGGTAGAGGTACGCCGGCGGGGTCGCCGGGGGCAGTCCGAGGTCGACCTCGACGCTGTGGCCCTGGCTGGCGCGGATCCGGGTGCCGTCGATCGCGAAGCGCTTCTTGTCGTTGGCGGCGACGACGTGGTCCAGCTCGTCCCGGGTGAAGGGGAAGTGGTGCGCGGCGCACGCGGCGATCAGCTCGTCGATCTCCACCCAGCCGGCCTCGTCGAGGGTGAGGCCGATGCGCTCGGGCTGGTGCCGCAGATGCTTCGAGAGGTACTTCGACACCTTCACGGTGCGTCTCTCGTCCCCGCTCTCCCCGCTCTCCCCGCTCTTTCTGTTCTCTCTGTCGTTCTCGTCCATCCGCTCAGCATGACGGGAGAGACGTGGATCACGCATTTATTTTGTGCCGGAGGTTTGATCCACAACCAACTGTAGTTATCCACAGGCTAATTGGAGATTCTGTGGACAACTGCCCGCCGTTTCAGGAGCTTTCACCAAGATCGGGTGACGGGTCACGGCGGCTCACCGGGCTGTTCCCGGAGGGTCCCACCCGCGCCAGCGCCCTCAACGCCCTTGGCAGGAACCGCGACAGGGCATGCAAGGCCTTCGCCTCCGGAGTGACCGTGACCACCGCCTCGTCGCGCGCGACCGCCCGCAGGATCGCGTCCGCCACCTTCTCCGGCGGGTAGTTGCGCAGCCCGTACGCGCGCGTGGAGCGCTGCTGACGGCGTCGCTCCTCGTCCGCGTCCACTCCCACGAAGGTCGCCGTCGCGGTGATGCCGGTGTTGACCAGGCCGGGGCAGATCGCCGTGACCCCGATGCCCTCACCGGCCAGTTCGGCGCGCAGGCACTCGCTCAGCATCAGGACCGCCGCCTTGGAGGTGCTGTAGGCGGGCAGCACCTTGGAGGGCTGATAGGCCGCCGCCGAGGCGATGTTGACGATGTGGCCGCCCTGCCCGCGCTCCGCCATCCGCCGGCCGAAGAGACGGCACCCGTGGATCACGCCCCACAGGTTGACGTCCAGGACCCTGCGCCAGTCCTCGGGCGTCGTGTCGAAGAACGAACCCGACAGACCTATGCCCGCGTTGTTCACCAGCACGTCCACCACGCCGTAGTCGGCGTGGACCTTCGCCGCGAGCTTCTCCATCGCCTGCTCGTCGGAGACGTCCACCTCCTCCGCCCACGCCTCGGGCGCGCCGATCAGCCGGGACCTCTCGGCGGTCCGGGCCGCGCCTTCCGCGTCCCGGTCGACGGCGATCACCCGCGCGCCCGCCTCGGCGAACGCGAGCGCCGTGGCCCGCCCGATACCGCTGCCCGCCCCGGTGACCAGCACCAACTGCCCGCCGAAGCGTTCGGCGTGCCGGCCGGTGGCCTCCTGCCTCGGCCGGCCGTCCTCGACCGACGTGACGAACTCCGTGATCCAGGAGGCGAGCTGGTCGGGGCGGGTGCGCGGGACCCAGTGCCGGGCCGGCAACGTGCGCCGGGTCAACCGCGGAACCCACTGCTCCAGCTCGTCGTACAGCCGCTCCGACAGGAACCTGTCCCCCAGCGGCGTGATGAGCTGCACGGGCGCGTGGGCGTGCGCGTCCGCGCGCGGGCGGCGCAGCCGGGTCCGTACGTTGTCCCGGTACAGCCAGGCGCCGTTGGCCGCGTCCGACGGCAGCGACGCCGTCGGATAGCCGGTGTCGGGCAGCTTCTCGAGCCGCCGCAGCAGCCCGGGCCAGGCCTTGCCGAGGGGGCCGCGCCAGGCCAGTTCGGGCAGGGCGGGAGTGTGCAGCAGGTACACGTACCAGGACTTGGCGCCCTGGCCGAGGAGCTGGCCGACCCGGCGCGGAGTGGGTCTGGTGAGGCGCTTGTTGATCCAGTGGCCGAAGTGGTCCAGGGACGGCCCCGACATCGACGTGAAGGACGCGATCCTGCCCTCGGTGCGCGGCACGGTCACGAACTCCCAGGACTGCACCGAGCCCCAGTCGTGCCCCACCAGGTGCACCGGCCGGTCCGGGCTGACCGCGTCCACGACCGCCAGGAAGTCGTCCGTCAGCTTCTCCAGGGTGAACCCGCCCCGCAGCGGCTTCGGCGCGCCGGAGCGGCCGTGGCCCCGTACGTCGTACAGCACCACGTGGAAACGGTCGGCCAGCCGGGCCGCGACCTCGGACCAGACCTCCTTGCTGTCCGGGTAGCCGTGCACCAGGACGACCGTCGGCCGCCCGGGGTCTCCCAGCTCGGCCACGCACAGCTCGATCCCGCCTGTGCGCACCCAGCGCTGTTTCACGTGAAACAGCGGCTCACGCGCGCCGTCCAGCGTCGTCACTCCGCCCCGCCTCCGCGTCCGTCTCGGTTTCCGTTCGGCTTTCGATTCGGCTTTCGTTTCGGCTTCGCGCCCGAATCTGACACTCGCTAGATACACCGTCAATAGGGCGGGGCAAGCCCTCGGAGCCGGCGCCCGTAGCTCTCAGGCAGCAGAACCCCTACGGGCCCGTACACCTGAGGTCTGACGCGAAGACGGCTCTGAGGTCTGACGATTCCCGTGGCGTGCGTCACTACATTCGGGGCTGTGACTGTGATCGCGACCGAAAGCCTGAGCAAGCGGTACCCCCGGGTGACCGCGCTCGACCGGCTGTCCATGGACATCGGACCCGGTGTGACCGGACTCGTCGGTGCCAACGGCGCCGGCAAGTCCACGCTCATCAAGATCCTGCTGGGTCTCTCGCCCGCCACGGAGGGCCGGGCCGAGGTGCTCGGCCTCGACGTGGCCACCAAGGGCGCCGCCATCCGGGAGCGGGTCGGCTACATGCCGGAGCACGACTGCCTGCCGCCCGACGTCTCGGCCACCGAGTTCGTCGTGCACATGGCCCGGATGTCCGGCCTGCCGCCCACCGCCGCGCGCGAACGCACCGCGGACACCCTGCGCCACGTCGGACTGTACGAGGAGCGCTACCGCCCCATCGGCGGCTACTCCACCGGCATGAAGCAGCGCGTGAAGCTGGCCCAGGCCCTCGTCCACGACCCGCAACTGGTCTTCCTGGACGAGCCGACCAACGGCCTCGACCCGGTCGGGCGGGACGAGATGCTGGGCCTGATCCGCCGCATCCACACCGACTTCGGCATCTCGGTCCTGGTCACCTCCCACCTGCTGGGCGAACTGGAGCGCACCTGCGACCACGTCGTGGTCGTCGACGGCGGCAAGCTCCTGCGCTCCAGCTCCACCACCGACTTCACTCAGACCACGACCACCCTCGCGATCGAGGTCACCGACACCGACGAGCACCCGGACGGCACCCGCGCGGTCCGCGAGGCGCTTCACGCGCGCGGGGTGGACGTCCTGGACGGCGACGGCGGTCTGCCGGGCGCCGGCCACGTCCTGCTGCTGACCGCGCAGGGCGAGGAGACGTACGACGTCGTCCGCGACGTGGTCGCCGACCTGGGCCTCGGCCTGGTGCGCATGGAACAGCGCAGGCACCACATCTCCGAGGTCTTCACGGACAGAGAGGTCGGCAGCGACGCCGGCACCGGCGCGAGCAACGACCAGCAGCGGAAGGAGGCCGTCGGCCATGGCAGTTGAGCACCCGGTCGCCCCCTCGGGCGACCAGAGCCGCATCCACAACATCGGCTACCGCAGCTACGACGGCCCCCGCCTGGGCCGCGCGTACGCCCGCCGGTCCCTCTACTCGCAGTCCCTGCGCGGCGCGTACGGCCTCGGCCGCTCGGTGAAGTCCAAGGTGCTGCCGATGCTGCTCTTCGTGGTGATCTGCGTGCCCGCGGCCATCATGGTCGCCGTCGCCGTCGCCACGAAGGCCAAGGAACTGCCCGTCGACTACACGCGCTACGCGATCATCATGCAGGCCGTCATCAGCCTGTACGTCGCCTCGCAGGCACCCCAGTCCGTCTCGCGCGACCTGCGCTTCAAGACCGTGCCGCTGTACTTCTCGCGGCCCATCGAGACCGCGGACTACGTGCGCGCCAAGTACGCGGCGCTGGCCTCGGCGCTCTTCGTCCTCACCGCGGCACCGCTGCTGGTGCTGTACGTGGGCGCGCTGCTGGCCAAGCTCGACTTCGCCGACCAGACCAAGGGATTCGCTCAAGGACTCGTCTCCGTGGCACTGCTCTCGCTCCTCTTCGCCGGCCTCGGCCTGGTCATCGCCTCGGTGACCCCGCGGCGCGGCTTCGGCATCGCCGCCGTCATCGCCGTCCTGACCATCTCCTACGGCGCCGTCTCCACGCTCCAGGCCATTGCCGACGCGCAGGGCAGCACCGGCTCGATCCCCTGGATCGGCCTGTTCTCGCCGGTCACGCTCATCGACGGGGTGCAGTCGGCCTTCCTGGGCGCGGCCTCCGCCTTCCCGGGCGGGGTCGGTCCGACCAACGGAGAGGGCGTGGTCTACGTCCTCGTCGTCCTGGGCCTGATCGCCGCGAGCTACGGCCTCCTGATCCGCCGCTACCAGAAGGTGGGCCTGTGACCACGCTCAGCATCGACCACGTCTCCCGCTGGTTCGGCAACGTCGTCGCCGTCAACGACGTCACCATGAGCATCGGCCCCGGCGTCACCGGCCTGCTCGGCCCCAACGGCGCCGGGAAGTCCACCCTCATCAACATGATGGGCGGCTTCCTGGCCCCCTCCACCGGCACGGTCACCCTCGACGGGCAGCCGGTCTGGCGCAACGAGGCGATCTACCGGCACATCGGCATCGTCCCCGAGCGCGAGGCGATGTACGACTTCCTCACCGGCCGCGAATTCGTCGTCGCCAACGCCGAGCTGCACGGTCTCGGCGCGAAGGCGGCCCAGCAGGCGCTGGCCACGGTCGAGATGGAGTACGCGCAGGACCGGAAGATCTCCACGTACTCCAAGGGCATGCGCCAGCGCGTGAAGATGGCCAGCGCCCTGGTGCACAACCCCTCGCTGCTCCTGCTCGACGAGCCCTTCAACGGCATGGACCCCCGCCAGCGCATGCAGCTCATGGAATTGCTTCGACGCATGGGCGACGAGGGCCGCACGGTGCTGTTCTCGTCGCACATCCTCGAAGAGGTCGAACAGCTCGCCTGGCACATCGAGGTCGTCGTCGCGGGCCGGCACGCGGCCAGCGGCGACTTCCGCAAGATCCGCCGGCTGATGACCGACCGCCCGCACCGCTACCTGGTGCGTTCCAGCGACGATCGGGCGCTCGCCGCCGCGCTGATCGCCGACCCGTCGACGGCCGGCATCGACGTCGACGTCGCCGAGGGCGCGCTGCGTATCCAGGCCGTCGACTTCGGCCGCTTCACGGCCCTGCTGCCGAGGGTCGCCCGCGACCACGGCATCCGGCTGCTCACGGTCTCGCCGTCCGACGAGTCCCTCGAGTCCGTCTTCTCGTATCTCGTCGCGGCGTAGGAGGCCCCAGATGTACGACCCCACAGTCGCCCGGCTCACCTACCGGGCCCTGCTCGGCCGCCGCCGGGCCCTCATCCTCAGCGCGCTGCCCCTGCTGCTCATCGCGATCTCGGTGGTCGTGCGCGGCCTCGCCGGAGCCGACGACCAGACGGCGTCCGACCTGCTCGGCGGGCTCGCGCTGGCCACGATGGTGCCGATCATCGGCGTCATCGCCGGCACGGGCGCGATCGGCCCGGAGATCGACGACGGCTCCGTGGTGTACCTGCTGTCCAAGCCGCTGAAGCGGCCGACGATCATCTTCACCAAGCTCATCGTGGCGATCGCGGTGACGATGGTGTTCTCGGCGCTGCCCACGCTCATCGCCGGTTTCATCCTCAACGGCAACGGCCAGCAGATCGCCGTCGCCTACACGGTGGCCGCGCTGGTCTCCTCCATCGCCTACGCCGCCGTCTTCCTGCTGCTGGGCACGGTGTCGCGGCACGCGGTGGTCTTCGGCCTCGTCTACGCCCTCGTCTGGGAGGCCCTGTTCGGCTCCCTGGTGCCGGGTGCGCGCACGCTCAGCATCCAGCAGTGGTCGCTGGCCGTCGCCCACAAGGTGGCCGGCGGGGACCTCGTCACCTCGGACGTCGGGCTGACGACGGCGACGGTGCTGCTGGTCGTGGTGACCGTACTGGCCACCTGGTACGCGGGACAGAAGCTGCGGACGCTGAAGCTGGCGGGCGAGGAGTGAGGGGCCCTGCCGGGTGGGGCGGTCGGTCTTGAGGTCTTGACGGTGGCTTCACCCGGGGCTCGGCACACTGGGCGAAGCGGGCGGAAACGGCTGGGAGGACGGGGATGGCGGACGACACTCCGGTGAGCGGCGGTCGTGGGCGGTCCGAGGGCGAGGTCTGGGACGACCTCGACCACGACCTCGAACTCGTCCTGGACGAGGACTTCATACGGGCTGCCGAGACGTCCGAACCGTCCGCCCGGGCCCGGATGCTCGCCGCGCGCTGGCGCACGGAGAAGCCCGAGCCGCAGCCGTGGCGCTCCGACGATCCGCCCGCGGGCTGGTTCTTCAGCAAGGCGCGGCGCCGCTGGTGGCGCCGCCGGTAGTCCCGGTTCGTCCGGCCGGTTTATTCGTTGGCGTCCAACTCGGCTGCCGGGCACAGTGGTTGTACCGCAGCGCCGGAGGGGGTCCGGCGCCGCCGACCGGGAAAGGAGCGGGACGATGCCCACGCACGGCAGTACGTCCAGCTCCCTTCAGGGCAGCCGGGGGCGGGTTCCGGAGTAGTTACTCCTCCGTCGACCTGCCCCACACAGGGGAGCTGCCCGGGGCGGCCGCTTCGAGCACGCGATGTCGCTCTCGCGTGGGCCGCCCACCCGGAGGGGCGTTGTCACTGGGACTGGGACTGGGCCGGGTGGGGGTGGGGGTGCTTGTGGGGGTGGGTGTGTGCGGGTGCATCGTGGCTGGTCGCGCGGTTCCCCGCGCCCCTGATCGCCTGCGGCGATCGGGGCCCAGACGCGCCCGGCCCACCTGCGCCCGCCCGCCTGCGCCTGGACCACATGCGTCCGGCCCACATGCGCCTGGTCCACCTGTGCCCGGCCCGCCTGTGCCTGGCCTGCGGCTGCCTTTGCTGGCGTCCGGCCCGGCATGCGCCCGGTGCGCCCGCCCGGCCCTGCGCCTGGTCCACCTGAGCCCGGCCCGGCATGCGGCTGCCTCTGCTGGTGCCTGGCCCGGTAGCTACCGGGCCAGTAGGCGCTAGCCCAGTAGGCGTTCCAGTGTTGCTGCGACGCCGTCTGTGTCGTTTGAGGTGGTTTGTTCGTTTGCCAGGGCTTTTAGTTGGGGGTGGGCGTTGGCCATGGCTACGCCGTGGGCGGACCAGGTGAACATAGGGATGTCGTTGGGCATGTCGCCGAAGGCGATCGTGTCGGCGGGCTTCAGGCCCAGGCGGCGGGCGGCCAGGGAGAGGCCCGTGGCCTTGGAGAGGCCGAGGGGGAGCAGCTCCACGATGCCCTCGCCGGCCATCGCGACACCGACGAAGCCGCCCGCGGCCTCCTGCGCGGCCTCGGCCAGCGCGTCGTCCGACAGCGTCGGATGCTGTATGTAGATCTTGTTCAGCGGCGCGGACCAGAGGTCGGACGCGTCCGTGAACGGCGTCGCCGGGAGGGTGCCGGTGACCGCGTAACCGGGGCCGACCAGCACGTCTCCGTCCAGGCCGTCGCGGCTCGCCGCGAGGTACAGCGGGCCGACCTCCGCCTCGATCTTGGCCAGCGCCACGCCGGCCAGTTGCCGGTCCAGCGTCACCGACGTCAGCAGGCGGTGCTCGCCGGCGTCGTAGACCTGGGCGCCCTGGCCGCAGACCGCGAGGCCCCGGTAGCCGAGGTCGTCGAGGATGTACTTGGTCCAGGGGACCGCGCGGCCCGTGACCACGATGTGCGCGGCGCCCGCCGCGGTGGCCGCGGCGAGGGCGTCACGGGTGCGCTGCGAGACCGACCCGTCGGAGCGCAGCAGCGTCCCGTCGAGGTCGGTCGCGATCAGGCGGTAGGGGAAGCCAGCGGTCACCTGGCCACCGGCTCCAGGACCTCCCGGCCGCCGAGGTACGGGCGCAGCACCTCGGGCACGTACACGGAACCGTCGGCCTGCTGGTGGTTCTCGAGGATGGCGACGATCGTGCGCGGGACGGCGCACAGCGTGCCGTTCAGCGTGGCCAGCGGGCGGACCTGCTTGCCCTCGCGGACGCGGATCGACAGGCGCCGGGACTGGTACTCGGTGCAGTCCGACGTCGAGGTCAGCTCGCGGTACTTGCCCTGGGTGGGGATCCAGGCCTCGCAGTCGTACTTGCGGGCGGCCGACGAGCCGAGGTCACCGGAGGCGACGTCGATGACGCGGAACGGCAGCTCCAGCGACGTCAGCCACTGCTTCTCCCAGGCCAGCAGGCGCTGGTGCTCGGCCTGCGAGTCCTCGGGCGTGACGTACGAGAACATCTCGACCTTGTCGAACTGGTGGACGCGGAAGATGCCCTTCGTGTCCTTGCCGTGCGAGCCGGCCTCGCGGCGGAAGCAGGGCGAGAAGCCCGCGTAGCGCAGCGGGAGCTTGTCCGCGTCGATGATCTCGTCCATGTGGTACGCGGCGAGGGGGACCTCGGAGGTGCCGACGAGGTAGAGGTCGTCCTTGTCGAGGTGGTAGACGTCCTGCGCGGCCTGGCCGAGGAAGCCGGTGCCCGCCATGGACTGCGGGCGGACCAGCGCCGGGGTCAGCATCGGCGTGAAGCCGGCGGCCGTGGCCTGCGCGATCGCCGCGTTGACGAGGGCCAGTTCCAGCAGGGCGCCGACGCCGGTGAGGAAGTAGAAGCGGGAGCCGGAGACCTTCGCGCCGCGCTCGACGTCGATCGCGCCGAGGATCTGGCCGAGCTCCAGGTGGTCCTTGGGCTCGAAGCCCTCGGCGCCGAAGTCGCGGATCTCGCCGTGCGTCTCGAGGGTGACGAAGTCCTCCTCGCCGCCCACGGGCACGTCGGGGTGCACGAGGTTGCCGAGCTTCTGCAGAAGCTCCTGGGTCTCGGTGTCGGCGGCGTCGCGCTCGGCGTCGGCCACCTTGACGTCGGCGGCGAGCTGGCTCGCCTGCTTCAGCAGCTCGGCCTTCTCGTCAGGGGAAGCCTTGGGGATGAGCTTGCCGAGCGACCTCTGCTCGGAGCGCAGCTCGTCGAAGCGGACGCCGGACGACCTGCGCCGCTCGTCGGCGGACAGGAGAGCGTCGACGAGCGCGACGTCCTCTCCACGGGCGCGCTGAGACGCGCGCACACGGTCGGGGTCCTCACGGAGCAGGCGAAGGTCAATCACATGGCCAAGGCTACCCGTGCGGGGTTGCGGCTCACGACTCACATTCCGATCGCCATTCTGATCGCCATTCCGAATGACGGGCGGAGTCCTGATTCGTGGCTTACAGTCCGTTATGGGGTAATTGCCGGTCACGTCAAGGGAAACTGTCCCACTCCCTGGGACGGGGCATGTGGCAGGCGTCTCGTTGACTCGATTTCCTTGTGCGGGAGGGGACTTGGGGGCGGCGTTGTCCACAGGTGTCCACACCCCCGGAATAGTTATCCACAGGGTGTGCGAAAGATCTGTGGACATGGGAATTGATCATTCCGAGGTCCCATTGCATGCCGTGAATTCCTTGCCCGAACCCGGCCCGCGACCACTTTCGGGTGGAAATAGGTCGCCCTAAAGGATTGATCGAAGGAAACAGGTGGACGAAGGGTGACGCGCAGGTTGCGAGTCGCCCCGAGGGGGTCCAGGCCGATTTGTCGACCGAACGGCACTTCGTTGTCGACTTGTCCCCAGGTCGAGAAGCCGCCCTGTGGATAACTTCTGTGGATAACGAAGATATGCAGGTAGGACCGGCTGGAAGCGACTAGAAGCGGCCGTCCTGGCAGCGCGCCACCCAGTCCGACGCCGCCACGAACTCCCCGTCCGAGGTCCCGGGCAGCGGAGACGGCACGTCCGCCGGGCTCACCTCCGCACGCGGATACGAGCCCAGGAAACGCACCTCGCGGCAGATCCGCTTCAGCCCCATGAGCGCCTCGGCCATCCGGCGGTCCGAGATATGCCCCTCGGCGTCGATGCAGAAGCAGTAGTTGCCGATACCGGCGCCGGTCGGCCGGGACTGCAGCAGCATGAGGTTGACGCCCCGGGTGGCGAATTCGCCCAGCAGGTCGCGCAGGCCGCCGGGATGGTCGTCGCGCGGCCACAGCACGACGGACGTCTTGTCCGCGCGGGTCGGCGCCGCGGGCCGGGCGGGCCGGCCCACCAGCACGAACCGGGTCTGCGCGTTCTCGGCGTCGTGGATCCCGGTCTCCAGGGCCGTCAGGCCGTAGCGGGCGGCGGCGAACTCGCCCGCGAAGGCGGCGTCGTAACGCCCCTCCTGGACCAGTCGGGCGGCGTCCGCGTTCGAGGCGGCCGACTCCCAGAGGGCGTCCGGGAGGTTCGCCTTCAGCCAGTTGCGCACCTGCGGCTGCGCGGCCGGATGCGCGGACACCGTCTTGATGTCCGTCATCTTCGTGCCGGGCCGGACCAGCAGCGCGAAGGTGATCGACAGCAGCACCTCGCGGTAGATCGTCAGCGGCGCGCCTGCCACCAGCTCGTCCAGCGTCGTGGTGATGCCGCCCTCGACGGAGTTCTCGATGGGCACGAACGCGGCCTCGGCCTCGCCGGTGCGCACCGCGTCGAGCGCGGACTGCACCGACACGTACGGGATGAGCTGCCGGGTGGCCGCCTCCGGAAGGGTGCGCAGGGCGACCTCCGTGAAGGTGCCCTCGGGGCCGAGATAGGCATAGCTGGCTGGCATGACCTCACCCTAATGGCCCTTGCCGAGCCGGGGCCCATGTATCTCCCTGACAGCCCCTCACAGGAATGAATCCGCGCGACAAGGCGTAACCTCGCGCGTCACCCCACCTTTCGCCCCACGTTTCACCGGACCTTTCACCGGACCTTTCACCGGACCTTTCACCGGACCTTTCGCCTGCCTCTGACCCCAGCCTTTGCCTCGGGCTTCGCCTCGCCTTTCACCTCACGCTTCCAGCAGTCGCTGGCCCACGTACTCCCCCTCGGCCGCGCCGCCCGGCACCGCGAACAGGCCGCTCGACTCGTGGCGGATGTACGTCGACAGGGCGTCGCCGCGGTCGAGCTTGCGCTGCACGGTGACGAAGCCGCGCAGCGGGTCCGCCTGCCAGCAGACGAAGAGCAGGCCCGCGTCCGGGGTGCCGTCGGCGTCGATGCCGTCGTGGTAGGAGAAGGGCCGCCGCAGCATGGCCGCGCCGCCGTTCTCGTCGGGGCGGGTGATGCGGGCGTGCGCGTTGAGCGGGACGACCAGATCGCCGTTCGCGTCGGTCTTCTCCAGGTCCATCGGGGTCGTCTCGGTGCCGCCCGTCAGCGGTGCCCCGTCGGCCTTTTTCCGTCCGATGACCTGCTCCTGCGCCGCGTGCGACAGCTTCTCCCAGTCGTCGAGGAGCATGCGGATACGGCGTACGACGGCGTAGGAGCCGTTCGCCATCCACGCCGGGTCCTTGGCGCCGGTCGCCGGGACGAAGATGCGCTCGTCGAAGTCGGACTCGGTCGGCTTGGGATTGCGGGTGCCGTCCAACTGGCCCATCAGGTTGCGGGCCGTCATGGGGTGGGCGGTGGCGCCCGGTGTCCGGTTGAAGCCGTTCATCTGCCAGCGGACCTTCGCCGCGCTGCCCGCGTCCTTCTGGATCGCGCGCAGGGCGTGGAAGGCCACCAGGGCGTCGTTCGCGCCGATCTGCACCCACAGGTCGCCGTTGCTGCGGGCCTTGTCGAGGTGGTCGGAGGAGAAGTCGGGGAGCGGGTCCAGGGCGACCGGGCGCTGCTTCTCCAGACCGGTGCGGGCGAAGAAGCTGTTGCCGAAGCCGAAGGTGACCGTCAGCGAGGAGGGGCCGGCGTCCCGCGCCACGTCCGTGTCGCCGTCCTTCGCGGCCTCGCCCGCCATCAGCCGCCGGGCCGTCTCCGACCAGCGGCGCAGCAGTACGGCGGCCTCCTTGCGGCCCGCGCCGGCCGCGAGGTCGAAGGCGATCAGGTGACCGCGCGCCTGGAGGCCCTGGGTGATGCCGGGCTGGTGTTTCACGTGAAACATCACCTCCTCGGTTCCGATCGAGGAGAGCGGCGTCGCCTGCGAGGGCGCGGCCGCATAGCCCACGGCACCGCCGGCCGCACCGAGGACGAGCCCGGTGGTGCCGGCGGTGCCGAGCAGCCGGCGGCGCGTCAGACCCTTGGGGGAGGGGGTTTCCGACGAGGTCTCGGAGGGGGTTTCCGAGGGGGTGCCCTCGTCGTCCACGGGGGTGCGGGTCTGCGGTTTGGACTGGTCGGGCATGGTGCGGTTCAGCCGATCTGCGCGTTCTTGGAGACGGTCACCTGGTCGATGTCGGAGGTCCGGACCGTCACGGCGATCTTCCATTCGCCGGCCAGCGGGATCTGCACTCCGGTCGCCGCCCAGTGGCCGGTGGTGATGCGGTCGGGGGTGACGGGCAGCGGGCCGATGCTCTTGGCTTCGAGGGTGAAGGCGACCTTGACCTCGGGTACGTCGAAGGCGCGGCCGTTGGGCCGGGTCACGTAGATGTGCATCTCGTTGGCACCGGCACGCGCGGGGTCGAGGTCGACGCTGACCACGCCCTTGCCGTCGGTGCCGCCGGTGTCGAACGACATGTCCAGCGTCAGGGCCCCCGAGGTGGAGTCCGCGGCGGAGGACGAGGCAGAGGACGCGGAGGACTTGTTGGCCTTGGCGGCGTCCTGCTCCGTGCGGCCGGGTTCGGTCGACGTCAGGACGGTGGTGACGGCGAGCAGGACGACGGCGACGCCGGCCTCGGCGAGGACCGAGCGGCGCAGGCCGAAGCGGCCCGGGTCGGAGTCCCGCAGCCGCTTCTGCCGGGTGGCGTCGACGGCGGCCTGCTGCCGGGCGAGCTGCGCGGCCCGATTCTTGCCCCCGGAGCTCTTGCCCCCGGAGCTCTTGCCCCCGGAGCTCTTGCCCCCGGAGCTCTTGCCCCCGGAGCTCTTGCCCCCGGAGCCGGAGCCGGAGTCGGCGGCGTTGGAACCGCTCTCGGTGTCGCCGGAGGCTGCCGTGCCGGCGTCGCTGGTCCCGGTCGCCGCTGCCGCCCCTGCCGTGACGCGCTCCTTCTCGGGCGCGGCCTCGGAAGCCGTCTTGGACACCGTCTCGGACGTCGCCTTGGACACCGTCTCGGACGTCGCCTCGGACGCC
>NZ_FOFF01000116.1 GCF_900110755.1 Streptomyces sp. yr375
CCACTCCTTGCCGCCACGCACCGGCCGTATCTGCACGCGGCCACCGATCTCACCCATGACGACGCCGATACGCCCGGTGCCGCTGTCCTTCGCCAGCTCACCGACGCCTGGTCTGGTCTGCTGATTGCTCGCCATGCACCCGAGCTTCGTGCCGACCACTAGGACGTCGGAACCACCGACAATCCCCACTTCAGGACGTCCCGCGTCGGGTAGAACGTCCCTAGTGCCGTCCCCGGATGTTAGGAGAGATTGAAATGGCAAACGAGAGACTACGTGCGGCCATGGCGGCCGGTGGCTGGACGTACAACGCCCTCGCGGGCAGGGTCGAAGTCGATCCCAAGTCCGTCGAACGATGGGTCAACCTGGGGCGTACGCCGCGTCGTGCCACAGCCATGTTGGCAGCAGAAACGCTAGGAGAAGACGTGCACGCTCTATGGCCATCGCTCAGGCAGGCACGCCCCGCCCGCGCCGTCAGCCCAGAACTTGTGGCTCTCTACGACCAGCGGGCGGACATCCCCGTATCCACCTTCGTGGACCTCCTGACCCAGGCGCGCGAGCAGATCGACGTGTTGGTGTACGCCGCCGTCTTCCTACACGAGGCGTACCCGAGACTCAACGAGCTCTTGAAGGAGCGAGCGGCCGAGGGCTGCACAGTCCGCATCGCGCTCGGCGACGCGGAGAGCTCGAACGTCCAACAGCGCGGCGACGAGGAGAAGTTCGGCCACGGCATCCAGTCACGTTGCCGCCTCGCGCTGATGCACTATCGCCCGCTTATCGGGACGCAGGGCATCGAGGTACGGACCCATGCCACGACGCTCTACAACTCGATCTATCGGGCCGACGACCAAGCACTGGTCAACGCCCACGTCTGGGGCGTGAACGCCTACCGAGCCCCTGTGTGGCACCTGCGCCGAAATGGGGAAGGCGGCATGTTCGAGACCTACGCTGACAGCTTCGATGCAGTGTGGGCGACCGCCAAGCCAGTACGAGAGAAGTGATCATGGCACGCACGGAGTACTACGACGACCCGGACGCCCCCAAGCCCAACAGTCTGGTCGTCGCCGCGTCCGCAGTGGTCACTGACGACGAGGGACGCATCCTCCTACAGCGCCGGCGGGACAACGATCTCTGGGCGCTGCCTGGCGGAGGCATGGAGATGACGGACTCCCTGCCGGGCACTGCCGTCCGTGAGGTGAAGGAGGAGACGGGCCTGGACGTGGAGATCACCGGTCTCGTCGGGACGTACACCGACCCGCGTCACGTCATCGCCTACACGGATGGTGAGGTGCGTCGACAGTTCAACGTCTGCTTCACTGCCCGCGTGATGGGGGGCCGACTCGCGATCTCGGACGAGTCCACGGAACTGCGGTTCGTCCAGCCTGAGCAAATCGATCAACTGCCGATGCACCATACGCAGCAGCTACGAATCCGTCACTTTCTGGAGCAACGTGAGCGGCCCTATCTCGGTTGATTTCGGCGTGCCTGGATCACGTAGATCGGCTAGGGGGACTTCGCGTTGAGCGCGGCCTTGGAGCGCCTGCGTTCCCCGCTCGATTGAAGACGAGGGGGGAATACGGGGCTTCTAGACCGTAGCTCTAGCGGGATACGGCTACAGGTTGCTGGGCGAGCCCGGAGGGTCGCTACCGTCCGGGAGCGGCTACCAGGGTTGCCGTACCTGACTGCTGTACCGGCCGTCGTACTCGGGGCAAGTTGGTGCGGACCCGGTCGGCCTCCCGGCAACATACCCATAGGTTGTGGTGGCCAGAGTCCTCAGCCTGGGAATCTGCGAGCATGTTGGCTTTGCTTGGGCGCTGACCTAAGCGTTGTCCCGTAAATGATCTTCGACGTGTTCGTTGGCCTGCCTGTTTCTTCGTCAGCCGGCGAGGGTGAGGTTGTGCAGGCGGGCGAT
>NZ_FOFF01000066.1 GCF_900110755.1 Streptomyces sp. yr375
AGGATGCGCCAGGACACCCCGTCCACCACCAGATGATGCAGCACGATCAACAACCGTCCCGTGCCCGCGAACCACACGAACTGCGCCATCACTCCCGCCGCCGGATCCAGCCGGCCCGCCGCCGCATCCAGCTCCCCCTGCACCTCCACACCGGACTCCGCACGACGGATCAGCCGCGCGGCATCGACGGACCCCGACGGCCCCACCTCCATGGCGCCCTCCACGAGCCGGGAGCGCAGCACGTCGTGACGGTCGATGACCGCGTTGAGCGTCGCCGCAAGTCCCGCCTCGTCGATGCCGTCCGGCAGCTCCACCACGGTCGACATCGCGAACCGGCCGATGCTGCCGCCCAGTTCGGTCATGTAGCGAGCGATCGGCGACAGTGGCATCCGTCCCACACCGCCGCCGTCGAGCTCCTGCAGCGTGACGGCCTCACCGGCACGCTCGCCGACCACTGCGGCCAGCTCGGCCACGGTCCGGCACTGGAAGATCTCGCGAGGGGTGACCTCCACGCCCTGCGCCCGGGCGCGCGACACCACCTGGATGGAGCGGATGCTGTCCCCGCCGACGGTGAAGAAGTCGTCGTCGATCCCGACCCGGTCCAGGCCGAGCACCTCGGCGTAGACCCCGGCGAGGATCGTCTCCTGCGCGGAGCGCGGCGCCCGGTACCTCTCGCCCGTGAACTCCGGCACCGGCAGCGCGGCCCGGTCCAGCTTGCCGTTCGGGGCGAGCGGGAGCCGGTCCAGCATCACGAAGGCGGACGGGACCATGAACTCCGGCAGCCGCTCGGAGACGAAAGCACGCAGCTCCGCCACCGACACCCCGGCGGTCAGGTCGACCTCGAGATGGCCCAGGCTCTCGACGGTGCACCCGCCGGCGCCCGTGGAGACCACATAGCCCACCAGCTGCTTGCCGCCGGGACGGTCGTACGTGGTCACCACCGCCTGCGCCACACCGGAGTGAGCGGTCAGCGCGGCCTCGACCTCGCCCGCCTCGATCCGGAAGCCCCTGACCTTCATCTGCGCGTCGTCACGGCCGGCGAACTCGAGCTGACCGTCGGCGTTCCAGCGGGCGAGGTCTCCGGTGCGGTACATACGCTCCCCGGGCGGCCCGAAGGGGTCGGCCACGAAGCGCTCCGCCGTCAGGCCGGGCCGGCCGTGGTAGGCCCGGCCCACCGCGCCTGCGACGTACAGCTCCCCCACGGCGCCCGGAGGCACGGGAGTCAGTCCGGGCCCCAGCACGTAGGTCCGCATGTTGCCCAGCGGCACTCCGATCGGCGCGCTGCCGGAGGTGTCCGGACCGGACTTCCCGGGGGCGACGAAGGTGGTGGCGTAGAAGCTCTCGCTCTGCCCGTACGCATTGATCACCCGTACGCCCGGGAAGGCGTCCCGCACCCGTCGGACGAGGGACGAGGGCAGTGCCTCACCGGCGAACACCACGCTGTCGACCGTGGTCTTGCCCGCGATGTGCTCGACGAGCTCGCTGAAGACCGAGGGGACCGTGCTGATCACGCTGCCCGACCAGCCTCCCTCCTCCCCCAGGACGAGCACGTCGCGGACGACCTCGACAGTGCCGCCCGTGGCCAGGGTGGTGACGATCTCGAACACCGACACGTCGAAGTTGACCGACGTCCCGGCGAGCATCCGCGATCCGGGCTCCAGGCCGACGGACGACGCCAGCCGGGTCACACCGTTGACCACGCCGTGATGGGTGATCGCGACGCCCTTCGGCGCCCCGGTGGAACCCGACGTGTACATCACATAGGCCAGGTTGTCGGGCCGCAGCGCGACATCCGGGGAATCGAAGGGGCCGCTCGACAGGTCGATGTCGTCGAGGTGCACCCGGGGGGTGCCGTCATCCGGCAGCACCGCCGCGGTCTGCCCATCGGTCAGGACCACTTGAGGCCGTGCCTCGGAGAGGATGCGGCCGAGGCGTGCGCTCGGGTAGCGGGGGTCGATCGGCACATAGGCCGCCCCGGACTTGAGGATTCCCAACAGCGCGGTCACCAGGTCCGCGGAACGCGGCACCGCCAGGCCCACCAGCTTCTCCGGACCGGCGCCTCTACGGACCAGTTCGTGTGCCAGCCGGTTGGCCCGGGCGTCGACTTCCGCGTACGTCAGCTCCTGCGCACCGAAGACGACCGCTATCGCGTCCGGGGACAGACGGGCCTGCCGCTCGAAGAGTCCGGGAACGGTCGACGCGAGTGTCGGGGCCGTCGTGTTGTTGCGGCCCGCCAGGAGCTCCTTCTCGGCCGGTGCCAGCACATCCACGTCGCCGACCCGCGTGTCCGGCCCGGCGACGAGCTGCCGCAGCACCCGTACGAGGCGCGATCCCGTCTCCGCCACGGTCGCCCGGTCGAAGAGGTCGGTCGCGTACTCCAGGGTGCACCGCAGTCCCTGCTCGACGATCGCGAAGTTGAACTCCAGATCGAACTTAGCCGTCTGCGTGGGAACGGCCTCGAGCGTCGCGGTCAGGCTCGGCAGATCGAGATCGAGATGGGCGCTGCTCTGCCAGCTGAACATCACCTGGAACAACGGGTGATACGCCGTGGAGCGCTCGGGGTTCAGTGCCTCGACGAGCCGCTCGAACGGCACTGCCTGGTTGTCGTAGGCGCTCAGCGCCTTGTCCTGCACCCGCTCGAGCACCTGCTCGAGCGACGGGTTGCCCGACAGGTCCGTCCGCAGCACCCAGGTGTTGACGAAGAACCCGACCAGGTCCGTCAGCGCTTCGTCGGTGCGTCCGGCGATCGTGGACCCGATCGTGATGTCCTCGCCGGCGCCCAGGTGGTGCAGCAGCACGGCCAGGGCGGACTGCATCGCCATCGACAGTGTCAGGCCTCGGGAACGGGCCAGCTCCTCGACCGCCGCGGTGAGTTGGCGGTCGATGGTGAACTCGACGGCGTCGCCGCGGTGGCTGGCCTCCGCCGGCCTCGGGTGGTCCGTGGGGAGCCGCAGCTGCTGCGGAGCCCCGGCGAGTTCGTCGCGCCAGTAGCCGAGCTGGGTGGACAGCACGCTCCCCGGGTCGTCGGCCTCGCCGAGCACCTCGCGCTGCCACAGTGTGTAGTCGCCGTACTGCACGGGCAGTTCGGACCACCGCGGCTCCTCGGACCGTAGACGGGCCGCGTAGGCGGTGGCCAGGTCCCGGCCCAGCGGCACCATCGACTCGCCGTCGGCGGCGGCATGGTGCACGACCAGCACCAGCACATGCTCCTCGGGTCCGCTGCGCAGCACCTGTGCCTGCACCGGGATCTCGGTGGAGAGGTCGAATCGGTGGGAGGCCGCCCGGGCCACCAGGGCGTCGATGCCGTCGGATCCCACGTCGACGACCGGCATGGCCGGCAGCAGGCCCTCGACCGGCTGGACCTGCTGCACGGGCATGCCGTCGCCGTCCTCGACGAACAGCGTGCGCAGGCTCTCGTGCCTGGCGACGACATCGCGCAGGGCGGCGGCGAGGGCGCCCACGTCCAGCGCCCCGCTCAGACGCAGGACGAACGGGATGTTGTACGTCGCTGAGGGCCCCTCGAACCGGTCGATGAACCACAACCGCCGCTGCGCAAAGGACAGAGGGATCATTTCGCGTCTACTCCTCGATCAGTCATCCTGCGCGGACACGGACGGCGGCCCGATCACGCGCAGGCCTCGGCGTCGATCGCGCATGACAGTTCGGCGGTCGTGGGTTTCGGAAGCTCGAATGAATGCAAGCCGGTTTCCCGTTTCACATCGCACTGCACCGCATCTTCGATTTCAAGGGCGGCAGTGGGATTCTCACGTCGAATACTTTCCGGCCTGCGTGCTGTGGGGTCAAGCGCATTCACCGCGGATGAGCGCACTGCCCGGCCTGCGCATGTCCTGTCGACAGGACGCCGGTCCTTGGCAGGGCTGCTCATCCGCGGCCGTTGTGCGGGTCGGTCAGTTCGCTCCCTGCCGCACAAGGATCTCCGCCATCCCTGCCACGGTCGGGTTCTCGTAGAGTTCCTGCGTTGCGACCCGGACCGCGAACGTGTCATCGATCAGAGCGAGCAGACGCGTTGCTCGGATCGAATTGCCGCCGAGGTCGAAGAAGGAATCCTCTCTGCCGATTTCGGGGCGGTTGAGGGAGTCCGCCCAGAGGGACGCGATCCGGCGCTCCAGGTCGGTCTCGGGTGCCGTGAACCGGCGCCCGGCCTTGCCGGAGGCGGCGTCGAGCAGTAGCTGGGCGGTGTCGACAGCACCGTTCATGTCCCTCGGGATGTGCGGCACTTCGACCAGACGTACCGGCACCGGGCTGTCGCGTATGGTCAGTGCGACGGCCGCACGCAGGGCCTCCGGTTCGACACCGTCGGCGGTGTAGGCGACGAGAATCTCGCTGGCCCGCAACTGCTCCGGAACCAATTCGTCGATGATCGACGAATTCGCCAGGTCGAGGCCGATGATCAGGCCGTGATGGGGCGAAGCGATCGCGTCGAGAAACAGCCGCAATCCATCGGTCGGCTCGATGGACCGGAATCCACGACTGCGGGCCGGGGCGGCCGACTGCGTTCGGTTCATTCCTATGCCGGCCCACATGCTCCAGGACAGACAATGTACTGCTCGGCGGCGTTCGTGGTGCCAGTGGTCGGCGAATCCGATGAGGAAACCGTTGGCCGCAGAATACGCGCCGAACGAATGCCCGCCGAATTCTCCGTTGACGGAACCGAAAAGCACCAGCGAGGCGTCCGGGCGTGAGGCGAGGACATCTGCCACGGCCAGTGTGCCGGCGACCTTGGCGCGGTACTGCACGGCGAAGGTCTGCGCCGACTCGGTGGCGACCGTGTGCTGTTCGAGGTCGGCCCACTGTGCTGTCGGGTCGGCGCCCGCCAGGTGCAGGGCGCCGTCGAGCGGCCGCCCCCAGCGGGCCTCGGCCGCGGCGACCGCCGCTGCCAGGGCTGCCGCGTCGGCGACATCGAGCTGCTGGTAGACGACATCGCCGAGCGCGGCCAGTTCGGCAAGCGGGCCGGCGCCGTCGGCCGGCGAGCGGCCCACGAGCAGCAGCCGGGCCCCGTAGGCGGCGACGAGGTAGGACGCGATATCCTGTGCGATGCCGCCGAGCCCGCCGGTAACCAGGTAGGTGCCGCCCGCGATCACGGGCGGCGCCGCGCTGTCCGGTCCGCCGTCCACCTCGACGGGTGACAACCGCGGCTGCCAGCGCCGGCCTTGCCGTGCAGCGATGATCCCCGTGTGGTGCCGGTCGGCGAGTTCAGTGCGTACGGCCTGCGCCCACACACCGGTGTCGGCCGGCAGGTCGAGCTGGCGGATGACAGTTGACGTGCTCTCGCCGACGGCGGTCCGTACGAGTGCGGGCAGGGCGCAGGTACCGAGGTCGACGCTGTCCCCGTCGTGCACATGGACCGAGCCCGCGGTGACGACGAGCAGCAGCGGACGGCCGGACTCCGCGTCTGCCAGGGCTCCGACCAGGGAGGTCAGCTCGGCGGTCGCCGCCGTCAGTCGGGAGAGGGGGTCGCCGCCGGGAGTCAGGGGCAGGGCATGGACGACGGTCGACACCGGACCGTGTGCCGAGGCCACTGCCACGAGCAGCCGCCGCAGTTCCGCGCGGTCGTCCGCCCTGACGCGGTAGCGGTCGGGCGCCTCCTCGGCGAACGACTCGCCCCGGCGGACGGTGACGAACGGCCCGTCGATGTCCAGGTGTCGCAGGTCGTCGTCCTCGGCGAACACGACCAGGACCCCTGAGTCGTCCATCGCCTCGGCGGCCGGGGTCACTTCGGCCCACTGCCGCCTGAACAGCCAGGTGTCCGTCTGCTCCTGCTCCGGCCGCGTACCGACCGCCCGGCCGTCGAAGGTACCGGCGCGCAACCCGTCGACCAGCGCGCCCCGTTGGATCTTGCCGCTCCCCGTTTTCGGGAACTCCGTCTCGGTGACGGGGACCAGCAGGTCGGGTGCGATGCCGACCTCGCGTACGAGGGTGGCCCGTACCCTCTGGGTGGTGTCGGCGAGCACGTCGCTGTCCCACTGGAGCGGCACGAAGAAGACCACGAGCTGATCGGTGCCCGCGCCGGGCTCACGTACGCCGGCGGCGGCCGCGAAGGTGACGCGCACTCCGTCGACCTGCTCGACGACGCTCTCGATCTCGTGCGCCATGTAGTTGATGCCGCGCACGATGATCTGGTCCTTCTTGCGGCCCGCGATCACGACCTCGCCGTTGTGCACGAACGCGAGGTCACCGGTGCGGAACCAGCCGTCCTCGTCGTACGACTCGCGGTTGGCGTCGTCGTTCGCGAAGTAGCCGTGCATCATCGTCAGGCCGCGGATGCGCAGCTCACCCAGCCGCCCCTCGGGCACCACCTTGCCGGTGTCGTCCACGACACGGATCTGCACCCCGGGAAGGGGCCGTCCCACCGAGGAGAGCACCACGGCGTCCTTGTCGCGCGGGTCGAGGTGCCGGATGTTCCCGCTCAGCGAGGAGGGGTCGACGGCGACGGTGCCCGCGGCCTTGTCGTCGAGGCGCTGTCGAGCGTATGTGACTCCCGAGCAGGTCTCGGACATGCCCCACACCGGCCGCATCGCGTCGGCGGGCAGCCCGTGCGGTGCCAGCAGCTCCAGGAACCGGTGGCTGGTCGAGGCGACCACCGGTTCGCCGGCGTTGGTGATCTCCCGCAGGCAGGACAGGTCCCACGATCGCCGCGTGCGGATCTCCTCGGCGTGTTCGTTGGCCATGGCGAAGGCGAAGTTCGGCGCCCAGGTGTTCGTCGCGCGGTAGCGGTCGACCCAGTCGAGCCACAGCAGCGGGTCACCCAGGGAGTGCTCGATCTTGGCGTTGATGTGCATGCACCGCAGGAACACGTCGCGGACGTTGTACATGGCGACCGTGACATGGTCGAACGGCATCCAGATGAGGCTGACGTCGTCGCCGGTCAGGCCGCAGTGCTCGGCGACGGCCAACGATCTGGCGACGACGCTCGCATTGGTGTGGTGCACGCACTTGGGCACACCGGTGCTCCCCGAGGTGAGGAGGTTGAGCACCGGTGATTCGGGGGTGGCCTCGAACCACTCGGTGTCGGGCGGGAAGGCGGCCAGCTCGCCGACGGTCAGGATCCGCACCTCCGGCTCACTCCAGAGCTCCCGGACCCCGGCGACCGGACCCGCGGTGACGTCGTCGGTGAGGAGCACGGGCTGCCCGAGCAGGTTCCAGGCGTTGTGCAGCTTCCGGTTGGTCTCGTTCGGCACCCGGTACGTCGTGGCGACCCCCACCGGCGTCGGCACGAATCCGCCGAGCACACAGGCCCAGAAAGCGGAGAGATAGGCCTTGTTGTCGTCGAACTGGAAGAGTGCGGCGTCGCCGGGACGCAGACCGGCAAAACGGAGTCCGGCCAGCACGCGCTCTGCTTCGGCGAGCAGTGCGGGATAGGTCTGCAGCACGTCTTCATGGCCTTTGGTGATGAAGATCGTGCCCTTGTCCGGCGCGAGTTCGGCCGCCGCGCGCAGGGCCTCCTGCAGGGTGGCGGGTGCCCCCTCCGGAATGTTCAGCGGGCCGCCGTCGAGGTCGGCCGGTGTTCCGTCCCTGAGGTCCGGCTCCCGCGGGGCCGGTTCGGCGGCGCGCTGCGGCACGGCCGCCCGTACGCCCTTGCGTACCACGGCGACCGCGTCGTCGACTCCGGGGACCTTCAGGGCGGCTGCGGTGATGTCGTCGAGAACGCCGACCGCGTCCAGGGCCGTCATACGGTCCTCCCGTTCGCCACGGGGACCAGCATCTTCCCGGCAATGAGGGAGACCACCTCTGCCGGCTTCTCCAGGAAGTAGAAATGGCCGCCGGGATAGAAGTGGGTGCTGCATCCGGAGTTCGTCTGCCTGCTCCACTCGCCGACCGTCTCCTTCGGTGCCCGAGGATCGGAGTCGCCGGCCAGGACGGTGATCGGGCAGTCCAGCGGGGACTCCTGAGCCGGGGTGTGGCGCTCCCAGAGGCCGAAGTCGGCACGGAGCACCGGCAGGAGTGACGCCATGACGAATTCGTCACCGGCAATCTCTTCGTCGATGCCGCCGAGTCCGACCATCTCGGCACGGAACTCGTCCTCGGGGAGGTCGTGCAGATGCCGGATCCCGGTCACGCCCGGGGCGGGCTGGGCGGAGAGGAACAGCTGCTCCGGACCCTGACGTCTCTGCGCACGCAGCGCCTTGGCCAGTTCGAAGGCGAGTGCCGCGCCGCAGGAATGGCCGAAGAAGGAGAACGAGCCGCTGAGAACGGGGCGCAGCGCGTGGGTGAGCACACTGACGAGCGGGCCGACCTCGGTGAACGGCTCCTCGGTGATGCGGTTCTGGCGGCCGGGCAGTTGCACGGCGACCAGTTCTATCTCCGCGGGAAGTGCCGGGGCCCATTCGGCGTATGTGGTCGCGCCGGCGCCCGCGTGCGGGAAGCAGATCAGCCGGTGGCGGCTCCCGGGTTGCCTGGCGCGCCAGATATACGGCGTCTCGGAGACAAGTTCCGTGCTCTGTACGGTCATTGCTGGGGCTTCCTAACTCCTCTTTCGCAAGCGAGGACCGCTCGCTGTGGCGATGTCGTCCCAGTGCGAGGCCAGTTCGGCGATGGTCGAGTGGTGGAAGACGGACCGAATGGAGACCTCCGTCCCGAGCTCGCTGCGGATCCGGCCGATCAGCCGTGTCGCGAGCAGGGAGTTTCCGCCCAGTGCGAAGAAGTCGTCGTCGACACCGACCTGGTCCCGTCCGAGGACGTCGGAGAACAGCCGGGACAGGAATTCCTCGCGCTCGTTGCCCGCCGTCCGGCGTTGTCCGCCTGGGGCTTCGGGCAGACGCTTGTGGTCGAGCCGTCCGTTCGCCGTCGTGGGCAGCCGGTCCAGGGCCACGACCGCGAACGGCACGACGCGGTCGGGCAGACACCTGGCGACGAACGCCCGCAGCTCGTCGGTGGCGATCTCCACGCGGTCCGCGGACACCACATAGCCGACGTTTCCCCCAGCCGCGACAACCGCGGCCCGGGCCACATCGGGGTGGGTCAGCAGAACGGTCTCCACGGCCTGCCGTGCGGCCCTCGCGCCCGGGTCGTCGATCTGTTCCGGCAGACCGTCGGCGGTGATCCGGGCACGTACGCCGGTCCGGTACATGCGTGAGCCCGCCGCGCCGAACGGATCCGCGACGAACCGCGTCGCGGTGAGTCCGGTACGCCCTGGGCAGCCGCGCCCGAACTCCCCGGCCACGTACAACTCGCCCACGGCGCCCGGCGGGGCCGGCGACAGAGAAGGGCTGAGCACATGGACGCGTGTACGGTCCGCGGGTACCCCGTGCGCCGGTGGGGCGCCCTTGCGCACCTCGACCGTACGGCCCGCGCAGAGGGCGAGCAGGAGGTCCGCCGGCCGCGTCCCGGGGCCGGCCTCCAGCGGTGCCCCGGACGCGAAGCGGGGGACATCGGTGGCCAGACCTCCGTGGGTGACCGCCACGCCGTACGGCTGCGCCGACGCGTCCGGTGTGTAGTCGAGAAGAGCCACGTGACGGGGCAGCGGGTGACTTCGACGACCGCCGTCGGCAGTGGCGCTGTCGACCGCGTCGGACGCGATCCGGATCCGGGGCAGTTCTCCCCACAGCAGGCCGTCCGCCGCCCCGTCGACGATCACCGCCACCGGCCCGGCGTCACGCAGTATCGCCTCCGACCACTGCGGCGGATCCTTCGGGTCGAGGGGCAGTGCGCAGGCGCCGGATTTCAGGACGGCGAGCAGCGCCACGACCCGGTCCACCGGGTCGGAGCAGCAGACCGCCACGACGGAGTCCGGGCCCAGGGCACCCCGGACGAGTGCGTCGGCGAGACGGTCCGCCCGGGAGTTCAGCTCCCGTCGGCCGGTCGGCACGTCGTCGACGAGGAGTGCGACCGCTTCCGGGTCCTCCTCCGTCAACCGTGTGAACGCCTTCGGGATCAGCTCGTCGGGGGTGCGCGGCTCGGTCGTCAGCGCGGTCCGTTCCTCCTGCGTGAGCACCTCCACCTCGCCGACGCGGCCGTGAGGATCGGCGAGGAAGGCCCGCAGCACCCGGAGCAGCCTGGCCCCGGTTCGAGCCGCCGCGTCCCGGTCGGCGGCGCTGTGCTTGTACTGCAGACGCAGCCGGAGGTGAGGGTCCTGCTCCGCCATCACGACGAACGGGTAGTGCGATCCCGCGATGTTGCGGAAAGCGGGGACGGACAGTCCGGCCGCTGCACTCGTCCCGGCGATTCCCGCATGGTCGAACGGATAGGACTGGAAGACGACGAGGGTGTCGAAGAGCACTCCGAACCCGGTCGCCTCGTGGATGCCGGCCAGACCGCAGTGGTGGTGCTCCAGCAGGTCGGCCTGCGAGGTCTGCAGCTCGGTCACGACACCGATGAGGGTCTTCCAGGGTGCGCATCCGATGCGTACGGGCACCGTGTTGATGAACAGCCCGACGCTCGTGTCCACACCGCCCAGCGTGGGCGGGCGGCCGGAGACCGTGGTGCCGAACAGGACGTCGGTGCTGCCGGTGAGTTCTGCGAGGACGATCGCCCATGACGCCTGCACGACGCTGTTGAGCGTGCTGCCCGCTTCCGCCGCACGGACAGCGAGTTGCTGCGCCTCGTCGGGAGTGAGGTCCAGGTCCAGTTCACCGAAACCGACGGCCTCGTCCGCCGTCCCGGTCGGCGCGAGCAGGGTCGGCCCGGTGACGCCTTCGAGGGCGCCCATGTGCACCCGGACCGATTCCGCGTGGTCGAGCCGGGCGAGCCAGGCGAGGAAGTCCTTGAAGGAACGCGGCTTCGGCAGGGCGGGGGCGTCGGAGCCGTTCGAGGCGTACAGCCCCAGCAGATCCCGGAGCAGGAGCGGTTCGGACCAGCCGTCGAAGAGGACGTGATGCGCGCTGAGGACCAGTTCGGTGCGGTCGGTGCCGATACGGACCAGGGTCATCCGCATCAGTGGGGGCGTCGCGGTGCCGAACGGCACGGTCCGGTCCTCGGAGAGGAAACGCTCGAACTCCTCGTCGGACAGACGGATCTCGCGCCAGGGCAGCGCCACGTTCTCGACGACCAGCTGTACGACATCACCTGCGGCATTGGGCACATAGGCGGTTCGCAGGCTCGCGTGCCGGTCGAGCAGGGCCTGCCCCGCAGCCCGCATCCGCGAGGCGTCGACGTCTCCCTCGAACCCGAAGACCAGCTGCACCTGGTAGGTGTCGGCATCGGTGTCCGCCAGCATCGAGTGGTGCAGCAGGCCGGACTGCAGCGGGGTCAGCGGCCATACGTCCACCAGGCCCGGGTACTGCGACTCCCACGTCTCCAGCTCGCCCTGCCCGACGGAGACCAACGGCACGTCCGAGGGCGTCAGGCCCCCCGCACCGGGCGCGGCGGTGTGCCGGGCCAGTCCTGCCAGTGCGTCCTGCCACAGTCCGGCGAGCTCGCGGACCTCGTCGGGGGACAGCACGCCGACCGGGGCGCCGAACACCGCGCCCAGCCGGGGCCCTTCGGCGGTGTCGGTCACCGTCGCGTTGATGTCCACCTCGGACAGCGCGGGCATGGCCGCGTCGTGTCCCGCGTCCAGCTCGGCCAGTTCGGTGAACTCGGCCAGCTCGGCCGTCTGGGTCCAGCCGAGGCCGCGCAGTTCCTCCGGCATGTCGGCGGCCGAGAAACGGCCGAGATAGTTGAAACCGATCTGACCGATCGCGTGCTTGCGCAGCACCTCGGCGGTCTCGGGGTTCAGATACCGCAGCAGCCCGTATCCGAGACCTCTGCCGGGCACGGCGAGCAGTTGCTCCTTGACCGCCTTGATCACGGCACCCGCGGCGGGGCCGCCGGCGAACGCCTCGTCGAGGTCGATGCCGGCCAAGTCCAGGCGCACCGGGAACACGCTCGTGAACCAGCCCACGGTGCGGGAGAGGTCCGCGCCGGGCACGGCGTCCTCCTCGCGGCCGTGGCCCTCGAGCCTCAGCAGCGTCGAGGGCTCGTCCACTCCCCTGCCGCGGCGCCACTTGGCGACCGCCAGCGCCAGAGCGGCGAGGAGTCCGTCGTTGACTCCGCCGTGGAAGGCAGCGGGCACCGCGGTCAGCAGCGCCTCGGTCACCGGCACCGGCAGCTGTACCCGCACCTTCTCCACCGTGGACTGCACATCCACGGCCGGGTCGAGCCGGCGTGTCCCGAGGACCGGGTCCGGTCCGTCGACGATCGCGCCCCACTGCGCCAGCTCCGCCACCCGCTCCGGGCGCGACGCCTCGTCGGCCATGGCGTGCGCCCATCGCCGCACCGAGGTCACGGGCGGCGGCAACTCGGGGGTGTCCCCCACTCGTACCGCCCGCCAGGCAGCCGCAAGGTCGGGCATCAGGATCCGCCACGACACCCCGTCGATCACCATGTGGTGGAGACCGACCAGCAGCCTGCCGGGCCCGGTCGGCGGCCGGAACCACACGAACTGGGCCACGGTCCCCGCCGCCGGGTCCAACCGCCCCGCCAGCGCGTCGAGTTCCTTCACGAGCAGGCTCCGCCAGGACTCGCCGGTCCACTGTCCCTCGCAGACGACTGTCCGGATCAGCGGTTCCACGTCCACCGAGCCCGGCGGCCCGACGAGCATCCCGTCGGGCAGCAGCCTCGCGCGCAACAGATCGTGCCGGTCGAGCACGGCGGTGAGGGTCGCGGCCAGTCCGTCGCGGTCGATGCCGTCGGGCAGTTCCAGGACCACCGCCTGCAGCAGACGGTCGAAGCCCGGTCCGGCCTCCTGGATCCAGTGCGACACCGGCATCAGCGGCAGCCGCCCCACCCCGCCGCCGTCGAGCTCGGCCAGTACCGGTCCGCGGCCCGCCACCGCGTTGGCGCCGACGGCCTCGGCCAGCCGGGCCACGGTCCGGTGCTGAAAGATCTCCCGAGAGCTGACGAGCACACCCAGGGCCCGGGCCCGTGACACCACCTGGATGGACTGGATGCTGTCGCCGCCCAGGGTGAAGAAGTCGTCGTCGATGCCGACGCGGGCTCGGCCGAGCACCTCGGCGAAGACCCCCGCCAGGATCTCCTCGTCGGACTGCCGTGGTGCCCGGTAGTCCGCGCCCGTGAACGCGGGTGCCGGCAGCGCCGCACGGTCCAGCTTGCCGTTCGCGGTCAGCGGCAGCCGGTCGAGGACGACGAGGGCCGCGGGGACCATGAACTCCGGCAGTCGCTCCGCCAGGAACTCCCGCAGCTCGGCCGGCAGGGCGGTGATGTCCAGCACGGTCCCGCGCTCCTGGGCGGGCACCACGTAGCCGACCAGCTGCTTGGCCGCGCCGGCGCCGCCCTCCTCGCGGGTGATCACGGCGGCGTGCACCACCGCCGCATGCGCCAGCAGCGCCGTCTCGATCTCGCCCGGTTCGATCCGGAAGCCGCGCACCTTCACCTGTGCGTCCGCGCGGCCCTGATAGACAAGATCGCCGTCGGCGTCACGTATCACCAGGTCCCCGGTCCGGTACATGCGCTCACCGGCCGGGCCGAAGGGGCAGGCGATGAATCGCTCCGAGGTCTGCGCCGACCGGTGCAGATAACCGCGCGCCACTCCCGTACCCGCGACATACAGCTCACCCGGCGTGTCCGGTGCGACGGGCCGCAGTTGTGCGTCGAGCACATAGCCGCGCATGGCTTCCAGGGGGCGTCCGATGGGAACGTCCGCGGCCGGCGGCCCGGCGGGATCGACCCGGTGGCTCGTGGCGAAGACCGTGGTCTCCGTGGGCCCGTAGCCGTTCACGAACGCCGTGCCCGGGCAGGCCGCGATGGCCCGTCTCACCGCGGGCGGTGAGACGCGGTCACCGCCGACCCACACCTCCCGGAGCCCGGTCAGGCAGCGCACGTCCTCCTCGACCAGGAGGTTGAACAGCGCACTCGTGAGCCAGACCGCGGTGACACCATGGCGTGCCACCTGCTCCGCCAGTACGTCGGGAGTCAGGTCCGTGGACAGGTCCACGACGACCCGGCCGCCGTTCAGAAGCGGCACCCACAGTTCGTAGACGGAGGCGTCGAAGGCCAGCGGCGAGTGCAGCAGCACCCGTTCGTGCGCGCCGCCGTGCCAACGGCGGTCCGTCGCCAGCCCCACCACGTCACGGTGGGTGACACCGATGCCCTTGGGGGTACCGGTCGATCCGGATGTGTAGATCACGTACGCGAGCCCCGACGGGTGCTCCGTACGGCGGGTCTCCGGTGCACGGACCCCTTCTCCCGGCTCGTCCAGGTCCTCCATCGCCACGGCGGGGCAGGAACCGGGCACGTCCGCCGTCGCGCCGGCCGTGGTCAGCAGGAGGACCGGCCGCGCGTCACGGAGCATGAACTCGACCCGCTCGGCCGGATAGTCGGAGTCCATCGGCAGATACGCTGCACCGGCCTTCAGTACGCCCAGCAGGGCCACGACCGAATCGGGGGACCGGGGCAGCGCGACCGCGACCACCGACTCGGGGCCGACGCCGCGCCGGACCAGGCCGTGCGCCAACCGCTCAGCCCTGGCGTCGACTTCTCCATAGGTCAGCGAGATGTCGCCGGACACCACCGCGATCGCGTCCGGGGTCAGTCGGACCTGCTGCTCGAACAACGCGGTGACTGTCGCGTCGTGGATCCGTTCGACCGTGTCGTTCACCGCCGTCAGCGACCGGTCCCGCTCCAACGGATCATGCACATCCATCACCCCACGCGAACAAGCGGATTGGAGAACCGTTCACAACGCCACCTGTCCCACGGCCCGAATTTGCCGGACAGGAAAAGTCTCTGGTCGCACCGCCGATGAATTGCTGAGGCGCGTCGTTCAATCCCAGGACTTCCCACACCTTCATACCTGCGGGCTGCCGGGTCAAGCATGAAGCAGTCCCCGGACATCATGTCCGCGATGGCATGGCGTCCCGTCGACAGGACATCTGAATCCGCTTACGGTGTGGCGGGCGAGGCTATGCCCTTCGGGCTATTCGAGTTCATGCCGATTGCCGGTGGACACCGACCCTGAACAGCCCGGATCTCCCTCACCTGCCTGCCCACTGCCGTCCTGTCGACGGGACAAGGGCCCGCTTCTGCTCAGGGCGGCACCGCCCGGGCCGTCCGCAGTCAACAGCTCGAGAAAGAACGGGGAAACCGTTGCTGTCACATCCCTTTCCGCTGGTTTGCTTGCCCTTTGCCGGCAGCGGCGCGGGGTTCTACCGCGCATGGACGGAAGTCTCGGGGCAGGACATCAAGGTGCTTCCGGTACAACTGCCGGGACGCGAAGAGCTTTTTCTCGACGAGCCATTCACCGACGCGATCGACGCGGCCGGGCAACTCGCACCGCGGATTGCTGAGATCACCGCGGAAATGCCGGACTTCGGACTCTTCGGCCACAGCCTGGGCGCCGTTCTGTGCTATGAAATCGCGCGTGAACTCCTGCGGCTCGGCCATCCGGGACCCACACATCTCTATGTGAGCGGCTCGCCCGGCCCCTGGAACGGACGCGACTCCAGGGCGACGGGTCTGAACGACGACGAATTCGTCGAGCGGGTGCAGGAGTTCGCCGGATACCGGCACGCGGCGTTCGACAATCCTGATCTGAGGGAGCTGCTGCTGCCCGTGCTCCGCGCGGACGTGGCCATGCACGAGAACTACAAGCCGTCCTCGAACGAACCCCTCGCCGTCCCGGTCACCTCGCTGCGGGGTGAGGACGACGCCCTGGTCTCCAGGGAGCATGCACAGCAATGGCACGAGACCACCCGGGCCGAATTCCGGTACGTCGAACTGCCGGGCGGACACATGTATCTGGCCGACTCGGCCGAGGCGCTGCTGCGCATCATCGCCGGGAGCTGAACGAAACGGGGCAGGGAGCCATGGGCATGTTGCTGGAAGGAAAGACCGTCGTGATCACGGGAGCGGCCCGCGGTCTCGGCCGGGAGTGCGCCGTCCGGTTCGCGGACGAGGGCGCCGATCTGGTGCTCCTCGACATCGCGGACGACCTCGAGGGTGTGGGGTATCCGCTCGGCAGCCGGAGCCAGTTGGACCACACGGCGGAGCTGTGCGAGCAGCGGGGCAGCGCCGTGGTCGCCGCCGCAGTCGACGTGCGCGAAACGGCGCAGGTCGAGACCGCCGTCAAGGAGGCCCTGGCCCGGTTCCGCACCGTCGACGTTCTCGTCAACAACGCAGGCATAGCGGCGCCGTCGGGTGTGGTCCTCCATGAGATCAGCGAGCCCGACTGGTCACTCATGCTCGACGTCGACCTTTCGGGCGCCTGGAGAATGATCAAGGCGGTCGCGCCGGCGATGGTCGAGCAGAAGTCCGGCAGCATCATCAACATCTCGTCGACGGCCGGCCTGGTCGGCTACCGCAACTTCAGCGGTTACGTCACCGCCAAGCACGGCCTCATCGGCCTCACGAAGGCAGCGGCGCTGGACTACGCACCGCACCGGGTCCGGGTCAACGCACTCTGCCCCGGCTCGGTGCGCGACAACCCGCTGGTAGAGGGCCGCATGCTGGTGGAGATCGCGCGCTCGCTCGATGTCCCGACCGGGGAGTACGAGGACCTCTTCCTGCGCGACCAGCCGATGAACGCGCTCATCGAATCCTCCGACATCGCGGGTGCCGCCACCTGGCTGGCCGGTGACGACTCCCGGCAGGTCACCGGCTCGGTGATCACCGTCGACGGAGGATTCACCAGCAGGTGAGCGCGCCTCCGGACCACGAGACCGCTCCGACACCGGCAGGAGACCGGACCATGGCGACACACACCGAGAACACGGCCGATGACGTCGAGCTCAACGCACTTGCGGCAGGCGGGCGAGGACACGCCGTGCTGCCGTTTCAGCAGCGCCTGCCCGAACGAGGACGCGACTGCCACGCTCTGATCGCGGAGTTGCCGACGCCGGTGGACGGCACGGCGGTTCGCCGGCGCCTGGACGAGGCGGCTCGGCAGTGGGGCGACTCCCGGACGGTGGAGCTGTGGGAGACGGCGGTGCCGGCATCGCAGGACTCCCCGACGGCGCGAGAACGGTTACGGAAGGAAGCACTCCGGCCGGTTCGTGACGATCCGTTCCCCGTACGCGCCGTCCTGCTGCGGTACACCGACGGCACTGCGCATCTCGTACTCGTCACCGACCGCCGACGGGTCGGGCGCACCGCACTTGGCCGACTGGCCAAAGTCGCCCTGTCCGGCGTCGGTCGGGCCGAGAGCGTGCCGTTCCCCGTCACCGATGCGGTGGCAACACCGTCCGCGCCATGGGCCCCGGTCGACTGGGGACTGGGCGATCCGGGCCGCCACGGGATCGTCACCGGCCGTCGGCTCGCCCTGCCGCGCGGCGCAGTAAGCGGCAGGCTGCTGCTGGGCGCCGTCGCCCTGACCACGGCCAGGTACCGGGGGGAAGGGACTGTCGAGGTCGGACATCTCGACACGGAATCCGGCGGCACAGTCGCTCTGCTGCGTGTCGGAGAGATCGACGAGGAGCAGGGTCCCGCCCGTCTGCTCGCGCTGCTGGACGGGACACCGCCCTCCCCGGTGGGGTCGGAGCTGCCCGCAGTCGGTCTTGTGGAGTTCGGCGCGGACTACCATATGTATGTGGCCGGCCTGGCGCCGGTCTTCCCGCTCACCGTGCACTGCACGGAGCGGTCCGACGGCACGGTCGAGGCCTCGGCCTGGTTCGATGAGGGCATGGTCTCGCCGCACGTGGCCGAGATGTTCTGCGCATCTGTGGAGCGGCTCGCCGCGCTGACGGCGGAGGAAGCCGGCCAGTCGGCCCTCACGAACGTACCCCTGATGACCCCGCAGGCGACGGCGGAGGTTCTGAGGCTGGGCGGTGCGGACCGCCGGCTCGGCGAGGGCGGGCGGATGGACCGTCGCTTCGAGGACGTGGCCAACCGCTTCCCCGATGCGGTGGCTCTCGTCGACGAGGACGGTGAGCTGACGTACCGTCAGCTCAATGAACGCGCCGACGCCGTGGCGGCGGGACTGCGCAACCTCGGCATCACTCCCGCGACCAGGGTCGGCGTCTGCCTGGACCGTGGCGCTCCCCTCGTCGTGGCGCTCCTCGGCATCCTGAAAGCGGGCTGCGCCTACGTACCGATGGACTTCCGCTATCCGGCCGACCGGCTGACGTACATCGTCGACGACGCCCAGCTCCCCGTCGTCATCGGTGATGCCGCACAGTTTCCCGACATTCCGGATGTTCGTGTCATCGGTCTCGACGAACTGGGCAAACACGGCGACCTCCTCGAAGCCACGGAGGCCGAGCGGGACGCAAGTCCGGACGACGCCGCCTACGTGATCTACACATCGGGGTCGACCGGCCGCCCGAAAGGCGTGGTCGTCCCCCACCGGAACGTGACCGCCCTCCTCGAAGCCACCTCCACAGACTTCGCGCTGGGCCCCGACGATGTCTGGACTCTCTTCCATTCGAGTGCTTTCGACTTCTCGGTGTGGGAGATCTGGGGCTGCCTGCTCACCGGGGGGCGGCTCGTCGTCGTCTCGTACTGGACGGCACGGGACACCGACGAGTTCCACCGGCTGCTCGCCGAACAACGGGTCACCGTGCTCAACCAGACCCCGTCCGCCTTCGCCCAGCTCGTACGCGCGGACCAGTCGGCGACGGCCGAACTGTCCGTACGACTGCTGATCTTCGGCGGCGAACCACTCGACGTGCAGTTGCTCGCCCCGTGGTTCGCCCGGCACTCCCCCACCTGGTGCCGGGTGGTGAACATGTTCGGCATCACGGAGACTACGGTCCATGTGACCGCAAAGACGATCACCCCGGCCGATGTCGTGGCCGGGTCCCGCTCGGTCGGCCGTGCACTGCCCGGCTGGTCACTGTCGGTACGGGACACAAGGGGACGTGTCCTCCCCCCGGGTGCGGCCGGGGAGATCCATGTCGGCGGGGCCGGCGTGGCGGACGGCTACCTCGGCCGGCCGGAGCTGACGGCGCAGCGGTTCGTCATCGACGAGGAAACCGGTGAACGCCTGTACCGCAGCGGTGACAAGGGGCGGCTGCGGCCGGACGGGCTGCTCGACCATCTCGGCCGCCTCGACAACCAGGTCAAGATCCGCGGCCACCGCATCGAGCTGGACGAGATCCGGTCGGTGCTGGCTGGCGACCCGGCCGTGACCGCTGCGGTCGTGGTCGTCGGTCAGGCACCTCCCGGCGACGCCGCGGGCAGCCGAATCGACGCGTATGTCGTACTCGACCCGGACCGCGCGCGGGACACCGGCACCCGGCAGGTGCTCGACAACGCCCGCCGCATCCTGCCGGACTACATGATTCCGTCCACGCTCACCGAGATCGACGCCGTTCCGCTCACCGCCAACGGCAAACCGGACGTGCCGCAGCTCCCTCCCCCCGCTCCCGCCGGGTCCGCGGTCCACGGGCGCCTGACCGAGGAGAGAACCGGGGCACCGTCCGGCGGCGTGGGCGAGGAGATCCTGGGCATCTGGCGGCAGAGCCTGAAGACGGACGTGGGCCGCGACGACAACTTCTTCGAACTCGGCGGCAATTCCCTGCTCGTGGTCCACGTCCTCACCACGATGCGCGAGCGCGGGCTACCCAGGATCGGGCTCCGAGACTTCTACGCCAACTCGACCGCCGGCCAGTTCATCAGCCTCGTCGAAGGCGTGCGGGACAGCGCCGTACCGAGCGGGAACGGGGCACCGCTCGCATAGCACTGGTGTCCGGCACCAGTAGTTGATCGTCAGGTGTGGTGCGACTTCTGTCGCCGGTGCGTCAGTTCCTCGGGCCCCGCGACATCGAAGCGGTGGACGTGTGGGGCGACAGGCCCTGGCCCTGCGCGCACAGATTGTGCTGGCGTGCGCGGGGCCGGAGCTGCCGCCGATCGTCGCGGTTGCCCGGGACCTGCGTCGGCAGCGGGACGGCACCTGGCACTGCAGCTTCGGGCGACTGCACGCCCGGCCCGATACCGAGGGGCTGATGACCTGGGACGTCTCGGTGGACCGGACCGTCGCCCGCGCCCACCGGCATGCGGTGGGTGCCCGCGAAAGCGGAGCTGCGGGTCGAGCCGCCGGGCGGTGTCTTCACCGAGCCCGAGCAGGACCAGGAGACGACGTCACTGTTGATCACGCTCGGGCAGCGCGGTGACGCCCACAGTTCCAGGTGGTCGTGGGTGGTCGTGGGGCGTATCCGGGTGCCCAGGACCGGGCCGGGCCGCCCGCGCGCCCGACCGGACAGGGTTCGCGCCGACAGGGCGTACGGCTCCCGCGCGAACCGCGCCTGTCTGCGCAAGCGCGGCATCGCCGGCCGCCGAAGCCCGACACGGCCTACTACAACGACTCGCTGTGACCAGCATTTCGAAACGCACCCCAGGACGCATGGGCACCTGGGGCCACAGGGCGGGCCGGCGCGGTTGCTTCGCACCGGCCCGACCTGTGGCCCGCCCGGCTCCCGCGCGCTCGGTCGCCCCGCTGGGGTCCGGTGATCACCACAGCGGACGGGACTTGCACATCGCGCCACGTCAGCGTGAGGATGTCGCCATGGAACTCATGCGGTATGTCGACAATCTGCGGCAGGAGCTGATCGCCGCGGTGGAGTCGGGGGACGCTCAGTCACGCGAACTCGCCGAACGTCTGGTCGCGCCGCTGTCCTCCGCCGTCCGGCTGGTTCTGCTCGACGCATTGTCGGCCGCCGCGGACGAGATCACCCGTGAGCTGGCTCCGGGCGCCGTCGAGGTCCGGCTCCGCGGACTGGACCCCAGCTTCGTCGTCACGCTGCCGCCGTCCGAGTACGCCGCCACCGACGCCGAGGACGACTTCGCGCGCTCACGCAATGGCGCCCTTCCGACGCTCCCAGCCGCCCCACCGCCCGCGCCTGGCACCACGGAAGGCGCCACGTCCCGCATCAACTTCCGGCCGCCCGAGCAGTTGAAGGCTCGGATCGAGGAGGCCGCGGGCCGCGAAGGCCTGTCGGTCAACGCCTGGCTGGTCAGGGCGGCCTCCGCCATGCTGACCTATGACGAGCCCGCCCGCCGTCCCGAACGGCGAACTCCGCAGGGCGGCCAGAGCTACACAGGCTGGGTGAATTGATTTCGCGAGGCGAGCGCCTCACTACCACGCCCGGATACATTCTGCTCGTTCCGTGACAGGACCTCTCCGACTTCTCCGCCCGGGGCAACTCGTGCATACTGTCGGCGACGCCTGAAAATTGGTTCTGGATCACTTTCCGTGCCAGAGCCACGGAGGGTCACCACAACCGCGATCATGAACGGCCGTGGGTGATGTGTTCCTCCAGGACCTGTGGTTCCACCGGGTCGAAGGCGTTGTGCTCGAAAGTGCAGTGGTCGACGGCGAGTTAGTGATCGTGCGGGCCCGCGCGTCGGCGGAGCGGGCTGCGTGTCCTGCTTGCTCGACGACGTCGGGCCGAGTGCACAGCCGCTACGTACGCCGCCTCGCCGACATTGCTGTCGGCGGTCGTCACGTGGTGATCGAGTTACAGGTCCGGCGGTTCCGTTGCCGCGACCGCGCCTGCCGGCAGGCCACGTTCGCCGAGCAGGTCGACGGTCTGACCTTCCGGCATGGGAGACGAAGCGCCGGGCTGCAGACGGTGCTGCAAAAGGTGGCGGTGATGCTGGCGGGCCGGGCCGGCGCCCGCCTGGCGGACACGCTCGCGGTCCGGGCGAGCCGGTCGACGCTCCTGCGGCTGATACGCCGCCTTCCGGAGCCGGAAGTGCACACACCACGGGTGCTCGGAGTGGACGAGTTCGCCCTGCGCAAGGGACACAACTACGGCACGATCCTGGTAGACATCGACACGCGCCGTCCGGTTGACCTGTTGCCCGACCGGGCCACGGCAACGGTGGCCGCCTGGCTCACCGACCATCCCGGCGTCGAGGTGATATGCCGTGACCGGTCGACCGCTTACGCCGAGGCCGGACGGCTCGGCGCCCCGGATGCGATCCATGTCGCGGACCGGTGGCACATCTGGAAAAACCTGGTGGAAGCCGTCGAGAAGACGGTCATCCAGCACCGCGCCCTGCTGCGCGGACCGGAGGAAACTCCCCCGGTCCGCGCTGAGCCCCTCGAGAATCCGGCTCTTATGCCGCGTTCCCTGGATGAGCCACGACAGTCAGGCCGTCTGTCCGATCGGGTGCGGGAGCAGCACTCGGCCGTCCATGCCCTGCTGGATGAGGGGCTCGGGCTGCGGCCGATCGCCCGCCGGCTGGGCCTGGCCCGCAACACCGTCCGCCGACTCGCGAATGCGGCCACCGCGGACGAGCTCCTCGTCGGACGGTGGACCGGCAGGACCAGCATCCTCGATCCCTACAGGCCCTACCTGCATCAGCGGTGGGCGGAGGGCTGCACCGTCGCCCGCCGCCTGTTCGAGGAAGTCCGCGAGCGCGGCTATCCCGGTGGCGAGAGCGTCGTGAAGAAGTACGTGCAGCGGCTCCGCGAAGCCTTCCCGCACGACGATCCGCCCCGCAAAGCGCCGTCCGTGCGGGACGTGACCAGCTGGATCACCCGTCGCCCCGACCGCCTCACCGACGACCAGGCCCAGCAGCTCAAGCAGATTCTCGCCCGCTGCCCCGCCCTCGGCAGAACCGCCGAACACGTTCGTCTCTTCGCCGAGTTGATGAACGACCGCCGGGGCCGGGACCTCAGTCAGTGGACAGAGCGCGTGCAGGCTGACGACTTGCCCGCCCTGCATGGCTTTGTCACCGGCCTCGGCCAGGATTTCGATGCTGTCGTCGCCGGGCTCAGCCTGCCCTACAGCTCTGGAGCGGTCGAGGGCCACAACAACAAGATCAAGATGCTGAAGCGGCAGATGTTCGGCCGCGCCAACTTCGACCTGCTCCGCAAGCGGGTCCTCCTCGCAGCGTGAGGCCGTTCATGATCGCGGTTGTGGTGACCCTCCGTGGCTCTGGCACGGAAAGTGATCCAGAACCAAAATTCAGCCGCCGCCGACAGCATACGGGAGCAGTTGGCCGAATGATTTATTTTTCTGGCCGGAACCGGGCGGCAGCTCGCACCCATTCCGCGAAATCTAACGGAATCTAATCCTCCGATAAGGAGTGCTGCCCTCTTCGGTCTCCGAAAATTCACGCCCGGCGGCGACTTGCTCCTTGAATCTTCTGCCGGTCCCGGGTTCTACTTGATGACCTTGAAAGAGGATCGTTCGGGATCCTCTCGCTGTCGGCAGGGACACTCGCCGGCAACTGCCATGTCTAGGGGGACTTGTGGTCAAGGCGTACGGGGCGACCGGTGGCTGGGCACTTTCCTGCACATGCCGACCTGAGCGACGCCCCCACAGACTCGAAGCACATGCCGAGCGGCAGGTATTTCCCATGCCATGGACGGTCGATCGCTGCGCTCTGTGACGGCGATCCGCAGGCCGGACGCGAGACTCAGTCCGCGCCCGCGCCCCTCGGTCAGCCGCTGGCTGGAACAGGCACGATCGGATTCGGCGAACGGCCGGAGAGGGCCATCGTCCGACGGTCCGGCAACAAATTAACTCCCAGTTCTGCATCGCCGTGCGCGAAGGTGATCAGTACTGCGCCGATTCCAGCTGCCAATGTCAGATCTCTCTGTATCTGCTCCCGTTCGGGAGCGGGCTGATATGCCCTCGCCCAATGGACGTACATGCATATGGAGGCATGATGATGAATCACGCTTGCGACCTCGACGGGTCCAAGGTCGTGCTGTTCCGCAAGAACCCGGACGGTCGGCCACGGCAGCGAAGAGCCAGCGGCGACGGGCCGCGCAGTCAGGTGCTCACGACCAACGTGGGGCTACAGATCCCCGCCGGACTGACGTTCGACGACTGGGAACGCGCCGGCAGGCAGCTCTCCGGAATAGTGAATTCCTCGTCCTGGTGGCTCGGTGACTGGCTGGTCTACGGGAAGGATCACTACACCGACCGGTACCAGCTCGGAATCCGCGCTGCCGGTTTGCAGTATCAGACGCTGCGCAACTACGCGTGGGTCTCGCGGCGCTTCGAGTTACACCGCCGTCGATCGGGACTCACCTTCCAGCACCACGCGGAACTCGCCTCTCTGTCGGTCAGGGAACAGGACCTGTGGCTCGACCGGGCCGAGCAGACGGGGTGGACCACGAAGCAGTTGCGCAATGCCATCCGGCTGACCCGTGAGGACGAGCGGAACCAGGGAAAGCAGGTCGAAGCCACCCGGCAGCTCGCCGTACCGGGAAATCGGCTCCAGTGGTGGCACAAGGCCGCGGAACAGTCGGGAATCGACTTCGAGCAATGGGTGCTCGCCACGCTCGACAACGCGGCCGAACGAGCCTTGGAGGAAACGGAGGAACAAGCAGGCCTCAGCGCCTGACCCGGCGAGCCGACCGACGGGGAAACACCCCTGCCGGAGCCGGACAAGACGACATGACGCACAGGGCCCGCACTCCTGACGGAGTGCGGGCCCTGGCCGTTGCCACAACTCTCAGGGGCCACAGCCGTCACGGCAACCGGCTCATGAACGAGGCCGTCTCCCGGTGCCGGCCGCACTCCCGCCCGCTGAACGCCTTCTGCACACGCTCGCGGACCTCCGGCTTCTGCTCCTGACTGAGCTTGAACATGCCCTCGGCCCCCGACACCGTAAGCCGGAACGCCCCGACAGCGGGCACGATCCTGCGGAAGTAGCCGAGCGATTCGGTCATGTCCCAGTCGTCACCGAAATCGGCCTCGAACGCACGGACGGTGGACTGGACCACTTCCAGGGTCTCTTCCGCGGAATCGATTTTCTCCACCACACCGCGCACATGCACCGAGGTGAAGTTCCACGTCGGCGCGGCCGGTGTCACCTCGTACACCGTGGGCGAGACATAGGCGTGCGGACCGGTGAATGTCAGCAGGACAACGTCGCCGGTTTCCAGGGCCTTCCAATGGGGATTTCCCCTGTTCATGTGCCCCAGTAGTGTGGCGCCCGAAAGATCGGCGGACCATTCATCGGTCATCGCAGGGTCCGGTATGACGGGAAGATGCGTGGCGAACGGCGCGGCGGCGGCATCTCCATTACTCACCATCAGCGCCAGCGGATTGTTGCGGAGCAAATCGACCATCCACGAAGCATCCGGTTCACGATATTGCCTCGGAACGAACATGCGAAACTCGCCCTTTCGGTGATCAGACACGCAAGGCATGGCTTCATTTCAGGGACGCTATCAGTGTCCTGAGTATCGAAGTCAAGATACCGGGAACCTTCGCACCGCTGTCCTGTCGGCGGGACAACGCCCCATGTTCCCAAGTCCCCCGACGTCCCGTCTCCGCCCCACCCGGTATGGCGCACCGGAGTTATTCGGCGTAATACTGAATTGCCCTGGCACGGCAAGTGAGCTGTCCGACGACATCTTCCAAATTGACATTCGTGTCACGCGCACGGGTGCTCCGCCAACCAACTGTGGCCTTTCACCGGAGGAGTTGCACCATGAGTGTCACCGCAGCACGCGGGTTCTCGGCGGCGGGGGTCGCCGCGGGGATCAAGGCCGGCGGCGGCCCGGATCTGGCGCTGGTGGTGAACAGCGGCCCGCTCACGACGGCGGCCGGCGTCTTCACTTCCAACCGGGTGAAGGCGGCGCCGGTGGTGTGGTGCGAACGCGTCATCGCGAATGGCGCCTTGAGCGCTGTCGTACTCAACTCCGGTGGCGCCAACGCCTGTACGGGACCGGACGGCCTGGAGGACGTGAGGGCCACCGCGGAGAAGGCGGCCGGCGTTCTCGACGGCCATGACGCGGCCGATGTCGCCGTCCTGTCCACCGGGCTCATCGGTGTCCGACTGCCGATGGACAGGGTGTTGACGGGAGTCGAGAAGGCAGCCGCAGACCTCTCCGCGGACGGTGGAGAGACGGCCGCGATCGCCATCAGGACCACCGACAGCGTGCACAAGACCGCCGTGGCCGAGGGTGACGGTTGGATCGTCGGGGGCATGGCAAAGGGGGCGGGCATGCTCGCACCCGGTCTCGCCACCATGCTGGTCGTCATCACCACCGACGCGCACGTCGACGGCGAGAACCTCGGCCGCGCCCTGCGCGCGGCGACCCGTACCACCTTCGACCGCGTCGACTCCGACGGCTGCATGTCCACCAACGACACCGTGCTGCTACTCGCCTCCGGCGCGTCCGGGGTCGAGCCCGCGTACGAGGGGTTCGCGGCAGCCGTGCAATCAGTCTGCGAGGATCTCGCGCGGCAGCTCGTCGCCGATGCCGAAGGCGCCTCCAAGGACATCCGGATCGACATCGTCCACGCGGCTTCGGAGGACGATGCCGTCGATGTCGGCCGGTCCATAGCGCGCAACAACCTGCTCAAGTGCGCTCTGCACGGCGAGGATCCCAACTGGGGCCGGGTGCTCGCCGCGATCGGCACCACCTCCGCCGCCTTCGAGCCGGACCGGCTGAACGTCGCTGTCAATGGCGTCTGGGTGTGCAGGGGCGGATCGATCGGTGAGGACCGCGACACGGTGGACATGCGCGGGCGGGAGGTCGTCATCACCGCCGACCTCGCGGCGGGAGACGATGCGGCGACCATCTGGACCAACGACCTGACCGCCGCGTACGTCCACGAGAACAGCGCGTACTCCTCATGAGCACACCTCGGCACAGCGCCGCCGCCGATGGCCGGCAGGCCGCCGCACATGAGCGGACAGTCATCGTCAAACTCGGCGGCAACACCATGGTGGACGACGAGCTGAAGGCGTCCTTCACCCACGACGTCGTGCGGGTGCGCGACGCCGGGTTCAGCCCGGTCGTCGTGCACGGCGGTGGCCCGCAGATCAGCGCGGAGCTCGAACGGTACGGACTGACCTCGGAGTTCCGGGCAGGACTGAGGGTCACGACCTCCCCGGCGATGGACGTGGTCCGGATGGTGCTCGCTGGCCGGGTACAGCGCGAACTGGTCGGGCTGATCAACCGTCATGGTCCGTACGCAGTCGGCATGACCGGTGAGGACGCGAACACCATCACGGCGGTCAGACATCTGCCGGTGGTCGACGGGGAGCCGCTGGACATCGGGAGAGTCGGCGAGATCAGCAAGGTGGACACCGGCGTCCTCAATGCGCTGCTCGCGGACGGCCGCATTCCGGTGGTCTCGTCGGTCGCCCGGAGTGCCGACGACGGCCACGTCTACAACGTCAACGCCGATACCGCGGCTGCCGCGCTTGCCACCGCGCTCGGCGCCCGGGAGCTGCTCCTGCTCACCGACGTGCAGGGCCTGTACGCAGACTGGCCGCACAGCGAGGAGGTGATCGGCATCCTGACGGCCACCGAACTCGAGAAGCTTCTGCCGGAGTTGACCCACGGCATGGTTCCGAAGATGAGGGCCTGCCTGCACGCGGTACGTCATGGAGTGCCCAGGGCGCGGGTGCTGGACGGGCGCGTACGGCATTCGGTCCTCACCGCGTTGCTCACCGACGTGACGTCCGGCACCACGGTCGTGGCGGACGAGGAAGGAGGGCTGCGATGAGCGGTACGCCGAACAGCAGGCTCACCGAGCGCTGGCAGACGTCGCTGATGGACACGTACGGGATCCCGCGGGTGCCGCTGGTACGCGGCGAGGGTGCCGTGTACTGGGACGCCAACGGCAAGAAGTACCTGGACTTCCTCGGCGGTATCGCGGTCAACGCCCTGGGCACCGCGCATCCGGCCGTGGTCGACGCGGTGCGCGAGCAGATCGGCCGGCTCGGCCATGTCTCAAATCTCTTCGTCACCGAACCGCAGGTCCGGCTCGCCGAACGGCTGTTGACGCTGTCGGAGCGTCCCGGACGGGTCTTCTTCGCCAACTCCGGTGCCGAGGCGAACGAGACCGCATTGAAGATCGGAAGACTGACCGGGCGCAGTCGCGTCGTCGCGGCGCAGGGAGCCTTCCACGGCCGCACCATGGGCGCGCTCGCGCTCACGGGGCAGCCCGCGAAGCGGGACCCTTTCCGGCCGCTGCCGGGCGGGGTCACCCATGTGCCGTTCGGGGATGCCGAGGCGCTGCGGGCAGCAGTCGACACCGACACGGCACTGGTGGTCCTGGAGCCGGTCCAGGGCGAGAACGGCGTCGTCGTACCGCCGCCGGGCTATCTGGCCGCCGCGTGGGAGATCACCCGCGCGACCGGAGCGCTGCTCGTACTGGACGAAGTACAGACGGGCATCGGCCGCACCGGGCACTGGTTCGAGCACCGGGCCCACGGGGTGGAGCCGGACATCGTCACTCTCGGCAAGGGCCTCGGCGGCGGGCTGCCGATCGGTGCCACCCTCGCCTTCGGTGCGGCTGCCGGTCTCCTGACACCCGGGACTCACGGCACGACCTTCGGGGGCAATCCGGTGGCCTGCGCGGCCGCACTCGCGGTCCTCGACACCATCGCGGCCGACCGTCTCCTGTCGCGCGTCACGCGGCAGGGCGAGAGCCTACGAGAGGGCATCGAAGGGCTGGACCACCCGCTGGTCGACCATGTGCGGGGAGCCGGCCTGCTGCTCGCGGTCGTGCTCACCGAGCCGCTGGCCCGCGAGTCTGAACGAGCGCTCGAGGACGCGGGCTTCCTGGTGAACGCCGTCACGCCCGGGGTGATCCGCCTTGCCCCGCCCTTGATCATCGCCGACGACGAGGTCGCGGCCTTCCTCCGGGCGCTGCCGGGCGCACTGGACCAGGTGTACGCGAAAGGGGGCGCCTGACCAGCCAGGCCCTGCAATGGCGCCACCCTTGGCGTCAACATCGAGCCGCTGACGCCACCCGGCTCCGCAGGTCGGCCAGCCGAGGAGCTCGCCGCCACCTCGGACACACCATCGCATCCGACGTCATTTACGCAGATGAACGGCTTGATCGAGAGCGGCGACGAGCCGTCGGCGCCCCCAGTCACACACGGCGTTCGGCAGGCGGGTTTCGGTCAAGCTCACCCCCTCCCACCATGACCACCAGAGAATGGCGCCATAAACGTGCCATGATGGCACCATGGATCTCACGCCGTACGTCGCCTACCTCCGACATGAGCTCGTGGCCGTCGCCGACGTGGGCGGCGACGAAACCCGTGCCCTGGCCGACCGGCTCACCGCTCCTCTGGAGTCAGCAGCCCGGCTGGCGCTGCTGAACGCGCTGTCCGAGGCCGTGGGCCGGGTCAGCCGCGATCTGGCGCCGGGCTCGGTCGTCCTGCGACTGGACGGTCTCGCACCCGAGTTCGTGGTGACACCACCGACGAACTGGGAGGGACGTGGGAGACATGGCGGCGACCACGCGGCGAAGGCATCGGGACCCACAACTGCCGGCGGGCACATCCGGCTTCAGCTCGCCGACGTACGCGGCTTCGAATCAGCCGCCGCGGCCTTCGATTCCGTGACGAGCGACGACGACGCGCTCGTCGTGTACATCCCCACGGACGGCGGCATCCCCGCGCTCCGGGCCGTGCTGGAGGTCCTGGACAACGAATCGATCGAGGCCGAGGCCCTCACTGTCCACACCCCCGATCTGGACAACGTCTTCCTCACCTGCACCGGCCGGTTCCAGCCCGACAACGGCATCAACCGGCGTGAGGAGAACCATCCATAGCGACCCCGGCTCCCCTTGGGCCTGCCCGCCCTCCTCCTCTCTCCCCCCCCCGTGGCCCCGCGGCCCATGTCGTCACCGCAATCCCCGCCCCCCACCGTTCACCGGCGAATCCGATAGGAGCTCTTTCGCTGTGGCTACCCTTCTCTACAAACTCGGCCGCCTCGCCTTCCGGCGCAGGGGCACGATGGCCCTGCTGTGGGTGCTGATCTTCATCGGCGCGATCTTCGCCGCCGCCTCCGCCCCACCCCTTCCCGCCGATACGTTCACGATGCCCGGCACGGAGACGCAGAAGGCCTACGACCTCCTCAAGGACAAGTTCCCCACGCTGAGCGCCGACGGGGCCAAAGCCCGGGTGGTCGTCCGCGCGCCCGAGGGCAAGAAGCTCTCCGACCCCGGCGAGAAGCGGAAGGTGGACGCGCTGGTCGCCGACCTGGACCGGGCCCCCGAAGTCGTGAGCGTCGTCGACCCGTTCGAGGGCCAGGCCGTCAGCAAGGACGGCACCACCGGCTATGCATCGGTCGCCTACGAAGTCGGCGCCACCCAGGTGAGCCCGGAGGCACACGAAGCACTCACGAAGGCGGTGGAGGACGCCCGCGGCAGCGGTCTCACGGTCGAGATGGGCGGCGACGCCGTGCCACCGTCCCAGACGATGGGTTCCGGTGAGATCATCGGCCTCGCCGTCTCCGCCGTGGTGCTGCTCATCACCTTCGGCTCGCTGCTGGCCGCCGGAATGCCGCTGGTCACCGCCATCATGGGCGTCGGCGTCGGCATCTGCGGCATCGTCACACTCGGCAGCACACTCGGCCTGTCCTCCACGACCTCGACACTGGCACTGATGCTCGGCCTGGCGGTCGGCATCGACTACGCGCTGTTCATCCTCTCCCGCTACCGCGCCGAGATCGCCGAGGGCAGGGAACGCGAGGAAGCCGCAGGACGAGCGGTCGGCACCGCCGGCTCCGCGGTCGTCTTCGCGGGTCTCACCGTCGTGGTCGCGCTCTCGGGTCTCGCCGTCGTCAACGTCCCCATGCTCACCAAGATGGGTCTGGCTGGCGCGGCCACCGTGGTCGTCGCCGTACTCATCGCGATCACACTCGTTCCCGCGCTGCTCGGCTTCGCACCTGTCAAGGTTCTGCGCCGCAGGGACCGGGCGCAGCAGTACGGCAAGCCGCTCTCGGCACGTCAGCGGCGCAAGGCCGAGAAGCTTGCCGCTCGGCAGAAACCAAACCTGGGTACCCGCTGGGCAAGGCTGGTCCTGCGTCACCCCGTCGCCATTCTGCTGGTCGGCGTGGTGGGTCTCGGCGCCGTTGCCGTGCCCGCCGCGAGTCTGGAGCTGGGACTGCCGTCCGAGGGGACGATGGCCGCCGAGACCACGCAGCGCAAGGCGTACGACATGGTCTCCGGCTCCTTCGGCTCCGGCTACAACGGCCCGCTGATGGTGACGGTCGAGGCCAAGGACGCGGCAGCCGCGGCCGACAGGGTGAGCAAGCAGCTGGCCAAGGAGAAGGGCGTCGTCTCCGTGAGCCCGGCGGACGCCAACAAGTCCGGCGACACCGCGATCCTGAACGTCATGCCGTCCACCGGACCGGCCGACCCGAGGACCGAGGATCTGGTCAAGTCGCTCCGTGACAGGGCTGAAGGCATCGAGGCGGACACCGGCACGCGCGTCCTGGTGGCCGGTCAGACAGCGATGTTCATCGACTTTTCCGAGACCCTCAACGATGCGCTGCTCCCCTACCTCGCCCTGGTGGTCGGCCTGGCGTTCCTGCTGCTGACGCTGGTCTTCCGGTCGATCCTCGTCCCGCTCAAGGCCGCCCTGGGCTTCCTGCTCTCCGTAGCCGCCGCACTCGGTGCCGTGGTAGCGGTCTTCCAATGGGGCTGGATGGCTGATGTGTTCGGCGTCGACGAGCCGGGCCCGGTGATGAGCACGATGCCGATCTTCATGATCGGCGTGGTCTTCGGTCTCGCCATGGACTACGAGGTTTTCCTGGTGACCCGGATGCGGGAGGCGTACACGCACGGCGCGCACACCCACGACGCGGTCGTCACCGGCTTCCAGCACGGCGGCCGGGTGGTCGCGGCGGCGGCGCTCATCATGATCAGCGTCTTCTCCGGCTTCATCATGGAGGACAACGACTTCATCCAGATGATCGGCTTCGGTCTGGCGATCGCGGTCCTGTTCGACGCGTTCATCGTCCGCATGGCCCTCGTGCCTGCCCTGTTCGCGCTGCTGGGCGACTCGGCGTGGTGGATGCCGAAGTGGCTCGACCGTCTGCTGCCGAACATGGACGTCGAGGGAGCGCGCCTGTCCCAGCTCCCCGCCCCCGAACTGCAGCTGCCGCAGCACCGCCGGGAGGCACAGCCGCGCTTCTCCAAGTGATCACCGACACCGGACGTCACCCCGAACGTCACCGCACCTGACGTGGATCCCGTCGGCAGGGGTGGCCCCGCCCGAGGTGGGCAGGGCTGCCCCTGGGCGGCAACTCTCGTTCAAGGTCTCATCCACGAAGGACGCCACTCCCCGTACGCCCGATGCGAGCAGTTCGTCGAAGCAGCGGGCCAGGAACCAGCTTTCGGCGTTCCCAGGGCACTCTTCCAGCAGGACGAAGCACGAGCATTCGAGGGCGGCCACATTGGCTTCGAGGTCGGGCGACGCGCGCTCGAGCACGGCTCTTCCGACGGAGAGGCCGAACAAGGCCACACCGCTGAGGCGCGGCTCGCCCTGCGCGACGTTGAACAGGCCGGACGTCTCCTTGGCAGCGGCGTTCATCTGCAGCTGCAAGTGTTGGGCCTGATGTGCATGCAGGGATGCTTTGAGGCACGTTTGTCACGGGTGGTGTCTTGGCCCTAATCCACGACACCGCCGAACTGGCCCAGTCCGCCGCCACCCCCGACGCCCTCGTCAACCACGTGCGTGGCCAGCTCACCGGGCTGCTCCAGCTACACGGCTGCCGCTTCGGGTACGGCACCCTGCTCGGCCACCCACCGCGCCTGCAACGGGACGGCACCGTTACCTCGGGGCATAGCCCCTGGGACGTCGAGCAGCTCGGACTGCCGGACCAGGAAGTCGAACTGCGCACGCTCGCCAGCGGCCACTTCTACGGACGCTTCATGATGCGACCCGCGCGCGGTGCAGCCCCGTCCCTGCAAGCACGCCTCGTCGCCGTGACCCTCGCGAACCAGGTCGGCGCCGCACTCAATACGGCACGCCCCGCCAGGGGACAACAGTTGAGCACGTCCGAGCCGGCAGCCGCCACTCTTGTCGGGGACCTACGAGAGCGACGGACCATGGATAGCGCTACCGCCATGAGCCAAGGGGCCAACCGTCCTCGTCGGGATCTGCGCAGGACTGCACCCCCACTGCACGGCTGTCCACCGCCTGTCCACCGGAGTCCCGTGAGACGAGGCGCAGCCAGCCCTCTAGAAACACAAAAGACCAGGTAAGAGGCTTAGAGCTGGATCCTCGTCACAGAACCGACACCTCTGACCTACGCATTACGATGCACAGACCCCAGAGGCGCAATATGGGTCGATCTCAAGGTCACCCGAAACAAGAAACCCCAGGTCAAAGGCCCGACCTGGGGTTCACCATAGAGCCGCCTTCGGGATTCGAACCCGAGACCTACGCATTACGAGACCATGGGGGTTCGTGACGGCTGGTTCCGGCTCGTGCCGCCCGGTGCTGTTCTGGCTGATCAGAGCACATGCGAACAGTTCCACTGTGACACCCAGTGCTACCCCGTCCAAAGGCGTCCGGCCGCACTGTGGCCGCACATGGCCACACCCACGGGTGTTCCGGGCAGGCGGAACGCCGTTGTCACCCTCCGACAGGGCAGCCGCAATGGTGCTGCTCCCGCACCGGAACCGTGCCCGTCAGCGGCGACACGCCTCTCGGAACAGGATGGCGCGACTGGCCTGTGGAACGCACCACGTTGGCGGCAGAGCCCAATCCGCTGGAGCGGTTCGAGGGCGACTGAGGCGAGGCGGGCTCGCGCTTCCCGAGTGTGGTCGATTGTGCAGCGCGGCCTCATCGCGGACACGGCCACCACCGGGCTCAACTGACACGCTCAACCAGCCCGGCCGTCGCGGACGCCCTCGGTCAGCCGCGCGGGCTAGGGTGTTGCCTCGATCTCAACACCCTGGCTCGCGCGGGACTCACCCGCCGCTCACCGAAGCCCCGCCGCGCCACCGAACGCGTGGCGCACCAGTTCCCCGTCCTTCTTCGGCACCGCGAGGTCGTACGGCCCCGCGCCCGCGACGAGTTCGTACCGGTCGAACTTCGGCGCCAGCTGCACCTTCCTGCCCGCCGGCTTCAGCCGGAACGGCGCCTGAAGGGTCGCCACATCGACTTCGACCGCCAGCAGGTCACCTGCCCCCAGGGCCAGGTCAGCGCGGGCTGGCACGGCCCCTACCCGACCTCCTCGCCCACCGCCGCCCCGCTGATCGCGGCCCGGTTCACCAAGAGCCAGTGCCGCCCCTGCCCGGCCCGCGCCCTCTGCACCACCACCGCCGACAGCGCCCGGACCGTGGGCTTTCCCCCACGAGAACTCCGCAACCTGCAACTCCGCGTCCGCGCCGAGCAGCACGAACCCCACTGGAAGACCCGCTACGCGGTCCGCTCCGGAGTCGAGGGCACCATCAACGAGTTCGCCCACAGACACGGCATGCGCCACTGCCGCTACCGAGGACAGCCTAAAGCCCACCTGCAACACGTCCTCACGGCCATCACCGTGAACATCGAACGACTCAGCAGCCAGTCAGCGACCGCGGAACTCTCTTCGCCGAGACCGCCGACCGCCTTTCAGAGCTTCCTGGACCAGAACGAGATCCCCCGGTCAAAGTCCTGGCGAACCCTCGGCAGCTGAGCCCTACCATCCAAGATCCCCGACAGAGTCGAGTTAGTACAGGCCAAGGGAAACGGCCCCCGCGACTCCGAGGGCGGTGGTCAGCGTCCAGAAGCACCCGGAGACAGGTAAGGGAATGCGGAGGGTGTGGTCGGGAACGGGAGCGGGCGATCCGGAGGTGGCGGGCAGTTGTATGTGGTCTCGGGGGATCCCGCGGTGCCAGAACTGGCAGAGGCGATACCAGTAGTCCCGTTCTTCCTCGGGTGAAGAGGGCGGCTCGTCGCCCAACTGCCGAATGAGGTCGTACCGGTGGAGGTCGAAGGCGACGCGTACGTGTTGCGCGTACATATGTGCGCCGGCCAACGCGGAGCGGTAGGCGAGGTGGGCGGTGAAGCAGCCGCCCCACCACAGGAGGAGGAACCAGGACCACGGGCCCTGTTCCCACAGCACTTCGGTGGCTCCGACGGCACCAAACAGCAGGCATAACACGGACAGACCGAGTCCGGCGTCCAGGTCGGCCCTGGCCGCCGCCAGCGTGGCGGTCATCCGGTCGGGGAGGACCTGGTAGACGCGCGGCCAGATCAGTACGGCGTCCATGGAGTAACGCACCTGCGGATACTGTTCCGCGGAACTGAGTACGTTGCCCAGCCGTGTCGGCCGGAAGTCCTCCGGCCTGGTCGGCAGCGGATACCGGCTCAAGGCGGCGTCACGGGACGCGGGGACCCGGTGGAGAGCATCGCAGCGACGCCGGTGCCAGGCCACTCCGTGCCGCAGCGCTGCTCCCGCCGCGAATCCGGTCCAGTACCCCTCGAAGAGACGACAGATCGCCATGCGGCAACTGGACAGGGCGGACGCGAGTAGACCGGCTGCCAGCAGCAGCGCGAGTCCGGCCAGCGCGCGGGCGCTCCCGGCCATGCCCTCCCAGGTCCGGAGGGCCTGCCCGATGTTAAGGCCCGACCCGGCCAGCACCACGGAGACCGACAGGCAGAAGCCCACGCTGGGCAGCAGGACATGCAGCAGGAAGCGCCGGTCGAGGAGGCCCGGGGTCTGCCCCAGAAAGGCACCGAGCATGTCGTCATCCTCGCGCGATCGTCAACGTGTGCGGGGGCAGACTCGGATGGGCACAGACAGGTGGCCGCTGCGGATCGAAGAAGCCGAGGTGGTTGATGTGGCCGCATCCGGGAGCCGCGCAGGCCACGAGTGCGAGGGGCAGTGAGATGTCCCCCGCGAGGAGGCTGTCCGTCGCGCTCATGTCGAACGCCCCGCGTGGTTCGGCAGGCAGGAGGGCCCCGTGGTCCAGAAAGTCGTCCACGATGTTGCCCGGAAGTACCGTCACGGCGCCGGACGGATCCACCACGACCGCTCCGTGCGGGCTGAGTGCGAGCAGGGTCATGGCAGCTCCACCGACCAGTTCACCCAGCGTCATACCGGAGGGCAGCAGGACCGCAGGACGGGCCGGGGCGTCGGGCGGACAGAGCGCTGCAGCACGGCGGTTGCGCAGCGCGGTGAGGTCGGACCGGCTCAGCAACGCGACCGGCATCCCGTCGTGCGCCGCATCCGCCACCAGGGCGAAGCCTCGGTCTCCCAGCAGGGTCAGCGCCTCCTCGGGGCTGACTGATCCGTTCACGCGCAGAACCGGCTCGGCGGTCAGGGATCCAAGAGGGGTATGGGCGTTCGCGGTCAACGCCAGTCTCCGATCAGTTGGAAGGGTGCCCAGTAGTAAGGGTGGTCGAAGACACGGCGACCGAGGTCGGGCGCATCCTGGGCGGCACGGGCTTTCCTGCGCCGGCACACCGTGACGTGGGCCAAGAACCGGAGATAGTCCGGGTCCTCGGCTCCGGTGCGGGCCAGCACGGTCTCCAGCAGTTCAAGCGCCTCATCGAATGCCCGTGCCTGCATGAGGAGTTCCGCCATGCGCCGCTGTGTAGCGCGCCGCGCCGCCTCGTGCCCGGCGGGGAGCTGTCGCAGGGTCTCCGTGAGGAAGCGCAGTGCTTCGGCCGCCGTGGTCTGCCGCAGAGACTGCTGGGCAGAGCTCAAGGCACTGGCACGGGGCTCACCGCCACCGAGCGCCGCATAGAAGTGGCGCATCAGGAGCGCGGTGGAGATGTCGTCCACCCGCCACAGACTGACCAGCGCGGAACGGGCGCCGCTCTGGAGTACGGCCCAGACCAGTCCCAGACGTTCGTGTTCGAGGGACGGGTCTCCCAGCCCGCTCTCACAGGCGCTGAGGGTGACCAGGCGCGCGTCGAGTCGCAGCCCGCCAAGTTCCAAGGCCGTCAACCGGTCTCCTGCCTGCGGAGTGTGCGGGTCCGGGGCCAGCTGAATCCAGGAGTCGAGGGGCTTCGTGTCGTGGAACCGGCCGTGGCATGCGAAGTGCACGATGTCTATGTCGTGGTCGTCACGGGCGAGCACGCCGAGTACGGCCCTCTTCGTCGCCAGCGAACCCACCAGCGGCTCATCGGCGGTCCGAAGCGCGGCGGCCGCGGCCCGGACCTCCGTACGGGCATGTGCCAGAGGTCGCTGCGTGTCACTGTCCGCGACCAGCAGCACCGACCCTTTTCCTCCGGTGCGCGGCGGAACGAGCAACCGCGTCATCACCGCGGCGCTCGGAGTCACGGTCACCGGATTGCGGTCACAGAGAGGAACGCCCCGTACCCGTACGGCGTGCAGCGGGACATGGTGCAGGATGCCCGAGGGGACGAGCCAGAGCACTTCGCCCGCCCTGCTGTGCTCCACGAGCGGGGCTACCAGCGGACGGAACGCCTCCTCCCAGGAGAAGCTGTCGGACCCCGCGCCCGCTCCGGGACCGGGCGCCCGGCCCTCACCCAACTCCCGGAGATCACTCCTGAGTTCGCTGTCCGAGGGCATCTCGACGGTCACCGTGACCGGCCGGTCGTAGTCGTGCCGGGCGAGCAGGATGGTGACCCGGGTGTCGACCTGCCAGAACAGGGCGAGCAGGACCTGGTGGCCTGCGCCGCGAAGCTCCCGCAGGAAATCCCGGGCTTGGGGGTAGTCCAGCCAGGGTGCCGGTCCCCGCCCCGCAGCGGTGAGTGCGGACGCTCCCAGCATCTCCAGCGCCTGGTACGTCTCGGTGACCCGCTGCCATGCCGCGGCCCGTTCCGGCGGGGAGGCTGAGTCCCGTAGCAGTGCCTCATAGGCGGTCTCCGCCGTCTCCAGGGTGGCGAGCACCTTGGTCGGCATCGTGGCATCGGGGCGCGGTGAGCGCTCCAGCCGGCCGGATGCCTGCCCGAGCAGATAAGCGAGTTCCTGAGTGCGGACACGCTCGATGAAGGCGAAGACGTCAGTCTCCCGGTTTCTCCAGCGCGTCACCCATTGGTGAACGGGATCCTTCTCGGGAGACCTCGACCCCTCCCGGCGCCTGGCGAACACCCGCGCGACCTCGTCCGCGATCCATCCGCCGTGGAACGGCTCATCGGCGCCGTACGCGGCCAGGAGTGCGTCGAGACAGCCACGGGCGTCGGCGAGGGCGGCGCCGCGGTTGAACGGCGTCGGCACGGCACACTCGGGGGAACGGAAGCGGTCACCGTACAGGCCCGCCCAGTTCATCCCGGGCAGGGCCGAAGACTGCGTCCCCCACCGGGATCCGAGCAGGGTCTGCAGTGCCAGATCGAACGGTCCGTCGACCGCCTGTTGGCGTTCCTTCCCGCCGCGGTTGGACTGGTAGGCCATCACGTCGAACGACGCCAGGTCCCACAGCGCCTGCCGGGCCCATACGGGATAGATCTGCCAGTGCTCCGCGGTCATCCGGCGGATCTCCGCCGGGTACGGGGGCGTGCGGTTGATCCGCTCGAGAAGCCGGATGGTGTCTTCCTGCCGCCCGAAGGTGTGCGTGACCATGGCGGTGACCGCCACGGCCGTCCTGACGGCCGCGTGCTGGAACTTCTCCTCCCGGCCGGTCGTGGCCGCCAGTGCTTGGCGCAGCACGGCAGCCGCGCGGTTGGCGTTCTGGCCCATGTCGTACCGTGCGGCGGCCAACGCCCCGTACAGCAAGGCCCAACTGTCGGCCTTCGCGGCTGTGAAAGCCGCCGCAGCGGCCAGCGTCACCGACCGACCCCGCTTGTCCGACAGCTGTTCGCCGTACGCATCACATGCCGTCAGCAGCGCGCAGGCGGCGACGTAATGGCGGCCTCCGTCCCCCGCCCGGCCGGCGCGGGCACGCTGTTCCTCGGCCTTCCCGGCCGCGATCAGCATCTTTCTGGAGGTCTCCAGAAAGACGCCGGCCTTCTCCGGAGGCGGGTCGGCTCGGTGATCGCCCAGCATGGCGAAGGAGTTGCCCCTCGCCCGCAGCCACAGCCGCAAGGTGTTCGTGACGAGGGTGTAGTCAGCCGATCCCCTGCGGCTCAGCACGGCGTCGTACAGCCATGTGCCGACCTGCCAGGCCCCCAGCATCGGGTCCTTGTCAAGGCGCTGCGTGACCTGTTGGGGAAGCCAGAACCACGCACCCCAGAGCCCCGCTGGGGACCGCATGGCTCGCCGGTCCTCGGCAGCGAAGACCAGTTCGACGACCAGCAGGGGGATGAGCGCGGCCAGAAGATCGCGTTCCGGATGGAGCACCCCAGCGAGAAGGAACAGCGGTACGGGACGGAACAGGGGCTGGTACACGTAGTTGACGAGGTTGGCGATGGCGAGGGCCCAACCCCGAGGGCCGGCGAAGGCCCACCGGCTCCCGCCGGAGATGAGATGAGCGGTCGCCCACCGGCCGCTGAGAGCAAGGGCCACCAGGAGCAGCCCGCTGGACAGTCCCGCGCCGAACAGCGAACCGCTCCAGATTCCGGCGAGCCATCTGCCGACCGCGCCGTCAGCGACAAGGAAGAACAGGATCTGCCAAAGCAGTTCGAAGAACAGCAGGTACCGTCCCAGCCTCACCGGGGTGAGGAGCCTCGCGTTTTCCGGACAGGCTTCTGGCCGTTCATTTCACGCGGCGATTCGCAACTTCTCGTACTCGGCGTGGACTTCGTACGGAGGGCGGTAACCCACCGCCGAGTGGAGGCGTTTGCGATTGTACCAGAATTCGATGTAGCGAGTGATGTCCTGTCGGGCGGCCTCGCGGGTCAGGTAAGTCACCCTGGATACGCGCTCGTTCTTCAGGGCGCCGAAGAATGATTCGGCCATGGCGTTGTCGAAGCAGATCCCGGTGCGGCCGGAAGACCTGCGGAGACCGAACCGGTCGAGCGTCTTCCCGAACTCTGCTGACATGTAGTTACTTCCGCGATCGGAGTGA
>NZ_FOFF01000086.1 GCF_900110755.1 Streptomyces sp. yr375
GCCGTGACAACGACCGTGGTGGCCGTTCCTTCGAGCGTCGTGACGACCGTTCCTCGGGCGGCGGCTTCAACCGCGACCGCCGCGACGACCGTTCCACGTCCGGTGGCGGTTTCAACCGTGACAACGACCGTGGCGGCTTCCGCCGCGACGACCGTCCGGCCGGCCACCGTGGCAGCGACCGCCCGTTCAACCGCGACCGCCGCGACGACCGTCCGGGCTTCCGCGCCGGCGGCCACGACCGCCCGTCCTTCGGCCGCCGCGACGACCACCGCGGCACCGGCTCCGGCTCCGGCACCCCGGGCCGCCGCGACGACAAGCCGCGCTGGAAGCGCAACGGCTGAGGTCGTTCGGCCCGGCTGACGTCAGTCGGCTCAGGTCAGTGAACGCCGTGGCCCCCACCGCACATCGGTGGGGGCCACGGCGTTTTTCCGTCGGTAAAGCGACTGTATGATCGGCCGACTTATGGGGCGAATGCGTCCTGTTCCCGGGGAGGGACCCTCTTGGCTCGTAATGGCTCCGTACGTCTGCGTCTTGTCGCCGCCTCCGCCGTCCTGGCGGCGGGGCTGACCCCGTTGCTCCAGTCGCCCGCGGTCGCGGACGCGCCGCAGGAGACGGTGGTGCCGGCGACACTGCGGGACACCTACACGGATGCGGCGCTCCAGTCGCCGTCGACCCACGGCAGCCACGACGCGGTCGGGGCACAGGGGGTCTTCCACAGCCTGGAGGGCACCAGCGGCCGGCTGTGGACGCGTTACGCGGACGGCGAGTCGGTGCGCGTGCCGGCGGCTCCCGTGGGGACGTTCGCGCAGCCGACCGGCACCGACGTGCTGGCGTACCACCACATCGATGGCCGGGTCGACTTCTGGGACGCGTCCGACGGCTCCACGCGGAGCCTCCAGGTCCCGGACGGGTGGGGTTACGTCACGTCCTACGACAACCTGACGGTGGCCTTCAAGAACGTGCCGGACGAAAACGGCAAGATCGTCCGGGTCATCCATCTGCTGACGCCGGGGCCCGACGGGACCACCGTGGACCGGACGATCACGGGAGGACCGGCCGGTCTCGTCCTCGGGTTGGGCGCGGCGGCGGACGCGCGGACGCTGTACCTGCGTGGCTCCGTGGACGGCCGGGTGGGTCTGGTCGCCGTGGACCGTGCGTCCAGCGAGGTGCGCGGCTGGAGCGGCCCGCTGCCCACCGGGTACACCAACACGAACCTGGGCGGTGGACATGTCGTCGTCTCCGCCCGGGACAAGGCGTCGGTCCTGGTGTTCCCGCGTGATCTGTCGGCGGCCCCGGTCGAGGTGGCGCTCAAGGGCGTCAGCGACGGGGTGAACGCGGCCCAGGACCTGGCCGTCGTCGGCGACTGGCTGGTCAACGGGACGTCCTCGACGACCGCGCAGCCCCTCACCGGCGGTGAACCGGTGACCGTGCTCCCGTCCTCGGAGGCCGGGACCGGGGCAGGGCCCGACGGCACCGCCGTGAAGATCGGCCGCACGGGCGCCGACGACTGGGGCATCCAGCGCCTCACCCCGGGCGCGGACGGCGGCCCGCCCGTCGTCACGCCGGTCAAGCTCCTGCCCAAACCGCCGTTGGCGATCCAGGGCCTGTCCCTGGACCAGGGGCGGCTTGTCGTCCTGGAGCACTACGGCACCGCTGTGCGCTCCGCCCGGGTGCGGACCGTCGCCCCGTCCGGTACCCCGTCGTTCGGCGAGCGCGGCAGGCTCACCACCGTCGTCCCCATGGCCGACTGCGCCGCCGACGCCGCCTGTGCCCCCGTCCGGGGGCTGGCCGACGGCCGTATCGCCTGGCTCGCCCGCGACGGGGACACCAACGCGATCGAGGTCGACGGGCCGGACGCGGAGGGTGTCTGGAACCGGCCCGGGCTTCCCAAGGACGGGAAGATCACCGACGTCTCGGGCCGCTACCTGCTCTACACGGGACCCAGCGGGCAGTACGTGTACCGGATCGGCAGCATCGACGCCGCTCCCGTCATCACCCGTGCCCCCGGGCCGGCCGCCCTCTCCGGCAACATCCTGTGGACGACCGGTACGACCCCGGGCAGTGTCACCGGCTACGACCTGACGGCCGGCCGGACGACCGAGACCCTCGCCACCGACGCGGGCTGCACGCCCACCGAACTCCAGGCGCTGGGCCGCTGGTTGTACTGGACGTGCGAGGGCCGGGCGGGCGTCTACGACCGTACGGCGAAGAAGTCCGTGCCGGTGCCGGCCGACGAGGCCGAACTCGGCGACGGGTACGTCGTCACCCACGACGAACAGGCCGGGAAGCTGACGCTCACGACGGTCGCGGACGGCACCCCCTCCGGCCGGGTCATCGGCGACCTGCCCGACACCGGCGTCTCGCAGCGCAACGTGCGCTGGACGGTCGACGAGTCCGGTGGGAACGCCGCCTACGTCGACGCTCAGGAGCGCGTGCACCTCGTCCCGTCCGGCGTGCCGCAGCAGCCGCTGAGCCTGCTGGACGCGCCGCGGGGCGCCACGGAGGTCTCCCCGACGACGGAGCCCGTCCTCACCGACGTGCTGCTGTCGAAGCCGGCCTCGGGCTGGACCCTGACGGTGCGTGACAAGGTGACCGGCAAGGTGGTCGGCGGCACGGACGGCGGCGCCCTGCGCGGCGAGCTGAAGGTCCCGTGGAGCACCAGCATCACGGGAGCGGCGATCCTGCCCAACGGCTTCTACGACTGGACGCTCTCGCTCACCCCCGCGGACGGCGTCGGCGCACCGCTCCAGGTGAAGGGCACCGTCCGGATGGTGCGCGGCACCCCCGTGTTCCACGACTACGCGGGCCCGGGCAGGAAGCCGGACGGCGTCGGAGACCTGCTCACCGTGCCGCGCCCGGGCACCCTGACCTACCAACAGGGCACGGGCAAGGGCACGTTCTCGGGACAGGTCAGCGGCACGGGCTGGCCGAAGGACATCAGGGTGGTGCCGATCGGCGATCTGAGCGGCGACCGCTGCAACGACGTCCTCGTGCGGCTCGGCAGCGGGGCGCTGCGGCTGTACCGGACGGGCTGCGGCGCCGCCTTGTCGTCGGCGGCGCCGTACACGACGCTCGGGACCAGCGGCTGGACCCAGTTCGACGTCCTGACCTCGCCGGGCGACCTCACGAAGGACGGTCGTCCCGACCTGATCGCCCGCAACCCGTCGACCGGCAAGGTCTACCTGTACAAGGGCACGGCCGCCGGAAAGCTGTCCGCGCCCGTGAAGCTCTACGACGACTGGAAGACGTACAAGAAGATCGTCGGTGTGGGTGACCTCAACGGTGACGGCGTCGGCGACCTGATCGCCCAGGACAAGGGGAACAACCTCTACCGCTACCTCGGGACCGGCAAGGGGACCTTCGGCGCGAGGGTGAAGCTGTTCGCGAACTGGGGGGCGTCGTACGACGCGGTCGCCGGGGCCGGTGACATCACCGGGGACGGCAAGGCGGACCTCGTCGTGCGGGACACCGCGGGCGGGCTGTACCGGCTCCCCGGCACCGGGACCGGCACGTTCGGGGCGCGGGTCAAGATCGGCGCCGGCTGGCAGGGCTACAAGGGCATTTTCTAGCCACGTTGTGACGTGTGTCACGCCCCCCGGATGGGAATTGCTGGGGGCATGACAGATGACGCCATAGTGAGTGGGCGGTCGTCCGGGGGGCTCTCGGATGAAGAGCGGCTGGCCCAGCTTGGTTATACGCAGGTTCTCGCCCGGCGGATGTCGGCGTTCTCCAACTACGCGGTCTCCTTCACGATCATCTCCGTCCTGTCGGGCTGTCTGACGCTGTATCTGTTCGGCATGAACACCGGCGGCCCGGCGGTGATCATGTGGGGCTGGGTCGCGGTCGGGCTGATGACGCTGTTCGTCGGGTTGTCGATGGCCGAGATCTGTTCGGCGTACCCGACGTCGGCGGGCCTGTACTTCTGGGCGCACAAGCTGGCCCCCGCGCGATCGGCCGCCGCCTGGGCCTGGTTCACGGGCTGGTTCAACGTGCTGGGGCAGGTCGCGGTGACCGCCGGCATCGACTTCGGGGCCGCGTCCTTCCTCGGCGCGTATCTGAACCTCGAGTTCGACTTCGCGGTGACACCGGGCCGCACGGTGCTGCTCTTCGCCGGGATCCTGGTCCTGCACGGCCTCCTGAACACCTTCGGGGTGCGGATCGTCGCGCTGCTGAACAGCGTGAGCGTGTGGTGGCACGTGGTCGGCGTGGGGGTCATCGTCGGGGCGCTGGCCTTCGTCCCCGACACGCACCGGTCGACGTCCTTCGTGTTCGGCGAGTTCGTCAACAACACGGGCTGGGGCAGCGGGGTGTACGTCGTCCTGCTGGGCCTGCTGATGGCCCAGTACACCTTCACCGGCTACGACGCCTCCGCCCACATGACGGAGGAGACGCACGACGCGTCGACGGCCGGCCCGAAGGGCATCGTGCGGTCCATCTGGACGTCGTGGATCGCCGGCTTCGTCCTGCTGCTCGGCTTCACGTACGCCATCCAGTCCTACGACGCCGCCCTCACCTCCCCGACCGGCGCGCCGCCCGCCCAGATCCTGCTCGACGCGCTCGGCGCGACCGCCGGGAAGCTGCTGCTGCTCGTGGTCATCGGCGCCCAGTTGTTCTGCGGGATGGCGTCGGTCACGGCCAACAGCCGCATGATCTACGCCTTCTCGCGCGACGGCGCGCTGCCGTACTCGCACCTCTGGCACACGGTCAGCCCGCGCACCCGCACGCCCGTCGCGGCGGTCTGGCTCGCGGCCGGCGGCGCGCTGGTCCTGGGCCTGCCGTACCTGATCAACGTGACCGCGTACGCCGCCGTCACCTCCATCGCCGTCATCGGCCTCTACCTCGCGTACGTCATCCCGACGCTGCTGCGCCTGCGCAAGGGCGAGGCCTTCGAGCGGGGGCCGTGGCACCTGGGCCGCTGGTCGAAGGCGATCGGCGTGGTGTCGGTGGCGTGGGTGGCCGTCATCACGGTCCTCTTCATGCTGCCGCAGGTCTCCCCGGTCACCTGGGAGACCTTCAACTACGCCCCGATCGCCGTCCTCGTCGTGCTCGGTTTCGCGGGAGCGTGGTGGCAGCTCTCGGCCCGGCACTGGTTCCTCGACCCCGAACACGCGCGGACGGTCGCCCGGGAGGCGGCACGGGCGGCGGCGGGGACGGAGACGGGAACGGGAACGGGGACGGGGACGGAAACAGGGACAGGGACAGGAGCGGCAAAACCCCGGTAACCGGCGGGCCGGATGACCGATCTTCACCGCTGCGCACCCCTCGGCGCGGCCGTGTCCCCGATACCCGATCGGAGACACGGCCACGTCCGGCTATGCTCGGGGAGGCAACATCGCCTGGGCCCTTAGCTCAATTGGCAGAGCAGTGGACTTTTAATCCATTGGTTGTGGGTTCGAGTCCCACAGGGCCTACGGGTTGCAGGCTGGGGGTACGCCCTCTGACCTGCTACGCAGCGCTCGGGTCGGCTTCGGTCGGGTCGGGCGCTGCTTCGTTTTGAGGCCTTCGCCGACAGTGTGGTCTGTGGGGCTGGGCCGATTGGAGACTCGATGAGTGCGCTACCTGCCCTTCTCCTTGTGCACGGTGCCTGGCACGGCCCCTGGTGCTGGCGACAATTGATCGACGAGCTTCCGGACATCGACGTACGCACCGTCGCGCTGCCCAGCAGCGGGGACGACACGGCTGCCTCGGGTGTCCTCGGGGATCTGCGGGACGACGCCGCCGTCGTGGCCGAGGCCGTGGCCGCGATCGACGGGCCGGTCGTCGTGGTCGCGCACTCCTACGGCGGCGTTCCCGTTACCGAGGCGCTCGGCTCCGTCGGCGACGTGCGGCGGCTGGTCTACCTGTGCGCCTTCCAGTTGGACGTCGGCGACTCGCTGCTGTCCTCGGTCGGCGGCACCCCGCCGCCGTGGTGGGAGGTGCGTGAGCGGGAGGGCCACATCGTGGCGCTGGAGCCGGAGCGGGTCTTCTACGGCGACGTCGACCCGGAACTCGTAGAGCAGGCCGTCGCGCAGGTCGGCGTCCAGTCGCTCGCCTCGTTCTCCCAGCCCCTCACCCGGGCGGCCTGGCACACGCTCCCGAGCACCTACGTCGTCTGCGAGGCCGACTGCGCGATCCCGCCGTTCGCGCAGGAGGCCATGTCCAATCGCGCCCAGGAAGTACGGCGGCTGGACGCCTCGCACTCCCCGTTCCTCTCCCGGCCCGCCGAGCTGGCCGCCCTGCTCCGTGAGGAACTCGCCCGGTGACCCAGCTCGAGACGATGCCCGTCGAACCACTGCTCACCCACGACTACGAGATCCGGCGCGCCGAGATCCACGACGAACTGCGCGAGCGGTACGGGGTGGTGGCACCGGTCGACCTGCTCGGCACGCCGGTCTGGCTGGTGCTCGGCTACGACGAGGCGCTCGCCGTCCTGCGGGACGACAACCGGTGGAAGAAGAGCCTGACCTACTGGCGGGCGTACGCCGAGGGCAGGATCCCCGCGGACTGGCCGCTGCTGCCCGCACTCGAGTGCGACATGATGGTGTTCTTCGACGACCAGCGGCACCGGACGGCGCGCGCGGCGTTCGAACGGGCCGTCAGACCGTTCCAGGATCCTTCGCGCCCCAGCGCCCGGCAGTTGCGGGCCCTGATCACGCAGTACGCGGACGAGCTCATCACCTTTCTGGCCGGGGGCGGTGCCGGCCGGTCCGGGATCGCCGACCTGTGCGGCCAGTACGCGCGGCCGCTGCTGCTCATGGTCACCAACCGGCTGCTCGGCTTCGCCGACGCCAAGGGCGACGAGGTGACCATGGACGTCTGGCGGGTGCTCGACGCCGGGCCCGACGCGGCTGCCGCGATCGAGCGGCTGATGGCCGCCTTGCAGGAACTGGTCCTGGAGAAGCGTGCCCTGCCGGGCGACGACATCCCCTCGTACATGCTCGCAGCGGATCCGTCCGTCAGCACCGAGGAACTGGCCTGGGAGCTGTACCTCGTGGTGTGCTCCACCGTGGACCTGGTGGGGACGCTGCTGTGCAACACCGTGGTGGAGGTGCTGACCGGGGACACGGGCGCGCGGGCCAGCCTGTCGGCCGGCATGGTCGGCGAGACGGTCAACCGCGCGGCGCTCGCCAATCCGCCCATGCACAACCTCACGTTCCGCTTCCCGGTCACCGCCGTCTCCCTCGGCGGCTTCGTCATCGCCGCGGGCGACCCCGTCATGGTGTCCCCGGCCGCCGCGCATACGGACCCGCTGTTCGCGCAGGGCATCGCCCGGAACGCGACGGTCAGCTCCCGCGCCCATCTGGCGTTCGGCGCGGGACCGCACCAGTGCCCCGGCCGGGACCTGGCGAGCAGCATCGTGGCGATCGGGGTGCAGCGCCTGTTCGAGCGGTTCACGGATCTCCGGCTGACCCTGCCCAAGGACCAACTGCCTTGGCGTACCTCCCCGTTGGTGAGCGGACTCCGGTCGCTTCCGGTCCGGTACGTTCTGTCGGACGGGCCGGTGTCGACGGTTCCGTTCACGCCGTCGGCACCCGTCGCGCCCGTCGTGCATGCGACGCCTGAGGTGCGTGTCACGGCCGAGGTGGGCGCCTTCGCTTCGGACGGTTCCGTGAAACCGGCGCGCTCGGCGTTCTGGCGGATGCTGGACGGCTTCCGCCGTCGGCCGGACGCGGGGTGACGCCGGTGATCCTTCTGCTGTCGGGGAGTCTGCGGGCCGGCTCCTCCAACGAGGCCGTGCTGCGCACCGCGTACGCCGTGGCACCGGACGCGCAGGTGGACGCCGTCCTGTACGACGGCCTCGCGGGGCTTCCGCACTTCAACCCCGATGACGACACGGACCCGTTGCCGACGGCCGTGGCCGGGTTGCGGGCGGCGATCGAGCGGGCGGCCGGGATCCTGATCTGCACCCCGGAGTACGCGGGCACCCTGCCGGGTTCGTTCAAGAACCTGCTGGACTGGACGGTCGGCGGCACCGAGATCTGCGACAAACCGGTGGCCTGGATCAACGCCGCAGCCCCGGGCCGAGGCGGTGGCGCGGACGCCACCTTGCGGACGGTTCTCGGCTACACCGGGGCCGCCATCGTGGAACCGGCGTGCCGGAAGATCCCGGTGGAGCGGGGGATGCTCGGCCCGGACGGGCTTCTCGCCGACGCCGACGTACGTCGCCGACTCGGCGAGGTGCTGGGCCTGTTGGCGGCATCCGGCGGCGGCGAAGTCGGCCGCGCCCAAGACGGCCGGTAGACGGCCTGCTCCGGGTCCGGGTCCGAATCCGGGTCCGGGTCCGAATCCGGGTCCGGGTCCGGGTTCGAGTCCGGGTCAGGGTCAGGGGCCGGGTCCGGGTTCGAGTTCGGGTCAGGGTCAGGGGCCGGGTCCGGTCTCACGAGCAGGCCCTCGTCGGCGTCCGAACAGTCTGATGTTCGTTCGATCGTGTGCGTGGTAGAAATGCCGTCGTGGGAGCAGCCGATCGCCTCGATCTGACCTTGCGCCTCGTCCAGGGGCAGGATCCCGGGCAGCGGGTCTCCGTCGTCGAGCTCGCTCAGCGGCTCGGGGTGTCGGAGATGACCGTGCGCCGGGACCTGGACGCGTTGGAGCGGCAGGGGCTGGTGCGGCGGGTGCACGGCGGGGCCGTCGCGGGGCGCTCGCGGGTGGAGGGCGGTGGGTTCGAGGCGCGGCAGGCGTGGCAGGCGGCGACCAAGGACCGGCTCGGCGCGGCCGTCGCCGGACTGGTCGAGCCGGGGTCACGGGTCCTGCTGGACGCCGGGACCACGACCGTGCACGTGGCCGAACACCTGGCCGCGCGGGGCCCGTTGACCGTCGCGGTGCTCAGTCTTCAGGCGGCGCTGCGGCTGGCCGACCGGGTACTGGGAGACCCGTGACGACACCGCTGATGACCCTGGCCGCCGACCCGTACCGCTCAGGTACCGGCGACGACCCCGCGAGCCTCCGATGACCGCCGGCATCGACACCCCCGACCCCCGCGGCCGTACCGGACTCGACCGTCAGGGACGCGACCTCACCGGCAACGACCGCGTGCGCATCGTCGATGTCGAAGTCCTCGCCTGCGACTGGTCCGTCCTGCGCCGCACCACCTTCGACTACCGCCACAGCGATGGCCACGAGAGCCGTGAGCAGCGCGAGACCTACGACCGGGGCGACGGCGCGACGATCCTGCTCTACGACCCCGACCGGCGTACGGTCCTGCTGACCCGACAGTTCCGGTTGCCCGCGTACGTCAACGGGCACCCCGACGGCATGCTGCTGGAGACCGCCGCCGGACTCCTGGACGGCGACGACCCGCAGGAGGCGATCCGCCGTGAGGCCGCGGAGGAGACTGGACGCACCGTCCAGAATGTAGAACACGTGTTCGACGCGTTCATGAGTCCGGGCTCGGTCACCGAGCGGCTCAGCTTCTTCGCCGCCCCCTACGACGCCTCCGCCCCCGGCGTCGACACGGCGGGCGTGGCGGCCGAGGGCGAGGACATCACCGTCGTCGAACTCCCCTTCACCGAGGCCCTCGACCTCGTCCGCACCGGCGCGATCGCGGACGCGAAGACCATCATGCTGCTCCAATGGGCCGCGCTGGACGGCCCGTTCGGGTCAGCCAGGTAGGTCGCGTTCAGCCGACGTTCAGGCCGGTGAGGTCGGCCAGCGGCAGCGTGTGCTGGGTCTGGAGGACCTTCGCGCGCAGGTACCGGACGTTGTGCGGGGTCGTGAAGACGCCCGTCGGGACCCGGTCCTGGACGTCGATGTCCAGTCCCCGGAGCTGGTCGGCCTTGTCGGGGTTGTTGGACAGGAGGTCCAGGCTCGTGATGCCCAGGGCGCGCAGCATCTGGGCGGCGGCGGTGTAGTCGCGGCCGTCCTCGGGCAGCCCGAGCGCGGCGTTCGCCTCGTAGGTGTCCAGGCCCTGGTCCTGGAGGGCGTACGCGTCGAGCTTGTTGTAGAGGCCGATGCCGCGGCCCTCCTGGCGGAGGTAGAGCAGGACGCCGCCCGTCGCGGCTATCCGCTCGACCGCCTCGCGCAGTTGCGGCCCGCAGTCGCAGCGCGCGGAGCCGAAGGCGTCCCCGGTCAGGCACTCGGAGTGCAGCCGGACCAGCGGGGTGGCGCCGGGCGCGGGCTCGCCGAGGACGACGGCGACGTGCTCCTGGCCGTCGACGAGGCCGTGGAAGGTGACCAGTTCGGCGTCGACGGAGTAGCCGTCGTGGAAGCGCAGCGGTACCCGGACTCGGGCGCGCTGGGTGGCGGCGGGGGTGTCGCTGTCGGGCATGCGGTCTCCCGGGTCCGGTGGTGAACGGCGGTGCGCGAACGCGATCGGCTTCTGCTTCAGATTTGAAGCAGATCCGACGAAACGAGACCTTACCCCATGCTTTAAATTTGAAGCAATGGAATTGTGGCGCGACTCATGCCGTCCCGGACGTTCCGGATGTCCCGGACGCCTCGGATGTCCCGGCGCAGGGGGACGACCGTCGGCGCCACGGCAGGTCCTCGGGCGCGACTTCGCCGCTGTCGTCCCCCTGGAACCCCCGCGCGACCTGCGTGAAGATCTCCTCCAGTTGCCCCACCTGCTCAGGGGTGAGCCGGTCGAAGAGGGCGGCGCGGACGGTCTCGACATGCCCGGGCGCCGCGTTCTCCAGGACCGCCGTGCCCTCGTCCGTCAGGACCGCGACACTGCCCCGCTTGTCCCAGCGGCAGTCCTCGCGCCGCAGCAGCCCGTCCTTCTCCAGCCGGGTCACCGCATACGTCAGCCTGCTGCGGGTGATCTTCAGCCGCTCCGCGAGATCGGTCATCCGCAGCCGCCGCTCCGGTGTCTCGGAGAGGTTCGCGAGGATGGAGTAGTACAGGTGAGGCATGCCGGCCTCCTGCTGGAGCTGCCGGTCGATCGCGTCCTCGACGAGGAGGTACCCGGCGACGTAGGCGCGCCAGGCGCGTTGCTCCTCGGGGGTGAGCCAGCGAGTCGTCATGCGCCCAGTGTAGGTTTGTTTCAAACTTGAACCAAGAGTGCCACGTCAACCCACTCTGCCGGGGAGCACGCCGATGCCGTACCCGTACGCCTCTCCCGACCCCGACCCCGACCCCGACTCCTACCCTTACCTGTACCCGTACGTCCTGCTGTCCGCCGCCGTCTCCCTCGACGGCTACCTGGACGACACCACCCCCGAGCGCCTGCTCCTCTCCAGCCCCGCCGACTTCGACCGCGTCGACGAGGTACGGGCCTCCGTCGACGCCATCCTCATCGGCGCCGGCACCATCCGCGCCGACAACCCCCGGCTCCTCGTGAACTCCCCGGAGCGCCGCGCCGCCCGGGTCGCCGCGGGGCGGCCGCCGTACCCCCTCAAGGTCACCGTCAGCGGCTCCGGCGACCTCGACCCCGCGGCGAACTTCTGGCACACGGGCGGCGAGAAGGTCGTCTATACGACGGAGAAGGGCGCCGAGCGGGCCCGCGCGCTCGGGATCGCCGCGGACGTCGTCCCACTCGGCCCCGAACTGGACTGGCGCCGCCTTCTCGAACATCTGTACGAGGTGCGTGGTGTGCGGCGTCTCATGGTCGAGGGCGGCGGCACCATCCACACCCAACTGCTCCAACAGGGCCTCGCCGACGAACTCCAACTCGTCCTCGCCCCGCTCTTCGTCGGCGACCCGACCGCACCCCGCCTCTTCGGCCCGGCCGGAAACCAGGGCGATTCCCGGGGCGGTTCTCAGGGTGGGCATAAGGGTGGACAGGGTGGACATCGGGGCGGTTCTCAGGGCGGCTATCAGGGTGGGCGCCTGCGGCTGGTGGAGACGCGCCGCATCGAGGACGTCGTCCTGATGCGCTACGAGCCCACCGCCCCCGGCACCGGACCGCTCCCCGTCGCCGCCGACCGCCACTGGCTGGCCCTCGCCTGCGAGCTGGCGGCCCAGTGTCCGCCGTCGCGGACCGCCTTCAGCGTCGGCGCGGTGATCGTGGCCGCCGACGGTACGGAACTGGCGCGCGGCCACTCCCGCGAGGCCGGCGACCCGGTCGTGCACGCAGAGGAGGCGGCCCTCGCGAAGCTCGACCCCGCCGACCCCCGGCTGCCCACGGCCACCGTCTACAGCAGCCTCGAACCCTGCGCCCGCCGTTCCTCCCGCCCCTCCCCCTGCGCCCGACTCATCCTCGACGCGGGCGTCCGCCGGGTGGTCACCGCCTGGCGCGAGCCGGACACCTTCGTGACGGAGGCGGACGGCACCGGGCTCCTGTCGGCCCAGGGTGTCGACGTCCTCGTACTCGCGGACTACGCCGAGCGGGCGAAGGCGCCGAACCGGCACCTCGAACGACCCGAGTCGAATGACCCGAAGTGAGGTGCCAGGGGCGGTGGTGGGCACCGTGGTGTTTGGCGCCCCGGAAATGACGTAGACTGGAGTCACAACGACGCGGGGTGGAGCAGCTCGGTAGCTCGCTGGGCTCATAACCCAGAGGTCGCAGGTTCAAATCCTGTCCCCGCTACTGAAGGCCGAGGGCCGGAATCCGAAAGGGTTCCGGCCCT
>NZ_FOFF01000095.1 GCF_900110755.1 Streptomyces sp. yr375
GCACCCTCGACCGCCGCCTCCGACTCCTCGCCGAACTCGCCACCCACGACATCACCGACCACGCCCGCCGCATGATCCACACCGCCTGGCACCTCTCCACCCGACCCCAGCATGCCCACCTCCGCCTACGCCATTGGGCCCACATGCTCGGCTTCCGCGGCCACTACTCCACCACCCTCACCCACCTCCGCACCGAACGCACCACCTGGCGAACCAACCGACCCGACACCCAGACCCCCGCGTCGGCGTCGGCTCAGACGCAGGCCAGTCAAACGGACGGCAGTCCGGTCGGTGACCGAGCCGAACACCCCACTGACCTGGCCACCGGTCGCCCCAACATCGCCGGTCAGCACGTGGACTCGGACACCACGCTGGTCATCTCCCACTGGCAGTACACCGGAACCGGCCTCCTGCCCGAACACGAGCATCTCGCCGACCTCCTGACCGCGACACGGCAGACCCGACCCGAGCAACCGACCCGAACCCGGCACTCAGAACGCTCAGGTGACCGCGCCGGTCACTCCGCCGGTCACCCGGTCGGTCACTCCACTCACCGTGTGAGCGGTGCTGTCGGGGCGGGGGCCGTCGCGTGACCGCCGGCACCGAACTCCTCACCGTCCCCCAGGTCATGGAACGCCTCCAACTCGGCCGCACCGCCGTCTACGACCTCCTCCGCACCCACCAACTCGCCTCCCTCACCCTCGGCCGCGCCCGCCGCATCCCCACCCACGCCCTCACCGACTTCATCCACACCCGCCTCGACCAGGAAGCTTCCTGATGACCACACCCCGAGACACCCCCGCCTCCCGCCGCGTTCGCGCCAACGGCGACGGAACCGTCTACCAACGCAAGGACAACCGCTGGGAAGCCGCCGGATACGTCCTCGCCCCCGGCAACACCCGCAAGCGCATCCGCGTTTACGGCACCACCAGGAAGGAGGCCCTGTCCAAGCTCACCGAGAAGATCGCCGCCAGCAACCGCGGCCTCCCTGCGCCCTCCGCGCGGGGCAGCCTGGCCGCGTACCTGACGTACTGGCTGGAGAACGGCGCCGTCCACCACCTCCGCGAGAACACCCACACCCGCTACACCGCCGTCACCCGCCTCTACCTCATCCCCGGCCTGGGCAAGAAGAAGCTCACCAAGCTCACCGCCAAGGACGTCCGAACCTGGCTCAACCAGCTCCGCACCACCTGCCAGTGCTGCACCCGAGGCCTCGACACTGCCCGCGACCAGCCCCTCTGCTGCGCCGCCGGAAACTGCTGCTCCAAGCGGCTCTCACCGCTGACCCTGACCTACCTCCACTCCGTACTCAAGTCCGCCCTGGAGCACGCGGTACGCGAGGAGGAGATCCCGCGCAACGTCGCCCGCAACGTCCGCACCGGCACACCCCGGCCCCGCCGCTTCGAACCCCTCACCGCCGAGGAAGCCCGCGAGTTCCTGGCCGCCGCCAGCGGTCACCGATTGCAGCCGCTGTTCGAACTCGCCCTGCACACCGGACTCCGCAAGGGCGAACTCCTCGGTCTGCGCTGGGAAGACCTCGACCTCGCCGGCGGAACCGCCAGCATCCGCCGCACACTTCAGCGCACCAGCACCGGCGGACTCACCACGCTGCCCACCAAGACCCGAGCCTCCGAACGCCGCATCGCCCTCCCCACCCGCTGCGTCCAGTCCCTGAAGCTTCACCGCGAGCAGCAGCAGCGCGAACGGGAGGCCGCAGGCACCACGTGCCAGCACAGTAGGCACGTGTTCACCACCACGCAGGGCAGCCCGATCGACCCGACCAACCTCACCCGCACCTTCACCACGCTCCTACGCAACGCCGGCCTCCGCCGCATCCGCTTCCACGACGTCCGCCACTCCACCGCCACCCTGCTTCTCGAACAGGGCGTCGAACTCGTCGTCATCAAGGAACTCCTCGGCCACGCCCACATCGCGGTGACCGCGACGGTGTACGCGCACGTCCGGCTCCGCCTCCAGCGTGACGCCATCGACCTCCTCGGCAACGCTTTTGATGGCCCTGCCAACGACGGGTCAACCCACGACGACGACGGCGACGACCCACCGCCGTGCGGAGCCACCGTCCACTGACGTTGCCGTCAACTACTGCCGTCACCCACCGCAGAAGCCCGGCCAGGACGCATCTGACGGGGCTTCAACTTTGCTAATGCTATCCAGCGCGAGGGTTGCAGAATCGGGGTGTGAGGCTACGCCTCACCCGCCAGTCAACATTCGAATGGTGCGATCTCTGATAGTTCGAATTGGATCACTTCAACCCTCAGGCCACTTTCGACAGCATCGTGACTCCAGTAGCTACGTTTCGCTGGCGCCTTCCGGCCAGTCGGCGCGACTCGGCGGCCTGACTAGAGAGCCAATCACAGAATCGGCAGATTCATTTACCAGGAGAATTATCCTCCACCCACCGCCTCGCACGGCGAGTACTCCAACCGATTCTTTGGCCTCGCTCAATGCATCAAAGAACCCGCTCCAGCCGAAACTCCCCTCACGAAATTCTTTGATCGACTCATATCGATCGCGATACGTAGGTCCGAGCGTGGCAGCAGACCCCATCCCGATGGCAACACCCTCTTCAAGGTCGCCAATGATCACCTCAAGGGTCTCACGGGGAACCATCCTTATCGCCTCACAGCTAGATGTGAGAATGGCTTCTGAAATTCTCTCTTTTGCGACTTTGAGCAGCATGAAGATCCTCCCTACCTAACCGATTCCAGCACCAGGCCATACGGCCCGCGGAGTCCCACTCATCTCACCCTGGATGATGACCTCGCGCTCACCTCTAAGGTCTGGATCCCCCCAAGGTTCATCGTTTGGGTGAACATGAGATCTGCCAGCAGGAATGGTTCCCTTGAGGACTACTCCATTTCCACCACCTCTTGTAGCAGCCCTAAGTGCAGCCGCTTCCGAGGTCGTCCAACTCGTATAGTCACTATCAGTTAGACCAAGGTGGTGCATCTCAGGTGTGGAATCTCCACCGCGTGGCCGCGCAATTCCCTCAACTGCATCGTCAAACGCAGGATTCAGCTCGCCAGTCTCGCCGCTGATCTCTGAGACTCCTCGATAAACAGTGGTGCCGCCGTTGCAATTGTGTACCAGGACCGGAGTGCCGCCCGCCAGCACATAGTACGTGTGCTACGCACCCCCTCCCCACCTGCGTCTTCGCAGGTCAACGACGGTTTGACAGTCTCCCAGCGTGCGTAGTTGTGCGCTGATGTCCGTGGTTGTTGCCGTCACCGCTGCCGTCAGAGGACTAGACCATTGCGCGTCCGGCGGCTGCCGGCGTCGCACTGGCGGGCTATTCGGTGCCGAGGATGCGCAGGCCGTGGTGGGTCCTGAAGTCCTCGTAGTCCTTGAGGTTGAGCGTGGCCAGCGGCAGGTCATAGGTGAGGCAGCACGCGGCGATCCACATGTCGTTGATCGGGCGGGGGCGTCCGCGCTGGATGCCCGCGGCCGACAGTCGGCCCCACATCGCCGCGACGGGTTCGTCGCCGGGAAGGATCGGGATGCCGGAGAGCCAGTCGGCCAGTTCCTGGCGGCTGCGGGTGCCCCAGTGCCGGATCTCGGTCCACTTGGTCAGCTCACCGAAGGTGACGAAGGTGATCAGTGGCTTCCGGCCGATCAGGCGGGTGGCCAGCGGACCGGTGAGCTTGCGCTTGTGGGTCAGCGAGGCAACGTCGGTGTCGAGGATGACGGGCTGCACGGCGGCGGCTCAGGCCACGTCGCGGTGGCGCTCGGCGTACGTGAAGGCCAGGAACTCCTCCAGCTCCTCATCCGACTCGAAAGTGTCGGCGGCGAGGTCGTCCAGGGAGCGGATCGGCTGGGTGTTCTTGGCCGCGAGCAGTTCCTCGACCGACAGGCGGGGCCTGATCGGCGGGTAGGCGGGGTGGTCCGCGTCGGGTGTGCTCATCGGGACCTCCACCGGGGCATGCGGGCTGACAGAGCTCAGCATACGGGGCGGAACTCCCGGGGACACCGGGCTTTCACCCGTCCGTACCGCCACCCGAACAGCCGTCCGTCCGACGCCCCGGGGTGGTCGGTGCTCATAAGGAAGGCTCCCGGCTCGCCAGTGGCGTAGTCGGTGACCGGTGGGCGCTGTACCTGTCCTGGCTGGCCGTGGCCTACGCGGATGCGGATCTGCCGAGGAGGGGACTGCCGAGAGGGCCGACCGCCGGGAGCACTGTTCCCCGCCGCAGACGGGGCCGGCCACCGCCCTCGGTGAGCCCCGTGCGACGCACGCGAGGGTCGGCCCCCTGGCCGGTCCTACGCCCGCGATCCGACCGTAGGACGGTCACAGGCGACAACTTGCTGTGCGATGCTGAAGGCCTCCACGCCCACAACTTGCTCCCGGTCGCACCAGGTTGAGTCCCGCTCGCGCCTTGGTCCGGCCGCCCGCTGGCACCCAGGACGGGCCTCGGCTGCTCGCCCGACGGTGGGTCAGTCGGCGATGTTCGGCCGGTTCAGACGGACAGGGCCCGCCTTGAACCTCGTAGAGAAAATCTGAACGCACCGCCCTTACCAGCGTCCCGGCACGGCGGGTCAGCGGCCCCGCTTGCCGCCGCCCGACTCCAGGGCCTCGACGCGGCCACGAAGGTCGGCAATCTGCTGAGCAGCCTCGGTCAGTGCCCGTTCCAACGCCTCGACGCGGGCCGTTGTCCCGCCGACGGGTGCGGTCGCATCCGGGCCGTCGAGGTCGTCAGCGTCGTCGGCGGCGTGGTCGTGGTGGGCGACGAAGGCGCCCTTGCCGGGGCGGGAGACCGCCCACCCCTCCTGCTTCAACAGGGCCATGGCCTTCTGCACGGTCAGGCTCGCCGCCCCGAACTCCCGCATCAACACGGCCTGCGTCGGCAACGCGTCCCCCGGCCGCAACCCGCCCGAGCGAATCCGCTCACGCAAGACCTCGGCGATCACCTCGAACGTCAGCGGCACCCCGGCGCCCGCCGGCCTCCGCCCCCGCCGCCCCACCACCACGCCGGCCACCCCCGCTTCCACGCCCTCTACCAGCGAAATCCGGCCCGTCCAAACCGGGAAACCGGCCCCACACTACCCGCGTCCCACCACCCACAAGAAAGGAATCAGGAGGGATGCACTTGAATGCGCCGGTGAGGCGATGTTAACGTCCCACACCCGCCGGTGATCACCACCGCGCCCCGCCGACCAGTCCCCTGGTCTGGCCCTCGCGCCCAGCTTCGAGGCGCCCCGTTCCCCTGTGAGCCGATCGCTTCGGCCTGCCCACGTCACCCCGCGCCGTACCGCTTCCGCGCTCCCGCCGAAAGGCCCCTTTCCGCATGTCCGCACAACTCCAACTCCCGTACCCCGCGACCGTTCCAGCCGCCTCGCATCCGTCGTCGGCGTTCACGACACCGACCTGCCCAGCGGACGCCACCGCCTCGGCGGTAGGGCGGTCGGCGCTGGAGCGCCGCGCCAGGCTCACCGCCAAGCTGGCGAAGCTCGCCGCCACCGGCCAACTCGCACCCCTCACACGGCAGATAGCCGGACTCGGCGGCTGCGCGCACCCGATCCGGCTGACCGGGCACCGCACCCACCTCGACACCGCGACCGGCGAGATCCTCAACCACTTCGACTCCGATCAGCTCCCGGCGGGCGAACTGCTGGTTCGCTGCGGCAACCGCCGCGCCACCCGCTGCCCCGCCTGCTCCACCGTCTACCGCTACGACACCTACCAACTCATCGCCGCCGGCCTGCGCGGCGGCAAGACCGTCCCCACCAGCGTGGCCGCGCACCCGCGCGTGTTCACCACCCTCACCACGCCCGGCTTCGGCCCCGTCCACAACCAGCCCGACACCGGCCGCTGCCCCTGCGGCCACACCCACCCCGACAACGACCGGTTGCTGGGCACCCCGCTCGACCCCGAGCGGTACGACTACATGGGCGCGGTGCTGTGGAACGCGCACGCCCCGGCCCTGTGGGCCCGCTTCACCACCCACCTACGCCGCGAGATCGCCAAGGCCGCCGGTCTCACCCAGCGCACGCTGCGGCACCACGCCACCCTCTCCTACGCCAAGGTCGCCGAGTACCAAAAACGCGGCCAGGTCCACTTCCACGCCGTCATCCGCCTCGACGGACCCACCGGCCCCACCAGCACCCCGCCCGCCTGGGCCACCACCCAACTCCTCGACCACGCCGTCCGCACCGCCGCCACACGCACCCGCGTCCACCACGAGGGCGAACCGCCGAAGCAACCGCAGCCCGCGGGTCACATCCCCGCGTCCCAGCCCCAAGACTCAGAGCGAGCTGGGCGGTTGGTGTTCCGGTTCGGGCGACAGATCGACGTCCGCGCGATCCGCGGCACCGACTTCACCGAAGGTGGCCCCGTCACCGAGCGGCACGTCGCCGCCTACATCGCCAAGTACGCCACCAAAGGAGCCGAGACCACCACCGGCACCCTCGACCGCCGCCTCCGACTCCTCGC
>NZ_FOFF01000115.1 GCF_900110755.1 Streptomyces sp. yr375
GCTCACTACCTGTGACTGCTTCCTCCGGGACCATCCGTCCCAGTATCAAGCTGTCCGGCCGGCAGGGGGAACCTCAAGAACCCCTGCTCGACGCTGGAAGTGCCGCACAAACCGGCGCAAGGCAGCGGACAGGAGAACAGCCATGAAGCTACGGTTCCTTGGTAAGAACTCCCAAGGGGGAGAGTGCCCGACCCTCTACGCCACGGATCGGGACACGTACCTCGTGCAAGGCTGGAAGATCTTCGCGAACGACCTGCTGATGCAGCTCACCATCCGTGAGGGCGAGACAGCCGTCGAGGTACCCACCGAGCTGTTCGAGCACCTGGAGAAGGACGGGCTTCCCTCCGGAGAGTTCAAGCGCCTTGAGGACCCTCTTATGGTCCTCACGCCTGGAGGTACGTACGTTGTGCAGGGCCAGGAGGTGACCGACACCGAGGCCCTGGCACAGATGCAAATCCCGGACTACGAAACCGTGGTCGAGGTCCCCCGGGCCGCGATCACCGCGCTACTGGAGGAACCGCGTGGAGCTGATCTCCAGCACCGAGCGCAACCAGCTCTTTGATAGCTGTGTGCACGGTGCCTTCCACTTGGAGCTGAGGGACGACTACTCAGTCCCAGTAGAGGATGGCCCCTACGCGAGCTGGCTCCGTGGCGAGCCTCTGGACCACTCGTTCATGGAGCCGTGGACGCGGCTCGTAGAGCACGTCACTGGCACAGGTAAGACCATGCGCCGGGTGCGCGTCGTCACCGAACCGCACACTCCGTACATCCAGTGGGAGTACGTCACAGCCCACGTCAACGAAGAGGCCGGCGAGTCCGTCAGGTGGTACCCGCGGCACCAGTTGCCCGAGGGCCTGACCTTCCCAGTAGACGGACATGACTGGTGGCTGTTCGATGACTCGATCATCGCTGTGGGGCATTTCGACGACTCAGGCCGGTTTCTCGGGAACGAGTTGATCGACACGCCCGCCATCGTCGCCGAGTGCGTTCGGATGCGGGATCTGCTTTGGGCCTCCGCGGTTCCCCATTCCGAGTACAAGCCCTGATCTCTGCGTGAACAACCAAGCACAAGAGACGCGAGAGGCGCTGGGAGCCCGGCTGCGTGGATTCCGCAAGGATGCGGGATTCAGTAGTGGCCGGGCCTTCGCCGCTACGACTGGTTGGCAGGAATCCAAGGTCTCTCGTATCGAGAACGGCAAGCAGAACGCTTCCGAAGAGGACATCCGCGTCTGGTGCGAATTGACCGGGCACGAAGCCGAACTCCGAGACCTCATCGCGACGGTCCGCCACATTAATGAGCTGTGGTTGGAGTGGCGACGGCTGCTCCAGGCCGGGGCTGAAGGACGCCAGAAGCAGTCCCTGCCGCTCTATAGGAAGACCAAGGTCTTCCGCGTCTGGGAACCCAACGTCGTCTGGGGCACCCTTCAGACTGCCGAGTACGCCAAGGCCATCTTCGATGAGGTGTCACGCCTGTACGACACCCCAGGAGACGTGGAAGCCGCCGTGGCGAAGCGGCTCGAACGACAGAAGTACCTGTACCAGGGTGATCGGATCTTCAACGTCCTCCTGGGCGAGCAGGCCCTCTACTCGAACCATGGGGGCTCCGGGGTCATGAGAGCCCAGCTCGACCGGCTGTTGGCTGTTCTGGCGCTACCGCGACTGAGCCTGGGCATCGTCCCTCGGTCTGCGCCGCTCAACACGTGGATCGGGCACGGCTTCGTGATGTTTGACGACAAGCGCGTCATGTTGGAGACGTTCTCCGCAGAAATGGTCGTGACTCAGCCACGGGAGATCGACATCTACATCAGGGTCTTCGAGTTCCACAGGCGGTCCGCGGTGTACGGACAGACCGCCAGGGATCTCGTACTAGTGTCCTGAGTCGTTAGTTCGTTTGCGGTTGTAGGGTGGGGTGATGCCTGGTCCGAAGCCCTTGCCTCTGGAGCTGTCCGGTCACGAACGCC
>NZ_FOFF01000022.1 GCF_900110755.1 Streptomyces sp. yr375
GCGCAGACCGTAGTCGATGCGGTTGAGATAGCCGCTTCACCGCCCAGGCCCAGTCCCTCCGCCTTCCGGTGTCTGGCTACGCCTGGCGAGCATGCGGGGGAGGGGCCGCCGGCCTGACGCCCGGCGACCCCTGCCCGCGAAACGGCTGTGCTCAGTGCCCGTTCCGTGCCCGTTCAGTGCCCGTCGGTGGTGACCTGGTTGGCCGGAATCCAGTACCCGGCGAACTCCTCCGTGGTGATCCGCACCATCTGCCGCCCGTTCACGACCGCCCTGCGGTCGAACTGGAGCGTGCGCGGCTCGGTGTACTTCAGCGTCTTGAGCGTGCCGGCGACGCCGTTGGCACCGAAGCTGATCGCCTCGACGGAGGCGTTCGCGGCGATCGTGAGCGTGCGCGGCACCTGGTAGGCGACGGTCAGGAACTCACCGCGCAGGAACACCTTCGGGTAGGCCTCGCCGACCCAGTACCCCTTGTACGCACCGGCGCTGATCCGGTACCAGACGCCCGCGCCCTGGATGCGCCGCCGCACGTCGATCGGCGCCTGGGTGGCCCGCGCGAAGACGACCTTCTTCGAGCTGAGGATCTTGTCCGCCTTGGCCTTCACCCAGCCGCCGTCGGCATTGGTGTCCAGCTTGTAGAGGGTGTGCGTGCCGGCGGCGATGGCGATCACCGAGCCCGACTTCACGCCCGGCGGGACGTCGTCGATCAGCATGTCCAACTGGTGCGCGAAGACGACGCTGTTGGTCTGCCAGTGCAACTGCTGCCACAGCGCGATGTGGTGGTGGTGATACGTGTTCGCCGGGATCCGGTGCGTCTGGCAGTAGTACGAGAACCAGCGCGGGTTGCGCAGCAGGGCGAAGTACCGGGCGATCGTCGTGCACGCGCCGTCGTACAACTGGGCGGCGAGCTCGTTGCCGGTCAGCCGGAAGTAGTCCCAGATGCCGAACATGGCGAAGATCATGCCGTTGTACGTGTAGTCGCCGGTGCCGGCCGTCTTGAACGGGTACTCCTGGATCCACAGGTAACCGGCCTTGTCCCGGTTCACCACCCACGGGTTCGCGTTGTCGGCGCGCAGCAGCGAGGCGAACGCGCCGTCGGCGGCCGTTCGGTACAGCGCCCGGTCGTCGGCGCTGAGCCCGTCCTCCAACGCGGCGAGCTGGGCGAAGAGGCTGATCGCCTCGCCCTGCGCCATGCCGGAGTACCAGGGAGCCTTGTAGGCGACACCGCTGTGCTCGGCGTGGGTGAAGTCGAACGGGTACGGGAAGTACCAGGCGCCGCGCGTCTCGACGCGCTTGGCGATCAGCCGGTCGGCCTGCGCCTTGGCGCGCTGGAGGAACAGGGCCTTTCGGGTCGGGTCGGTCTCGACGCGGTAGCTGGTGATGCAGCCGAGGCCGAACTGGATCTGGCCCACGGGGTGGTCGTACGACTTCCCGTCCTCGGTGAACTTCATGTACACGCCGTCGGCGTTGAGGTGGTACGTACCCGAGGAGAGGTTGGCGTTCGCCCAGGTCGTGGGCCGGTTGCGCCAGGGCCGCAGGGGCTCCGGCAGATCCGGGACGATCTGGAAGCCGTCCTTCTTGAACTCGAACGGCAGGCTGGTCGGGACGTCCGTCTCGGTCGGCGTGCCACCCGTGTACGGGATGCGCGTACCGGCGCTGGGCGCGCTGACACTGCCGCCCTCGAGGGGGTCCGGCAGCGGCGGCACGGGGAGTGCCTCGCCGCTCGTGCCGGACGGCAGGCTCAGCGCGATCGACCGTGGCATGTTGGCGAACGGATCGGTCGGCGTCGGCGACTCGAACACCCCGGTCGCCATCGCGGTGACGGCCCCGCCCCCCACGACCGCGGCCCCGGCAGCACCACCACCGGCCAGCCGAATAAACCGTCTCCGCCCGATTTCGGCACGCCTCTTTCCAGCCATGACTCTGGTCCCCCCAAGGGTGTTGATCGGCGGTGATCGCCGGTGATCCGCAGATCATCCGCAGATGATCTTGATCGATGCCTATGTGGATCGGTGGATCTTATGTGAGATCTACGGGTTTCTGTGATGGTCAAGAGAAGTTCAACTGAAGGGGGTGGAGGGGTTATTGGGGCATATCGGCGCACTGGCGGACATTGGGCGAGGAGTAAGGGGTTTCTGTAACGGGACTGTGATCAGGCAGATATGCCGATGTCGGACAAATGCGCCTTGCGCGAGATCAAGAGCCGGTAAAGGATCGAGGTCGTTTAACTGGCTGTTCGGGGGCGGTGACTTTTGGTGTCCGGGGTGGGAATGGGCTTGAGGATGGGCCGGAGGCGAAGGGTCGTCGGCGTCGTATCGGCGGCACTTCTCCTGTCGGGCGTGTGCGGAATCGTTCCTTCGACTTCCGCCTACGCGGCCGGATGCACCGGCGGTGTGGACTCCGACTTCAACGGCGACGGCGTACGGGACACGGCGATCGCCGACCCGCAGGCGACGGTGTCGGGCCAGGAGGCGGCGGGCGCGATCCAGATCGTCCTCGGCGGCGGCAAGGGCGTGACGACCCTCTCCCAGGACACCGCGAACATCTCCGACGCCGCCGAGCCGGGCGACCGGTTCGGCTTCTCGCTCGCGGTGTACGACGCCGACCTCGACGGCTGCAGTGACATCGCTGTCGGGATGCCGTACGAGGACGTCGCGGCGGTCCAGGACGCTGGGCTCGTGCAGCTCGTCTACGGCTCGCCGACGGGCCTCGGCCAGGGAACCACCGCGAGCCTCGGCTTCCGGCAGGGAGCCGACGGCAACATGTCCAACACCTACGAGGCCGAGGACTGGGTCGGCTACTCGGTCGCCGCAGGCGTCTCGACGACCGGGGTGCCCTTCCTCGTCATCGGCGTACCGGGCGAGGACAGCTCGGGGCTCACGGACATGGGGTTCGCGGCGTACGCGTACGGGGTGACGCCGTCGGTCACCACGTTCCACCAGAACAGCCCCGATGTCTGGCACGACGCCGCGGCCGGCAACCGGTTCGGGTGGTCGGTGGCCGCGACCACCCGCCACTTCGTGGTGGGCACCCCGGGAGCGGCGATCGACTCCGCCGACCAGGCGGGCGGGGTCATCGCCTTCAGGCCCTCCCTCACCACCGACAACATCCCGCAGCCGCTCTTCGGCATCGGGCAGGACGGCACCGGAACCACGGACCGGACGGCCGAGACCGGCGACGGTTTCGGCACCTCCGTGGCCGTCGCCCCCTACCGGCCCTCGGGAGCCACCGCGACCACCGACTCGCTGGTGGCGGTCGGCGTCCCGAACGAGGACGTCGGCACGAAGGCCGACGCAGGGGCGGTCCAACTGCTCCAGATCGCCGAGGCGGGGACCGTGACCCAGACGCAGTGGATCACCCAGGACACCGTCGACGTCGACGAGACGGCCGAGGAGAGCGACTACTTCGGCCAGCGCGTCGCCGCCGCCAACACCGACCAGAGCGTGGTCGGCACGGCGACGACCATGCGGGTGGCGGTCGGTGTCCCGGGCGAGGAGACGGCCGCCGCGGCTCAGGACGCGGGAGGCGTGCAGATCTTCCCGATGCTGGGTGCCGCAGGGGCTTCGGACAGTTGGCTGCAGCCGGGAAGCGGGATTCCGGTCGCCGCCGCGCCCCGGCAGTTCGCGGGCATGAGCGTCGGCACCGGCGGCCCGCTGCTGTACGTCGGGCTGCCGTACGGGCCGACGGCGGGCCGGGCCGTCTACGGCTACGCGTGGACCGTGGCATCGGGGGGCGCGCCCGGCCAGACCTGGAAGCCCGGTGAGGGCGGGATCCCGGCCGGGGCCGGAGCCTTCGGCGCGGTGGTCCGCTGAGACGGCTGGGGCGGGACGAGTACATCGGGGACGAGCAGGTGAGATCAAGGGTGGGGAGTTCAGAGGTGTTCGCTCTCAAGCGGCGCCGGAGTCTGGCGCGCGGGGCGGTCGTGACCGTGACGGCGGGGGCGGTGCTCACGGCAGGACTGGTCGGAGTGCCCGCGAGCGGGCCGATGACGACGAAGGAAGCGGTCGCCGCCACGTCGAGTGAGGCGTCCGGCGACGGCAAGGCACTGTCCGAAGAGGCGGCCCAGACGGAGGCCACCGCGTCCGGGAAGCAGGTGGAGGCCGTCAACCTGCGCACCGAGCGCAGCGAGACCCTCGCCAACCCGGACGGCACCTTCACGCTCCGGGAGTACGTCCAGCCCGTGCGGGTGTTCAAGAACGGCACGTGGGCGGCGCTCGACACCACGCTCGTCCAGCAGCCCGGCGGGGCCTGGGCGCCGAAGGCGTCGACCGCCGACATGGCCATCTCGAACGGGGGCGAGGGCCCGTTCGCGACGCTGGACCGGGCCGGCAGACGGATGTCGCTGAGCTGGCCGGGGCCGGACGTGCTCCCCGAGCCGACGATCGAGGGCAGCACGGCCACGTTCGCCGACGTGCTCCCCGGCGTGGACCTGACCGTCACCGCCGACGTGGACGGCTTCTCGCACCTCCTCGTGGTCAAGACCGCCGAGGCGGCGGCCGATCCGCGGCTGGCGGAGATCAACCTGCCGGTCACGACTCGGGGCGTGACGCTTCAGACCCAGGCCGGGGGCGGGCTCGTCGCCGTGGACGACGGGTCGGACGGCCCGGTGTTCGAGGCGGCGCAGCCCCAGATGTGGGACTCGGCGGGCATATCGAGTACGTCGGGCACGTCGGGTACTCAGCGCAGTCTGAGCTCGGGCGGCGCGAAGGCCGCCCCGGCGCGTGGCCGCGGCGAGGATCTGACCGAAGGACCCGGGGAGGGCTCGCGCATCGCCCCCGTGAAGCTCGGCCTCCGCGGTGGCGCGATGGTGCTCACCCCGGACCGGAAGCTGCTGAAGTCGGCGACGTTCCCGCTCTACATCGACCCGGTGACCAAGACCTACACCCGCTCCGGCTGGACCATGGTCTCCTCCCACTTCTCCACCGCGGAGTTCTGGAAGTTCTCCGGCCACGAGGGGGTCGGCCGCTGCCCCGCAGACACCTCCGCGCTGTGCGCGAGCAGCGACGACAGAAAGCGTCAGTTCTACGCCATCCCGACCGGGACGCTCGCCGGCAAGGACATCATCGACGCGGACTTCGCGATCACCCTCGCGAACGCCTACAACGACACCGCGCGCCCGGTGGTCCTGTCGCGCGTCAACAGCACGGGCGGAGCCGCGATAGGTTCCGCGACCAACTGGGACAACCAGCCTTCTCCCAAGCAGACGGTCGCGTCCGCCTCCACGACGGCCCGGGCCGGAGCCTGCACCGCGACGAACCAGAACCTCCGCTTCAACGTGACCTCCGCGGTCCAGCAGGCCGCGGACAGCGACTGGGCGACGACCACGTTCCGCCTGGCGGCCTCCGACGAGTCGAGCTACGCCTACTGGAACCGCTTCTGCGGAAACGGCCAACTGGAGGTCAAGTACAACCGCCTTCCCCCGCAGCCGTCCAAGGCCGAGATGAGCATCTCGCCCGGCGGCAAGTGCGTGACCGGGGCGGGGCGACCCTTCCTCGACACCGTGCCGACGATGACGGCGGTCGTCCGCGACTACGACCACAACGACGTCGCCGGGCTGGCCGAGACGCTGAGCGCCCAGTTCGTCCTGTCGAAGCAGGACGCGACGACGGGCACCTGGACGCAGGTGTCAGAGCCGTTCCGCACGGCTCCGAAGACCTCGTACTCGGATCCGGCGGACAGCCAGACCGGGATGGCGAGGTTCTCCGCGAAGGCGGGGCTGACGGGGACCTACAGCGCCCCCCAGACCTTCACCCTTCAGGAGAACGTCGTCTACGCCTGGCAGGTCCGGGGCGGGGACGGCCAGGGGTGGGGCCCTTGGAGCAGCACATCGCCCCAGGCATGTGAGTTCGTCATCGACAAGACGACACCGGCCGCCCCTACGGTGACGTCACCGGAGTACCCGGACGACGACATCGCACACACGGGTGTCGGCGACTACGGCACCTTCACGTTCACGACGACCTCGACCGATGTCGTGTCCTACCGCTACGAGTTCGAGGACGGCACGAGCGGCTCCGTGTCCGCCCAGTCGGGCACGGGGCGGCCGGGGACGCTGCGGTGGGCCCCGTCCAGGTCCGGTCCGCGCAGCCTGACGGTCACGGCGGTCGACGCGGCGGGCAAGTCGGCACAGAACCCGGGCGGCTATCTCTTCATCGTCGCAGGCGGACGGGCACCGAAGGCCGCGTGGCGGCTGGACGACCAGGCCACCGCGACCGCCGCGGCGGGAAGAACGGGAGACCCCTCGGCCGCCAAGGGCGCCGGGGTCACCTTCGGAGCGACGAACCTCGGCGACAGGAAGGAGAAGGTCGCGGCCTCCTTCGACGGATCGCAGGGCGCTCACCTGTCCACGCCGAACCCGGTGGTGGACTCGGCCAAGTCCTTCTCGGTCGCGACCTGGGCCTACCTGCCCGCCCTGCCCACCCGTGACATGACACTGGTCAGCCAGGACGGTACGGCGGAGCCCGGCTTCGTGCTCGGCTACGACGGGGTGTCCCAGAAGTGGGAGTTCCGCTTCCCCGCCTCCGGAATCGACTCGCCCGGCGAGTGGCGCGTGCTGGACGACACGAAGGCGGTCGCCGGCCTCTGGGTCCACCTGGTCGCCGTCTACGACGCGGACCTGCACACGCTGCGCCTCTACAAGGGCGGCAAGGCTGCCGCGGCGCCCGTGCAGCGTCGTACGTCCTGGAACGCCACGGGCGGGCTGCAGATGGGCCGTTCCCTGACGCTGTCGGGCTACACGGGGCAGCTCAAGGGATCACTGTCGTCGGTGCAGGTGTACGACCGGCTGCTGTCCGAATCGGAACTGGCGGAAGTGAGCGACTCGCCGCCCGAGCAGCTCGCCTACTGGCCGCTCGACGACGCGACGAACGGTGTGTCCCCGGAGTCCGGTGGCACGGAAGGGCTGGCGCTGTCCGGCGGTGCGTCCGTGTACCGCGTAACGGACAACGTGTGCGACGAGCTCGACCCGACGTGCACGACGGTTCCGGCCCAGCCGATGAAGGGCGACGGACACCTTCAGCTCGACGGCACGAGCGGTTTCGCGCAGCGCGGCCCGGGACTGTTCGCCGCCCAGGGCAGCTTCGCCGTCGCGGCCCGGGCCCGGCTGGCCTCGCCCGCGCCGGGCAAGGACCAGACGGTGTTCTCGCTGGCCGGGACACAGGGGCAGGCAGCGGTCGTGAGGTATTCGAAGGCCGCGGAGCGCTGGCAGTTGGCGGTGACCGACCGGGACGCCACCGACGCGACCACGGTGACCGCCTCCCTGCCCAAGGCGGCGCCGCTGCCGTCCGTGGCGGGTGCCGGCGACCACCTGTTGGTGGCCTACGACGCCGTCTTCGGCGAAGTGAGGCTCTACGTCAATGGCGAACTGACCGGTGCGCAGACCCTGTGGCCGAACACCTGGGATCTCTCCACCGTGAGCGTCCAAGTGGGCCGCTCCATGACCGGTGCCACGGGAAGTGACTACTTCTCGGGCGCACTTGACGAAGTCAGCGCCTATCAGGGCGTCGTCGACCAAGGTCAGGCCGCGCGCGCTGCCGAAGCCGACACGACCTCCTAGCAGGACCGCAGCCGTGGTGGCGGTGTAACCGCCCCGCCACCACGGCCTCTACTCCCTTATCCCTTGTCCACTCCGTTCTTCACGGGAGCAACCATGTCCACGCCCGCGTGGTGGAGACCCCGTCCGGCGCTCTGGAACCACACAGTGCGACGCCGGGCGGCGGCCGTCCTCGGCCTGACGGTCGCGATCGGCCTCCTGCCGCAGTACGCGCCCCAGGCCGAGGCCAAAGGCCTGGGAAAACCAGGAACACAACAAGACGGCGACCCGGCCCGCGGCACCGACGCGAAGGCCGAGAAGCCGAAGAAGAACCCGGTCGACTCCGCCGTGGTCACCGACCCGGCGAAGGTGACCTGGCCCAAGCCGGGCCGCGCCGAGACGGCGGTCTCCACCAAGCTCGCGCAGCTCAAGGGCCTGCCCCTGAAGGCAGCCAGCCCCACCGCCTCCGGACCGGACGAGCTGGCCGTCGAGGTCGTCGACCACAAGAAGGCGCTCGCCGCAGGCGTGGACGGCGTGCTTCTGAAGGTCGCCCGCACCGACGGCGTGGACGCGGCCGGCCAGGCCAAGGTCCAGCTCGACTACTCCGGCTTCGCCGGCGCGTACGGCGGCAGCTACGGCTCCCGCTTGCGCTTCGTGCAGTACCCGGAGTGCCTCCTCACCACCCCGCAGAAGAAGGAATGCTCCACTCCGCGTGAGTTGAAGAGCGCCAACTCCGTGGCGGCCCAGACCCTGACCACCACGGTGGACGCCGCTCCCGACCGGACCGGCGTCACCACCCAGACCCTGAAGGCGGCGACCACCGGCGCCGCCGTCACGCTCCTCGCCGCCACCGCGGGCAGCTCCGGCGACCAGGGCAACTACGGGGCCACCTCGCTCCAGGCGTCGTCGGAGTGGAGCGTCTCCAACTCCTCCGGCGCGTTCAACTGGTCGTACCCGATGCGGACCCCGCCGGTCCCGGGCGGACTCGCCCCCTCGGTCAGCCTCGGCTACACCTCGCAGTCCGTCGACGGCCAGACGGCGGCCACCAACTCCCAGGGCTCCTGGGCCGGCGAGGGCTTCGGCTACGAGCCCGGCTACATCGAGCGCCGCTACAAGCCGTGCTCCCAGGACGGCCAGGCCAAGGCCAACGGCGACCAGTGCTGGGCGTTCGACAACGCCACGGTCACGCTGGCCGGCGGCACCTCCGGCGAGATCGTCAAGGACGACGCCACCGGCCAGTGGCAGCTCTCCAACGACGACAACTCGAAGATCGAGAAGGTCACCGGCGCGACCAACGGTGACAACGACGGCGAGTACTGGCGCCTGACGACCACCGACGGCACCGAGTACTACTTCGGCCTGGACCGCCTCCCGGGCTGGCGCGCCGACGACCCGGCGACCACCGGCACGGTGGACCCGGACCCGACGACCAACTCGACCTGGACCGTCCCCGTCTACGGCGACGACACGGGCGAGCCCTGTCACGCGTCCACGTTCGACGCCTCGTACTGCACCCAGGCCTGGCGCTGGAACCTCTCCTACGTGAAGGCACCCCGCGGCAACGTGATGTCCTTCTACTACGGCAAGGAGACCAACTACTACTCGCAGAACCTGAAGTACACGGAGAACGGCAAGCCCTACGTCCGCGGCGGCTACCTCGCGCGCGCGGACTACGGACAGCGCGACGGTCAGGTGTACACCACCGCGGCACCGGCCCGCGTGGTCTTCGCGACGGACGAGCGCTGCCTCGACGCGGCCGCCGACTGCGAGCCGGGCGACCTGACCGCCGCCACGGCCACCCGCTGGCCCGACGTCCCGTGGGACCAGAACTGCGCCGTCAACACGAAGTGCGAGGGCCAGAACTCCCCGACCTTCTGGACGCGCAAGAAGCTGTCGTCCGTCACGACGCAGACCCGGTCGGGCACCGGCTACTCCGACGTCGACCACTGGAAGCTGACCCACGTCTTCACGGACAACGGTGACGGCTCGAAGTCCCTGTGGCTGAAGAACATCGACCACGAGGGCCGGGTCGGCACGGCGACGGCGATGCCGTCCATCGAGCTGTACGGCAGCCAACTGCCCAACCGCGTCGATGTCGCGGGCGACAACATCCAGGCGATGAACCGGTTCCGCCTGTCCGGCGTGCTCAACGAGTCGGGCGGCCAGCTCAGCGTCGTCTACGCCCCCGCCGACTGCTCGGCCGCCGCGCTGCCGAAGGAGGGCGAGTCCACCAAGCGCTGCTACCCGGTGAAGTGGAATCCGCCGGGCGTCGAGGAGCCGATCACCGACTGGTTCCACAAGTACGTCGTCAGCATGGTCACCCAGACCGACCTGGTCGGCGGCACCCCGGACATGTCCACGTCGTACGACTACATCGGCGACGCCGGCTGGCGGAAGTCCCGCGCGGACGGCATCACCGAGGCGAAGTACCTGACGTGGGGCGACTGGCGCGGCTACGCCAAGGTGCGGGTGACGGGCTCGGAGGGCGGCGTTGCCGCGGCCGACAACACCCGTACCGAGCACGCGTTCTTCCGCGGTCTCGACGGAGACGCGACGGCGGCGGGCGGCACCCGCACCGAGACGCTCAAGGACTCGACCGGCACCACGTACACGGACGCCGACCACCTCTCCGGTTTCGAACTGGAGACGACCACGTACAACGGCTCCTTCAGCGCGGACGCGATCGTCTCCAAGAGCATCAGCACCCCCTGGACCCAGCGCACCGGCTCCCGCAAGCAGGACTGGGGCACGACCGAGTCCTGGTACCTGCGCCCGAAGGACACCAACAGCTACACCGCCCTGGAGGGTTACACCGCGCAGAGCCCCAAGTGGCGGGTGACGAAGAGCGCCAACACCTACGACACCGTCACGGGCCGGGCGACCAAGGTCGACGACCTCGGAGTCGACGGCGACGACACCGACAACCGGTGCACCCTCACGTACTACGCGGACAACGCCGCCAACAACATGCTGGCGTTCCCGTACCGGGTGCACACCACGGCGACCACCTGCTCCGACACCGCCAACCACGGCAAGGAGACGCTCTCCGACGACCTCACCTTCTACGACGGCCAGGCCCTCGGCACCGGCCCGACGAAGGGCGACACCACCAAGGTCCAGCGCCTCGCCTCGCTGACGGTCGACAACACCCCCGTCTACGAGACGATCACCGACCTCGCCCCCGCCGACTTCGACGCCTACGGCCGCCCGCTGAAGGTGAAGGACGCCGCTGGCACCGAGACCTCGATGGTCTACACGGACACCAACGGCCTGGCCACCAAGAAGGTCGAGACGAACACGCTGGGCTGGCAGACCTCGACCGACTACAACCCGGCCTGGGGCAGCCCGACGGGCCAGACCGACCCCAACGGCAGGCGCACCGACTTCGACTACGACGGCCTGGGCCGCCTCACCAATGTCTGGCTCCCGGACCTGCCGAAGACGAACTCCGATCCGAGCATCAAGTACGCGTACACCGTCCGCAAGGACGGGCCGTCCGTCGTGACGACGCAGAAGATCCAGAGGGGCGCGACGTACGGGGTTCCCGAGTACACCCTGTACGACGGCAACCTGCGCCCGATCCAGGTCCAGACCGAGGGCCCGAACAGCGGCCGCATGATCGCGGACACCTTCTACGACGGTCTCGGCCGCGTCGTGAAGACCAACGGCGACTACTACACGACCGGCGCCCCCAGCGGTACGCCCTTCGCGGTGGTCAACGGTGACGTCGACAGCCAGAACCTGACGCAGTACGACGGCGCGGGCCGCAAGACCGCCGACATCTTCGCGGTGGCCGGCGACGAGCGGTGGCGGACCACGTACGCGTACGGCGGCGACCGCGTCCACACCGACCCGCCGAACGGCCAGGCCCCGACCACGACGATCACCGACGGCCGCGGCCAGACGACGGAGATACGCCAGTACAAGGGCAGCGCCCCGCTGCCCACCGGCACCTCGGCGGACTACGTCTCCACCAAGTACACGTACAACAAGGCCGGCCTGCTGGGGACGGTGAAGGACGGCAGCGGAAACCTTTGGTCCTACGCCTACGACAAGCGCGGCCGCAAGACCGGCTCCGACGACCCCGACACGGGCCACACCGACTTCGCCTACGACATCCTGGACCGGCTGACGTCGACCACGGACTCCCGTGGCAAGAAGACCTCCACGGTCTACGACAAGCTCGGCCGCACCACGGCCACCTGGGAGGGCGAGCCCACCACCGGCAAGCAGTTGAGTGCCTTCAACTACGACGTGGTGGCGAAGGGAGAGGCCTACGGCACGTACACGTACGTGAACGGCTCGGTCTACGCCGCCAGACTGGTCACCCAACTCGACACCAGCTACCAGCCCCTGACCGTCCGCTACTCGGTGTCCAAGACGGCCGAACCGGAGCTGGGCGGCACGTACGACTACAACACGGCCTACAACACCGACGGAACCGTCCAGTCCACGAGGATGCCGGCGGCCGGAGGGCTGTCGTCGGAGGGCCTGTTCCCCGAGTACGACGGGCTTCAGCGCCAGACAGCACTGCACAGCGCCTACGGCTCGACGTTCGACAACAACACGATCGTCAACCTGGCCAGCTACTCCAACACCAGCCAGCTCAAACAACTGGAACTGAACAGCAACACCGACGGGGCGAAGAAGTCCTGGCTCACCTACGGCTACGAGCGCGGCACCAACCGCCTGACGAGCTCACGCGTCGACCGCGAAGGCGCCACGGCGGTCACCTACGACGCCCGCTACACCTACGACCAGGTCGGCAACGTCACGTCGATCACGGACAAGCCGACCGGTGGCCAGACGGACGCCCAGTGCTTCCAGTACGACTACCAGCGCCGGATGACCGAGGCATGGACGAGCACGACGACACCGGACAGCGCGATCGGCACCGGCGGCACGAACGCGGCGTGCTCCGCGACGCCTTCGGCGTCCTCCGTCGGCGGCCCGGCCCCGTACTGGCGCTCGTACCAGTTCGACGACGTGACGGGCAACCGCAAGAAGGAGACGGCCCACGGCTTCGGCACGACCGCCACACCGGACGTCACCCGCACCTACTCCTACGGTGACGCCGACCAGGACGGCACAGCGGGCGAAGCCGGCGACGGCGGCCCGCACGCCCTCACCAAGGTCGAGACGCTCACCCCGGCCTACCAGGGCAACCCGCAGGTCAAGTCCCAGGACACGTACAAGTACGACAGCACGGGCAACACGACCGCACGTGCCCTGAGCGGCAACACCCAGACCCTGGACTGGAACGCGCAGGGCAAGCTCGCCAAGGTCACCGGCGCCAAGACGACGGACTACGTGTACGACGCCTCGGGCCAGCGCCTGCTGCGCAACGTCGGCGGCGAGAAGACGCTGTACCTGCCGGGCATGGAACTGCGCCTCAACCCCACGACGAAGGCGGTCACCGGCACCCGGTACTACACCTTCGGCGCCCTCACCGTCGCGATGCGCACGGCGAGCGGAGTCCAGTTCCTGTCCTCCGACTCGCACGGCACGGCCGAGACAGCCATCGACGCGGCCACGGGTGAGACCACCCGCCGCCGCATGGATCCCTACGGCAACGAGCGGGGCGACGACGGCAAGACCTGGGTCAACGACAAGGGCTTCCTCGGCAAGACCGTCGACGAGTCGACCGGCCTGGTCAACATCGGCGCCCGTGAGTACGAAGCGGAGAACGGCCGGTTCATCTCAGCCGACCCGATCATCGACTTCTCCGACCCGCAGCAGATCAACGGCTACTCATACGCCAACAACAACCCCGTGGCCTTCGTCGACGCGACGGGACTGAGGCTCGCGGACTGCGTGGGAGGCTGGAGCGATTGCGGACCCGGTTCGTCGTTTGTCCCCAGTGGGTCCACCGGTGGCACCGGTGGCCTTCCCAGCAGCAACAGCAGCGGCAGCACGAGGACCGTCGCCGAGGAGAAGGCGGAGGATGCCCGGACGCAGGCGGACGCCGCCAAGCAACGCGTGAAGTCAGCGGCCAGGGAACTCGCCAAGATCGCGATGGACGAACTCGGCATCACGGACGGGCTGGACTGCTTCACCACCGGCAACCTGGGCGCCTGCGGGGCGACGGCGTTCAACATCGCCACCAGCTTCGCCGGAGGCCTGGTGGGCAAGCTGGCAGGAAAGTACGCGCTCTCATTTAAGTGGGCCAAGGGAGAGGCCCTCGCCAAGCGGATCTGGGGCCTTGGCCGCAAGCTGACCTCCGCGGCCAAGGACTGGTACAAGTCCAGCAAGCTGGCGAAGAAGGCCGAGAAAGAGGCTGAAGCAGCAGTCGAAGCAGGCGCGAAATGCAACAGCTTCATCCCGAAGACGAAAGTCCTGATGGCTGACGGAAGTCAGAAGTCGATCGAGGACATCGACATAGGCGACCGCGTCATCGCCACCGACCCGGAGACGGGTAAGACCGAGGTCCAGACGGTCACTGCGGAGATCAAGGGCAAGGGAACCAAGCACCTGGTCAAGGTCACCATCGACACCGATGGCGACAAGGGCCCGAAGACCGCATCGGTCACCGCGACCGACGGCCACCCGTTCTGGGTTCCCGAATTGCGTGAGTGGATCGACGCGACAGACCTCAAGCCAGGCGAACGGCTCCGCACCTCGACAGGCCCGCTCGTCCAGATCACCGCGATCCAACGCTGGACCCAGCAGTCGACGGTCCACAACCTGACTGTGAGCGACCTGCACACGTACTATGTGCTGGCGGGGGATACGCCGGTCCTTGTTCACAACATCGGTGGAAAGAAGGGCGGGTATGGAGATGCGTGCAAGCTCTTCTATCCCGGAGAGCATGCCGGAGGGACGATTCCAGCACGCAATCAGGGCCGCTCTTGGACGCAGGCTGAAATCGACCAGACAAACGTGAATGGAAATACCTACGGGTGTCATACATGTGGGACGAACAGATCCGGGTATCCTTCGGGAACATGGGTCAAGGACCATCAACCGGTCTCGACGTTTGTAGACCCCAGTGTTGAGCAGCAGCTTTTCCCTCAGTGTATGGTATGCAGTGGCAACCAGGGGAGAGCAGCAGCGCAAATGAAGCGCGATAAGATTAATCCATACACGGACTTTTAGGTTTTGGGGCGGCTCGCGCTTCCTGTCGATGATACGGCAGAGAGTGCGAGCCGCCTGACGTCCATTTAGTAGGTGTAGGAGAGATTCTCCGACTCGCGTCGTGGCCCAATCTCTGGAGAGGATGAAGTACAGATGGATGAATTTCTGGCGAACGTGCCCTGGGGAATTCTAAAGATCGAAGCAGTGGGCGGCGATGAGGATATCCCGGATGCAGATCCGGATAATCGACCTGTCTCGGCCAATGAAACCTGTGTGACCGTTGCGGTTCTCCATGGGGATTTCGGGCAGGTGCGGGTACGAATCGGCAAGGATCTGGCTGTGGAAGAAGAAGCGGTCGCATTCTCTGGAATCATTGCGTGCCCGACCCGAACACTCGAGGTCTCGGATATTGTTGGTGACACGTCCTATTTGCGGCTTCCGGTCGGTGCCGACAGAGTGGAGATTACTGTCGGGCTGGACAGGCAGGAGATGGCAGAGGTAGTGACTGTCGGATTCCGGGAACTGTGACGTAACTCTTGGTAGTCCTTGTCCTTGAAGGTGCAGGGATTTGCTCAGCCCGCTCGCCGTCTGATTGGCGGGTGGGGCTAAGACTTCTGCCGAACAGGTTGCCCAACTCTCCTTGTTGCCCTCCGCTTTCCGGGTGTTTTCATCGCTGTTTTCCTGGTTGTTCGCCGTGCACCGAAGGCGCGTCAAAAGATTGGGAGATGAGCCTGTCTTGGCGGACATTTTCACGCAGACCCGCATTGCGCTGCGAAGGTTCACCATATGGCGCCACTGCCAGCTTCGTAACGCACGCAGACTTGGACAATTTCGTTTATGCGGGTGCTCGCAGCATGGTTATGAGTGCGGCGAGTGGTCGTGAATCGGTGGTAAGAATAGTTTCCGGTTCGTCGCTTTCGCGGAGGAGAACCGTTGCGGCGCGGGTGGCAGTGACGTAGACACAGGCGGAGGCCTCCTGGCTGTATGTGGACTTCTGCCAGTGCAGTTCTGGCATGGACGGCTCCTTCAGAGGTCTCGGGTGAGTTGGGAGATGAAGTCGCGGGACTCGGGTGGGGGGAGGGCTGCCTTGGCGGTGCGGTCCAGGATCAGGCGGTAGCGCTCCAATTGGGCGGGGGAGTCGATGAGTTCCGCGCCATGGTCGGTGTCGAGTTGGACGGTGTCCAGTTGCTGTACTGGGCCGTGGAAGTAGTCGATGCCCTGCCCCGAGGTGTGGAAGGGGCCGTTCTCGAAGGGGATGACGGTGATCGTGACGTGGTTCAGTTCGCTGATCTCGTTGAGGTGGCGGAGCTGCGCATGAACGGTGGCGCGGTCGCCGAAGTGCATGCGGAGTGCGGCTTCGTGGATGATCGCTGTGTAGGGCGGGGGCTGTTCGCGGTGCGCGATTTCCTGGCGTTTGATGCGGTGTGAGACGCGGTGCTCGATCTTGTGTGGCTTGAGGGTCGGGACCGTGTGGTTGAACAGGATGCGGGCGTGGTCGGGGGTCTGCAGCAAGCCCGGGATGTTGATGACGTGGGCCACGCGCAGTGTGGTGGCGTGGTGTTCGACTTCGGTCAGATCCAGGACGCGGGGGGAGAGGATGTCCCGGTACTCCTCCCATCATCCGCGCCGGCGTTCGCCGGTCAGGGTGGTGAGGGCCTCGATCAGGGGTTCGTCGGTGCAGTCGTAGTGCCGGGCGATGGTGCGTAAACGGTCGGCGCTCACTCCGCAGCATCCCGCTTCGATGTTGCTCACGCGCGACTGCGTGCCTCCGACCAGTGCTGCCGCCTGGGTGGCGGACAAGGTCGGCTCGCTCGCGCAGCCTGCGCAGTTCGACCCCGAGGCGTCGGCGCCGGGCGGTGGGGAGGGGGTTCGGTTGTGGCATCGGCTGCGAGTTCCCATTCGTACGTACCTCGTGCAAGCCGCGCACGCGAAGGTAATGGGGCTGCATTCCCGTTAGTTCATGGAATGTAGTCCCATGAACTGTGCGGTGAGACCCAGGCCGCTCAACCGCCCCCGCCGATAACCCGGAAGCGCACCGCGCCGCACTTCACGTGTGCGCGGCACTGCCGCCACCCGGTCGGGCCGTCGAGTGAACCGAAGAGCCAACTTCCCCCGCCACAGGAGGCGTTCATGGTCACCGTATCCCCGTCGGAGTGCGAAGCGGTTCCAACTTGGGCGTACGTGCTTCAACTGCCCCACGATCCCAATGGCGCCCGCATCGCACGCGTTACCCTCCAGGCTGTCCTTGCCGGGCAGGACATGCTCCAACTCCAGTACCCCGCCAAACTGTTGGCCGCCGAGCTCGTCACCAACGCCTACCGGCACTCCACCGGCCCCGCCACCCTTCGCCTGCGCGGCCTCGGTCGCAGTCGGCTCCGGGTGAGCGCCCGGGATGCGAACCCCCATATCCCGCCCCCTTCGACAAGCGGTCCGGGGCCATCCCCGTCCCGACGGGCGCCGAAGCGGAGGGTGGGCGTGGGCTCTTTCTCGTATGCCATTACGCCGAGACGTGGGGTGGGTATCCGCTCGGCGGCGGCCCCTCCGGGGGCGGCGGGAAGCTTCTGTGGTGCGAGGTCGGTGGGTGAGCGTTGTCGAGGGGCGGGTGACTGTCACAGCCCGGCGCTATCGTGGTTCAGGCGACACGCTCTGTAGTCAATGGAGGATCGTGGTGACCGTCATGACCGAGCGCCCCCAAGCCATAGACACCCCTGCGAGCGGAGCCTTCGAGGACCTGCTCCAGATCGTCGAAGGGCTGGACACACCTGTCGGCTACAAGGCCGAGCTCATCCGGGGGAAGATCGTCGTGTCGCCGTGGTCGAAGCTGCGCTACAAGAAGGTCATGAAGTCGCTCCGGATTCAGTTGGAGCCGCATGCTCCGGAAGGGCACGACGTGGACGTGGCCCCCTTCCTCTTCACCTTCCCCGGGTCTGAGCGGGGATACGGGCCTGATCTGCACGTCGCCGACGAATCCGCCTTCGACGCCGAAGGCCGTCACGCCGACGGCGCGGCCCTTTCCCTCGCCGCCGAGCTGACCTCCGACTCCGCCAAGGACGTCGACTGGCTCGACAAGATGGAGACGTACGGGAGGGTCGTCCCTGTGTATCTGCTGCTCGACATGCGGGTCGGGGAGATCAACGTCCTCTGGGATCCGTCTCCCAAGGGGTGCCGGTCCCGGACCAACGTCCCCTTTGGGCGGCCCGTGCGCATCCCCGCGCCGTTCGACTTCGAACTCGACACGTCCGCGTTCGGCGTCCCGGAAGAGGAGAGTGCCGAGGGCGAGGAGCGGTGAGGCCAGAGGAGACAGGGAAGCCGGGCCGCTCGGCCCGGTTTGACCCCCGAACGGCTGGCCCGTAGCCTTGACCCTCGGCCTGTCGAGTGACATGCCACATTCCCGTAAACCCTCTTCCTCCCGGGTGCCGGTACCTCGGTGGTCGGGAGAGGCCGTCCGTGTCTGTTGCCGGGTGGCTGGACTGCGGGGATGCCGTCCCGAGCGAGAGAGTGAGATCCGTTTTGTACGCCATCGTGCGCAGCGGTGGTCGCCAGCACAAGGTTGCTGTCGGCGACATCGTTGAGGTTGACAAGATTTCCACCGCCAAGGTTGGCGACACGGTCGAGCTCTCGACCCTGCTCGTTGTCGACGGCGACGCTGTGACCAGCGACCCGTGGGTCCTGGCCGGCATCAAGGTCCAGGCCGAGATCGTGGACCACCACAAGGGCGTCAAGATCGACATCCTTCGCTACAAGAACAAGACCGGTTACCGCCGTCGTCAGGGCCACCGCCAGCAGTACACGGCGATCAAGGTCACTGAGATCCCCGCGGCTGCGAAGTAAGGGACTGAGGAGAGATGGCACACAAGAAGGGCGCATCGTCCACCCGGAACGGTCGCGACTCCAATGCCCAGCGGCTCGGCGTGAAGCGCTTCGGCGGTCAGGTCGTCAACGCTGGTGAGATCCTGGTCCGCCAGCGTGGCACCCACTTCCACCCCGGCGCGGGCGTCGGCCGTGGCGGCGACGACACGCTGTTCGCGCTGAACGCCGGCGCGGTGGAGTTCGGTACCCACCGTGGCCGCAAGGTCGTGAACATCGTTCCGGTCGCCGCCTGAGGCACCTGACCGGAAGCTTTCGCGAGGCGGACCTCACTTCCCCTACGGGAAGCGGGTCCGCCTTTCGCGTGTTTCTCATAGCGCAGCACCTTGCTGCACCTGCAAAGACTTTTCTGTACGTAACTGGAGGCACATCCCATGACCACCTTCGTGGACCGCGTCGAACTGCATGTCGCCGCGGGTAACGGAGGCCACGGCTGTGCCTCCGTCCACCGTGAGAAGTTCAAGCCGCTCGGCGGCCCCGACGGGGGCAACGGCGGCCGCGGCGGCGATGTGATCCTGGTCGTCGACCAGTCGATCACCACACTCCTCGACTACCACCACAAGCCGCACCGCAGCGCCACCAACGGCAAGCCCGGCGAGGGCGGCAACCGCTCCGGCAAGGACGGCCAGGACCTGATCCTGCCGGTCCCGGACGGCACCGTCATCCAGGACAAGGCCGGCAACGTGCTGGCGGACCTGGTCGGCCACGGCACCTCGTACGTCGCCGCCCAGGGCGGTCGCGGCGGCCTCGGCAACGCGGCGCTGGCCTCGGCCCGCCGCAAGGCCCCCGGCTTCGCGCTGCTCGGCGAGCCCGGCGGCTTCCACGACATCGTCATGGAGCTGAAGACGGTCGCCGACGTGGCCCTCGTCGGCTACCCGAGCGCCGGCAAGTCGTCGCTGATCTCCGTGCTGTCCGCCGCCAAGCCGAAGATCGCGGACTACCCGTTCACCACCCTCGTCCCGAACCTGGGCGTCGTGACGGCCGGCTCCACCGTCTACACGATCGCCGACGTGCCGGGTCTGATCCCGGGCGCCAGCCAGGGCAAGGGCCTCGGCCTCGAGTTCCTGCGCCACGTCGAGCGGTGCAGCGTCCTCGTGCACGTCCTCGACACGGCGACTCTCGAATCCGAGCGCGACCCGCTCTCCGACCTCGACATGATCGAGGAGGAGCTCAAGCAGTACGGCGGTCTCGGCAACCGTCCGCGCCTCGTCGTCCTGAACAAGATCGACGTCCCGGACGGCAAGGACCTCGCGGAGATGGTGCGGCCGGAGCTGGAGGCTCGCGGCTACCGCGTCTTCGAGGTGTCCGCCGTCGCCCACATGGGTCTGAAGGAGCTCTCCTTCGCCATCGCCGAGATGGTGGCCGCGTCGCGCGCGGCCAAGCCGAAGGAGGAGGCGACCCGGATCGTCATCCGCCCGAAGGCGGTCGACGACACCGGCTTCACCGTCACGCTGGAGGAGGACGGCCTGTTCCGCGTCCGGGGCGAGAAGCCCGAACGCTGGGTGCGGCAGACCGACTTCAACAACGACGAGGCCGTCGGCTACCTCGCCGACCGGCTCAACCGCCTCGGTGTGGAGGCCGCGTTGATGAAGGCGGGCGCCCGCGGCGGCGACGGCGTGGCCATCGGCCCCGAGGACAACGCGGTCGTCTTCGACTGGGAGCCGTCGGTCACGGCCGGCGCCGAGATGCTCGGCCGCCGAGGCGAGGACCACCGCTTCGAGGCCCCGCGCCCCGCGACCACCCGCCGCCGCGACAAGCAGGCCGAACGCGACGAGGCGACCCAGGAGTTCGAGGGCTTCGAGCCCTTCTAGCCCCACGGCTTCAGTCGGACAGCTCCGGTCCCACAGCTCCAGTGCCACACTTTCGGACCCGTTGCGGCCAGCGCCGCAGCGGGTCCCTCTTTGTTCCTCGCTGTGCGCGCCGAAATACCGTGGAACCCCGACAGCGAATTCCGCGGTATTCGGCTGCCCGATATGAAGAACGTGTGCGGTCCCGCCGTGGTGCCGCCTCATAGGACGTACAGATCTTCATACCGGACCGGCGGTCGGAGCCGAGACTCCTACCTTGACACGGGTGGCTCAAACGCCCGCGGCGGCGCTGGCGGGCGTCGGCAGACGCTAGAGTCAGCTCGTCACTCTCGGCAATGCGTGACTCCCTGTGCAGTTACTCACAGGATTTCCAGGCAGCATCCGGGGAAGCCGCGTCGATGTCTTAGCAATCGCCGGCGACGCAAGGTGAATGCCAGGTTGCGAGCACATTTGCAGCGAACGGCGCTCACCTTGCATCGCGGTAACCGCAAGTGGGACCCTTTCTTCGTCCCTGTCGCCACAAGGTAGGTCCTCCGTGTCCCAGCACATAGCCAAGCCCCGTACCACCGCAGTGATCCTGGCCGGTGGCACCGGCCAGCGGGTGGGCCTGTCGATTCCCAAGCAACTGCTGAAGATCGCCGGCAAGGCAGTCATCGAGCACACCCTGACGACCTTCGAGAAGGCCGACTCGGTCGACGACATCATCGTGCTGATGGCGCCGGGCTATGTGCCCGACGTCGAGAAGATCGTGTCCAAGGCAGGGTTCAAGAAGGTCCGGGCGATCATCGAGGGCGGCTCCACGCGGAACGAGACCACCGAGCGCGCCATCGCCGCCCTGGGCGAGGGACTGGCCGACGGCGAGGATCTCAACGTCCTCTTCCACGACGCCGTACGCCCCCTGCTGTCGCAGCGCGTCATCGACGACTGCGTGGTCGCGCTGGAGCGGTACCAGGCGGTGGACGTCGCCATCCCGTCCGCGGACACCATCATCGTCACGCGCACGCACGGTGAGGACGGCGAGTTCATCACGGAGATCCCGGACCGCTCCCGGCTGCGCCGCGGTCAGACCCCCCAGGCGTTCAAGCTGTCGACCATCCGCCGGGCCTACGAGGTGGCCGCCGGCGACCCCAACTTCCAGGCCACGGACGACTGCACGGTCGTCCTGCGCTACCTGCCGGACGTGCCGATCCACGTCGTGGCGGGCGACGAGTACAACATGAAGGTCACCCAGCCCGTCGACGTCTTCATCGCGGACAAGCTCTTCCAACTGGCCTCCACCGCCACGCCCGAGCCGTACGGCGAGGAGGTCTACCGCGACCTGCTCACCGGCAAGACCGTGGTCGTCTTCGGCGGTTCGTACGGCATCGGCAAGGACATCGCCGAACTCGCCGGGTCCTACGGAGCCAAGGTCTACGCCCTGGGCCGCTCCACCACCGGCACGCACGTGGAGAACCCGGAGGAGGTCGACGACGCGCTGTCCAAGGCGTACAGCGAGACCGGGCGCGTCGACTACGTCGTCAACACCGCGGGCGTCCTGCGCATCGGCAAACTGGCCGAGACCGACAACGCGACCATCGAGGAAGCGCTGAAGGTCAACTACCTTGCGCCGGTGCAGATCGCGCGTTCGGCTTACAAGTACCTGGCCGAGACGAAGGGGCAGTTGCTGCTGTACACATCGAGCAGCTACACGCGCGGTCGCGCCGAGTACAGCCTCTACTCCTCGACCAAGGCGGCCATGGTGAATCTCACCCAGGCGCTGTCCGACGAGTGGGCCGGTGACGGCATCCGGGTGAACTGCGTGAACCCGGAGCGGACGGCCACGCCGATGCGCACCAAGGCCTTCGGACAGGAGCCCGCGGGCAGCCTGCTCTCCTCCGAGGCGGTCGCCCGCACCTCGCTCGACGTGCTGCTTTCCGAACTCACGGGGCATGTCATCGATGTCCGCCAACAGGACCCGACGGCCGCCGCGGGCAAGGCCTCCGGCTTCGAACAGGCCCTGGCGGGCGTCCTCGACGTACAGGATGGCGTGGCATAATCGAGCGCAAATAGCCACCGAATTTTCAGGCCTCTGTGACTCCCTGTTTACGGAGAATTCACAGAGGCCTGAATCGTAAAACTCCAGCAAAACTCCCGAAATCTTCACAAAGGATTTTCCGGACTTTTAGCACTTATGACCGGCCCCCTCCCAGAGCAGGTTTCTCCGTGATATCCACTGCTATTCGCGTAGCCCGGGTGGGCTCCGTGGCCGAGCTGGCCGCGGCGGTCCTCATGATGCTGGGCTACCCAGGCCTCATGGCGGCCGCGCTCGTCCCGAGCGCCCCGGCCTTCGCCGCCGCGGCCGCCGTGACGTACCTGGCGGACCTCTACCTCCACCGCAAGCGCAGTCGCCTCATCGGCCTCCTGGGCAAGGTGCGGGCCGGTCTGTCCACCCGGTTCCTGGTCCGCGAACTGCTGCTGATCCTGCTGCTGGCGAGACTCGACCTCTCCCAGGAGCCGGTCTTCTACGCGGCGATCGCGTGCTTCACGGTGTTCTTCGGTCTCCAGGCCCCGCATGGCGCGCTGGTCACCCTGATCGGCAAACGCCGTCAGATGCCGGTCGTGACCAGGAACGTCGACCTGGCCTCCCGGCTGAGCATCCCGGACGCCCCGCCGCGCCTCCTGCTCAACCTCGCCACCGTGAAGATGCTCCACCTCGACCTCGCGGCCGTGGTGGGCCTGCTCGTCTGCGCGTTCACCGACTCGGTCCGCCCGGGCTACGCCGGCATCGCGGTCACGCTCGCCCTGGGCACGGTGTACGTCGTCGCGCTGGTGCCGTACCTGCGGGCGAAGCGGCTCCCGCCGAGGGCCCCCAAGGTGCTGGGCGCGGTCAGCGCCTGGCTGCGCGAGTACCGGCCGGAGACGGTGCTGTACTTCTCCGGCGGCGACGACTCCGCCTACCAGGTCAACATGTGGCTGGAGACCATGGAGGAGATGGAGGCGCGGCCCCTGATCCTGCTGCGGGAGCGCGCCATCCTGGAGAACATGGCGCCCACCTCGGTCCCCGTCATCTGCGTGCCCGGGGGGGTGCACCTGATGAACCTGGACCTGTCCATGGTGCGGGTCGCGCTGTACTGCGCCAACGTCGGCAAGAACATCCACCTGCTGCGCGTACCGACCATGAAGCACGTCTTCATCGGCCACGGCGACAGCGACAAGGCCGCCAGCGTCAACCCGTTCAGCAAGGTCTACGACGAGGTCTGGACCGCCGGCCGCGCGGGCCGCGACCGGTACGCGATCGCTGACGTCGGCATCCGCGACGAGGACGTCGTCGAGGTCGGCCGCCCGCAACTGGCGCCGATCGAGACCGCGCGGAACACCCCGCCGCAGGACCGGATCCCGACGGTGCTGTACGCGCCCACCTGGGAGGGCTGGGACGACAACCCGGGCAACACCTCGCTCATCCTGGCCGGCGAGAACATCGTCAGGAAGCTGGTCGCGGCCGAGCCCCCGGTCCGCGTCCTGTACAAGCCGCACCCCTTCACCGGCAACCGCAGCGCCAAGGCGGCCGCCGCGCACCGGCGGGTCACCGCCCTGATCAAGAAGGCCGCGGCCGAGCGCGCGGCCGACGCCCGCTTCACCGCGGACCCGGCGGCCCAGACCAAGGCCAAGGCGGAGCTGACCCGCCTCAAGGCCCGCCTGGACGGCCTCTCGCTGGCCTTCGACGAGCGCGCCGACGAGGCCGTGACCAGCCGCGACGGCATCGTCGACGTCCGCAAGCACGAGGCGGCCGCCCGGCTGCGCGCCGAGTGGAACGAGACGTACTGGCGCTCCTTCCCCTCCTACGAGCACCGGGTGATCACCGGCTCGGGACCGCGGCTGTACGACTGCTTCAACGCCTCCGAGGCGATGGTCTCCGACATCTCCAGCGTCGTCTCCGACTTCATCGCGAGCGGCAAGCCGTACGCCGTCACGGACTCGGCGGAGCTGGGCGCGGAGGAGTTCCGGCGGCAGAACACCGCGGTGCGCGCGGCCGTGCTGCTCGGCAACGGCGCAGCCGAGCTGGACCGGCTGCTGGACGCGGTGCGCGACCCGGCCGCCGATCCGCTGGCCAAGGACCGCAGGGAACTGAAGGAGTACCTGCTCGGGCCCGACGAGCCGACGTCCCTCGAACAGTTCGACGCCGCGCTCGCCGCCCTCGCACTGAAGGCCGAGGCCCGCAATCTCGGTCAGGAGTCCCACGGCCTCGCGGCGGGCGGCCCGCTGGACGGGCCGCCGGACGACGAGCCGGCCCTGACCAACGGGGTCACGACCGCCTGACGTCCGTGTTTCCCCGGACCGGGCCCCCGGAGTGAACTCTCCGGGGGCCCGGTTCTTCGTGCATCCTGTGATGTGGAACACGTGGGCGAACCGGAGCAACCCTTCCCGTTCATCGGCCGTCTATCGGATATCCAGAGGAATCATGAGCAGTCATGAGGGGACCATTGCGTGGTGAGAGGGAACAGTGACCGTTGTGCAGCCTGACGTCACGGTCGTCATCGGGGCGTACGAGGCGATGCCGTACCTGGTCGAATGCCTGGCGTCGGTCGAGGCACAGACGCTGGACCCGGCACGCCTGGAGGTCATAGCCGTCGACGACGGCTCCCGCGACGGCACCGGGGAGTACCTGGAGGAGTTCGCCGCCCGCGTCCCCATGACCGTCACGGTGATCCGCCAGGAGAACTCCGGCGGCCCCAGCGGCCCGCGCAACGTCGGCCTCGCCAAGGCCACCGGGCGCTACGTCTTCTTCCTCGACGCCGACGACCGGCTCGGCGCCGAGGCCCTGGAACGCATGGTCGCCATGGCCGACCGCAACGGCACGGACGTCGTCCTGGGCCGGGTCGAGGGCATCAACCGCAACCCCCCGAAGTCGATGTGGGGCAAGACGCTCGAGCGGACGGACGTCTTCTCCTCCAACATCAAGTTCACGCTCAGCGCGCAGAAGCTGTTCCGCCGGGAGTTCCTGGCGCGCCACGACATGCGCTTCGACGAGTCCCTGTGGACCGGCGAGGACGCGCTGTTCACCATGGAGGCCTATCTGCGGGCCGACGGCGTCTCCGTGGTCGCCGACTACACCTGCTACTACCTGGTCGGCCGAACCGACGGCAAGCATGTGACGAAGAGCGGCAGCTACACGCTGCGCTTCGACTCCGCGCGCGCCCTGATGGGCCTGCTGGAGCGGCTGCTCCCGCCCGGCGCCAAGCGTGACGTGCTCATGGTCCGCCCGTTCCTGGTCACCGTGCTGCCGCAGTTCGGGCCCGTCTTCCTCCGGAACGACGAGGAGATCCGGCGCACCAAGCTGGAGCTGGCCAAACCCCTGATGGACGCGTACTGGAACGAAGGCGTGGCCCAGCGCCTCAACGTGCACGAGCGGCTGCGCTTGGAGCTGGTCGCCCGGCAGCGCCCCGACCTCCTCGTGGACGTCCTGGAGTTCATCCAGGCCAAGACCGCGCCGACGCCCGTCCTGAAGAAGCGCAACACCCAGCTCTACCTGGCCTACCCGCACTACGGCTCGGCCACGGCCGGCATCCCCGACCGCGTCTACCTCGCCGAACCCCGCGAGGCCAAGGCCTACCCGGGCTGGCGCAAGGACACCACCGAGACCTTCCTGCGCGGCTTCACCCGCAAGGTCCGCCGGAAGCTCAGCAGAATCCGCCGCCGGCCGATGCGCCCGGGCGGCACGGCAGCGGCCTGAGACCCGCCGGTCACCGCGTGAGCGAACGGTCGCGACGTGAACACCGTCCGCGAAGTGAAACCCCCGCGCGGCCTCCGCCCCTGTTCGCGTAGATTGCCAGGCGGGCAGCCGTGGAGCTACGCAAGGGGCGCAGAACAAGGTGGCAGGGGCAAGGCAGGCCGCAGGAGCAGCGGCAGCAGCAGGGGCCAGGCAGGCCGTGGGGGAGGCCCGCCGGATCGTCGTCAAGGTCGGCTCCTCGTCGCTGACCACCGCCGCCGGCGGGCTCGACGCCGACCGGGTCGACGCGCTCGTCGACGTCCTCACCAAGAGCCGCAGCGGGGGCGAGAAGGAGGTCGTGCTCGTCTCCTCCGGCGCCATCGCCGCCGGGCTCGCCCCGCTGGGGCTGCGCCGCCGGCCCAAGGATCTCGCCCGCCAGCAGGCCGCCGCCAGCGTCGGCCAGGGCCTGCTCATCGCCCGCTACACCGCCTCCTTCGCGCGCTACGGCGTCCGCGTCGGCCAGGTGCTGCTGACCAGCGACGACATGAGCCGGCGCGCTCACCACCGCAACGCCTCCCGCACCCTGGACAAGCTGCTCGCGATGGGCGCGTTCCCGATCGTGAACGAGAACGACACCGTCGCCACCGACGAGATCCGCTTCGGCGACAACGACCGGCTCGCCGCCCTCGTCGCCCACCTCGTCCACGCCGACCTGCTGGTCCTGCTGTCCGACGTCGACGGCGTCTACGACGGCGACCCCAGCAGGCCCGGCACCTCGCGGGTCGCCGAGGTGCGGGGCCCCGAGGATCTCGCGCACGTCGAGATCGGCAGCGCCGGCAAGGCGGGCGTCGGCATCGGCGGCATGGCCACCAAGATCGAGGCCGCCCGGATCGCGGCCGCCGCGGGCATCCCCGTGGTCCTCACCAGCGCCGTCCACGCCGCCGACGCCTTCACCGGCGGGGACACCGGCACCTACTTCCACCCCACCGGCAAACGCTCCGCGGACCGGCTGCTGTGGCTCCAGCACGCGTCCACCCCGCAGGGCTCGCTCACGCTGGACGACGGGGCCGTGCGCGCGGTCGTCGAGCGGCGCACCTCGCTGTTGCCGGCCGGGATCGCCGCCGTCGAGGGCGAGTTCAGCGCGGGCGACCCCGTCGAACTGCGCGACACCCGGGGCCGTGCGGTGGCCCGCGGCCTCGTCAACTTCGACGCCAAGGAGATCCCGCAACTGATCGGCCGGTCGACCCGGGATCTGGCGCGGGAGCTGGGCGCGGAGTACGAGCGCGAGGTCGTCCACCGGGACGACCTGGTGATCCTGCACCCGTAAACCCGCTCGAACGGTCCGTACCGGTGGGGGACGTTCCGTGAAACCGCCCCACGGAGCCGTGCGGCCTGCTCAACTTTGTCTCAGGGACAGGCTGCGGGAGTCCGGCGGGTCACCGCAGGACACATCCCGCACGAACGCTGCGTAAAGGAGGCCGTCGTGAGACGAGTGCGCCCTGGGGTGGCAGCGGCCCGTGGGAGTACCGGCGGGACCGGTTCCACGTCATCGGCGTCGTCCTCGTCGGCGTCGACGACGTCGTCCCGCGCGGCGGGTTCGTCGGTGGCGCGGGCGCCCGGCGAGGAGCGTGCCCTGACCAGCGTGGCGGCCGGCGAGCGGTACCGGGCGCAGGCGCAGGTCCAGGACCAGGCCCAGGAGGACACCGAGCCGAAGGGCGGGCGGCCCGCGGACCTCCCCCGGCTGTGGCACGTCACCCTCAGCGTCTCCGGCGAACAGGCCCCGGTGACGGAGGTCCGGCGCGCGCTCGAACAGCTCGCCCACGACCACCCCTTCCTCCTGACCAGCAGATACGCGGGCGACCACGCCGAGATCCGGTACTGGGAGGAGGCCCGCGACCTGCACGACGCGGCCGCCGTCGCCCTGCGCCTGTGGGGCGAGCACCGCCACACGGCCGGCCTGCCGCCCTGGGAGATCGTCGGCCTGGAGGTCATCGACCGCCAGACCTACCACCAGCGCATCGCGGAGGGCTACGGCCCGGCCCCGGCGACCCCGGTCGGGGTCCACCCCTACTGACACCCCGCCCGACACCCCGCGCCGGTGCGTCTCGGGGGCTGGAACGAGAGGTGAAGGGGCCCGCGCGGCGCACTACCCTTCCCGTATGACCACGCTCTCGCCGTACGACTCCATGTCCCCGGTCACCCGCGCCGCCTACCGCGCCAAGGCGGCCGCCGCCGACCTCGCGCCGCTGCCCCGGGCGGCGAAGGACGACGCGCTGCTCGCCATCGCGGACGCGCTGGAGGTCCGTACGAGTGAGATCGTCGAGGCCAACGCCAAGGACATCGCCAAGGCGCGCGAGGCCGGGACCAGCGAGTCGATCGTCGACCGGCTGACCCTCACCCCGGAGCGGGTCCGCGCCATCGCCTCCGACGTGCGGGACGTCGTGGCGCTGCCCGACCCGGTCGGCGAGGTCGTCCGCGGCTCCACCCTCCCCAACGGCATCGACCTGCGCCAGGTCCGCGTCCCGCTCGGCGTCGTCGGCATCATCTACGAGGCCCGGCCGAACGTCACCGTGGACGCCGCCGCCCTCTGCCTGAAGTCGGGCAACGCGGTCCTGCTGCGCGGCTCGTCCTCCGCGTACGAGTCGAACACCGCCCTCGTCCGGGTGATCCGCGACGCGGTCGGCGGCGCGGGGCTGCCCGCCGACGCCGTACAGCTCGTGCCCGGCGAGGGCCGTGACAGCGTGCGCGAGCTGATGCGCTCGCGCGGTCTGGTCGACGTCCTCATCCCGCGCGGCGGCGCTTCGCTCATCCAGACCGTCGTGGCCGAGTCCACCGTCCCGGTCATCGAGACCGGCGTCGGCAACTGCCACGTCTACGTCGACGCGCACGCCGACCTCGACATGGCGATCGACATCCTGATCAACTCCAAGGCGCAGCGGCCGAGCGTCTGCAACTCCGCCGAGACCCTCCTCGTGCACCAGGACATCGCCCCCGAGTTCCTGCCCCGCGCCCTCGACGCGCTCGCCGAGGCGGGCGTCACCGTGCACGCCGACGAGCGGGTGCAGGCCTACGCCAAGGACTCCAAGGCGACCGTCGTCGAGGCCACGCCCGAGGACTGGGAGACGGAGTACCTGTCGTACGACATCGCCGCGGCGGTCGTCGACTCCCTCGACAAGGCCGTCGAGCACATCCGGCTGTGGACCTCCGGTCACACCGAGGCGATCGTCACCACCTCGCAGCAGGCGGCCCGCCGCTTCACCCAGTTGGTCGACTCCACCACGGTGGCGGTGAACGCCTCCACCCGGTTCACCGACGGCGGCCAGTTCGGCTTCGGCGCGGAGATCGGCATTTCCACCCAGAAGCTGCACGCCCGGGGCCCGATGGGCCTGCCGGAGCTGACCAGCACCAAGTACATCGTCACCGGCGACGGGCACGTACGGCGCTGACGAATTTCCGTACCGCCTGCCCAAATTGACCCTCCAGGTCTACTCTGGACTTGTGCCGGAGGACGTGGGGGGTATGCCGTTCCCTGACGGCTGGGAGCCCGACGACGAACACGACCGCGGGGTGTCGGACGAAGAGTTCGCCTCCGTGGTCCTCGACGAGGCCTTCGTACAGGCGGCCGTGGTGCACGAGCCGACCGCCTTCGAACGCCTCCTGGCCGCCTCGGAGGCGAGAGCCGAGGCCTCCGAGGCGGAGGCCCGCCGCGCCCGCGCCCGCCGCGACCGCTACGACGACGCGTACGGCCCCGACGGCCCGGGCGATTTCGGCCACGACCCGGAACTCGACGAGCTGGACGACGCCGACCTCGACGAAGGGTGCTACGGCGCTCCGGGGACCTACGGCAAGCACGTCCGCTGGCATCGCCCGGTGGCCTGGATGCTCGCCGTGATCATGGGCGTCGGCATGGTGGCGCTGGCCTTCGCCGCGGTCTACCGGGGCGCGTCGTCCTCCGGAAGCCGCGACCAGGTGCCGCTGCCGGCCACGACCGGTCTCGAACAGGGGAGCGTGCCGCACCCGTCGGCCTCCGCCAGCTATTCCCAGCCACCTGTCTCGGCGGTCCCGCGCACACCCTGAACACATGTGCGACGCAGGCCCGTGCGAAGGATGCGCGAGGGGTGCGCCGGGGGTAGGTGTGCGGGGCCGGAGCTGGTGAGAACCTGTCAGAACTTGTCGTACAGCCGGGCGTTTACCTGGGCTCCGTGCGACCTACTCTCAAAGTATGGCCGGGCCTGGAGACCCACCCGAGGGGACACCCGAGAGCACGTCCGGAGGTGGCGAGGACGAGTACCGATCCGTCGTCTTCGACGAATCGTTCGTCCGCGCTGCCCGTATCCAGGAGTACTCCGCGCAGGAGCGCATGGCCGACCACGCGCCCGCCGTCCGCCGCCGCCCGCCGCTGCGCCGGGGCCTGTCCCGGCAGGTGCTGATCCTGGTCCTGCTGATCGCCGTCGCCTTCGGCACCGCCCTCTATATGGGCGTCCGCAGCCCCTACCGGGAGTCGGTGCTGCGCGGGCCGGTGGAGCCGCTGCGGATGACCGTCGTCCCGCTCGCCCCGCAGGGCGCCGTGCCCGGGGCGGCCGACCCCGGGACGCTGTTCGCGCACAGTCCCGCCGCGCGGTTCCGCATCGGTGCCGAGGGCATTCCGCTGCCCGCCTCCCGGCGCACCGCGCACTTCTCCGACAGCCAGGTCGTGACCGCCCTGACGGCGGCCAAGGACTACATCGTGCACTCCTCGCTCTACCCGGAGGTGCTCACCGGGCAGCAGGTGCGGCCCGTGCGCGCCCTGATCGACGCCGAGCAGCTCGACCAGTTCGACGAGAGCTTCAGCCACCCGGCCGCCGACGGCAGACACGCGCCGACCGGCTGGCTGGTCCGCTTCGACCCGGCCAGGGCCCAGCTCGCCGACAGCGGCATCCGCGTCCAGGGCACGCTGCAGGCCGCCGAGACCGACGACTCGACCCTCGAGGTCACCGCCGACCACACCTTCGTCTACGCGCTACGGCCCACCGGCGCCGCCGCCACCGCCCCGGCCTCCCTCTTCACCGTCCGCCGCGAGCTGCACTTCCGCTTCGACCGCGACGACCTGCGCACCCACCAACTCCAACTGATCGTCGCCTACGTCCAGGCCGGCCCCCTGTCCTGCGCCGAGAACACCGCGAACCACCTACGCCCCCTGCTGGCCGGCGAGACCGCCCAGACGGGCGGCCCGCCCGGCACGGACCCCTACGCGACGGGCGACGCGACGGCCCTGTGCGGCACCTTGTCGACCAGCGCACAGCCGAAGGTGTGAGGGCAGGCGGGCAGGCGTGGGGGCGTGGTCAGTTCCCGTCGCGCGGCGGGGGGTCCGTCGGGTCGGACGAGCCGTTCCGGGGCGGCTGGTCGGTGGACGGGGGCGGGGTCGGAGCCGCGAAGCCGCCGAAGCCGCGCCGCACCCGGCCGCCCAGGTCGCCCGCACCGCCCGCGAGGTCGCTGACCAGCTTCATCAGCGGGTCCTTGGAGCTCTTGACGCTGGTCGCGTAGTGGGCGGCGGACTCGCGGAAGGAGTCCGTGACCGAGGTGTCCTTGTCCTCGTCGCGGCGCGGGTAGTGGCCGTCCATGATCCGCTGGTGGTCGCGGGACTCGGCCCACTTCTTCAGCTCGGCCGCCCGCACGGTGGTGAAGGGGTGGGTGCGGGGCAGCACGTTGAGGATCTTCAGCACGGAGTCGCGCAGGTCGCCGCCGGCCTCGTACTCCTCGGCCTGCTTCAGGAAGGCGTCCACGTTCATCTCGTGCAGGTGGTTGCCGCCGGCGATCTTCATCAGGCCGCGCATCGACGCCTTCAGGTCCTGGCCGACGAGGAGCCCCGCGCGGTCGGCGGACAGCTCCGACTTGCGGAACCACTCGCGCAGCGCCGTCACGATCGCCATGATCGCGAGGTTGCCCAGCGGGATCCAGGCGACCCGGACCGCCAGGTTGGTCAGGAACAGCAGGATCGTGCGGTACACGGCGTGCCCGGACAGGGCGTGGCCCACCTCGTGGCCGACGACCGCCCGCATCTCCTCCTCGTCGAGCAGCTCGACGAGCCCGGTGGTGACCATGATGATCGGCTCGTCCAGACCGATGCACATCGCGTTGGGCTGCGGGTCCTGGCTGACGTACATCGGCGGGACCTTCTCCAGGTCCAGGATCTGACAGGCGTCCCGCAGCATGTCGTGCAGGTGCGCGAACTGCTGGTCGGAGACCCGCACCGAATCGGACAGGAACAGCAGCCGGAGACTGCGCTCGGGCAGCAGCCCGCTGAGCGCCTTGAACACCGTGTCGAAACCGCTCAGCTTGCGCAGCGCCACCAGGGCGGAGCGGTCGGCCGGATGCTCGTAGGCCCGCGAGGAGATTCCGGGGAAGCGCCTGCGCTGCCTGCTCGGCACGTGCTCGCGGCCCGTGCCCTCGTTCTCGTGGCGGTCGTCGGACATGTCTTCCCCCATGTACGTCTGTCTGGCCCTCTACCTGACCCGCTGCCTGACCCTTCACGCCTGACCCTTTGCGGACCCTTGTGCGGCCCTTTGCGCCCCCGAAGCAGGACCCAGCCTAGGCGGCGCTACCTTGGACGGGCACTACACCGAAGGAGTCCCACGCCATGGAGCACCGTCCCACAGCCGCCTGGCTGACCGAGGCCGCCGGCGCCGCCCAACACCAGGGGCCGGGGAATCTGCTCCGCGTCGTACTGGTCGTGATGATCCTGGGCTGTGTGCTCACCGCGTGGTTCCTGCTACGGGGCTACAAGCGGAAGGACGACTGAGCCGTCGCGAAGGTTCCCGACGGTTCCCGAAGGTTCCCGAAGGTTCCCGATGGCGGAGTCGGCGTGATCGCCGCCGAGCCGCCCGCTTACGATGGGCCGACGTCTTTATTCCGCCCACACCGGATAGGTCCTGCCGAAGATGAGCCTTCACAGCGCCGCTGCCCAGCTAGTCACCCTCGCCGCCGAGGGCGAGGAGCACGGTGGCAACCACGAGAGCCTCAACCCGTTGGTCACCGGCGGCAGCGCTTTCCTCATCCTGCTGCTTCTGCTGTGGATCACCACCCGTTTCAACCGCGACCGCTGAGACGCCACGTGTTCACCGACGGGCACTCCGGCATAGCGGGGCGCTCCGGGCATCCGTCGGCCGGGGCTCTCAGGTCGGGCCGGTAGGGTCTGCACGCATGGGAGAGCAGGACATGCCTATCGGCCCTATCGGCCCGTCGAACCCCGGCAAGCGCCGCCTCGGCGTCATGGGCGGGACGTTCGATCCGATCCACCACGGACACCTCGTGGCGGCCAGTGAGGTCGCCGCGCAGTTCCACCTGGACGAGGTCGTGTTCGTGCCGACCGGGCAGCCGTGGCAGAAGACCCACCGCAGCGTCTCCCCGGCCGAGGACCGCTACCTGATGACGGTCATCGCGACCGCCGAGAACCCGCAGTTCTCGGTCAGCCGTATCGACATCGACCGCGGCGGCCCCACCTACACCGTGGACACCCTGCGCGACCTGCGGTCCCTCAACCCCACCGCCGACCTCTTCTTCATCACCGGTGCCGACGCCCTCGGCCAGATCCTGACCTGGCGCGACAGCGAGGAACTGTTCTCCCTCGCGCACTTCGTCGGGGTCACCCGGCCGGGCCATGTCCTGTCCGACCAGGGCCTCCCCGAGGGCGGCGTCTCGCTCGTCGAGGTCCCCGCGCTCGCCATCTCCTCCACGGACTGCCGCGCGAGAGTCGCCAAGGGCGACCCCGTCTGGTACCTGGTGCCCGACGGGGTCGTGCGCTACATCGACAAGCGCGAGCTGTACCGCGGCGAGTGAGCCGAGAGGGGTACCGGTGAACGACCGATACGACGCGGGGTACGGAGCCGACCAGTACGAACTCGTCGGCTACGACGAGTACGGGCAGCCCGTCTACCAGCAGATCCCGCCCCAACAGCTCCCGCAACAGGCCTACGACCCGTACGGGCGACAGGGCGGGCAGACGTACCAGGGCCAGGGGCAGAGCCATGACCAAGGTCAGGGCCAAGGGCTCGGCCAGGGCCAGGGCCAGGGCCAGCAGGGCTATGGCTACGACCCGTACGCCACGGGCGGGCAGCAGCAGTCGTCGCCGTCCGCCTACGGCGCGTACGACACCGGTCGGCAGCCGCCCACCCCCGCGTACGACCCCTACGGGAACGCCCCGCAGGCCCCGTACGACACCCACGGGCAGACCGCCTACATCCCGCAACAGGCCGGCCCGGTCGAGGAGAGCGGCACCACCTCCGACTCCGCGTCCGGTGACGCGGCGGAGGCTGAGGGGCAAGAGGGGCAACGGGACTACAAGACCGAGCAGTTCGCGTTCGTGGAGGAGCCCGACGGCGACTCCGAGGACGTCATCGACTGGCTGAACTTCACCGAGAACCGCACCGAGCGCCGCGAGGAGGCCAAGCGGCGCGCGCGTGGCCGTATGGTCGCCCTCGTCGTGGTCCTGGCGGTGTTCGCGGTCGGCGGAGTCGGCTACCTCTGGTACGCCGGGAAGCTGCCCGGCCTGTCGTCGTCCTCCAACTCCGGCACCGGCACCACGGCCGCCACCGCTGCCCAGAAGCGTGACGTGGTCGTCGTCCACCTGCACGACACGGCCGGCGGCGGCACCGCCACGGCGCTGCTCGTCGACAACACCACCACCAAGCAGGGCACCACGGTCCTGCTGCCCAACTCCCTCGTCCTCACGGACCAGGACGGCACCACGACGACCCTCGCCAAGTCCGTCGACGACGACGGCTCGGCCGGCACGCGCGACGCCCTGGACACCGTCCTCGGCACGCAGATCCAGGGCACCTGGCGCCTCGACACCCCCTACCTGCAGAACCTCGTCGACCTCGTCGGCAACATCGAGGTCGACACCGACACGGCCGTGCCCGCGCCCGACGCCAAGAAGGGCGAGGCCCCGCTCGTCACCAAGGGGGAGGGCCAGACCCTCAGCGGCAAGATGGCCGTCGGCTACGCCACCTACCGCGCCCCGGGCGAGGCCCAGAACGCCCAGTTGGAGCGGTTCGGCCAGGTCATGCAGGGCGTGCTGCGCAAGGTGTCGTCCGACGCGCAGGGCGCCACCGTCACCGTCCAGACGCTGGCGCAGATCCTCGACCCCTCGCTGACCGACAAGGACCTCGGCGCCTTCCTCGCCAAACTCGCCGACCTCGCCAAGGGCGGCGACTACAAGACCGCCCTGCTGCCCGTCCAGACCGACGGCACCCTCAGCGCCGAGGCGAGCGCGAGCGTCGTCAAGAACGTCCTCGGCGGCACCGCGAAGAGCCCCGACAAGGACGCGGCCGTCAGCGTCTCCGTCCAGAACGCCAGCGGCACCAAGGCCAGGACCGAGGACGCGCGCGTGGTGCTCCTCAACGGCGGCTTCACCTTCCTGGAGGGCGGCACCCCGTCGGGCACGAAGGCCACCTCCCAGGTGCTCTACGCGGACGCCGCCGACAAGGAGAACGCCGCCCAGGTCGCCAAGACCCTGGGCCTGGACGCCGGCGCGGTGAAGAAGGGCACGGTCTCCGGGAGCGCGGACGTGGCGGTCGTCCTGGGGGAGGACTACAAGCCTTCCTCTTCGGGATGAACCGAGGGGTGAGCTGAGCGATCCGGGCGATCCCCTCATGACGTGGGGTGCCGTCGGCGGGCCGTGAGACCCTTGAGGACAAAAGTCCGCCGACGGAAAGCCTTGTAGTGACCGCCACTGACCGCTCCATCGAGCTCATCACCGCCGCCGCACAGGCGGCCGCCGACAAGCTCGCGCACGACATCATCGCCTACGACGTCAGCGACGTGCTGTCTATCACGGACGCCTTCCTGCTGGCCTCCGCGCCCAACGACCGCCAGGTCAAGTCGATCGTCGACGAGATCGAGGAGCGCCTCCAGAAGGAGCTCGGCGTCAAGCCGGTACGCCGCGAGGGCGACCGCGACGCCCGCTGGATCCTGCTCGACTACGTCGACATCGTCGTCCACGTCCAGCACAGCGAGGAGCGCGTCTTCTACGCCCTGGAGCGGCTCTGGAAGGACTGCCCCGAGCTGGAGCTGCCCGCCGACGCCAAGGCCACCCGCGGCAAGGCCCAGGAGCACGCCAAGCTGCAGGCCGAGGAGGACGACGCCGCCGAGTTCGGGGAGCTGCGGTGAGTGGCCCCGCCGAGGCGGTCGCCGACCGCGCGGCGGGCCGTGGCCGCCGTGTCATCCTCTGGCGGCACGGCCAGACCGCCTGGAACGTGGAGCGCCGCTTCCAGGGCACGACGGACGTCGAGCTGACCGAGACCGGCGTGGCCCAGGCCCGCCGCGCCGCTCGGCTGCTCGCCTCCCTCCAGCCCGACGCCATCGTCGCCTCGGACCTGTCACGGGCGGCGAACACGGCCGCCGAGCTCGCCGCGCTCACCGGCCTGACGGTGACTCACGACGAAGGGCTGCGCGAGACGTACGCGGGCGTGTGGCAGGGGCTGACGCACGACGAGATCATCGCCCGCCACGGCGACGAGTACACCGCGTGGAAGCGCGGTGAGCCGGTCCGTCGCGGCGGCGGCGAGCTGGAGACCGAGGTCGCCGACCGCGCCGCCCCCGTGGTGCTGCGGCACGCCGAGAAGCTGCCCGAGGACGGCACGCTCGTCGTCGTCAGCCACGGCGGCACCATCCGCACCACCATCGGCCGGCTCCTCGGCCTGGAGGCGCACAACTGGGAGAGCCTTGGCGGGCTCTCCAACTGCTGCTGGTCCGTGCTCGGCGTGGGCGCCCGGGGCTGGCGGCTGCTCGAGCACAACGCCGGCACCCTGCCCGAGCCGGTGCTCGGCGACGACGACTGACCGCCGCGCGGCGGCCGGGACCCGGATTTCACTTTCCGGCAGGTCGCAGGCTAAAGTTCTTCTTGTTCGCCCCGCCGAGCGGGAAGAACGCAAGGGGCTATAGCTCAGTTGGTAGAGCGCCTGCATGGCATGCAGGAGGTCAGGAGTTCAATTCTCCTTAGCTCCACAGAACGGCCGGTCGGTAGAGATCGGTTCACGAAGATCCCGCCCCTCAGGGGGCGGGATTTTTTGTCGCCCGCCACCGCTCGCGAGCGCCGGGGCCGGGGCGCTCGGTGTCGCTCGGCGCTCCGCCTCTCCCGGCGGCGGGGTTCGGTGTGGCCCCCTCGGCGCACTGTTCTCTCACCGGCTTGAGTCACTTGGGGCACCGGAGGCGTATACCTCTTCGGAAGCGCTTCTCACATGCATGTTCGCGCTCGCTACGACAGCTCTCCTCGGTGCCGTGTCCGGACTGGTACTGAGGCGTCGCTGACCGTATTGGTCCGGCCGTGGCAGAATCAAACGGCCGGAAGGGGGCGCGGCCCGACGGGAGGGAGTAGCGATGCCTGCGAGCATCCTCGGAGAGGTCGGCCACCTCTCCGAAGCGGCGTTGACACGGGACAAGGCCACCCGGCTCGACTGCCCCTCCTGCGGTTCCGCCCACGTGGCCCAAGTGCTCGGCGACAACGGCGGGATTTCCTACGTGTGCACGGCCTGCGGCCACTGCTGGAGCTGATCGATGGGTGCACACAGGCGAAAGTGCGACTGGTGCGGCAGCGGCACCCCGATCGTCCGTGACATGGAGCCGGTCAACCCCGACTACCAGTACTGGTGCGAGGAATGCGCGCGGGCGCTGATCATAAAAGGCGACCCGATCGAGACGTACCGCGAACTGGAGGGCGAGCCGATCTACGGGCGGCTCCTCGAGGAGCACTGCACGCTCAAACGGTTCTATTCGTTCGTCACCGCCTGACCTTGCGTATCGGGTGAAATCGGGCATGGCGGAAACGATTTGGTGGTCCACGGCAGGGACCGGTAATGTTGGCGTCGCCGCCGGGGAAGCCCGGTGGAACACCGCAAGGGGCTATAGCTCAGTTGGTAGAGCGCCTGCATGGCATGCAGGAGGTCAGGAGTTCAATTCTCCTTAGCTCCACAGCAGATCCCGCCGGATCGGATTCGATCCGGCGGGATCTTTTTGCGTTCCTGGGGGCTGGGCAAAGGAAAACGGGCCGCCTGTTCTCAGGCGGCCCCTTTCGTCTCGTCGTCTCGTCCTTCGTCGTCTCGTCGTCGTACTCGCTCAGCGGCCCAGGGCGCGGCGGCCGCGGCCCTGGGAGACGACCGGGAGGTTGCGGGCGGGTGCCTGCGCGCGCGTGTCCTCCTCGACGCGCAGGGCCAGCGCCGGGCAGCGCCGCACCGCGCGCAGCGCCTTCGCCTCCGCGTTCTGCGGCACCTTCGCCTGCGCCACCGTCGGGAAGCCGTCCGCGCCGAGCTGGAAGACCTCCGGGAGGATGTCCGCGCACAGACCGTGCCCACGGCACAGCGTCCAGTCGACGAAGATCTTCTGACGGCTCGAGCCGCTGTCCTGCGGCTCGATGCCGCTCGTGATGGCCTTCGGGGCCATACCGGCCTCGAAGAGCGGCAGAACGCCCTCCACGGGCCGTCCGCAGCCGTTTCCGAGGACATGGGCGGCCAGGTCGTCGGTGAACGCCTTGACGGTCGACTCCAGGAACATCGCGGAGCCGTCCGGGTGCGAGCACGCGCCGCGCCGCTTGACGTTCTTGGCGACCTGCTTGAGCGCCTCCAGGGCGGCCGGGCCGCCGCCGTTGAGGATGTCCTCCATGCCGCGCGCGGCGGCCGGCAGACCGAGGTAGCAGGGGCCGCACTGGCCGGCGCTCTCGTCGGCCAGCCACTGCGCCACCCGCAGCGACTCGCCCAGCGGGCAGGTCTCCTGACTGATCGGCATGATCGCGCCGGCGCCGAGTGCCCCGCCCACCGCGTCCAGCGAGTTGCGGGAGACGATCGCCTCGTTGACCGTCGCCGCGTCGATCCACTTGCCGTGGTAACCACCCGTCAGCACGCCCTGGGGCACCGGAGGGGCGCCGGCGAGCTGAAGGACGTAGCGCAGCGGTACGCCGGTGGGGACCTCGATCACCATCGGGCGGGCGACGGCGCCGGAGACCGTCAGCATGACGGTGCCCGGCTCGTCGTAGAGGCCGGTGTTGCCGTAGCGCTCCGGGCCGATGCGGGCGGCGATGGCCAGTTGGGCGAACGTCTCGGCGTTGGACAGCAGGGTGGGCGCGCCGCCGACGCCGTTCTGCGAGGCGCTGACCTTGCGGCCGGGCGGGATCGGCGGGCCGCCGTCGATGGAGCGGATCAGCGACGCGGCGGCGCCGGTGACCATGCGGATCGGGTTGCGCTGCACGAACGCCTTCAGCGCCGAACGGCGGCCGTTGCTCAGGCCGCGTTCGGCGAGCGCGGCCTCCATGGAGCGCTGGGTCGATTCACGGGTGACCCCCACCACGAGCGTGCGGGCACCCAGCGCCTCCGCGACCAGCAGCGCGCCGTCCAGGATGAGGTGCGGGGCACGGTTGATGAGCACCGTGTCCTTGCGGCAGGCCGGCTCGTCCTCACTGCCGTTGACGACGACAACTGGCCGTACACCGCGCTTGATCGCGGCCTCGGCGACCGAGCGCAGCTTCTTGTGGAAGGGGAAGCCCGCGCCGCCGCGGCCCTTCAGGTTGATGTTCTCGGAGAGCTTCGCGAGGGCCTCTCCGCCCAGGGGTTCGAGCGGCCCGTGCACCTTCAGGTGCATGGGCAGGTCGAGTCTCTCGACAAGGTCGAAGCCCGACGTGAGCTGCGGAAGGCCGACCACGCGGACTTCTGGGACGTCGGGCAGGGCCTCGTTCACCTATAGCCTCCGGAAGGCGTGTTCCAAGGTTCGCCCGAACCCGGTGCGTCGAAGGACGCGCCGGGCGATGGTTCATTGGCGGGACCGCTGTTGTACGTGTCGTTCTGGTTGTACGTGTTGTAGGCGGGGTTCGTCTCACCCGTGTCGTACACGTCACGTCCGCCGTACCCCGGGTTGCCCGAATTGCCATAGACCGGGATGTTGAATCCCGTGTCCTGGAGCGGGTCGTAGGCCGACGGGGGCGCTTCGCCGACCGGCGGCGGGGACGGCACCGGCCAGGTGCCCGAGGTGCTGCCGCCGGTGTCGACCCGCTGGATCGCCTCCGTGGCCTGCATGTCGAACTGCATGTTCATCCGCGCGGTCTGGTCGGCCGCGAAGGGCTGCTGCGGGCCGCGCGGCGGCGTGTTGACGGCCCGGTAGGCGGCCGCGAAGCCGTTGGCGGGCTCCGGGGTGGCGGGGGTGTCGTACAGCGGCGACGCCGACGGTGGCGCCATCCGCGTGGAGCTCATCGTGTCGGTCAGCGGCGAGCGGCCCGAGCGGCCCTCGTAGCCGGGCAGCGCGGACGATCCGGTCTCCGTCACGCGCGCGCGTGACGCCTCGAGGCCGTCCATGGCCGACCGGTCCTCGCCGCCGCCCAGGATCGCGCCGAACCGGTCGGCGACCTGGCGCTTGAACGGGCGCGGCGCGGCGCGCAGGGCGAGGGCGGCCATGACGCCCAGCAGGCACAGGCTGTACAGGATCGTGAAGATCGGCTTGGCCTGGCGGCCCGCGTAGAGGCCGTGCACGAGTGCGGCGCACCAGGCGGGGTAGGCGAGCATGTGCATGGCGCGCCAGCGGGCGGCGACCTCGGCCGGCGCGGCGAAGTTGCTGCGCAGGGCGCCCGTGATGCCGACGAAGATCATCAGCAGGCCGGCCACGGAGCCGAGGCCGATGAGGCCGCCGGTTCCGGTGATGCCCAGGGAGAACGGGATGATCGCGGCGATGAGCTTGGTGTGGTCCAGCGCGATCTTCGTGGTGATGTGCAGCAGCAGGAACGCGATCGAGGCGACCGCCGTCGTCCGGTGCACCGCTTGGCCGATGATCCGCTGGCGGGTGTTGAGGAAGATCCGGTCCTGTGCGACCAGGCCCCAGATCACCGAGCAACTGAGCGAGACGAGGGACAGCACACCCGCGCCGAAGTTCAGGAAGGCTTGGAACTGGTCGCCTCCGACCAGCACGACCACGGGTATGAGGAGGAGGACGGCAGCCGTCGCCGCCCCATAGGCCGACCGGCCGGGCTTGGGGAGCGAGCTGTTACTACGACGAGGGTTCATGGGGGCAACTCCGAGCAGTTTCGGGAAAGCGGTCCCGCTGCCGAACTCTAAGTGGCTCCATACCGGTGGGTACGAGGTTTGAGTTATTGCGTTGTTATGAAACGACAAAGTGGCTGGTGTGATGTCCCTTAGTGACTGTTACGCGAAGTAACTCTTGACCTTTATTCAGTTCCGGTTGGCCCGTTCTGGCCGCAGCAACGTTGTCGCGACCATGCATACGTAAGCGCGTCGCGGCGTGCTCAAGGCCTGCGGTACCCTAGCGCCATGCGTGCTGTACGCCTTCTGCTTAGCGAGCCGCGCTGATCAGTCCCGACCGCCGGTGAACGGACGGTTCGGAATCGGCGCGGCGTCCCCTCCTGTGCGAGGGGATTTTTCGTTTCCTGGACGACAGGCCGGACGCCAAGCCGCTGGCAGAGACGATCGATGGAGCTTTGAGGACCATGAGCGAGACGAACCCCGCTGCCGCCGCTGTCCCGGCGGAGGCAGCGCCGCACCGCTACACGGCGGCCATGGCCGCCGAGATCGAAGCACGCTGGCAGGACTTCTGGGACGCCGAGGGCACGTACGCGGCCCCCAACCCCAAGGGTGACCTGGCCGGTGACCCCGAGCTGGTCGCCCGCCCCAAGAAGTTCATCATGGACATGTTCCCCTACCCCTCCGGTGCGGGCCTGCACGTCGGCCACCCTCTGGGCTACATCGCGACCGACGTCTTCGCGCGCTTCCAGCGGATGACCGGCCACAACGTCCTGCACACCCTGGGCTTCGACGCGTTCGGCCTGCCCGCCGAGCAGTATGCCGTGCAGACCGGCACACACCCGCGCGTGTCCACCGAGGCCAACATCGAGAACATGAAGGTCCAGCTCCGCCGGCTGGGTCTGGGCCACGACAGGCGCCGGTCGTTCGCCACGATCGACCCGGAGTACTACAAGTGGACCCAGTGGATCTTCCTGCAGATCTTCAACTCCTGGTACGACGACGAGGCGGACAAGGCCCGTCCGATCGCCGAGCTGGTCGCCCAGTTCGAGTCCGGTGACCGCGCCGTACCGGGGCACACGCGCGCGTGGCACGAACTGACCGCCACCGAGCGCGCCGACGTCCTGAGCGAGTTCCGCCTGGCCTACGCCTCCGACGCGCCGGTCAACTGGTGCCCCGGCCTGGGCACCGTGCTGGCCAACGAGGAAGTCACCGCCGACGGCCGCTCCGAGCGCGGCAACTACCCCGTCTTCAAGGCCAAGCTGCGCCAGTGGAACATGCGCATCACCGCCTACGCGGACCGCCTGCTGGACGATCTGGACGCGCTGGACTGGCCCGAGGCCATCAAGCTGCAGCAGCGCAACTGGATCGGCCGCTCCGAGGGCGCCCGCGTCCACTTCGCGGTGGACGGCGAGCGCATCACGGTTTTCACGACGCGCCCCGACACCCTGTTCGGCGCGAGCTACATGGTGCTGGCGCCCGAACACCCGCTGGTCGACAAGTTCACCCCGGCCGCCTGGCCCGAGGGCGCGCACGACGTCTGGACCGGCGGCCACGCGACCCCGGCCGAGGCCGTCGCCGCGTACCGCGCGCAGGCCGCCTCGAAGTCCGACGTCGAGCGCCAGGCCGAGGCCAAGGACAAGACCGGCGTCTTCACCGGCGTGTACGCGACCAACCCGGTCAACGGCGACCAGATCCCCGTCTTCATCTCCGACTACGTCCTGATGGGGTACGGCACCGGCGCGATCATGGCCGTCCCGTGCGGCGACCAGCGCGACTTCGAGTTCGCGCGCGCCTTCGAGCTGCCGATCCACTGCATCGTCGAACCGACCGACGGCCGCGGCACTGACACCTCGACGTGGGAGAACGCCTTCGGGGCCCACGACGCGAAGATCATCAACTCGTCGAACGACGAGATCAGCCTGGACGGCATGAGCGTCGTCGACGCCAAGGCCCGCATCACCGAGTGGCTGGCCCGCAAGGGCATCGGCGAGGGCACCGTCAACTTCCGGCTGCGCGACTGGCTGTTCAGCCGCCAGCGCTACTGGGGCGAGCCCTTCCCGATCGTCTACGACGAGGACGGCGTCGCCCACTCCCTGCCCGAGTCGATGCTGCCGCTGGAGCTGCCGGAGGTCGAGGACTACTCGCCGCGCACCTTCGACCCGGACGACGCGGACACCTCCCCGGAGACGCCCCTGTCCCGCAACGGCGACTGGGTCCACGTCACCCTGGACCTGGGCGACGGCCGCGGCCCGCAGAAGTACCGGCGCGAGACCAACACCATGCCCAACTGGGCCGGTTCCTGCTGGTACGAGCTGCGCTACCTGGACCCGCACAACAGCGAGAAGCTGGTCGACCCGGAGATCGAGCAGTACTGGATGGGCCCGCGCGCGGGGCAGCCGCACGGCGGCGTCGACCTGTACGTCGGCGGCGCCGAGCACGCCGTGCTGCACCTGCTGTACGCGCGCTTCTGGTCCAAGGTCCTGTTCGACCTGGGGCACGTCTCCTCCGTGGAGCCGTTCCACAAGCTGTTCAACCAGGGCATGATCCAGGCCTACGTCTACCGTGACAGCCGTGGCATCGCGGTGCCGGCCGCCGAGGTCGAGGAGCGCGACGGCGCGTACTTCTACCAGGGCGAGAAGGTCTCCCGGCTGCTGGGCAAGATGGGCAAGTCCCTGAAGAACGCGGTCACTCCGGACGAGATCTGCGCCGAGTACGGGGCGGACACGCTGCGCCTGTACGAGATGGCGATGGGCCCGCTGGACGTCTCGCGGCCCTGGGACACGCGCGCGGTGGTGGGCCAGTACCGGCTGCTGCAGCGGCTGTGGCGCATCGTCGTCGACGAGGCCACCGGCGAGGTGACCGTGGTCGACGTCGAGGACGCCGACATCGACGTGGCCACCCTGCGCGCCCTGCACAAGGCGATCGACGGGGTGCGCCAGGACCTGGAGGGCCTGCGCTTCAACACCGCCATCGCCAAGATCACCGAGCTGAACAACCACCTGACCAAGGTGGGCGGCGCGGTGCCGCGCTCCGTCGCCGAGGCCCTGGTGCTGCTGGTCGCCCCGCTGGCCCCGCACATCGCCGAGGAACTGTGGCGCAAGCTGGGCCACACCGACTCGGTCGTCCACCAGGACCTGCCGGTCGCCGACCCGGCGTACGTCGTGGACGAGAGCGTGACCTGCGTCGTGCAGATCAAGGGCAAGGTCAAGGCGCGCCTGGAGGTGTCCCCGGCCATCTCCGACGAGGAGCTGGAGAAGGTGGCGCTGGCCGACGAGGCCGTGGTCAGCGCGCTGGGCGGGGCCGGGATCCGCAAGGTGATCGTGCGCGCGCCGAAGCTGGTGAACATCGTTCCGGCATGATCGGCGGGGGCCGTGAGAGCGGCTCCGGGTAGTCCCCTACGGGCAGGTTCGGGGTTCTTCTGGAACTCCGGGCCTGCCCGCGTCGTTTACGGTTTTAAGTGAGGCGTGCCGGGTGCGGCGCCGGATCTGTCGTGGCGGGCCGAAGGAGGAGCTGGTGGAAGCAGTGATCACAGTCGTCGCCCTGCTCTTCGTGCTGTTCCTGGCGCTCGGCGCCTACGCCACGGTGAAGGTGGTCGGAGCCGCCAAGCGAGGCGTCGACCGCACCATCACCCAGGCCCGGCGCACGGTCGAGGACCACACCCTGCGGGCCAAGTCCTTCGCCCAGCCCGGACCGGCCGGCGAGATCGCCCAGTTGCGGCTCAAGCTGCGCACGTCGATGCGGGCCACGCAGGAGGCGCTGCACGCGGGCGTCGCCGAGGACGAATCCCTCAGGGAGTCCCTCGCCCTGTTCCAGCGGCTCAGCGCACACGGGCATGAACTGGACGACGAACTCAAGCGCCTGGAGTCCGAGCCGAACCGCGCGAAGGCCGCGGAGCGGCTGCCCTCGCTGCGGGAGCGCACCGAGCGCATCACGGCTTCGGCGGACTCCCTGCGCTGGGCGGCCCGGGACCGCGCCCACCGCTTCGCCACCGACGACCTCGACACCCTCAGCGCGCAGATAGACGTCGAGGCCGGTGCCCTGCGGCACTGGACCACGGCGGACTCGACGCCGGGTTCCGCGGCGGATTCCACGCCCGGGTCCACGTCGGGCTCTGACCGGACACCGCCTCCGTGGCCCGAGGCACCGGCCGCCGACAGCGCGGCGACCGGACAGACCTGGCCGGAGACCCCCGGTACCCGCACTCCGGAGACCCCGGGCGAGCCGAGCCGGGCCGCCATCACCCCGCCGGCACCGCGACCGACCTACCCTTGGCAGAAGAAGCGGCGGCCTGAGAGCACTACCTGAGGTATGCGGGTCAGCCCGCTGCCTGGTGCCTGGTGGTGTATTCGATTCGGTCAAGGGCGGACCGGCTGTGAGGGGCCGGGCTGCCGCGCGGGGGCTACGGCAGGTAACCTCCAGATCATGTCCCGCCATGTCGCGATCGTCACGGATTCAACGGCCTACTTGCCGCAGCGGACGATGGAGCGTCATGGCATCACCAGGGTGCCCCTGACCGTCGTCCTCGGCGATGAGGCTCTTGAAGAGGGCACCGAGATCTCGACCCGGTCCCTGGCCCAGGCACTGCAGAAGCGACGCCCCGTCACCACCTCGCGGCCGAGCCCCCAGCTCTTCGCGGAGACGTACCGCAAGGTCGCCGAGTCCGGTGCCACCGGCATCGTCTCCCTCCACCTCTCCGCCGAGTTGTCCGGCACGTACGACGCGGCGGTCGTCGCGGCGCGTGAGGCGCCGGTGCCGGTGCGGGTGGTGGACACCGGCATGGTCGCGATGGCGCTCGGCTTCTGCGCGCTCGCGGCTGCCGAGGCCGCCGAGACGGGCGGCACGGTCGACGAGGCGGTCACCGCGGCGGAGAAGCGGGCCGCGGGCACCTCCGCCTACTTCTACGTCGACACCCTGGACTATCTGCGCCGCGGCGGCCGGATCGGCGCCGCCCAGGCCCTGTTGGGCTCGGCGCTCGCGGTGAAGCCGCTGCTTCAGTTGGACGGGGGGCGCATCGACCTCCTGGAGAAGGTGCGGACGGCGTCGAAGGCGATTGCCCGCCTGGAGGAGCTGGTGGCCGAGCGGGCGGGCAGCGCGCCGGTCGACATCGCCGTGCACCATCTCGCCGCCCCCGACCGGGCGTCGGCCCTTGCGGATCGTCTGCGGTCACGGGTGCCGGGGCTCGTCGACCTGCATGTGAGCGAGGTCGGTGCGGTGATCGGGGCGCATACCGGGCCGGGGTTGCTGGGCGTGGTGGTCTCGCCGCGCTGAGGGGTTCTTGGGTGCGGGTGCGGGTGCGGGTGCGGGTGCCGGGTGCCGGGTGTTGGATTCCGGGTGTTGGATCCTGGGTTCCCTCACTCGTGTGGGTGGCGGAGTTATCCACAACTGGGCGGTAATCCCCGGAAATTGAGCAAGATCATCGCGGTTCGGTGAAGTGTCCGATGCTCGTCGCATGGCACTTCGATCACGCTCACGCAGCACGAACGCGACCAGCGGCCCCGGCCGGTTTCCCGGCTCGGACGGCCGCTCCCACCGTCTCCGTCCACCTGGCGCCGGCCGGGCCGGACACCGGCATGCCTCGGCGGAGGAAGTCCGTCGTCGGGCGCGGGTGTTGTTCGCCGAGCGGGAACGAGAACGGGAGGACGAGCGGGAACGGGACCGGGAGCGGCGGGAGTTGGGGATGGGGCCGCCGGGTGGGGGTGACGGGGGTGGTGGGGTCGGTGGGGCGGGTGAGCGGCGGGTCGACGTCGGTGTGGGTGTCGATGTGGACGTCGATGGCGACTTCGAACTTGGCCCGGGCCACGGCCTCGGTGAGGATCGTGAGGGGAAGTCTGCTCGTGCCGCCGGGGCCTGGCAGGAGCGGGCGGGGCTGGCTCTGCGGGAGCGGATGCCGGTGTGGTTGCAGGCGCGCTGCGGCCTGGAACGCAGGAGCGTGCTCGCGCTCACGGTGCTGCTGCTCGCCGCCGCTGCCTTCGCCGTACAGCACTTCTGGGTCGGCCGGGCCCAGCCGGTACGGGCGCCTGAGGTGGTGCGAGCCGCGGCCCCTTTCGAAGCGGGTGAGCAGAGCCGGGGTGCCGAACCCCCCGGTTCCGTCGGCCCGCCGGGTATGGGGAGCACCGCCGGGCCCGAGATCGTGGTGGACGTCAGTGGCAAGGTGCGGAAGCCCGGGATTCACCGCCTTCCCGCTGGTTCACGGGTGGTCGACGCGTTGGGCGCGGCCGGTGGAGTGCGGCCGGGGACCAACACCGACGGTCTCAATCGCGCCCGCTTCCTTGTGGACGGGGAGCAGGTCGTGGTCGGCGGCCCCGCGCCGGGCGGGGCTGCTGGTACGGGTGCGGGAACGGGGACAGTGGGTTCGGCCGGTGCCGGCGTGGGGGCTGGGCCGCCGGTTCCTGTGTCTCTCAACACGGCCACCGTGGATCAACTCGACACCTTGCCCGGTGTGGGGCCCGTGTTGGCGCAGCACATCGTCGACTACCGCGCGCAGCACGGCGGTTTCCGGTCGGTGGACGAACTGCGCGAGGTCAACGGCATCGGCGAGCGGCGCTTCGCCGACCTGCGGAACCTCGTGCGGCCATGAGGAGCGGGGGCAGCGAACACGCTGCGGCCGTCGATGTTCGGGCCGCGTCTGGTTCCGGTGTCCGGCAAGCCGTGCACGCGGCTTCCGGGAGGCGTCTGGGGGATGCGAACCCGCGTCAGGAAGGGCCGGTGGACCTACGGCTCGTACTGCCCGCGCTCGCGGCCTGGGCGACGGCGGCGCTGACGTTGGACGCGCCGCCGGGGCTGGTCGGCGGCATCGTGATCGTCTGCCTGATGACCGCCGGTGCTCTGCTGATCGTGGGGCGTGGCATGGGCGGCTTGCGGTCTTTCGGTGATCGGCCCGGTGATCGGCCCGGCGTTCCGCCCGGTGGTGGCCGGAAGGTCTGGGCCCGTGTCACCGTCGCCGCCTCGTTGCTCTGTGTGGCCGCGGCTGCCGCGTCGGCCGGGTTGCACGGGGCCGATCTGCGTCGGGGGCCGGTGCCGACGTTGGCACGGGAGTACGCGAACGTCACCGCCGAGGTCGAGATCACCTCCGACCCGCGGCTCACCCGGCCCCGTGTCAGAGGCGACCACGTGACCCCGGACTCCGTCCTGATCAACGCGGAGGTGCGAAGTGTCGTAGGGGCGGCCGGGACCACGGGGACGACCGGGACGGCGGTGGCCACGCGCACCCCGGTGCTGGTGGTCGTGGACGTCGGGTCGAGCGGGGGCGCGGGTGGGCGGCGTGCGGCGCTCAGCGGGAGGAAGCGGGAGCCGTTCGGGGGCGGGGCGTGGCTGGGGTTGTTGCCGTCGGCTCGGGTGCGGGTGAGCGGGCGGTTGGTGCCTGCGTTGGCCGGTGGGGACCGGATCGCGGCTGTGTTGCGGGTGCGGGATCGCGCGGTGCCGTCGGTCGTGCGGGAACCGTCGGCTGCGCAGCGGTTGGCGGGGCGGTTGCGGACCGGACTGCGGGCGGCCACCGACGGACTGTCGGCGGATGCCAGGGCGCTGTTGCCGGGGCTGGTCGTCGGGGACACCTCGCGGATCACGCCCGAGCTGGACGAGGCCTTCAAGGAGACGGATCTCGCACACACCCTCGCCGTTTCCGGGAGCAACCTCACGATCATCCTCGCCCTGCTCCTGGGCCCGCCCGGGCTGGCCCAGCATGTCGAGCGCCGCGGCCTGGCACCCCGTCTCGGCGTCCCCCTGCGAGCGACCGCGCTGCTCGGCGGAGCGCTCACGCTCGGATTCGTGGTGGTGTGCCGGCCCGACCCGAGTGTGCTGCGCGCCGCGGCCTGTGGAGCGATCGTGCTGCTCGCCCTGGCGACCGGCCGCCGCAGATCCCTCATCCCGGCGCTGGCGACAGCGGTGCTGCTGCTCGTGCTGTACGACCCGTGGCTGGCCCGGAGTTACGGGTTCCTGCTGTCCGTCCTGGCCACCGGGGCCCTGCTGACGCTGGCGCCGCGTTGGAGTGCCGCGCTGCGAAGGCGCCGGGTGCCGCCGCGGCTCGCGGAGGCGTTGGCGGCGGCGGGAGCCGCGCAGGCGCTGTGTGCGCCGGTCGTCGCCGTGCTGTCGGCGCGGGTGAGTCTGGTGGCGGTGCCCTGCAATCTGCTTGTGGAGTTCGCGGTCGCGCCGGCGACGGTGCTGGGTTTCGCGGTGCTGGCGACGGCGCCCGTGGCGATGCCGGTGGCCAAGGCGCTGGCGTGGTGCGCGAGTTGGCCGGCCGGGTGGATCGCGGGCGTGGCGCGGACCGGGGCGGCGCTGCCTGGCGGGGGAGTGGACTGGCCCGGGAGTTGGGGTGGGGCGCTGTTGCTCGCCCTTGTCACAGCCGGGGTCGTGCTGCTCGGGCGGCGCTTGTTGAGGCATCCGTGGCTGTGCGGGGTCTGCGGGGTGCTGCTTCTGCTGGCGGTGGTGCAGCCGCCGCCGCTGACTCGGGTGCTCACAGGCTGGCCGCCGCCAGGGTGGCGGCTGGCGATGTGCGATGTGGGGCAGGGCGACGCGACCGTCCTCGCGGCTGGTGAGGGAACCGGCGTGGTGGTGGACGCCGGGCCGGATCCGACGCCGGTCGACCGTTGCCTGCGCGCGCTCGGCATCACCCGGGTGCCGCTCGTCGTGCTCACCCACTTCCACGCCGACCACGTGGCCGGACTGCCGGGGGTGCTGCGGGGACGAGAGGTGGGGGCGATCGAGACGACGGGGTTCGAGGAGCCGGTGGACCAGGTGGAGTTCGTACGCAAGGAGGCCCAGGCGCGGGGCGTTCCCGTGATGCGTGCCGTGGCCGGGGAGCGGCGGCGGGTCGGTGCTCTCGACTGGGAGGTGCTGTGGCCGCCACCGCGCCCCGCGCCGGAACCGGACGGGCCGAACGACGCGAGCGTGACGCTGCTCGTGCGGTCGGCCGGGCTGCGGATGCTGCTGCTCGGCGACCTCGAACCCCCGGCCCAGCAAGCCCTGTTGCGTTCCCCGGCGGCCGCGTCGCTGCGTGGAGTGGACGTCCTCAAGGTGGCGCATCATGGGTCGGCCTATCAGGACCCGGGGCTCATACGCGTGGTGGCGCCACGGCTGGCGTTGATCTCGTGCGGCGCGGACAACCCGTACGGGCATCCCGCACCCAGCACGGTCGCGGCGCTGCGCGCGGGAGGGGCGACGGTACTGCGGACGGACCGGGACGGGGTGTTGGCGGTCGTCTCGGGCGCGGGCGGGGAGGTACGAGTGGCACGAGACTGAGGTCACGAGGTCACGAGGTCACGAGGTCACGAGGTCATGAGGTCACGAGGTCACGAGGTCATGAGGTCACGAGGTCATGAGGGGATGGTGGGCTCGTGGCAGGGGTGGGGGATGAGTTGGAGGGGGTGTCGATGGTGCGGGCCGGGTACAAGTGGTGAGGCGGGGGTGGTGATCGGAAGGGTGGATTTCGGGCACACGGGGCTACTCGTGCGTAGTACAAGCACATCTGCTGGTTTCCCGTGATGTGGGCTTGTCTTGCCTCGAATGCCGCATCGGTGATCGAATGCTTCTTCGGCAGCAGGTGGTGTCAAGTCGCACAGGGGTGTCGTGGATGTTGGGTCGTTGGCTGGAAAACCGTACGAACCGGGTGCAGCGGACGAGTCCCCTCGCTGCCGTCCATACCCCGGCGAACGCCGGAGTGTTGAGCTGCCGGGTGCTCGATCCGGTCAAGGAGCCGGTGCCGCACGCGGAGTTCGCGGTGAGCGACGCGCGGGGGCGCAAGGTCGTCAGCGGCGGCACGGATCCCTTCGGGGCGTTCATGACGACGGTGCCGGCGGGGGAGTACCGGCTCGCGGTGTCCGCCGAGGGGTACACGCCCTACCGGGTGACCGCGACGGTCGGGGAGAACGCGCTGGCCTCGCTCGGTGATGTGACGCTCCAGGTCGCGCGGCCGCCGGAGCTGCCGGCGCCGGGGGACTGGGAGATCGAGCAGACGCATTCCTCGATCGGGTTCACCGCGCGGCACATCGGGCTCGCCCGGGTCCACGGGCGGTTCAACTCGTTCGCGGGGGCGGTGCGGATCGCCGAGCGGGTGGAGCAGTCGGCGATGCATGTGGTGATCGACGCGGCGTCCATCGACACGAACGTCGGGATGCGGGACGACCATCTGCGGTCGCCGGACTTCCTGGACGTCGGGCGGTTTCCGACGCTGGAGTTCTACAGCGAGCGGTTCGTGCACAAGGGCGGCAGCCGGTGGGCCGTCACCGGGGCGCTGTCGCTGCACGGTGTGACGCGGACGGTGACGCTGGACACCGAGTATCTCGGGATCGGCAACGGCATGGGCGGCGAGGTGCGGGCGGCCTGCCGGGCGCGGACCGAACTGCACCGGGACGACTTCACCGTCAGTTGGCAGTCGATGCTGGCGCGGGGCATCGCGGTGGTCGGGCCCAGTATTCGTATCGAGTTGGACGTGCAGATCGTCCCCAAGAGTGGCCCCACGGGCTGACCCGGCGGCCCGCCGCCCTCGCGGGTGCCTGAAAATGGTCCCGTGAGTGATGTGAGACATGTGCTGGTGCTGCCCGATCGCGATGCGGCGGAGGAGGCGGCGCAGGAGCTCGGTGAGCGCTTCGGCGTGCGCGAGGAGCCGCAGATCGTCCGGGACGCGTTGGCCGGGGAGGACGACGCGGAGGACGCGCAGTGGCTCGTCCTGGTGCGCGACGAGGACGAGCGGCTGGACGCGGCGGCGCTGGACGCGTTCGCGGGCGAGTGGGAGGGCTGGCGGGAGGAGCCGTAGGGCAGCGGGCCGCTCGGGGCCGCGTTGTCAGTGGGCCGTGCCATGCTTGGCGCAATGGCCAGGAAGACTGCGAATGACGACCCTCTCGCCCCGGTGACGCTTGCCGTGGGCCAGGAGGACCTCCTGCTCGACCGTGCCGTGCAGGAGGTGGTGGCCGCCGCCCGGGCCACCGACGCCGACACGGACGTACGTGACCTGACCTCGGACCAGTTGCAGCCCGGCACGCTCGCCGAGCTGACCAGCCCGTCGCTCTTCGCGGAGCGCAAGGTCGTGGTCGTACGCAACGCGCATGACCTGTCCGCCGACACGATCAAGGACGTCAAGGCGTATCTCGGGGCGCCCGCCGAGGAGATCACGCTCGTGCTGCTGCACGCCGGCGGGGTCAAGGGCAAGGCGCTGCTGGACGCGGCACGCAAGGCGGGGGCGCGCGAGGTGGCGTGCCCGAAGATGACCAAGCCGGCCGATCGGCTGGCTTTCACGAGACAGGAGTTCCGGGCGACCGGGCGGTCCGCGACGCCCGAGGCCTGCCAGGCGCTCGTCGACGCCATCGGCAGCGATCTGCGGGAGCTGGCGTCGGCGGTGACCCAGTTGGTCGCCGACGTTGAAGGGACCATCGACGAGGCGGTCGTCGGGCGGTACTACACGGGGCGGGCCGAGGCGTCGAGCTTCACCGTCGCCGACCGGGCGGTGGAGGGGCGCGCTGCGGAGGCGCTGGAGGCGCTGCGCTGGTCGCTGGCCACCGGCGTCGCGCCGGTGCTGATCACCAGCGCGCTCGCCCAGGGCGTACGGGCCATCGGCAAGCTGTCCTCCGCGCGCGGCGGCCGGCCGGCCGACCTCGCGCGGGAGCTGGGCATGCCGCCGTGGAAGATCGACCGGGTGCGGCAGCAGATGCGGGGGTGGACGCCGGACGGCGTCTCCGTCGCGCTGCGGGCCGTCGCCGAGGCGGACGCCGGAGTGAAGGGCGGGGGCGACGACCCCGAGTACGCCCTCGAGAAGGCCGTCGTGGCGGTCGCACGGGCGGCCCGCTCCGGGGGCCGCGGATAGCAACCCGAGGGCCGCCCGGCAGCAGCCCGACAGCAACCCTTCTCGGGGCCCGGGCCCGGGCCCGGGCCCGGGCCCGGGCTCGGCACTCGGGGCTCGGGGCTCGGCGGGGCTTCCCAAGGCGGGGGCTTCCCGGCGCGGGCGGGGCGCGGCCTCCCCGGGGCTTTTCCAGGGCAAGCCTTCTCAGGGCGGGCCTCCCTGGGGCTTTTCCGGGGCAACCCTTCAGGGCGGGCCTTCCCGGGGCTCTCCGGGGCTCTTCGGGCTTCCCAGGGTGGGGGCCTTCCCGGCGCTGGCTGGGCGGGCCTCGCCGGGGCTTTTCCGGGGCAACCCTTCTCAGGGCAGGCCTCCCCGGGGCTCTCCCCGGACAACCCTTCAGGGCAGGTTTACCCCGGGCCATCAGGGCGGGCTTCCCCAGGGTTTCCGAAGGTGCCCCCCTGGTGCCCTCCTGCGAGGTGATCCGGTCGCCCCTGGGGGGTTGGTCCAGTCGCCCTTGGGAGGGGGTGATCCAGTCGCCGTTCCCCCGTCGGGGAGGAGAATCGGTCCTAGCGGCCGCACAGGGCCGACGCATGCGAAAGGTGGCGATCGACATGGCTGAACACCCGCACGCACTGCTCGTCCGTAAGGGATACGAGGCCTTCACGCGCGGAGACATGGACACTCTGCGCGGAATGATGACGGGGGACTGTACGCACCACGTGCCCGGTTCGCACTCGCTCTCCGGGGACTTCAAGGGCCTCGACGCCATCATCGACATGTACGGTCGGCTCTTCTCGGAGACGGGCGGCTCGATGCGCGTCGAGTTGCAGAACGTACTCGTCGACGGCCGCGGGCACGCGGTCTCCCTGCACCGCTTCGTCGCCGACCGCAACGGCAAGCACATCGACGACACGGGCGGCATCGTGTTCCGGATCGTCGGAGACAAGATGACCGACCTCGACGAGTGCGTCGCGGACATCGACAAGGCCAACGAGTTCTGGGCGTGAGCCCGCGCAACCCATCAGGGCATCCGGAGCATGCCGGAGGCCCCGGTGTCGCCCTTGGGAAGGGCGGCACCGGGGCCTCCGGTTCACGCTGATCAAGCTGGTGTGAGCCCGTACCCGCGTGGCGAACGCAGTCGCGCACAGGCTCGAGGGTGCCGGACGGGAGCGGAGAGAGAGGGCCCGCTGGACCCCTCCGGCGATCAGATCAGTTCAGATCAGTTGAAGAACTCACCGAAGAACTCGGCGAAGAGCTCAGCCCTTGAGGGACTCGACCTTGGAAGCAAGCGCCGACTTCTTGTTGGCGGCCTGGTTCTTGTGGATGACGCCCTTCGAGACGGCCTTGTCGAGCTGACGCGCGGCAGCGCGCTGGTACTCGGTGGCCTTCTCGACGTCACCCGCGGCAGCGGCCTCACGGGCCTTGCGGACCGCGGTCTTCAGAGACGACTTGACGGCCTTGTTGCGCAGCCGAGCCTTCTCGTTGGTCTTGTTCCGCTTGATCTGGGACTTGATGTTCGCCACGAAGTAAGCCTCTTCTATTTCAGGTTTCCGATGTGCCTCACGCTGAGAGGGCACGAGACACAGCTAGCCAGACTACCAGCGGCCCGGCGAGTGGCCCAAACCGGTCCCCGGTCGCCGCCCGTGGGACCATGGAGCCTACGTATCGATCCGACCCGAGCCGCTGACCCTGCGGATATCTCAAGAATCAGGACCCTGCGTGCCCGCGACCCCTAAGAATGTGCCCGAGCCGAGCCGTACCCCCTCGGCTCAGATCCGCAATTTCTGCATCATCGCGCACATCGACCACGGCAAGTCCACGCTCGCCGACCGCATGCTCCAGCTCACCGGCGTGGTCGACCAGCGGCAGATGCGTGCTCAGTATCTCGACCGGATGGACATCGAGCGCGAGCGCGGCATCACGATCAAGTCCCAGGCCGTGCGGCTGCCCTGGGCTCCGACCCACGAGCCCGGCAACACGCACATCCTCAACATGATCGACACCCCGGGGCACGTCGACTTCACGTACGAGGTCTCGCGGTCGCTCGCGGCCTGCGAGGGGACCGTCCTGCTCGTCGACGCGGCTCAGGGCATCGAGGCGCAGACCCTCGCCAACCTCTACCTGGCGATGGAGAACGACCTCAAGATCATCCCCGTACTGAACAAGATCGACCTGCCGGCCGCGCAGCCGGAGAAGTTCTCCGAGGAGCTCGCCAACCTCATCGGCTGCGACCCCGAGGACGTCCTCAAGGTCTCCGCGAAGACGGGTCTGGGCGTCGAGGCGCTGCTCGACAAGGTCGTCGCCGAGGTCCCCGCCCCGGTCGGCGTCCACGACGCTCCCGCGCGGGCCATGATCTTCGACTCGGTGTACGACTCGTATCGCGGTGTCGTGACGTACGTGCGTGTCATCGACGGGCAGCTCAACAAGCGCGAGCGGATCCGGATGATGTCCACCGGGGCCACGCACGAGCTGCTGGAGATCGGTGTCTCGTCCCCCGAGATGAAGGCGGCCGACGGCCTCGGGGTCGGCGAGGTCGGTTATCTGATCACCGGTGTGAAGGACGTCCGTCAGTCCAAGGTCGGTGACACCATCACCACCCTGCACAAGGGCGCGACCGAGGCGCTCGGCGGGTACAAGGACCCCAAGCCGATGGTCTTCTCGGGCCTGTATCCGCTGGACGGCTCCGACTACCCCGAGCTGCGCGACGCCCTCGACAAGCTCCAGCTCAACGACGCGGCGCTGGTCTACGAGCCGGAGACCTCCGCCGCCCTCGGCTTCGGTTTCCGCGTCGGCTTCCTCGGCCTGCTGCACCTCGACGTGATCCGGGAGCGGCTGGAGCGCGAGTTCGGGCTCGACCTGATCGCCACCGCGCCCAACGTGGTCTACCGCGTCGTCATGGAGGACGGCTCGGAGCACACGGTGACCAACCCGAGCGAGTTCCCCGAGGGGAAGATCGACGACGTGTACGAGCCCGTCGTACGCGCCACGATCCTCGCGCCCTCCGAGTTCATCGGGTCGATCATGGAGCTGTGCCAGACCCGGCGCGGCACCCTGCTCGGCATGGACTACCTGTCCGAGGACCGGGTCGAGATCCGCTACACGCTGCCGCTCGCGGAGATCGTCTTCGACTTCTTCGACCAGCTCAAGTCCAAGACCCGCGGCTACGCCTCGCTGGACTACGAGCCCACCGGCGAGCAGGCCTCCAGCCTGGTCAAGGTCGACATCCTGCTGCACGGCGACAAGGTCGACGCGTTCTCCGCCGTCACCCACAAGGACGCGGCGTACGCCTACGGTGTGCGGCTCGTCGCCAAGCTGCGCGAGCTGATCCCGCGGCAGGCCTTCGAGGTGCCGATCCAGGCGGCCATCGGGTCGCGGGTCATCGCCCGCGAGACCATCCGCGCCATCCGCAAGGACGTCCTCGCCAAGTGCTACGGCGGTGACATCTCCCGGAAGCGGAAGCTGCTGGAGAAGCAGAAGGAAGGCAAGAAGCGGATGAAGATGGTCGGTTCCGTGGAGGTTCCGCAGGAGGCCTTCATCGCCGTCCTGAGCAGCGACGAGAACGCGGGCTCGGGCAAGGGCAAGAAGTAGCCGGGGCGGACACCGGTCCGAGTCGGGACGACCGCAGGTTCACGGGGTCCGGCGCGCTGCGGCGTGCCGGACCCCGTGCTTGTGTTCAGGTGAACTGTGCCTGTGTTCAGGTGAAAGTGACCCTCTGTCGCCCCTTACGCCCCGGGCGGTCGCCCTCTAACCTGAACCCAGCCCGGATAGTTACTCATGAGTTAAACAAGCCAGCCGCATCGCCGCGGGCCCGGAGGATGTCGTGAGCGACACACAGACCCTGATCGAGAACCGTCCGCCGTCCGTCGCGGGCCTCTTCCTGGAGCGCGTGGCGGCCACGCCCGACGCGGAGGCGTACCGGTACCCGGTGCCGGCCGCGTCCGGCCAGGGCCCCGACGAATGGAAGTCGCTGAGCTGGGCGCAGGCCGCCGAGCGGGTCTACGCGATCGCGGCCGGCCTCATCGAGCTGGGCGTGGAGCCGGAACAGCGCGTCGCGCTCGCCTCCGCCACCCGGCTGGAGTGGATCCTCGCCGACCTCGGCATCATGTGCGCCGGGGCCGCCACGACCACCGTCTACCCGCAGACCAACGCGGACGAGTCGGCGTTCATCCTCTCGGACTCCGAGAGCCGCATCCTGATCGCCGAGGACGCCGCCCAGCTCGCCAAGGCGGTCGAGAAGCGCGCCGACCTGCCCGCCCTCACCCATGTGATCGTGATCGACCCGGCAGGGGTGGACACCGGCGAGGACTGGATCCTCACCCTCGACGAGCTGGAGAAGCGCGGCGCGGCCCGGCTGGAGAAGGACGCCGAGCTGATCAAGGAGCGGGTCGGCGCGATCACCAGGGACCAGCTCGCCACCCTCATCTACACCTCCGGCACCACCGGCCGCCCCAAGGGCGTGCGCCTCCCGCACGACAACTGGTCGTACATGGCGAAGGCGATCGCCGCGACCGGCCTGATCAGCGCCGAGGACGTGCAGTACCTGTGGCTGCCGCTCGCGCACGTCTTCGGCAAGGTCCTCACCTCGGGCCAGATCGAGGTCGGGCACGTCACCGCCGTCGACGGCCGGGTCGACAAGATCATCGAGAATCTGCCGGTCGTCCGGCCGACGTACATGGCGGCCGTGCCGCGCATCTTCGAGAAGGTCTACAACGGGGTCGCCACCAGGGCCCGCGCGGGCGGCGGGGCCAAGTACAAGATCTTCCAGTGGGCCTCCGAGGTCGCCCGGGAGTACGCCAAGGAGGCGCAGGACACCTTCCGGCGCACCGGGACGGCCTCCGCGTCCTTCGGTCTCACCGCGAAGCACAAGGTCGCCGACGCGCTCGTCTACGCCAAGATCCGCGAGGCGTTCGGCGGGAACCTGCGCGCGGCCGTCTCCGGCAGCGCGGCGCTCGCCCCGGAGATCGGCTACTTCTTCTCCGGCGTCGGCATCCACATCCTCGAGGGCTACGGCCTCACCGAGTCCTCCGCCGCCTCCTTCGTCAACCCCGGTGAGGCCTACCGCACCGGCACCGTCGGCAAGCCGCTGCCCGGCACGGAGGTGCGCATCGCCGACGACGGCGAGATCCTGCTGCGCGGCCCCGGCATCATGGAGGGCTATCACGGGCTGCCCGAGAAGACCGCCGAGGTCCTGGAGGCCGACGGCTGGTTCCACACCGGCGACATCGGCGAGCTGTCCCCCGACGGCTATCTGCGCATCACCGACCGCAAGAAGGACCTGATCAAAACGTCCGGCGGCAAGTACATCGCGCCCGCCGAGGTCGAGGGACAGTTCAAGGCGGTGTGCCCGTACGTCTCCAACATCCTCGTGCACGGCGCCGACCGGAACTTCTGCACGGCGCTCATCGCGCTGGACGAGCCGTCGATCCTCGACTGGGCGAAGGAGAACGGCCTCGCCGACAAGTCGTACGCGGACGTCGTCGCCGCGCCCGCGACCGTCGAGCTGATCGACGGCTACGTCAAGCAGCTCAACGCGGGCCTCCAGCGCTGGCAGACCATCAAGAAGTTCCGGCTGCTGCCCCGCGACCTCGACGTCGAGCACGGCGAGATCACCCCGAGCCTGAAGCTGAAGCGGCCGGTCGTGGAGCGTGAGTACAAGCACCTCATCGACGAGATGTACGCGGGAGCGCGCGAGGCGTAGCGGGGGCGCGCGGGGGCCACACGGGTGTAGGCCCGCGCCGGGCGTCCGGAGGGTCGGATGTTCGGATCGCGTCCCTCAAACGCGCGTCATCGGGCACACCCGTACACGCGCGCACCCCCGCGTAGCACGGTTCGCGCCCTTCGCGGGCCAGTTCGGTAACCCAGCGCTCATGGACGGGATCGGTCTGTCACCCTGTGGGCATCCGAACCGTCCGGGGAGCTGCGCATGGGGGTCATTCCGACGCAACGGGAGACCGCCTCCCGGGCCGGTGGTGCGCCCGCGCGCCCGGGCGGGCTCCCGTGCGCGAGCGCGAAGCTGGCCGGCAGCCCCCTCGCGCCCGGCGCGGCCCGCGACCTGGTCCGCGCCGCGCTGACGGAGTGGGCAGGGCTGCCGCTGCCCGGTGCGGAGACCCTCGGCGAGCGCCTCACGCAGGACGCGACGCTCGTCGTCAGCGAGCTGGTCACCAACGCCGTCGTGCACGCCGGCACCGATGTCGAGCTGGGGTGCCGGCTGGAGGAGGAGCCCGGGCAGCCCGGCGGCCGGCTCGCGGTCGTCGTCGAGGTCTGCGACCACCACCCCTCCCGCGCCCCGCGCGACGGCACCCCCGAAGCGCCCTACGAGACACCGGAGTACGGGCGCGGGCTGCGGATGGTCGCCGGGCTCGCCGACGCCTGGGGGGTGACGTACCGCAGGGGCACGAAGACGGTCTGGGCGCGCCTGCCGGCGACCGCCGAGCCCTGCGACGACGACCTTGGCGACGGGCCCGAACACCCGGACACCTCGGGCCACTTGAACCCGTCGGACAGCTTGAACCCCTCCGATCTCTCGGGCCCCGCCCCCGGTCTCCTCGAAGCCCTCGCCCCCGAGCCGCAGGAGTGGCTCGACCGGGGTGCCCTGTCCTTCCTCGCCGAGGCCTCCGATCTGCTCGCCGGGCAGTTGGACGAGGATCTGGTGGCCGCGCTGACCGGCCAGTTGCTGGTGCCGCGGCTCGCCGACTGGTGCGCGGTGTGGCTGGAGGACGAGGTCAGCGGGCGCGGTGAGTGGGCCGGTGGGCCGGGGCCGCGGCTGGCCCGGGTCCTGCACAGCAGCGAGAACCGCATCGAGGAGCTGCGCCGGGCGCTGGAGAAGGATCCGCCCGGACCGCCGGGTCCGCCGGGTTCGTCGTATCCGTTGTATCCGTCGGACGGCGGTCCGCACGGGGTGCAGGGGCTGCACGGCATGCACGGCATGCACGGCCTGCATGGTCCGCACTCCGGGCCCGAGCCGTTCCCCTGGCCCTGCGCGGTGCTCGGGGCGCGGGGTGCGGCCCTCGCCTACCGGCTGATCGCCGGGGGCCGGCCGCTGGGCACGCTGGTCATCGGGCGGGCCGGGCTGCGGGCCTTCCCCGACGAGGTCACCGGGCTCGTGGAGGATCTGGGCCGCCGGGTGGCGCTGGCCATCGGCGCGGCCCGCCAGTACGCCCGCCAGGTCACGATCAGCGCCGTACTCCAGCGCGGGCTGCTGCCCGGCGCGGTCGCGCAGATCCCCGGGGTGCGCAGCGCCCTCGTCCACGAGCCACGTGAGCAGGGCGGGCCGAGCGGCGACTTCTACGACCTGTTCCCGGCGGGCGACGGCCGCTGGTGCTTCGCGATCGGGGACGTGCAGGGCAAGGGTCCGGAGGCGGCCGTCGTCATCGGTCTCGCCCGGCCCTGGCTGCGGCTGCTGGCCCGCGAGGGCTACGGCGTCGCCGACGTCCTGGACCGCCTCAACCACCTCCTCCTCGACGACGCGACCGAGGCCGCCGACGCCGCCGCCCGCGCCTTCGTCGGCCCCGCCGGCCCGGCCGACGGCCCGCAGACCCGCTTCCTCTCCCTCCTCTACGGCGAACTGGCCCCCTTCGAGGGCGGCGTCCGCTGCACCCTCGCCTCCGCCGGCCACCCGCTGCCGCTGCTGCTCGGACCGGACGGCTCGGTCGCCACGGCCGCGCACCCGCAGACGCTCCTCGGGGTCATCGAGGACGTCACGTACACCTGCGACAGCCTGGAGCTGCGGCCCGGCGACAGCCTGCTGTGCGTCACCGACGGGGTGACGGAACGGCGTTCGGGCCTGCGGCAGTTCGACGACGAGGACGGTCTCGCCACCGCGCTGGCGGGCTGCGCCGGGCTCGACGCGGAGCTGATCGCGGAGCGGATCCGGGGGCTGGTGCACGACTTCGGGGAGCTGCCCCCGGAGGACGACCTGGCGCTGCTGGTACTTCAGGCGGAGTAGGACGGCGGCGTTCGTGATCATCCATCCGCCTGATTAATCGCGATCGTCCGATTAGTACACCTTTACCTCTTCTATACATGACCCGTGGGGGCCGGCCGTACGAGACGAGGAAAGAGTGCTGCACCGAAGGCTGCACAGAAGACCGGACCGAAGGCTGCGCAGTAACTGGAGGGCGACCGGGCTGGGCGGGATCAGTCTGGCGCTGCTGTCGGCGGGCGCGCTCGCCGGCGGTCTGCCCCCGGCGGCGGCGCACGCGCGACCCGCGGGCACCGGCGACGGCAGGGTGACCGTGCGCGTCGTCACCGAGGTGGACGCGGACGGCGCGTACGACAGGGTGCTGGAGCCGGGGCTGGCCGGTGTACGGGTCACGCTGACCGACGACGCGGGCACCGTGCTGCCGGGGACGACCGGCGCGGACGGCACCGTCGTGTTCGACGCGGCGTCCTCGCCGCTCACCGGCGGCAGATACCGGGTCAGGGTCGCGAACCCGGACCCGGACAACCTGTCCGAGGCCGTCGCGGGCCTCGGCTCCGGCCCCGACGTCATCCGCGCGAACGTCGGTTTCGTCGACGTCCGGGGCGGTACGGACGTCACGTACACGACCGGTTTCTGGGAGCCGGACGCGTACTGCCAGGCCAACCCGGAGCTGGTCACCTGCAACCTCGCCAAGGGCGACGCGACCGGCTTCAAGGGGCTGGTGAGCTTCGCCGGGGACTTCTCGAACGCCACCCCGGGCGGCACGGTCACCGACCTCACCGACAACACGGCGCAGCAGTCCGTGTTCGGCATCGGCGTCGACCGCACCGGCAACACCTACCTGGGCACGCTGGTCAAGCGGCACACGGCGTACAAGGCGGCCGGCAACACCAACACGATCTTCCGCTACAACCGCGGCAGCGACGCGGTGACGCCCTTCGTCACCCTGCCGGGCACGCTCACCGCGCACAACCCGGCCGACAACTGGCTGCACGACGACGCGGTCTACGGCAAGGTCGGCCGCGAGGGCATCGGCGACGTCGACGTCTCCGGCGACGGCAAAACGCTCTACGCCGTCGACCTCGACGACTCCAGCCTCTACGCCGTGCCCCTCCAGGGCGCCGGCGACGCCGTCACGGCGGGCCCCGCCACCGCGTACCCCGTGCCGCGGCCGGCCGACTGCGCCGGCGACTGGCACCCGTACGGCATTGGCGTGCGCGGCAAGCGCGTGCTGGTCGGCGGGGTGTGCGGCGCGGAGAACACCGTGACCGGCACCGCCCTCTGGGGCGACCCGTCGAAGGTGACCTCGCACGTCTACGAGTTCAAGGCCGGGACGTTCACCCACCTGTTCGGCACCGCGATGAACTACCCGCGCGGCTGCGCCTACCGCTTCCTGCCGAACCCGGTGCCCAACCCGGCGCCCTACCGGTGCACCGACGCGACCACCGTCGGCCAGGTGATGAGCGCGGACTGGGAGGCCTGGAACCAGCGGGTCCCCGGCCGTGAGTCGCACTCCTTCGTGAGCGCGCCGCAGCCGATCCTGTCCAACATCGAGATCGCCGACGACGGCGACCTGGTGCTCGGCTTCCGGGACCGCTTCGGCGACATGCAGGGCACCGCGACCTACGCCTTCGGCGCGGCGACCGGCAGCCAACTCGTCACCGGCATCGCGGCGGGCGACGTCCTGCGGGTGTGCGCGTCCGGCACGGCGTTCACGCTGGAGAACAACGCCACGTGCGGCGCGCTGACCGGCGCGGGCAAGGACAACGAGCTCGGCCCGGGCGGCGGCGAGTTCTATCAGGACCTCACCGACCTGTCCGACGCCCGCCACGACCAGATCACCGAGGGCGGCACGGTCCTCCAGCCGTACCGCGGCAAGCTGTTCAGCACGGCCTACGACCCGTTCGACGCCTACCAGCAGGGCGTGCGCCGCTGGAACTCCGAGACCGGCGTCACGGAGGGCAACCTCCTCGTCCAGCAGACCTGGAACCAGGACGCCGCCACCCGCGCCGACCTCTTCGGCAAGGCCAACGGGCTCGCCGACCTGGAACTCGTCTGCGACCAGGCGCCCGTCCAGATCGGCAACCGGGTCTGGTACGACAGCGACGGCAACGGCGTCCAGGACCCGTCCGAGCCGCCCGTCCCCGGCGTGCTCGTCACCCTCGTCCGCGCCGACGGCACCTCGGTCGGCGCCACCACCGACGCGAACGGCGAGTACTACTTCGGCACCGAGCAGGGGCTGAAGCCGAACACGTCCTACAAACTCCACTTCGACTACGACGGCATCGACCCGGCCAGGCTGCCCGGCTCCCCGGCGCTCAACGAGCTGAAATGGACGAAGGCGAACGTCGGCACCGACGACACCGTCAACTCCAAGGTGGATTCCGGCGGCCACACCACGGCCCGGGTCGGCGACCCCGGTCACGTCGACCACGACCTCGACGCCGGACTCGTCGGCCCGGTCGACCGACTCGGCGACCTCGTCTGGCACGACACCGACGGCGACGGCGTCCAGGACCCGGGCGAGCCCGGCGCGAAGGACGTCACCGTCAAGCTGGTCGACCCGGCGACCGGCCGGGTCGTCAGGACCACGAAGACCGACGCCGCCGGCCGGTACCTCTTCGACGCGCTGCCCGACGGCGACTACCAGGTCTGCTTCGTCAGGCCGCCCGGCCGCTACCTGTGGACCAGGCAGGACGCCGGGAAGTCCGGCGACGACTCGGTCGTCGACCCGGCGACCGGCTGCTCGCCGCCCGTCACCCTCGGCCCGGACCACCGCCAGGACCTCACCCTGGACGCCGGTCTGGTCAAGGCGCTCGGTCTGACGGTCGCCAAGAGCGACGGCAAGACCCACCGGCCGCTCGGCGGCGCGGTGTTCGAGCTGTGGCAGGACTCCAACGGCACGCCCGGGCTCCAGCTCCGCGGCGACGAGAAGGACACGCGGGTGGACGACTGCGTCTCCGACCGCGACGGCCGGTGCTCGTTCGGCGCGCTGCGGATCGGCACGTACTACCTGGTGGAGACGGACGTCCCCGAGGGCTACGTCCTCCCGAAGAAGCCCGTCACCGGCCCCTACGGGCTGACCCCGAGCAATGCCGCGCAGGGCGACGGGCTGGTCGTACGGATCGCCAACGAGCGGGGCGAGCCGTGCAAGGGCAAGTGCTGAGGCGCTCGCGGGGCTGACGGCTCCACGGGAGTGAAACGGGCGGGCCGCCCATCGGGATCGACCGGTGGGCGGCCCGCCCGCCTGTAGAGACGTGGCATGCGTATCGCGGTGTCACTGAAGAAGTTCCTGATCGCGGGTGGGGTCCTGGGCGGGGTCGTGGGCGGTGTGACGGCCGCTCTCGTGGCCTGGTCCGGCGGGCCCGGCGACCCCGTCGGTCCTCGTCCCCTGACCTCCGACGAGGCCCAGCGGATGGCGCTGGCCCGCTTCCACGCGTACCGGGCGAGCCCGTCCGCCGTCACCGTCCGCTCGGTCGCCCCCGGCGGCACGGTCGTGGTCACCGCCGTCGTCGACCAGCGGGCACACCGGGCCGTGGGGGAGTACCGGACGGCGGGGACGCGGGGGCTGCTGGCCTGGGACCTCGCGGACGTCGGGGTTGCCCGTAGGGGTGGCGCGCCGGGTGCCCCGGGGGACGTGCTGCGGGCCGTGCGGGCGGTCGGGGAGCGGCAGTGGACGCGGCGAAGGATCACACGTGACCCGCTCGACGTCGGGCTGCGGCTGGCGCTCTCCCTGGCCGCCGACCGGCCCGACAACGCCCAACTCCTCGCGCAGTCGGGCCCGTTGTGGCTGCGCGAGGAGCGGATCGACGGCCGCTCCTACGGCGTCTTCAGCGGACCCCGGCCACGGCCCGCGAGCGGCGGCGCGCCGCCGGTCGGCCGCTCCCCGCTGACGTACTGGATCGACGCCGACGGCACCCTCCGCCGCGTCACCGCGGACCTCGGCCCGGGCCGGAGCGTGACCGTCGACATCACCGCCGGGAAGGTCCCGGGCAAGGTGCCCGAGGTGCCATGGAAGCATCAACTGGTGGGAAGGGAAGGCTAGTTGGACCTCAGGAGTTACGGGAGTCTCGGGAGGGGGAAGGCCGCCGGGTCGATGGGGCCCGGCAGGCCGGTCGCGGGGCGTGGGGCGGCGGTCGGGGAGCCGGGGCGGCCGGGCTGGGCGTGCGGTGCGGGGACGTCCTGGAAGGAGATGCCCGGGGGTGCCTGGACGGGGCGGGCGCGGCCGAGCGGGGGCCGGCCGCTGCCGGGCTCGGCGGGTACCGGTGCCGGTGCCGTGGCCGGGTGCGTGGGTTGGGCGGCGTGTCCGCAGGGCGCCAGTTGAGGCAGTCCGGCGGGACTGCTGCTCGGGCCGGTCCCGTCGCCGGGCCCGCCGTCGGCGGTGTTGTCGGCGAAGCAGTTGCCGGCCGGGGCGCCGGTGGCCAGCACCAGGTCGGTGCCGTTGGAGTCGATCCGGTTGGCGCGCACGGTGTTGCCCTGCGCCGGGTAGCCCTGCACGTCGCTGAGCAGCACCCCCGCCGCCCGGTTGCCGCGGATCAGGTTGCGTTCGATGACGTTGTCCCGGCCGCCGCCCGCGCCGATCCCGATGCCGAAGCCGCCCTCGGCCTGCTCGGGACTGCGGTCGTCGTTGTTGTCGGTGAACGTGTTCCCGGCGATCACCGCGCCGTGCTGCGGCCCCAGCGCCTCCAGGTCGTTGGAGTTGAGGGTGAGGCCGACCCGGTTGTGGGAGGCGCGGTTGCCCAGCAGGTACAGCCCTTCGGAGGCGTTGGTGACCTCCAGGCCCACCGCGTTGTGCTCGACGGTGTTGTGCCGCACCACGGTGTCGCAGGGCCGGCACTGGCCGACGTAGATACCGGAGTCGGCCTGTCCGGAGGCGTAGGAGTGCTCGATGACGCCGGCCCGGGTGTCGAAGGCGTAGATGCCGTACAGGGCGTTGTCGTAGGCGGTGACGTAGGAGGCCCGGAAGCCGTTCAGGGGCGGGAATCTGACGGTGTCCAGCGGGTCGTACCCGGAGCCGCCCGCACCGCCCGACTGGAGCCGCTCGTCGGTCACACCGGTGAACAGCACGCCGTTGGCGAGGTGGTTGCGCACGGTCAGGTTCTCCACGACCCCGCCCGCGCCGGTGACGGTGATGCCGTTGGGCCGCCGGAACTCGCCGTCCACGACGACCGTCGAGCGGTCGGTGCCGCGCACGACGACCCGCGACTTGGTCACCGTGACGCTCTCCCGGTACACGCCGGGCGAGACGAGCACCAGGCCGCCCGGGCGGACCCGGTCGACGGCCTGCTGCACGGACGCGGCGTCCTGCGGGACCCGGACGAGGGCCGCGCCGGCCGACCCGCCCGCGCGTCCCGGCGACGAGCCACCGGGCGCGCAGGACACGAGCAGCGAGGCGGCCAGAGCGGTGAGGACGGCCAGGACGACGGCCGGGAGGAAGGCGGGGAGTAGGGCTGAGAGGGGCGCGAACTGGCGGACGGGGCGGGGGAAGCGGTTCGGTCGCACTCCGCAGATGTATCGTCCCGTTCGTGCCGAAGGCAACGAATGTCGTATATGACACGCCCACTCGTCGACGCGTCCTGATCGCCGGTGCGGGCGCGGGCGCGGGCGTGGGCCTCGGGCTGACCGCGACCGCGACCATGACCGGCCGTACCCGCGACGGCGATCCGCAGGCAGACGCCCACGGCCCCGGTGCCCCCGGCACCCCCGCCCCCGGCTTCTACGGCGCACGCCAGGCCGGAGTCACCACCCCGCAGCAGGCCACCGCGCTGCTCCTCGCCTACGACCTCGACCCCGCCCTGCGCGGCGCGACGGGCGCGCGGGCGCTGAAAGCGGTGCTGGAGGCGTGGACGCGCGCCCTGGCCAGGACGCTGGAGGCGGAAGGCTCCCGCGCCGCCCGGCTCACCGCCACCCTCGGCATCGGCCCCGCACTGCCCGCCCGCCTCGGCCTCCCCGCCCCCGCCGCCCTGCGCGACCTGCCCGCCTTCCCCGGCGACCGCCTCGACCCCGCCCGCTGCGGCGGCGACCTGCTGCTCCAGCTCCGCGCCGACACCGCCGACGCCACCGAGCCGGCCGCCGCGACCCTGACCCGGCTGGCCGGGGACACCCTGTTCCCGCGCTGGCGCCAGGCAGGCTTCGTGCCGCCGGCCCCCGACGCGGGCGGCACCCCGCGCAACCTGTTCGGCTTCAAGGACGGCTCCGCCAACCCGACCCGCCAGGAGTGCGAACGCTGGGTGTGGTCGGACGACGCCACCTACCTCGTCGTACGCCGTATCCACCTGCGGGTCGAGGACTTCGCGCGGCTCGCCGTGCGGCGCCAGGAGGAGATCGTCGGCCGCCGCCGGGCGTCCGGCGGCCCGCTGGACGGCGGCCCCGAAAGCGCCGACGTCGACATCTTCGCCAAGACCCCGCAGGGCCGGTACGTCACCCCGCTGGGCTCCCACGTGCGCGCCGCCAGCCCGCGCCTCGACGGGGGCGCTCGGATGCTGCGCCGCGGCTACTCCTACGCCGACGGCCCCACCGACCAGGGCCTGCTGTTCCTCGCCTTCATGCGGGACCCGGCGCTGTTCACCCGGGTGCAGCGGCGGATGGCCGCGCGGGACGAGCTGAGCGGGTTCACCGAAGCGCGGGGCTCGGCGGTGGCGTACGTCCTGCCGGGGGCGCGTCCGGGACGGCCGCTGGGCGCGGAGCTGCTGGCCTGAGGCTGCTCGGACTGAGGGCGGTCGGCCTGAGGGTGCGTTCGGTGCCGGGTTTGGTGCCCCAGACGTACACCGCGTCGTCCTCCTCCAGGGTGTTCCACAACCGTCGCGCGTCGTCGAGCCGCAGGTTGACGCAGCCGTGCGAGCCGCCCTGGAACAGGTCGGTGAGCGTGCCGTGGAAGGCCTGGCCGTCGCTGAAGAACTGGGAGTACGGCATGGGCGCGTCGTCGTACAGGTCGGAGTGGTGGTCGAGGTCACGCCAGTACACGGAGTGCCATCCGGTGCGGGTCTCGTAGCCGTCCCGGCCGGAGCGCACCGGCACCGGCGCGAACACCACCCGCCGCCCGTCCTGCACCCACATCAACTGCCGGTCCAGATCCACACAGGCCACCCGGTGGTCGCGCACGGGACAGCGGCCCGCCGCGTTCGGGTCCGGCCGCGCCTCGACGACCAGCATCGTCCGGTACGAGGCGAGCCCGGCGTACCCGTCGGCGGGCCGGACGCCGTTGCGGGTCTGGAAGGCGAGGATCGCCTCGCAGTCGGCCGCCGACTGCCGCCCGTCGACCGGCAGCAGCAGATGCCGTTCCAGCTCGCGCTGGTAGGGGCCGGTGGGGGTCGTGCAGGGTGCGGCAGAGGTGGCAGTCGCGGCTGGGGATGATGCCGTGAGGGCGAGGGTGAGGGCCACTCCGGCGACTGCGGCGACGACGGTTGTTCGGGGTCTTCGGGGTCTTCGAGGTCGTCTCACAGGTTCCAGCAAACGGGACGGCGGCCCGGGGCGCGGCCCGGACTGCGCCATCCGGCACCGGCGACGCCCGGGACAGACGTACGGGACAATGGACGGCATGCCTTCCGCACTCCCCGACGGTGAGCCGGTCCCCGACGACGGCGCGCTCCCCGCGCACGCCCTCGCGGGCGCGGCCGACCGCCCCCTCGGGTTCTACCTGCACGTCCCGTACTGCGCGACCCGCTGCGGCTACTGCGACTTCAACACCTACACCGCCACCGAGCTGCGCGGCACCGGCGGGGTCCTCGCCTCCCGCGACAACTACGCCGACACCCTGATCGACGAGGTCCGGCTCGCCCGCAAGGTGCTCGGCGACGACCCGCGCGAGGTCCGCACGGTCTTCGTCGGCGGCGGCACGCCGACCCTGCTGGCCGCCTCCGACCTCGTACGGATGCTGGGCGCGATCCGCGACGAGTTCGGCCTCGCGGCGGACGCGGAGGTGACGACGGAGGCGAACCCCGAGTCCGTCGACCCCGAATATCTGGCGACTCTCCGCGAGGGCGGCTTCAACCGGATCTCCTTCGGCATGCAGAGCGCCCGGCAGCACGTCCTGAAGATCCTCGACCGCACCCACACCCCCGGCCGCCCCGAGGCCTGCGTCGCGGAGGCCCGTGCGGCGGGCTTCGACCACGTCAACCTGGACCTGATCTACGGCACCCCGGGCGAGTCCGACGACGACTGGCGGGCCTCGCTGGACGCGGCGCTGGGCGCGGGCCCCGACCACGTCTCGGCGTACGCGCTGATCGTCGAGGAGGGCACGCAGCTCGCCCGCCGGATCCGCCGCGGCGAGGTCCCTATGACCGACGACGACGTCCACGCCGACCGCTACCTGATCGCGGACGAGGTGATGTCGGCGGCGGGCTACGACTGGTACGAGGTCTCCAACTGGGCCACCTCGGCCGCGGGCCGCTGCCTGCACAACGAGCTGTACTGGCGCGGCGCCGACTGGTGGGGCGCCGGACCGGGAGCCCACTCGCACGTCGGCGGGGTGCGCTGGTGGAACGTCAAGCACCCCGGCGCGTACGCGGCGGCGCTCGCGGGCGGCCGTTCGCCGGGCGCGGGGCGTGAGCTGCTGTCGGCGGAGGACCGCCGGGTCGAGCGGATCCTGCTGGAGCTGCGGCTGCGCGAGGGCGTACCGCTGGACCTGCTGCGGGAAGCGGGGCTCAAGGCCTCCCGACGTGCCCTTTCGGACGGCCTTCTGGACCCCGCCCCCTATGACCAGGGCCGCGCCGTGCTCACCCTGCGGGGCCGGCTGCTCGCGGACGCGGTGGTGCGGGACCTGGTGGACTGAGGCCCAGGGCGGTGCCCGGAGACAGGCCTCAGGGCGCGGTCACGAAGTCGATCAGTTCCTCGACGCGGCCCAGCAGTTCCGGCTCCAGGTCCTTGTACGAGCCCACCCGCTTCAGGATCGCCTGCCACACCGCCCCGGTGTTCTCCGACGGCCAGCCCACGGCCTTGCACACGCCCGTCTTCCAGTCCTGGCCGTGCGGTACGCGCGGCCAGGCGGCGATGCCCACGGCGGACGGCTTCACGGCCTCCCAGACGTCGATGTACGGGTGCCCGACGACGAGGGCGTGTTCGCTGGTCACGGCCTGCGCGATGCGCCACTCCTTCGTACCGGGGACGAGGTGGTCCACCAGGACGCCCAGCCGCGCGTCCGGGCCCGGCGCGAACTCGGCGACGATCGACGGCAGGTCGTCCACGCCCTCCAGGTACTCCACGACCACGCCCTCGACCCGCAGGTCGTCGCCCCACACCTTCTCGACGAGCTCGGCGTCGTGTCGGCCCTCGACGTAGATGCGCCCGGCGCGCGCGACCCGCGCGCGTGCGCCGGGGACGGCGACCGAACCGGAGGCGGTACGGGTGGGACGTACCGGTGATCCGGAGGCCGGTCTGACGAGGGTCACCACCCGCCCCTCAAGGAGGAAGCCGCGCGGCTCCAGCGGGAAGACGCGGTGTTTGCCGAAGCGGTCCTCCAGGGTCACCGTGCCCGCCTCGCAGCGGATCACCGCGCCGCAGAACCCGGTACCGGGCTCCTCCACCACCAGGCCGGGATCCGCCGCCACCTCGGGGACGGGCTTCGGCTTCTTCCACGGCGGGGTCAGGTCGGCGGAGTACGAGCGCATTCGGATGACGATAGGAGAAACCGGTACACGATCAGTGCGACACGCCGAAACGGGCCGCCAGCGCGTCCCGCTGGGCCCGGACGAACGCCGCGTCGACCACCGCGCCGTGACCGGGCACGTACCGCGCGTCCTCGCCGCCGAGTTCGAGGAGCCGGTCGAGGGCGGCCGGCCAGCGGGCCGGGACGGCGTCGGGGCCGGCCTGCGGTTCGCCGGACTCCTCGACCAGGTCGCCGCAGAAGACCGTCGGGGGCGGGCCCGGGACCACGACCACCAGGTCGTGCGCGGTGTGGCCGGGGCCGATGTTCGCCAGCAGGACCTGCCGGCCGCCGCCCAGGTCGAGGGTCCACTCGCCGCAGACCAGGTGCCGGGGCCGCACGAGCGCGTCCGCCGCCTCCTCGGCCGCCGTCGCGTCCAGACCGTTGCGGACCGCGTCCGCCCGCAGCTCCTCGGCCGGTACGGTGTCGACGCCCACCGCCCCGAAGACCTCCGCGCCCGCGAACGCCGCGGCGCCGAGGACATGGTCGAAGTGGGGGTGGGTGAGCGCGAGATGGGTCACACGCCCGCCGGTCAGCTTCTCGGCCCGCGCCCGCAGCAGCGCCCCCTCCGCGAGGCTCGACCCCGCGTCGATCATGAGCACCGCGCCCGCCCCGACGACCAGCCCCGCCGTGCAGTCCCAGCCCGGCAGCCGGCACCGCCCGACCCCGGCCGCGACCCGCTCCCACCCGAGCTCTTCCCAAGTCACCGTCATACGGCGACGCTAGTCGTAGCACGCCCGCGATGGACCGACCTTGCCCTCGGCGCACCCCACGGCCGTACACTGGGCCGGGGAACGCTGGCACTCGGCTGTGAAGAGTGCCAGGCGAGAGCGCCCAGGGAACTGGGGGACGAGAGCTGGAGGTGTGCGCGGATGCTGAGTGAACGCAGGCTCCAGGTGCTGCGCGCCATCGTCCAGGACTACGTCGGCACCGAGGAGCCCGTCGGCTCCAAGGCGCTCACCGAGCGGCACAGCCTCGGCGTGTCCCCGGCGACGGTCCGCAACGACATGGCCGCCCTGGAGGACGAGGGGTACATCGCCCAGCCGCACACCAGCGCCGGGCGCATCCCCACGGACAAGGGGTACCGGCTGTTCGTCGACAAGCTGGCCGGCGTCAAGCCGATGACCGGCCCCGAGCGCCGTGCCATCCAGAACTTCCTCGACGGCGCGGTCGACCTCGACGACGTGGTGGCCCGTACGGTACGGCTGCTGGCGCAGCTCACCCGGCAGGTCGCCGTCGTGCAGTACCCGTCCCTGACCCGTTCGACCGTGCGGCACGTGGAGCTTCTCTCGCTCGCGCCCGCGCGCCTGATGCTCGTGCTGATCACGGACACCGGGCGGGTCGAGCAGCGGATGGTGGACTGCGCGGCGCCGTTCGGGGAGTCGTCGCTGGCGGATCTGCGGGCGCGGCTCAACAGCAAGATCGCGGGCCGCCGGTTCACGGACGTGCCGCGCCTGGTGGAGGATCTGCCGGACGCCTTCGAGGCCGAGGACCGCGGCACGGTCACGACGGTGCTCTCCACCCTGCTGGAGACGCTCGTCGAAGAGAACGAGGAGCGGCTGATGATCGGCGGAACCGCCAATCTCACCCGCTTCGGACATGACTTTCCTCTCGTGATCCGCCCCGTCCTGGAGGCCCTGGAGGAGCAGGTCGTGCTCCTCAAGCTCCTTGGCGAGGCGGGGGATTCGGGCATGACCGTACGCATCGGTCACGAGAACGCCTACGAGGGACTCAACTCCACTTCCGTGGTGTCGGTCGGCTACGGTTCGGGCGGCGAGGCAGTCGCCAAACTGGGCGTGGTCGGACCGACCCGCATGGATTACCCGGGAACGATGGGAGCGGTACGAGCGGTGGCACGGTACGTCGGACAGATCCTGGCGGAGTCCTGAGTGGCCACGGACTACTACGCCGTTCTCGGCGTGCGCCGCGACGCGTCGCAGGAAGAGATCAAGAAGGCCTTCCGGCGGCTCGCACGCGAGCTGCACCCGGACGTCAACCCGGATCCGAAGACCCAGGAGCGGTTCAAGGAGATCAACGCCGCCTACGAGGTGTTGTCGGATCCGCAGAAGAAGCAGGTCTACGACCTCGGCGGCGACCCGCTGTCCCAGTCGGGCGGCGGTGGCGCGGGCGGCTTCGGCGCGGGCGGCTTCGGGAACTTCTCGGACATCATGGACGCCTTCTTCGGTACGGCGTCCCAGCGCGGCCCGCGCTCGCGGACCCGGCGCGGCCAGGACGCGATGATCCGGCTGGAGATCGACCTCGAGGAGGCGGCCTTCGGCACCACCAAGGACCTCCAGGTCGACACGGCCATCGTCTGCGCCACGTGCAGCGGCGAGGGCGCGGCGCCGGGGACCACGGCCCAGACGTGTGACATGTGCCGCGGTCGCGGTGAGGTGTCGCAGGTGACGCGGTCCTTCCTGGGCCAGGTCATGACGTCCCGGCCGTGCCCGCAGTGCCAGGGCTTCGGCACCGTCGTCCCGACCCCGTGCCCGGAGTGCGCGGGCGACGGCCGGGTGCGCTCCCGGCGCACGCTGACGGTGAAGATCCCGGCCGGTGTCGACAACGGCACCCGCATCCAGCTCGCGGGCGAGGGCGAGGTCGGCCCCGGCGGCGGCCCCGCCGGCGACCTGTACGTCGAGATCCACGAGCTGCCGCACGCGATGTTCCAGCGCCGCGGCGACGACCTGCACTGCACGGTCACCCTCCCGATGACGGCGGCCTCCCTCGGCACGAAGGTGCCGCTGGAGACGCTGGACGGGCTGGAGGAGGTCGACATCCGGCCCGGCACCCAGTCCGGGCAGTCGATCCCGCTGCACGGGCGGGGCGTCACGCATCTGCGGGGCGGCGGGCGCGGCGATCTCATCGTCCACGTCGAGGTGCAGACGCCGTCCAAGCTCGATCCCGAGCAGGAGCGGTTGCTGCGCGAGCTGGCCAAGCTGCGCGGTGAGGAACGGCCCCTGGGGCAGTTCCAGCCGGGGCAGCAAGGGCTTTTCTCGCGGCTGAAGGATGCGTTTAACGGGCGCTGAGGTCTTTTCCGTACCGGCGTCGGGAGGCACCCGGCGCTGGTGCGGGCCTCGCTGGGGGCTGCCGCCCCCAGACCCCCGCTTCGGCCCTGAACGGGCCTCGTCCTCAAGCGCCGGACGGGCTGGTTGGCAGCACCCGGTGTTCGGGGGCGGTGGCGATTCGGACTTGTTCTGAGGACGTGACAACATGCCGTCATGTCGTCCTCCGCGCTGACCGATCTCTTCCCGCACCCGATCGTGCAGGCCCCCATGGCGGGCGGTGTCTCCGTCCCGCAGCTCGCCGCCGCCGTGGCCGAGGCCGGGGGGCTCGGGTTCCTGGCCGCCGGGTACAAGACGGCCGACGGGCTGTACCAGGAGATCAAGCAACTGCGGAGCCTCACCAGTCGCCCCTTCGGCGTCAACCTCTTCATGCCGCAGCCCGAGCACGCGGAGACCGGCGCCGTCGAGGTCTACGCCCATCAGCTCGCCGGCGAGGCCGCCTGGTACGAGACGGAACTCGGCGACCCGGAGAGCGGCCGCGACGACGGCTACGACGCCAAGCTCGCCGTGCTGCTGGACAACCCGGTGCCGGTGGTGTCGTTCCACTTCGGCGTGCCCAGCCCCGAGGTGCTGGAGTCGCTGCGGCGCGCGGGCACCTTCACCCTGGCCACGGTGACCACCGCCGACGAGGCCCTCGCCGTGCAGCGGGCCGGCGCGGACGCGGTGATCGTGCAGGGCGTGGAGGCCGGCGGCCACCAGGGCACCCACCGCGACAACCCGGAGAACGACCACTCCGGCATCGGACTGCTCGCCCTGATCGCCCAGGTCCGCACCTGTGTGAACCTGCCGATCGTCGCCGCCGGCGGCCTCATGCGCGGCAGCCAGATCGCCGCGGTCCTCGCGGCCGGCGCGAGCGCCGCCCAGTTGGGCACCGCGTTCCTCGCCACCCGCGAGTCGGGCGCGCACGCCGTGCACAAGCAGGCGCTGACCAACCCCCTCTTCGTACGCACCGAGTTGACCCGCGCCTTCTCCGGCCGCCCGGCCCGCGGCCTGGTCAACCGCTTTCTGCACGAGCACGGCCCGTACGCGCCCGCCGCCTACCCGGAGGTCCACCACCTCACCGCGCCGCTGCGCAAGGCCGCCGCCAAGGCGGGCGACGTGCAGGGCATGGCGCTGTGGGCGGGACAGGGCCACCGGCTGGCCCGGGACCTGCCCGCCGGGCGACTGGTGGAGGTCCTGGTGTCCGAACTCGCCGAGGCATGGACAGCGTTGTCGGAAGTTTCGGAGTACCCGCGGTTCGGGGACGGTGACGTCCGATGACCGCGCCGGTGTTCGTCGTCGACGAACTGCCCGTAGGGAGCGGGGAGTTCGTGCTCGGTGGTGCCGAAGGGCGGCACGCCGTGTCCGTGAAGCGGCTGCGGGCCGGTGAGGAGGTCGTCCTCACCGACGGCGCCGGGCGCTGGGCGGACGGCGAGGTCGTCGCCGCCGAGGGCAAGGACCGGCTGGTCGTGCGGCTGGGCGAGGTGGTCGAGGAGCCCGCCGAGTCGCCCCGGATCACCGTCGTGCAGGCCCTTCCCAAGGGCGACCGGGGCGAGTTGGCCGTCGAGACGATGACCGAGACCGGCGTCGACGCGATCGTGCCGTGGGCGGCCTCGCGCTGCATCACCCAGTGGAAGGGCGAGCGCGGCGCGAAGGCGCTCGCCAAGTGGCGGGCCACCGCCCGCGAGGCCGGCAAGCAGTCCCGCCGGGTCCGCTTCCCCGAGGTCGCCGAGGCGGCAACGACCAAGCAGGTGGCGGCACTTCTGGCCCGGGCCGACTTCGCCGCCGTCCTGCACGAGGACCGCGACTACGGCAGCGAACCCCTCGCGACGGCCCAACTCCCCGCCTCCGGTGACATCGTGCTGGTCGTCGGCCCCGAAGGCGGCGTCTCGCCCGAGGAGTTGGCGGTGTTCGAGGAGGCTGGGGCGAAGGCGTACCGTCTCGGCCGTACCGTGCTGCGCACGTCGACCGCCGGCACGGCCGCGACCGCCCTGCTTCTCGGCCGCACCGGCCGCTGGTCCTGACCGAGGGAGACACCGTGGAACTCGCCCAAGTGCGGCTGCTCGTCACGGACTTCGCGGCCTGCTACCGCTTCTACGCCGAGGTCCTCGGCCTCAAGCCGCAGTCGGGCGCGACGAACGGACCGTACGAGAAGTTCAGCCCCGCCACCGGCTCGGCGGGCATCGCCTTGCAGGACCGGGCGACGATGGCCGCGGTCCTCGGCGAGCTGGGCGACGCGGCGACGGGCCACCGCTCGCTGGTGGTGCTGCGCGTCGACGACCTGGACGCCTACTGCGCGCAGCTCACCGCCCGCGGCGCGACCCTGCTCCACGGCCCCGCCCCGATGACCGACCGGATGCGCGTCGCTCACCTCAAGGACCCGGAGGGCAACCTGGTGGAACTACAGGAGTGGCTGCTGTCACGCGGCTGACCGCGCCCCCGTCACCGGTGGACGTGCCCGGTGTTCCGGTGCCGGGTCCGGTTCCGGGCCCGGTGAAGTGATCGAAACCCCTGACCTGCGGTGGCGTTGCTGAATACAGTGATCGGGTGACTCAGCCCGCGACGCCTGCCGCTTACCTCAGATTCCCGCACCTGCACGGCGAGTTGGTGGCCTTCGCCGCCGAGGACGACGTGTGGCTGGCGCCCCTGGACGGGGGCCGCGCCTGGCGGGTCAGCGCCGACAACATGCCCGTCTCCCTGCCCCGTATCTCCCCCGACGGCACCACCGTCGCCTGGACCTCCACCCGGGACGGCGCTCCCGAGGTGCACATCGCGCCCGTCGACGGCGGCCCCTCCACCCGGCTGACGTACTGGGGCTGCGCGCAGACCCGGGTGCGCGGCTGGACCCCGGACGGCCGGGTCCTCGCCGTCAGCACCTACGACCAGGCGACCCTGCGCCGCAGTTGGGCCCGCGCCGTCCCGGTCGACGGCGGACCGGCGACGACCCTGCCGTACGGGCCGGTCGGCACGGTCGCCCACGGGCCGCACACCGTGCTGCTGTCCGCGCCGATGGGCCGCGAGGCCGCCCACTGGAAGCGCTACCGGGGCGGTACGGCGGGGAAGCTGTGGATCGACCGGGAGGGCGAGGGGGAGTTCGTCCGGCTGCACGAGGAGCTGGACGGGAACATCGAGTACCCGGTGTGGGCGGGGGACCGGATCGCGTTCCTCTCCGACCACGAGGGCACCGGCGCGCTGTACTCCTCCCTCGCCGACGGCTCCGACCTGCGACGCCACACGCCCCATGGGGGCACCTCCCGCTCGAGCGAAGCCGAGAGTGGGGGAGGCTTCTACGCCCGGCAGGCCGCCGGTGACGGTACGCGGATCGTGTACATGTCGGCGGGCGAGCTGTGGCTGCTGGACGACCTGGACGGCGCGGAACCGCGCCGCCTCGACGTCCGCCTCGGCGGCCAGCGCACCGACCGCCGCCCCTACCAGGTGACCGCCGCCCGCTGGCTGGGCGGGGCCGCCCCCGACCACACCGGGCGCGGCAGCGCCGTGGAGGTGCGCGGCGCGGTCCACTGGATCACCCACCGGGCCGGCCCCGCCCGCGCGCTCGCCGCCGAACCCGGCGTCCGGGCCCGCCTCCCGCGCACCTTCCGCACGGAGGGCGAGGAGTGGGTGGTGTGGGTGACGGACGCGGAGGGCGAGGACGCCCTCGAGTTCGCCCCGGCCACCGGCGCGGCCCCCGGCGGCACTCCGCGCCGGCTCGCCGCCGGCCGGCTCGGGCGGGTGCTGGAGCTGGCCATGGCGCCCGACGGCAGCCGGGCCGCCGTCGCCGCGCACGACGGGCGGCTGCTGCTCGTCGAGCGGGAGACCGGCGAGGTCCGCGAGGTCGACAGCAGCCCCGACGGCGAGGTGTCCGACCTGGTCTTCTCGCCCGACTCGGGCTGGCTGGCCTGGTCGCATCCGGGCCCGCGCCCGCTCGCCCAGATCAAACTGGCCAACGTCACCGACCTGTCGGTCACCGAGGCGACCCCGCTGCGCTTCCACGACTACGCGCCCGCCTTCACCCTCGACGGCAAGCACCTCGCGTTCCTCTCCACGCGCGCCTTCGACCCGGTCTACGACCAGCACGTCTTCGACCTGTCCTTCGTGGCCGGGGCCCGCCCGCACCTCGTCACCCTCGCGGCGACGACCCCGTCCCCCTTCGGCCCGCAGCGCCACGGCCGGCCCTTCGAGGCCCCCGAGAAGGAGGAGACGCCCGACAGCGAGGGCACCCCGACCACCCGCATCGACCTCGAAGGCCTCGCCGACCGGATCGTGCCCTTCCCCGTCGAGGCCGGCCGCTACTCCGGGCTGGCCGCGGCGAAGGACGGCGTGCTGTGGCTGCGCCACCCGGTGCAGGGTGTCCTCGGCGCTTCCCGCGCCACCCCGGACGACCCCGATCCCGACACCGAGCTGGAGCGCTACGACCTCGCCCAGCAGCGCCTGGAACACCTCGCCTCCGACGCCGACGGCTTCGAGGTCAGCGGCGACGGCAAGCGGCTGCTGCTGTGGACGGACGGCAAGCTCAAGGTCGTCCCCAGCGACCGGCGCGCCTCCGGCGACGAGGACAGCGACAGCAACATCACCGTCGACCTCGCCCGGATCCGGCGCAGCGTCGACCCGGCCGCCGAGTGGCGGCAGATGTACGACGAGACCGGCCGCATCATGCGGGACAACTTCTGGCGGCCGGACCTGGGCGGCGTCGACTGGGACGGCGTCCTCGACCGCTACCGGCCGGTGCTGGAGCGGGTCGCGACCCACGACGACCTCGTCGACCTGCTGTGGGAGGTGCACGGCGAACTCGGCACCTCGCACGCCTACGTCATGCCCCGCGGCCACGGCGGCCGGGCCCTGCGCCAGGGCCTGCTGGGCGCGGACATCTCCCGTCATCCGGACGGCAGTTGGCGCATCGACCGGGTCCTGCCCTCGGAGACCTCCGACCCGCACGCCCGCTCCCCGCTGGCCGCACCCGGCGTCGCGGTGCGGGCGGGCGACGCGATCGTCGCCGTCGGCGGCCACCCCGTCGACCCGGTCACCGGCCCCGGACCGCTGCTCGTCGGTACGGCGGGCAAAGTCGTCGAGCTGACCGTCTCGCCGTCCGGCGGGGGCGAGCCGAGGCACGCGGTCGTGGTCCCCGTCGCCGACGAGGAGCCGCTGCGATACCACGCGTGGGTCGCGGACCGGCGGGCCTACGTCCACGAGGCGTCCGGCGGCCGGCTCGGCTACCTGCACGTCCCGGACATGCAGGCGCCCGGCTGGGCCCAGATCCACCGGGACCTGCGGATCGAGGTCGCGCGCGAGGGGCTGGTCGTCGACGTCCGGGAGAACCGGGGCGGCCATACCTCCCAGTTGGTCGTCGAGAAGCTCGCCCGGCGCATCGTCGGCTGGGACGTACCGCGCGGCATGCGTGCGTCCAGCTACCCGGAGGACGCGCCCCGGGGGCCCGTCGTCGCCGTCGCCAACGAGTTCTCCGGGTCCGACGGGGACATCGTCAACGCGGCGATCAAGGCACTCGGCATCGGCCCGGTGGTAGGCACCCGCACCTGGGGCGGCACCGTCGGCATCGACAGCCGCTACCGCCTCGTCGACGGCACCCTCATCACCCAGCCCAAGTACGCGATCTGGCTGGAGGGCTACGGCTGGGGCGTGGAAAACCACGGCGTAGACCCGGACGTAGAGGTAACCCCCACCCCCCAGGACCACGCCGCCCACCGAGACGTCCAACTCGACGAGGCGATCAGACTGGCACTGACGACGTTGGAGGAAACCCCGGCGAAGGTCGCACCCCCACTTCCCTCTTAGCCCGTCGGGCGGGGGGTGTGTTGCGGACGAGGGCCGGGCCCTCCAGCCCGTCGGGCGGGGGTGCGTTTGAGGACGAGGGCCGGACCAATTCAGCCTGTTGGGGGTCCCCCCTCTGGGGGAGTTTGAGGACGAGGCCCCTTAAGGGCCGACGGGGGTCCAGTGGGCAGAGCCCCCTGGCGGGGTCGAAGGGGCAGTGCCCCTGGGGATGGGACGGGTAGGGGCGGCGGGGGCGGGAAACCCCTCCACCCGCACCCCACCACCCATCGATACGATGCCCGCAAGAGATCACCGGCAAGAGACCACCGGCAAGAAGGAGACCCCATGGCAGGGGAACCGCAGGACGACTGTCTGTTCTGCAAGATCGTCGGGGGGCACATCCCGGCGACGATCGTGCGGGAGACGGCGACGACCGTCGCGTTCCGGGACATCAACCCCCAAGCCCCCACGCACGTGCTCGTCATCCCCCGCGTCCACTACGCGAACGCCGCCGACCTCGCCACCGCGGAACCCACGATCGCCGCGGACGTCCTGCGCGAGGCCAAGTCCGTCGCCGACGACGAGAAGCTGGACAGCTACCGCATCATCTTCAACACCGGCGCCGGCGCCGGCCAGACCGTGTTCCACGCCCACGCGCACATCCTCGGCGGCCGAGGCCTGCACTGGCCCCCCGGATAACCGGGACAAATCGCCATGTCTGTACGTGAATTGGTGGTCCTCGGCACCGCCAGCCAGGTCCCCACCCGGCACCGCAACCACAACGGCTACCTCCTGCGCTGGGACGGCGAGGGCATCCTCTTCGACCCGGGCGAGGGCACCCAGCGCCAGATGCTGCGGGCCGGCGTCGCCGCGCACGACCTGAACCGGATCTGCGTCACGCACTTCCACGGCGACCACTCCCTCGGCCTCGCCGGGGTCATCCAGCGCATCAACCTGGACCAGGTCCCGCACCCGGTGACCGCGCACTTCCCGCGCTCCGGGCAGCGCTTCTTCGACCGGCTGCGCTACTCCACCGCCTACCGGGAGACCGTCGGCGTCACCGAGGTCCCGGTGGACCGGGACGGCCCGCTCGCCACCGCCGCCTCCTACACCCTCGAAGCCCGCAGGCTCTCCCACCCCGTCGAGTCCTACGGCTACCGGATCGTCGAACCCGACGGCCGCCGCATGCTGCCCGACCGCCTCGCCGCGCACGGCGTGAAGGGGCCGGACGTCGGCCGGATCCAACGGGAGGGTGCGGTCGGGGACGTCCGGCTCGACGACGTCAGCGAGGTCCGGCGCGGTCAGCGGTTCGCGTTCGTCATGGACACCCGGCTGTGCGACGGCGTGCACGCGCTCGCCGACGGAGCCGACCTGCTCGTCATCGAGTCGACGTTCCTCGACGAGGACGAGCGACTCGCCGTCGACCACGGCCATCTGACGGCCGGTCAGGCGGCGCGCGTCGCCCGGGACGCAGGCGTACGCCACCTCGTCCTCACGCACTTCAGCCAGCGCTACTCGCAGCCGGAGGAGTTCGAGCGGCAGGCGCGGGCCGCCGGGTTCGAGGGCGAACTGACCGTGGCGCACGACCTCCTGCGGGTGCCGGTCCCGAAACGCCGCTAAAGCGGCCGTACGATGCTCTGATGCCTCTTCACCCTGCCCTTCCCCTCCCCAAAGCCGAACTGCACCTGCACATCGAAGGCACCCTGGAACCGGAGCTGGCGTTCGAGCTGGCCGCCCGCAACGGGGTGGCCCTGCCGTACGCCGACACCGAAGAGCTGCGCAAGGCGTACGAGTTCGCGGATCTCCAGTCCTTCCTGAACCTCTACTACGAGCTGATGGCCGTGCTCCGCACCGAGCGGGACTTCGAGGATCTCGCCGACGCCTACCTCGCGCGGGCCGCCGCGCAGGGCGTGCGGCACGCGGAGATCTTCTTCGACCCGCAGGCCCACCTCGCCCGGGGGGTGGACATGGGCACGGTCGTGGAGGGGCTGTGGCGCGCGCTGGGCCGCAGCGAGGCCCGGCACGGCGTCTCCACCCGCCTGATCCTCTGCTTCCTGCGCGACGAGTCCGCCGAGTCGGCCCTGCGCACGCTGGCGGCGGCGGGCCCCTACCTCGACCGGATCACCGGCATCGGGCTGGACTCCGCCGAGGTCGGGCATCCGCCGGTGAAGTTCCGCGAGGTGTACGAGGCCGCCGCCGCGCTGGGGCTGCGGCGCGTCGCGCACGCCGGTGAGGAGGGGCCGCCGCAGTACATCACCGAGGCCCTCGACGTCCTCGGCGTGGAGCGCGTCGACCACGGGCTGCGCTGCATGGAGGACCCGGCCCTCGTCGAGCGGCTGGTGCGCGACCGGATCCCGCTGACGCTGTGCCCGCTGTCCAACGTACGGCTGCGCACCGTCGACACCCTCGCCGACCACCCGCTCCCCGCCATGCTCGACGCGGGCCTCGTCTGCACGGTCAACTCCGACGACCCCGCCTACTTCGGCGGCTACGCCGACGACAACTTCACCGCCGTACACCAGGAGTTGGGCCTCGCCCCCGAGCAACTCCGCACCCTGGCCCGCAACTCCTTCCTCGCCTCCTTCCTGGAGGACGACGAGGAGCGCCGCGCCCGGTACCTCGCCGAGGTGGACGCGTACGAGTTCCCCCACCCCGCCGTGTGACGTGGACAGTGACGTGAGTCACGGGAACTCGGGGCGGTGGGCCGTCAGCTAGTAGGGGTGAGCACTCATATGCGTACCCGGGTACGGGCCGGGGATCCGGGCGCGTTCGGCGAGTTGTACGACAGCTACTCCCGCGCGGTCTACAACCATGCCTTCCGCCTCACCGCCGACTGGTCGGCGGCCGAGGACGTGATGGCCGAGACCTTCATGGAGGCATGGCGGCTGCGTGAGCGGGTCGAGGCGGAGGGCGGTTCCCTGCGGCCGTGGCTGCTGGGCGTGGCGACCAACGTCGCCCGGGGCCACCACCGCAGCAACCGGCGTTACCGGGCCGCCGCGAACGCCGCCGCCGAGGCCGAGACGGCCCTGCCCGACCACGCCGACGAGGTGGCGGGCCGGCTCGACGACCGACGGCGTATCGCCGCCGCCCTGCGCGCACTCGCCGCCCTGCGCCGACCCGAACGCGAGGTCCTGGCGCTGTGCCTGTGGGAGGGGCTGGAGTACACGGCCGCCGCCGAAGCGCTCGGCATCGCCGTCGGAACGGTCCGCTCCCGGCTCTCCCGCGCCCGCGCCAAGCTCCGCAGACTCACCGAGGCCGAACTCGGCGGCACGGATCGGGAACTCGGTCGGCTGGAGCGCCAGATAAGAGGAGACAACATCAACGCGATCCGGCCCGTATCGGAGGGAAACCGATGAAAGCGTCTCAGTCCCGGCAGAGTCCGGCTGAGTGGGAGGAGAGCGCCCCTCTCCTGCCCCAAGCTGTGCGCGAACTCCCGGCGGGCCGCCGCCAGTTCCACAAGGAGCGTCTGATGGCTCGCATCCAGCAGGACATCCAGCAGGACAGTCAGCAGGGCATACAGAGCGACGTTCAGCAAGGTGAGGGTGCTGTGGTCGGTCGCCCGGTCCGGGCGAAGGCTCGCCGGTTCCGGCTGCCGCGCCCCGCCTTCGCGCTGCCGGTGATGGCGCTGACACTGACCAGCGCGGTCGTCGTCGGGACGGTGCTCAACAACGGTGGCGGCGGCGCGCGTTCCGGCGGTGTCGCCACCGGACCCGCCCTGACGACGCCGGTCGGGGCCGCCACCACCAAGGGTGTGTCGCACCTGCTCGACCAGGTCTCGCTGGCGGCGGCGGCCACGGCGACCCACCCCACGCTCAAGCCGGGGCAGTTCGTCTACATCGAGTCCGAGGACGCCAAGACGTTCGTGAAGACGGTCGACGGCAAGAGCAGCCTCGCCGGCTCCGCACCGCACCGGCGCCAGATCTGGCAGTCCGCCGACGGCACCGAGGGCTGGCTGATCGACCCCTCCGTCAACGACAGTTCCGAGGGCGAGACGCTCAGCCTGCCCGACGAGCAGGGCGACACCCCGAAGGCCGACGTGGGCCACCCGTCGTACGACTTCCTGGCCGGGCTGACCACCGACCCCGACCAACTCCTGAAGCTGATCTACAAGGAGACCCGGGGACAGGGCAACACCCCCGACCAGCAGGCCTTCGAGACCATCGGCGGCATGCTCGTCGAGAGCTACCCGCCTGCGGAGCTCTACGCGGCCCTGTTCAAGGCCGCCGCGAAGATCCCCGGAGTGGTCGTGGTGAACGACGCCAAGGACGCGATCGGCCGGTCGGGCGTCGCGGTGGCCCGACTGGACGAGACCAGTGGCGCCCGCGAGGAATGGATCTTCGACAGGAAGACCCACGCGTTCCTCGGCGAGCGCACCGTGCAGGTGAAGGCGGTCTCCGAGGCCGGGGTCGTGATGAAGCCCGGCACGGTCCGCTTCACCACCGCCGTCACCCGGCGCGCGATCGTCGACGGCATGAAGCAGACCCCCGCACGAAACGGCTGACGCCCGAAACCGACGGGCTAGTCGGAGGACCCCGGTGAGGCGCCCGCCCGCCGGGGTCCGGCCGTGTCGTACGCGCCCCGGTCGGGTACGGCCATGGGCTCCACCGCGATCTTCACCACCTGCTGCTCGATCGGGAGCGTCGGACGTCCGCTCGCGCGCAGGGCTACGACGGTCATCGGTACGGCGACGACGAGCAGTCCCGCGCCCAGCAGCAGCCCCATCGCCGGGAACCCGGCCCACGCCGACAGCACGCTCCCGGTGAGCGGCCCCGCCGCCGTCCCCAGCGACGACGCCGACCCGACGAGTACCGCCCAGCGACCGCGCGGGTCGAGCGAGGCGGCGAGGCCGATCAGGTACGACAGGACGATCGGGTAGAGGACGTTCCAGGCGATCTCACCGGCCGCGAAGCTCACCGGTCCGGTCGCCGACGCGCTCGCGACGACGCACCCGGCGATCAGGACGGTCCCGGCCCCGATCGGCACCGCCCGCCCCAGCCGCGCCCCGAGCGCGCCCGCGCCCAGCACGCCCATGAGTCCGGCGCCGAGTCCCACCGCGAAGACGACGCCGACGGCGGTCTCGGTGAGGTGGGCCTGCGTCAGGCCGATCCGGCCGCTGACGCCCCACAGGGAGTTCTGGACCAGCGACCAGCAGGGCATGGCGGCGGCCAGGACGAGACCGGAGCGGAGGTTGGGGAGGGGGAGGGAGGCGCGGTCCTCGGGGCTGGTGCGGGTGCGGGTGGGCGGTGTCGTCCGGCCGGGCAGTCGTCCGGTCAGCGGCCACACGGCCAGCGCGGTGAGCGCGATCGCGGCGAGCGGCTGCCCGTGCCCCGCGCCCAGGTGCGGCACCGTCAGATAGCCGACGCCCGCGAGCGCGGAGACCCCGAGCAGGCCCAGCGTGGAGGCGCGGTGCGGGTCGGGCTGGGCGGCGATCCGGGTGGCGGCGACCGCCGTGACCGTACCGGAGCCGAGGCCGCCGAGGACCGCGCCCGCGACGACGGCCCAGACCGCGCCCGCGAGGGCGGCACCGCCGTAGCCGAGGACGGCGAGGGTCAGTCCGATCCGGGCGAGGGTGCGCGCCCCGATCCGGTCCACGCGGGAGGCGAGCAGAAACCCGGCGGCGGCCGAACCCAGCAGCAGGGCGCTGCCGACGGCACCCGCCTCGGTGGCGGACAGCGGCAGCCCGGAGTCCAGTCGGCCGACGACGGTCGGCAGCAGGTAGGGGGCGAGATAGCCGGCCGTGAACAGGGCGACGACGGGCCAGGGCGTGGCGGTGGGCGTGGTGGTGCGCGGGGCGAACACGGGCGTTCCAGGGCGTGCGAAAGGGGCGGCTCGGTAAAGGGGTTGGGGCGCCGACCGTCGACGGACAGGAACGCGCGGGCAATTTGTATCAAGCACGCGGTTCTGGAAGAAGGGCGGGGTGGGTGATGTGGATCACTTTGGGGGTGGGGGGCGTTTGGGGTGGGGGAGTGCGGGTAGCAGTGAACGCCCCCGCGCGCTAGCGCCAGTCGACGGCCCCGCCGCCACCCGGGGCGGCCCCCGTTGCCCTCGTCTCGATCTTCGTCCTGATTTCCCGCATCACCGCGACGATCCGCCCCTCGTGCTCCGGCGTCAGCCGGGCCACCGGTACCGAGCAACTGATCGCGTCCTGGGCGGGATCGTCGTAGCGCAGGGCGAAGCCGAAGCCGATGATGCCGGGGACGCCCTCCTCGCGGTCGACGGAGTAGCCGCGCGCCCGTACCTCGGCGAGGTCGGCGCGCAGTGGCTCGCGGGCGGTGTGGGAGTGCGGGGTGAGTGCCTCGTACGGGCCCTCGGGCAGGTCCTCGTCCGGGCGCTCGGCGAGCAGTGCCTTGCCGAGTGCGCCGGCGTGCGCGGGCAGTCGCCGTCCGACCCGGCTGAGGGTGCGCGGGTATTCGTGCGACTCGCGCGTCGCCAGATACGCGACGCTCCGGCCGTCCAGCCGCCCCAGGTGGATCGTCTCGCCCAGCGCCTCCGACGCCTCGTCGAGGTAGGGCCGCACCAGCCTGACGCGTGGGTCGGAGTCGAGATAGCTGGTGCCGGCCAGCAGGGCGTGGATGCCGATGCCGTAGAGCGAGCCGGTGACGTCCGTGCGGACCCAGCCCCGGCCGATCAGGGTCTGCAGCAGCGCGTACATCGAGCTGCGCGGCACGCTCAGCTCGTCCGCCAGCTCCTGAAGCCGCGCCGGCCGGTCGCCGCGCGCCGCGAGCAGTTCCAGCAGCTCGACCGTGCGCCCGGCGGACTTCACCTCACGGACGCCGCCGCCTGTCTCCGACATGTGCCGATCGTACGGGTGTGTTCGTGTGGGTGTGTTCGTACGGGTGTGTGCGTGTCCATTGACGGTCGGCGTTCGCGTATCTAATCTCCATCTTCATACATGGATAACGTCTACATAGGGAGATGAGCGAGGTGGGCCTCGACAAGGAGACGGCTCGGGACACGGTTCGGGAGACTGCCCGGCGACTGCGGGACGGCATGGCGCGGGGGGTGCTGTCCTTCCCGCTCACCAGTTTCCACGAAGACGGCTCCCTCGACCCCGACGGCTTCCGCACGCACGTCGCGGCCCAGATCGCGACCGCCCCCGGCGCCGTGTTCCCCGCCTGCGGCACCGGCGAGTTCTTCTCCCTCGACGAGGACGAGTACCGCCAGGTCGTCGCGATCACCGTCGAGGAGGCGGCCGGCCGCGTGCCCGTCGTCGCGGGCGTCGGCTATGGCTGGGCGCAGGCCGTCCGGTTCGCGCGCATCGCCGAGGAGGCAGGCGCCGACGCCCTCCTCGTCCTCCCGCACTACCTCGTCGCCGCCCCGCAGGACGGCCTCGTCGCCCAGGTGGAGCAGATCGCCGCCCGCACCCCGCTGCCCCTCATCGCCTACCAGCGCGGCCAGGTCACCTTCACCGCGGCCTCGTTGAAGCGCATCGCCGCCCTCCCGACCGTCATCGGCGTCAAGGACGGCCACAGCGACCTCGACCGCCTCCAGCGCCTCACCCTCGCCGCCCCGGAGGGCTTCCTCTTCTTCAACGGAGCCTCCACCGCCGAGATCCAGGCCCGCGCCTACGCCACCGTCGGCGTCCCCGCCTACTCCTCCGCCGTCCACGCCTTCGCCCCCGAGATCGCGGGCGCCTTCTTCGCCGCGCTGCAGGGCGGCGACGACAAGGCGGTGGAGCGGCTGCTGCGCGACTTCTACGTCCCGCTCGTCGAACTCCGCGACCGCGTGCCCGGATACGCCGTGTCCCTGGTGAAGGCCGCCGCCCGGCTGCGCGGACGCCCCGTCGGCCCGGTCCGCGCCCCGCTCACCGACCCCTCGCCCGCCGACCTCGCCGACCTCACGACCGTCCTCACCGCTGGCCTCGACCTCGTAGGAGCCGCCCTGTGAGCCCCGACCTCACGATCACCGACGTCCGCCTCACCCCGATCCTGGTCGCCGACCCGCCGCTGCTCAACACCCAGGGCGTGCACCAGCCTTACACCCCCCGGCTGATCGTCGAGGTCGTCACGGCCGACGGGACGACGGGCGTCGGCGAGACGTACGGCGACACCAAGTACCTGGAACTGGCCCGCCCGTTCGCCGAGAAGCTGACCGGCCGTCAGGTCAGCGACCTGAACGGCCTGTTCACGATCGCCGACGAGGTGTCCGTCGACAGCTCCCGGATCTCCGGACAGGTCGACGTCGGCGGGCTGCGCGGTGTCCAGACCGCCGACAAGCTGCGGCTGTCCGTCGTCTCCGCCTTCGAGGTCGCCTGCCTCGACGCCCTCGGCAAGGCGCTCGGCCTGCCCGTGCACGCGCTGCTCGGCGGCAAGGTGCGCGACGCCGTCGAGTACAGCGCCTACCTGTTCTACAAGTGGGCCGACCACCCCGAGGGCGTCGCGGCGGAGAAGGACGACTGGGGCGCCGCCGTCGACCCGGCCGGAGTCGTCGAGCAGGCCCGCCGCTTCAAGGAGCGCTACGGCTTCACCTCCTTCAAGCTCAAGGGCGGGGTCTTCCCGCCGGACGAGGAGATCGCCGCCGTCCGCGCGCTGGCCGAGGCGTTCCCCGGCCACCCCCTGCGCCTGGACCCCAACGGCGCCTGGTCCGTGGCGACTTCACTGAAGGTGGCCGAGGAGATCGGGGGCATCCTCGAATACCTGGAGGACCCGGCCCTCGGCACCCCGGCCATGGCCGAGGTCGCCGCGAAGACCGACGTGCCGCTCGCCACCAACATGTGCGTGACGACGTTCGCCGAGATCAAGGAGGCGTTCACGAAGGACGCCGTGCAGGTCGTCCTGTCCGACCACCACTACTGGGGCGGACTGCGCAACACGCAGCAACTCGCCGCGATCTGCCGCACGTTCGGCGTCGGCGTCTCCATGCACTCCAACACCCACCTGGGCATCAGCCTGACCGCGATGACCCACGTCGCCTCGACCGTCCCCAACCTGCACCACGCCTGCGACTCCCACTATCCGTGGCAGTCGGAGGACGTCCTCACCGAGCGCCTCACCTTCACCGACGGCAAGCTCGCCGTCTCCGACGCGCCCGGGCTCGGCGTCGAACTCGACCGCGACAAGCTCGCGTTCCTCCACCGGCGCTGGCTGGACGACGACGGCGCCCTGCGCGAGCGCGACGACGCGGCGGCGATGCGGGTCGCCGAGCCCGACTGGGTGACACCGCCGGTGCCCCGCTGGTAGACGTAACGGTGAACAGGCTTAGCGATGGATAGGCGTAACGGCGGATTATGCGTAGTCCTCCGTTTCCGCCACGCCTAATCCCGCGAGTTACTGTGGCGCCGTGCATGGAAGAACCGAGGTGGGGCCGGCGGTATTCGCGCCCGCCGCCGCCGAAGAGGCCTGGTATTTCCCGCCCGATCTCAGGGGGACCTTCGCCCCCGAAGGCCTCACCGCCCGGCAGGCCGACGAAGCGCTCGCCTGTGCCTGGGAATATCTGCGCACGATCATTCCCGCCTACACGAACCGCGCCCGGTATCTCGCGCTCGCCCGCCTCACGGCCGTATCCACCGTGGCGGAGTTCAGGGGAGAACACGTCTCTCCCCTGAACTCCCCGGTCATCGCCGGATACGACACCGGTGAACTGCTGGCCACCCTCTTCGCCGGCACCGCCGTCCATGACGACATGGCCCGCGAGTACTACTCCTCGATTCTGATCACCGCCGAGAAGTCCGCCCCGCAGGGCAACGCCGAACTCCTCGGGCGCTACACGGCGGCGCTCGCCCACAGCCCCGCCCAGTGGTTCCGGATCCGCGACTGCGACGCGCAGGCACGCCTCTTCATCGCCGCCGCCCTCGCCTGCAACGACATCGAGGACGCCTGGCCGACCGAGGAACAGAACCAGATCCTCACCGAGATCTGCGACGCGATGTACGACGCGATCGCCTACCACAAACACCGCGCCGAAGGCGAGATCTGCAATACCTTCGCCTATGCCGACGCCGATCTGCGCCACCACACCTACCGCACGTATCGCGACACGCTCTGGAACATCGACGCCCACTGGGCCGACGTACCGGAGAGAATTCCTGTCGTCAATTTCCTCCGTAACATCGCGGGCCCCATCCATATGACGATGCGCCGCTACCGTTTCGTCGAGGACGGCCTCACCATCGGAATTCCCGAAACCGCCGAGATCGTCGACCAGGCCCGCGACAACGTCAAACTCTGGTACCGCTTCGGCCCCACCCCGCAGGAGAACAACCACTACGAGGATATTCTCGCCGCCCGGGACCGCGTCCTGTTCCCCGGATTCGCCGAAATCCTGGAGAACGCCGGACCGACCTGCCCCGACTGCCGATATCCCGACCGATACCCGCCCCCGACCGGCCGCTGCGCGGGCGTCCGCGTGTGCGCCGCGCACCGGGCCGCGTTCGACACCCACCTCGCGCGACTCCCCGGACGCGCCCGACGCGTCCTCGGCCTGTGAACCCGAATGGCTGTCGACACCCGTGCCGCGTGTGACGCACCACGTGTCGCCGGTGACGTGGTGCACACTGGCCAGATCGGCACCACGTCAGGGAGCGCACCGTGACCGCGTCCAACGCGTCCACCGGAGAGGGACACCACCACCAGGCCGCCGGGGTCGACCCCCTGGCCGCCCTCCGCACCCCCGACGATCCGCCGTGGGACGTGTACCTCACCGGCCCCGTCTTCCTCGACATCATCTTCACCGGGCTCGACTCCGCCCCGGTGCGCGGGACGGAGTCCTGGGCGCGCGGGATGGGCTCCAGCCCCGGCGGCGTCGCCAACATGGCCACCGCGCTCGCCCGCCTCGGCCTGCGCACCGCCCTCGCGGCGGCCTTCGGCGACGACCACTACGGCGAGTACTGCTGGGACGCTCTCGAACGGGGCGAGGGCATCGACCTCAGCACCTCGCGCACCGTCCCCGGCTGGCACTCCTCGGTCACCGTCTCCATGGCCTACGAGGGCGAGCGCACGATGGTCTCGCACGGCCACGAACCGCCCCCGGAGGCCGTACCGAGCATGCCGAGCGCACCGAGCCACGAGATCCACGAGGACGCCCCCGCCTGCCCGCCCCCGGCCCGCGCCGCCGTCGCCTCCCTCACCCCCGGCAAGCGCGCCCCCTGGATCGCCCAGGCCGCCGCCCGCGGCACCCGCATCTTCGCCGACGTCGGCTGGGACGACACCGGCGCCTGGGACCTCGCGGGCCTCGCCGACCTGGCGCACTGCGAGGCGTTCCTGCCCAACGCGGAGGAGGCCATGCGCTACACCGGCGCCACCTGCCCCCGCGCCGCCGCCCACGCCCTCACCGCGCACGTACCGCTCGCGGTCGTCACGCTCGGCGCGGACGGCGCGTACGCCGTGGACCGCCGGACCGGCGAGAGCGCCGAGGTCCCGGCCATCGCCGTCGAGGCCCTCGACCCCACCGGCGCCGGGGACGTCTTCGTGGCCGGCTTCGTCACCGGCACCCTCGCCGGCTGGCCGCTCGCCGACCGGCTCGCCTTCGCCGGCCTCACCGCCGCCCTGTCCGTCCAGGAGTTCGGCGGCTCGCTCTCCGCGCCCGGCTGGTCCGAGATCGCCGCCTGGTGGCGCCGGGTCCAGTCGGTCGAGGGCCAGGCCCCCGAGGCACTGCGCCGGTACGCGTTTCTGGACGCTCTGCTCCCGGCCCTGCTGTCGACACAGGAGGCCGCCCCGTGGCCGCTGCGCAGGGCGGTGCCGACGATCGGTTTCGGCCGCTCGGCATAGTCACCGGCGCGGGGCAAAGCCCTGCGGCGGCACAGGTGGCGGCACGGGTGGCGGCACGGGTAAAAGCCCTACGGCGTTGTCACCCCCCTGGCGTACGCTGGAACACGCCAGGCCGCCCTTGTGGCAGGCGAGACGCATCCGGGAGGACGTAGAGGCCTTCGGGCCGGCCTATGACTCAGACACCGACAGCTCACACGCCCGCGCAGGGCAAGGCGAGAGCACAGTTCACCGTTCCCGCCCAGCACCCCATGGTGGCGCTGCTGGGATCCGGAGACTCCCTCCTGCGCGTGATAGAGACGGCCTTCCCGGCAGCCGACATCCACGTCCGGGGCAATGACATCAGCGCGGTCGGCGACGCACGGGAAGTCGCCCTCATCCAGCGCCTGTTCGACGAGATGATGCTGGTGCTCCGCACCGGGCAGCCGATGACGGAGGACGCAGTGGAACGCTCGATCGCCATGCTGCGGGCGAGTGAGAACGGGACGAGTGACGGCCAGGAGACCCCGGCCGAGGTACTGACACAGAACATCCTGTCCTCACGCGGCCGCACCATCCGACCCAAGACGCTCAACCAGAAGCGGTACGTCGACGCGATCGACACCCACACCGTCGTCTTCGGCATCGGCCCCGCCGGCACCGGCAAGACCTACCTGGCCATGGCCAAGGCCGTCCAGGCCCTCCAGTCCAAGCAGGTCAACCGCATCATCCTGACCCGCCCCGCGGTCGAGGCCGGCGAACGCCTGGGATTCCTCCCGGGCACCCTCTACGAAAAGATCGACCCGTACCTGCGCCCCCTGTACGACGCCCTGCACGACATGCTCGACCCGGACTCCATCCCGAAACTGATGGCGGCGGGAACCATTGAGGTGGCACCCCTCGCATACATGCGAGGCAGGACTCTTAATGACGCGTTCATCATCCTGGACGAGGCTCAGAACACGAGTCCCGAGCAGATGAAGATGTTCCTCACGCGGCTCGGGTTCGAGTCGAAGATCGTGATCACGGGTGATGTGACGCAGGTCGACCTGCCGAACGGCACGAAGTCGGGGCTGCGGCAGGTTCAGGACATCCTCGAGGGGCTCGACGACGTCCACTTCTCCCGCCTGTCGTCGCAGGACGTCGTCCGGCACAAGCTCGTCGGCCGTATCGTCGACGCGTACGAGCAGTACGACAGCGAGAACGGTACGGAGAACGGCACCCACAAGGGCGGCCGTAACAAGCGGAAGTAGACGAACCAGCACCATGTCGATCGACGTCAACAACGAGTCCGGAACCGAGGTCGACGAGCAGGCGATCCTCGACATCGCCCGCTACGCGCTCGCGCGGATGCGCATCCACCCGCTCTCCGAGCTTTCGGTGATCGTCGTGGACACCGACGCCATGGAGCAGTTGCACATCCAGTGGATGGACCTGCCGGGGCCGACGGACGTCATGTCCTTCCCGATGGACGAGCTGCGTCCGCCGTCGAAGGACGACGACGAGCCCCCGCAGGGCCTCCTCGGCGACATCGTGCTGTGCCCGGAGGTCGCCGAGCGGCAGGGCAAGGAGGCGCAGACCCAGCACTCCATGGACGAGGAGCTTCAACTGCTCACCGTCCACGGGGTGTTGCACCTGCTCGGCTATGACCACGAGGAGCCTGACGAGAAGGCCGAGATGTTCGGCCTCCAGCAGGCCATCGTGGACGGCTGGCGGGCGGAGAAGGGCATGACCGGCCCGTCGCCGGCCCCGACCGTCTCATGAGTCCCACGCTCGTCTCCGGCGCGATCGCCCTGGTCGTCGTCGCCTGGCTCGCGGCCTGCGCGGAGGCGGGCCTCGCGCGTGTCTCCAGCTTCCGCGCCGAGGAGGCCGTACGGTCCGGGCGGCGCGGAAGCGCCAAGCTGGCGCAGATCGCCGCCGACCCCACCCGCTATCTGAACGTGGCGCTGCTGGTCCGCGTCGCCTGCGAGATGGCCGCCGCCGCGCTGGTCACCTACGCCTGCCTCCAGGAGATCGACGGCACCACCCCGGCCCTGTTCGCCGCGATCGGCGTCATGGTCCTCGTGTCGTACGTCGCGGTCGGCGTCTCCCCGCGCACCATCGGCCGCCAGCACCCCATGAACACGGCGACGGCGGCGGCGTACGTCCTGCTGCCGCTGGCCCGGATCATGGGCCCGATCCCGTCGCTCCTCATCCTCATCGGCAACGCGCTCACCCCCGGCAAGGGGTTCCGCCGGGGCCCGTTCGCCTCCGAGGCGGAGCTGCGGGCGCTGGTCGACCTCGCCGAGAAGGAGTCGCTGATCGAGGACGACGAGCGCCGCATGGTGCACTCGGTCTTCGAGCTGGGCGACACCCTCGTACGGGAGGTCATGGTCCCGAGGACCGACCTCGTCGTCATCGAGCGCCACAAGACCATCCGCCAGGCCCTCACCCTGGCGCTGCGCTCCGGCTTCTCGCGCATACCGGTGAGCGGGGAGAGCGAGGACGACATCGTCGGCATCGTGTATCTGAAGGACCTGGTCCGCAAGACGCACATCAGCCGGGACGCGGAGGGCGAGCTGGTGTCGACGGCGATGCGGCCGGCGGCGTTCGTCCCCGACACCAAGAACGCCGGTGACCTGCTGCGGGAGATGCAGCAGGACCGCAATCACGTGGCCGTCGTCATCGACGAGTACGGCGGCACGGCCGGCATCGTCACCATCGAGGACATCCTCGAGGAGATCGTCGGCGAGATCACCGACGAGTACGACCGTGAACTCCCGCCCGTGGAGCAGCTCGGCGACGACCGCCACCGCGTCACCGCCCGCCTCGACATCACCGACCTCGGCGAGCTGTACGGCCTGGAGGAGTACGACGACGAGGACGTGGAGACCGTCGGCGGGCTGCTCGCGAAGGCCCTGGGCCGGGTGCCGATCGCGGGCGCGTCGAGCACGGTCGACCTCCCGGACGGGCGGACCCTGCGCCTGACGGCGGAGGCGGCGGCCGGCCGCCGCAACAAGATCGTGACGGTGCTGGTGGAGCCGGTGGACCCGACGGCCGCGACCGACGCGTCCGCCCCGACCGGCCCGTCCGAGCAGGAGAAACCGGAGTGACCCCGCAGGAACTGCGCGCCCTCTGCCTCTCCTTCAACGCGGCGGTGGAGGACTTCCCCTTCCGCCCGGAGGTCTCGGTCTTCAAGGTCGGCGGCAAGCTGTTCGCCCTGACGACCCTGGACGCGAAGCCCCTGAAGGTGAACCTGAAGTGCGACCCGGACGACGCGGTGCGGCTGCGCGCCGAGCACCCGGGCCTGATCACCCCCGGCTACCACATGAACAAACGCCACTGGAACACCGTGACAGCCGACGCCGACCTCCCGGACGGCCTGGTCCGGGAGCTGGTCGAGGACTCGTACGACCTGGTCGTCGCCGGTCTGCCGCGCGCCGAGCGGCTCCGCCTCGACCGCCCCTGAGACCGCGCCCACCGCGTCACCGGGTTCACTCGATCCCTAGGGGGCCGATGCCCAGGTCCTCGCGCATGAGGTCGCGCATCCGGGCCATGGCGGTACGGCGCTGCGCGATCAGCGGGGTGTCCTCGGCGGAGCCGACCGCGACGCCCCGGGCGTAGGCGTCGCGGATCCGGCGCAGGCTGTGGAACGCCTCGTTCCCGGCGGCCACGACCGGCGGCGGGCCGACGAGCCAGAGGCGCTCGCTCGCCGTGTACAGCCCGGTGGCGCGGAAGGCTTCCCGGACGGCCGCGTCCCGCGCCGCCCCGGACATGTGATCGCCCAGCGCGACGGCGCGTATCTCCTCACCGGCCGTCTTGAGCGCGGACACGAACTCCGTGTACACCTCGCGCCGCACCTGCGACGCGTGCCGGTCCTCCTCGCGCCGCCACCGGTTGCGGTCGGCGACGAGTGTGGCGGCGATGCCGATGACGGCACCGGTGAGTGTGGAGAGCAGCGGCATCCAGTCCATGTGCCGCAGCCTTTCCCAACCGGGCGGGCGACACCAGTGACTTGTCCCTGTCCGTCAGACCGGGGTCGTGGCGTCGGCCGGCCGACGTGAAGGGCGTAGGCCCAGGCCGATCAGGATCGCCGTCGCCGTCACGATCGCCGCGTTCAGGGCGAGGACGGTGCGGATGCCGGGCAGCAGGGCGTCCGAGGTCGTCGCCAGGACGCCGAGGAGGGGGATGCCGATGGTGGCGCCGACCTGTTGGGTGGAGGTGACCAGGCCGGTGGCGAGGCCCTGTTCGGCGTCCGGGACGCCCGAGGTGACCGTCAGGCCGTAGGAGATGATCGCGCCCAGGTGGCACATGCCGGCCAGGGACACCGCCGCCCCGGCGAGCCAGACCGACCAGGGGTGCGTGTTCAGGCCGAGCAGCGCGGCGGTCAGCGCGCCCTGCCCGGCGAGGGAGCCGACCAGGGCGCGGCGGGCGCCGACGCGGCCTATGACCCTCGGGATGGAGGGGCCCGCGACCGTCGACAGCGCGCCCTGGACGCCGAAGACCAGGCCCGTCTCGAACGCCGACAGGCCCAGGACGTCCTGGAGGTAGAGCGTCAGGACGAAGAGGACCGTCGACATCATCGAGAAGGTGACCAGCCCGCCCAGGTTGCCCCACGCCACCGTGCGGCGGCGCAGCATCGGCAGGGAGACCAGCGGGGTCCGCGCCCGGGACTCGACGACGCCGAACGCCGTCAGCAGTACGACGCCCGCGATCAGGGAGACGACCACGTCGGGGTGGGCGAAGCCCCGGTCGGCGGCCGTCGACAGGGCGTGGATGAGGGCCAGCAGGCCGCCGGTGACGGTGATCGCGCCGGGCAGGTCCAGGCGCGGGCGCTGCGGGGTGCGGGACTCCGGCAGGCGGGCGGCGGCGAGGGGGAGCACCAGCAGGGCGAAGACGGCCAGCAGGGCCATCGTGGAGCGCCAGCCGAGGACGTCGGTCAGGACGCCGCCGCTCACCATGCCGACGGTGAAGCCCAGCGACAGCAGGGTGCCCGAGAGGCCGAGGGCGCGGTCGCGGGCCGGGCCCTCCGGGAAGGTCGTCGTCAGCAGGGACATGCCGGTCGGGACGATCGCCGCCGCGCCGAGCCCCTGCAACGCGCGCCCGGTGAGGAAGGACGCCGGGTCCCAGGCGAGCGTCGCGAGCAGGGAGGCCGCGCCGAACAGGGCCAGGCCGGTCAGGAACAGCCGGCGTCGGCCGTACAGGTCGCCGACGCGGCCGAACAGGAGCAGGAAGCCGCCCGACGGGAGGGCGAACGCCGTGACCGCCCACGGCAGCAGCGACCGGCTCATGCCGAGGTCCGCGCCGAGGACCGGCAGGGCGACGTTCAGGACGGAGAAGTCCAGCGCGACCATGAACTGGGCCGCGCACAGGACGAGGAGGACGAGTCTGTCGCGCCGGGTGCTGCCGCTGGTCTTGTGGGGTCCGGTCGTGCTGGTGTCGTTCGCCATGGCGTCGAGCTTGCGGCCATCGGAACGCGCGCGGGAGTGGGAGCTACTGGTGGTGGTGGCACCACCGGACAAGGACCGGCCGGGCTCTTCGTATGCTCGGGGTATGACCGACAGCAACGCGCTCGACCCCGAGGACCGCAAGATCGTCACCCTGGCCCGCTCCGCGCGGGCTCGTAACGGTGTGCCCGAGGGGGCCGCCGTACGGGACGAGACGGGACGTACGTATGTCGCCGGGACGGTGGAGCTGCCGTCGCTGAAGCTGAGCGCGCTGCGGACGGCGGTGGCGATGGCGGTGGCCTCGGGGGCGACGTCGCTGGAGGCGGCGGCCGTGGTGACGGAGGCGGCGGGCGCCGCCGACGCGGACCTGGCGGCCGTCGCGGACCTGGGCGGCGCGGGCACGCCGGTGCTGGTGGCCGGGCCGGACGGAACGCTCCGCGCCACGGTGACGGCGGTGACAGCGGGCTGAGCCCCGCCCGTCTTGGACCGCGCCCGACCAGGCCGGCAACTAGGCCGGAATTCAACCTTGCCCTTCTCTCGTCCCTGACGCATCAATGGAACCGTAATTTCCGACGGACCGTCAGATTCACCCCCCACCGGCACCGGTGTCCGCACCCACCCGTCCCGCTCCGGCAGTCCGTCTCCCCACATCCGGGAAGGAGCCGGGAACCCATGAGAGGCAAGCGAATCGGATCAGGTGCGGCACTGCTGGCAGGGACCCTCGCGGTCGCCGGGCTGGCGTTCGCACCGTCCGCCGCCGCCGTCACCCCGACGACGGCGACCGTGACCGCGAGCTGCGGTCTGTTCGGCGGCGGTGCCGCCACCCTCACGGCCACCCAGACGGGCACGGCCGCCACCCTCACCCTCACGTCCACCGCGATCACCGCGCCGATCCCGATCAGCGCGAACAGCATCGCCTCCACGCTCACGATGGCGAACTCGACCGGTTCCGCCCGGGTCTTCAGCGGCACCGTGAACCCCGCCATGGCCACCGGCGCCTCGATCACGGTCGGTCCGCTCAACGCGGCCGTGGCCTCCGGTGACAAGTTGGACTTCAACGGAGGCTCCCTGAAGATGGTCATCTTCGGGATCACCGTCACCTGCACGGCGACCGGGCCGCAGTCGCCGGGACCGTTCGTGTTCGACTGATAGCGGTTGGAAACTGAGCAGACGAACCGTCAGTTTTCTTACGGGACAAGGAAGCTGACGGTTCATCAGTTCTCTCGACCGTGTCCATTGACTTCTCGTGCGATCCGCACGTCAATGCCCCCTGTCGGCGCAGAAGAGCCGCTGCGCCCGCACCCCACAGGAGGGGGCAATCATGGGTTCACCCCGAGGTTCCGGAAGTTCCCGAGGTTCTCGAAGACGGCGCTGGGCGTCGCTGCTCGGAGTGACCGCGCTCGCGGTCACCGCGGGCGGGGCGCTGGCATGTCCGGCCGGCGCCGCGACCGACGTGAACTTCCCGACGCACTGCATCCCGCCGGCCATCGCGGGGCTCCCGCCGATCGACGGCACCACCACCGCCAAGGTCACGGCGGACAACACCAGCCCCAAGGTCGGCGACACCGTCACCGTCACGTACACGGTGGTCACGCCCGCCGCCAACAACCCCACCGACCTGGCCCTGCCGGCCGACATCATGACGCCGACGGGCAAGGTCGCCCTCGGCGGCGCGCAGACCGGCACCGTCACGGTCACGGGGCCGAAGAAGAACGACCCGGTGCCCGGCAAGGGCGTCTTCCCGTCGTTCTCCATGACCGGCACGTTCACGGTCACCGCGCCCGGCGCGATCACCCTCTCGCCCGGCGACTACAACATCCACACCAGCTACATCCTCGAACTGGACACCCCCTGCACGGTGACCAACCCGCCCGCCCCGGTGTCGGAGACGGTCACCGCCGCCGCCAACCCGCCGGCCAACACCCGTGCCATCAGCCTGGGTTCGGCCTCCGGCAGCCCCGGCGCGAGCGTCACCGTCAGCGGCGGCGGCTTCACGCCGGGCGCCTCGGTCACCGTCGCCGGCCGGTCCGGATCCGACCAGACGGCGGACAAGACGACCCTCACCGCCACCGCACAGGGGACCGTCTCCGGCGCGCTCGCCGTCACCGACCTCGCCACCACCGGCATCGTGGCGTACGAGGGCGCTGCCTGGAGCGCCGATCTGGGCACCGCGCCCGCCGCGTACGTCGTCGTCGACGACACGCCCGTACCGGCGGGCAGCCAGAAGCTGACGACGACCGTGCGGGCCGGCACCCTGTCGATGTCCCAGGCCGGGGACGCCGTGGCGATGTCCGCGGTCGACTTCGGTTCCGGGCAGGCCTCGACCGGGGGCCTCAACGCGGTGACCGTCAAGGACTTCCGCGGCGGCCCCGCGGGCTGGTCCCTCACCGGCAAGGTCACCGACTTCACCGGCCCCGGCGCCAAGATCGAGGCCGGCAAGCTGAGTTGGACGCCCGCGTGCACGACCAAGGCGGGCAGCCCGAGCACCTGCCAGGCCGGTTCGGCGGGCCCGGTCGGCGCCGCGGGAGCAACCCTGGCGTCCACACCCGACGGCACGGCAACCGGCGGCGAGTTCACCGCCGGCGCCCAACTCTCCCTGGACGTACCGGCGTTCACGCCCCCGGGCAGCTACGCGGGCGTCCTGACCCTGACACTCACCTGAGCCTGAGCCTGAACCTGAACCTGAAGTTGAGCCGACGCACCACGTCCACCGGTGGCCGGGCGCCCGCCCCACAGGTCCGCACCCGCCCGTCCCGCCACAGTTGGGGGGTCCGCACCATGCGCAAGCCGTACGTCCTCCTCCTGCCGCTGCTCCTCGGCCTGCTGTTCACCGTGCCGGCCGCGCCCGCCGCCCGGGCCGCCGACAACGGCGGCTGGTCCGTCTACCCCGTCTCCTCGACGGTCGCCGCCCGGCCCTACTTCTACGTCTCCGCCGATCCCGGTCAGACGATCGAGGACAAGGTCGTCGTCGCCAACAAGACCGACCAGCCCCTCACCTTCCGCCTGTACGCGGCCGACGCCTACAACACCGCGCGTGACGGCGGGTTCGCCGTGAAGTCGGCGGGGGAGAAGATGCGGGGCGTGGGCGCGTGGGCCGAACTGCCCGAGGACCGGGTCACCGTGCCCGCCCGCCAGACGGTCACCGTGCCGTTCACCGTCAAGGTCCCCGAGGGCGCGGAACCCGGCGACCACCCGGGCGCGATCGTCGCCCTCGACGAACGGGTCGACAAGGGCGACGGCGCGCTCGCGCTCGGCGTGCGGCGGGCGGTCGGCGCCCGCGTCTACCTCACGGTCGGCGGCCCGACCCTGCCCGCCCTGGCCGTAGAGAACGTCCACGTCAGCCACCACCAGCCCCTGATCCCCGGCCTCGGCGACAGCACGGCGACGATCTCGTACACCCTGCACAACACGGGCAACGTCACCCTCGAACCCAAGGCACGACTGACGGCCCGGGGCCTCTTCGGCCGCACCCTCCTGACCCGCCCCCTGAAGAAACTCCCGTCCCAACTACTCCCGGGCCAGACAGTCACCCTCACCGAACGCTGGACGGACGCCCCCCAACTCGACTGGACGGACATCAAGTTGACGGCAACCGCCAAGAACACGACCGAGTCGGCGACGGCATCGTTCGTGGCAGTGCCGTGGCTGCTGACGTCGGTCGTGATGTTCGGGACGGCAGTAGGCGTATGGCTACTACTCAGGCGGCGGCGAAGTCACCCCAAAGGGGCGCGGGGCGCTTACATCATGCGGCTCCGCCGCGGGGCGCGACCAGCCCCCACGCACCCGCAGCCAAAACTCAACCAACCCAACAGAGCCTAAAGAGCATCAGGCCCGCGCTCACCAGTCCGCACCCGCACCACGGTCTCCACCGGCAGCGCCCACACCTTCCCGTCCCCGATCTTCCCGGTCCGAGAAGCCCGCACCACCGCGTCGATGACGGCCTCGGACTCCGCGTCCTCGACGACGACCTCGATCCGCACCTTGGGCACGAGGTCGACCTGGTACTCGGCCCCCCGGTACACCTCGGTGTGGCCGCGCTGCCGCCCGTACCCGCTGGCCTCGGTCACGGTCAGCCCGTGCACGCCGATCTCCTGGAGGGCCGTCTTGACCTCGTCGAGGCGGTGGGGCTTGACGATCGCGGTGATGAGCTTCATGGCTGTGGCTGACCTTCTGGGCGAAGCGGACGGGGTGTGAGCCGACCGGGGCGCCATGGCCCGGGACGCCGTGATCGTATGCGCTCGCGCCGCGCACCGTAAGGCCCGGGCCCGTGTGCTGGTGGTCCTCGTACGTCTGTGTGCGGTGAGGCTTTGTGGATCAGGGAGAATGGGGGGCATGAGCGTTCGTAACCAGTCATCCGAGCAGTCGGCCGAGTCCGTACACCGTGCCGGCTTCGCCTGCTTCGTGGGCCGTCCCAACGCGGGCAAGTCCACCCTCACGAACGCTCTGGTCGGGAAGAAGGTGGCGATCACCTCGAACCGTCCGCAGACCACGCGGCACACGGTCCGGGGCATCGTGCACCGCCCCGACGCCCAGTTGATCCTGGTCGACACCCCGGGCCTGCACAAGCCGCGCACGCTGCTCGGCGAGCGGCTCAACGACGTCGTACGCGCCACCTGGGCCGAGGTCGACGTCATCGGGTTCTGCCTGCCGGCGAACGAGAAGCTGGGTCCCGGCGACCGGTTCATCGCCAAGGAGCTGGCCGGGATCAAGCGGACGCCCAAGGTCGCCGTCGTCACGAAGACGGACCTCGTGGACTCCAAGACGCTCGCCGAGCAGCTCATCGCGCTCGACCAGCTCGGCAAGGAGCTGGGCTTCGAGTGGGCGGAGATCGTGCCGGTCTCGGCGGTCGGCGACCAGCAGGTCGGGCTGCTGGCGGACCTGCTGATCCCGATGATGCCGAAGAGCCCGCCGCTGTACCCCGAGGGCGACCTGACGGACGAGCCCGAGCAGGTGATGGTCGCCGAGCTGATCCGCGAGGCGGCGCTGGAGGGCGTCCGGGACGAGCTGCCGCACTCCATCGCGGTGGTCGTCGAGGAGATGCTGCCGCGCGAGGACCGTCCGGCGGACCGGCCGCTGCTCGACATCCACGCCAACATCTACATCGAGCGCCCCAGCCAGAAGGGCATCATCATCGGCCCCAAGGGCAAGCGCCTGAAGGACGTCGGCATCCAGTCCCGCAAGCAGATCGAGGCGCTCCTCGGCACCCCCGTCTTCCTCGACCTCCACGTGAAGGTCGCCAAGGACTGGCAGCGCGACCCGAAGCAGCTCCGCAAGCTGGGCTTCTAAGGGTTCCGAGGGGTCTAGAGGGTCCCGAGGGACTGTGGGGTCATGTCCTGCAACCCCACCACCCGCAGCAGTTGCAGCCGTTCGTACGCGTCCGTGCCCGGGCGGGCCGTGTGGATGACCAGGAGCTGGTGGTGCTCGTGGCTGAGCATGACCTCGCAGTCCAGTTCCAGCAGGCCCACCAGCGGGTGCTGGAAGCGTTTCGTCGCGCGGTGCCGCAGAGCGACCTCGTGTTCGTCCCACAGGCGGGCGAACTCCTCGCTGCCCGCCCGGAGTTCGGCGACCAGCGCGGCCGGTTCCGGGTCGTCGGGGCGGGCGGCGGTCACCGCGCGCAGACCGGCCACCTGGATGCGGGCGTGGTCGGCCCGGTCCTCCTCGGGGAACAGGGAACGCGCCTGCGGGTCCAGGAAGTACAGCCGGACCAGGTTGCGCCCGCGCCGGGGGCGGGACATCACGTCCCCGGTCAGCGCCCGGCCCATCGCGTTCTGCGCGAGCACCTCGCCGCAGTCGGTCACCACCTGCGCCGGTGTGTCGTGCAGGCGGTCCAGGATCAGCAGCAGACCGGGCGGGACGTGCCTCGACGCCGTCTCGCGGCGCGGGGGCTCCTCGCCGGCCAGGTGGAACAGGTGGTCGTGTTCGTCGTCGGTGAGGCGCAGGGCGCGCGACAGCGCCGTCAGCATCTGGCGTGACGGGCGCGGGCCGCGCGACTGTTCCAGCCGCGTGTAGTAGTCCACCGACATGCCCGCCAGGTGCGCGACCTCCTCGCGGCGCAGGCCCGGCGTACGGCGGCGGGCGCCCGGTGCCAGGCCCACGGCCGCCGGGGTCAGACGGGCGCGGCCACGGCGCAGGAAGTCGGCGAGTTCGGCTCGGTTCACCCCTCCAGCCTGCGCCGATCCGCCCGCGTTAGCCAGGGACCGCCGGTCCCCCGATCGACAGGTCTCTCCCGCTCCGCCCCGCCCCGTCCGACGCTGGTGGCATCGGACCAGCCGGATCACGAGGACCGGATCAAGAGAACCGGATCAAGAGGAGTGGATGACGATGCTGACCCTGGTGACGGGTACGACGGGGCAGGTCGGGCGGCGTTTCGTGCCGAGGCTGCTGGCGCAGGCCGGGCCGCAGGAGCGGGTGCGGGTCCTGGTGCGCGACGCGGCGCGCGGGGAGCGGTTCGCGGAGCTGGGCGCAGAGGTCGTCCTCGGAGATCTGCGGGACGAGGCGGTGCTCGGCAAGGCGGTGGCCGGGGTGGACGCGGTCGTGAACGTCGCGGCGTCCTTCCGGGGCGTGCCGGACGACGAGGCGTGGGCCGTCAACCGGGACGCCGCGCTGGACCTGGGCCGCGCCGCGCTGGCCTCCGGCGTACAGCGGTTCGTGCAGGTCAGCACGGGTCTGGTGTACGGCCTCGGGCGGGGCCGCCCGCTGACCGAGGACGACGAGTCGCGGCCCGGCGGCGGCATGTGGGGCGCCTACCCGGCGGCGAAGGCGGAGGCCGAGCGGGGGCTGCTCGCGCTGGCCGGCCTGGACGTGCGGATCGGCCGCCTCGCCTTCGTCTACGGCGAGGGCGATCCGCACCTCGCGCAGTCGCTGAGGTGGGCCGGGAGCTGGGCGGCCGGCCAGCGGCTCCAGATGGTCCACCACGCGGACGTCGCCCAGGGCCTGCTACGGCTCCTGCACGCGCCGGGAGTCGCGGGCCGCAGCTACAACATCGCCGACGACGCCCCCGTCACGGCGGTCGAGCTGCACCAGCTCAACGGGGTCGACGTCCCCGCCGCGCTGTACGAGCGCACCGACCCCGAGCCGTTCCTCCAGATGACGTCCACCGACCGTATCCGCCGTGAACTCGGCTACCGCCCGGTGTACCCCAGCGTGTACGCGGCCCGAGCGGCCGGAGCCCTCTAGCTCCCGGGGGAGGTCATTCGACGCCCCTGATCCGCCGCACCAGCACCGCCCCCGCCAGCCCGATCACGGCGGCCACCAGATACAGCACCCGGTAGCCGCCCAGGTACGTCACGATCGGGGCGGCGAGGGCGGGCGCGGCGACCTGGGGCAGGGCGTTGGCGACGTTGATGACGCCGAGGTCCTTGCCCCGGTCGCCGGCCTTCGGCAGCACGTCCGTCATCAGGGCGAAGTCCACGGAGGTGAAGACCCCGAACCCCACCCCCAGCACCGCCGCCGCGACGATCGCCCCCGGCCAGGTCTGCCAGCCCGCCAGCAGCGCCGTCGCCACCGCCATCAGCACGCCCGACCAGAACACGAACGGCTTGCGCCGCCCGACCCGGTCCGACCAGACGCCCCCGACGACGACCGTGGCGAGCAGCGTCAGCCCGTTCACCGCCGTCAGGAGCAGCACGCCCCCCTCCGGGTCGGCGTGGTGCAGCCGGTCGCGCAGGTAGTAGAGCAGGTACAGCAGCACCAGCGCGTTGCTCAGGTTCATCAGGAACCGCGTCAGCCACGCCCACCCCAGATCGGGATACCGGCGCGGGCTCAGCCAGAACCCGGCCGCGAAGCCCCGCCAGGACCAGGCCGGCCGGTCCGCCGCCGCCAGCCGCAGATCCTCGTACCGCAGGACGTACGGCAGCACGCCCACCACCGTGAACACCGCGCACGCCGCGTACCCGGCGCCGACGCCTCCGGCGACCGTCGCGAGCCCGGTGCCGCCGACCACGCCCAGGATCTGCGCGGCCCCCAACCAGCCGCCCACCGAGCCGCGTTGGAGGCGCGGCACCCGGTCAGGGACGGCCGCCGTCACCGCCGCGAACGCCGCGTTCAGGGTGAGCTGGACCAGGCACCAGCCCGCCGCCATCGTCCACACCCCGCCCGCGCCCGCGAGCAGCAGCAGCGACAGCGCGCCGCCGCCCGCCCCGGCCACGATCCACGGCGTACGCCGCCCCCACCGGGACGTCGTACGGTCCGACAGCGCGCCGAACAGCGGGTTCGCGGCCAGCGAGACCACCGCGCCGGCACCCGTCACCCAGGCCAGCATCGTCTCCTTCGACATGCCCGAGCCGGGCGCGAAGTCGGCGGACTGGGCGGCCAGCAGAATTTGCAGGGGGCCGTACCAGCCCACCCAGATCGCCCCGTTGGCCAGCGACAACGCCGACGTCCAGCCCCGGCCGACCGGTTCGACGGGCTCGGCCAGAGCGTCGGCCGCCGGGGCCGCCGCCCGGGGAGTCGCCGTCATCCCCGCGCCTGTGATCCCTGCGCCCGCTGCCCTCGCAGCACGTCCCGCAGCCAGGCGTACGACGACTTCGGGGTCCTGGTCTGTGTCGCGTAGTCGACGTGCACCAGGCCGAAGCGCTGCTCGTACCCTTCCGCCCACTCGAAGTTGTCCAGCAGCGACCACACGAAGTAGCCGCGCACGTCGACGCCCGCCACCGACGCCTGGTGCAGGGCGCGCAGGTGGCCGTCCAGGTAGGCGATACGGGCCTGGTCGTCGACGCCGTCGTAGGAGCAGCCGTTCTCGGTGATGACGACCGGCGGGAGGCGGTCGCCGTAGCGCTCGTGGAAGGTCGTCAGGAGTTCGGTGAGGCCCTCGGGGACCACCGGCCAGCCGAAGTCCGTCACCGGGACGCCCTCGATCTGCCGGACGGAGAAGGGGAGTTCGGCCGGCATGGTGATCCCGCCGAACTCGATCTCGGTGCCCTGCGGGGCGCCCACCTTCGTCGGGGCGTAGTAGTTGATGCCGTACCAGTCGAGCGGCTCGGAGATCACCTTGAGGTCGGCCTGCACGTCGCCGCCCGGCATCAACTCGCCGAGCCCTTCCGGGTATTCGCCGAGCAGTACCGGCTCGGCGAAGAGCCGGTTCAGCAGGACGTCGTAGAAGGCGGCGGCCTCCTGGTCGGCGGGTTGCTGGGAGGCGGGCCAGGTCGGGCCGTGGGAGTTGGCGATGCCGATGTCGGTGGCGCCGGCCGCGCGCAGGGCCTGTACGGCGAGGCCGTGGCCCAGGAGTTGGTGGTGGGCGGCGGGCAGCGCGTCGAAGAGGAGTTGCCTGCCGGGGGCGTGGGTGCCGAGCGCGTGCCCCAACAGGGTGTGCTCCGCAGGCTCGTTGATGGTGATCCACTTCTTGACGCGGTCACCGAGCCGGTCGGCGACCACCGACACGTACTCGGCGAACCGGGACGCCGTGTCGCGCTCCAGCCAGTCCAGGTCCGCCGGGAGGTCCCAGTGGAAGAGGGTGGGGACCGGGCGGACACCGGCCGCGCACAGCTCGTCGACGAGCCGGTCGTAGAAGTCGAGGCCGCGCCCATTGTCGAAGAGGGCCCTGGGCCAGGAGATCGAGAAGCGGTACGCGTCCACGCCGAGACCCTTCAGCAGGGCCACGTCCTCGGGGTAGCGGTGGAAGTGGTCGCAGGCCACCGCCGCCGTCGAGCCGTCCTTCACCCGGCCCGGCTCGGCCGTGAAGGCGTCCCACACGGACGGCCCGCGCTCGTCCGCCGCGCCCTCGATCTGATGCGCCGAGGTGGACACGCCCCACAGGAAGCCGGCCGGGAACTGGGGTATCGGGTGCGCCGCGTCGCGCGGATCGTTCGCCATGGGCGGGATCATCCTTACCGATCGGTAAGGAAGTCAACGCCCAGGAACGAACTGCCAGTTCACGCCCCCTCTTTCAGGACCCGGGAGATCAGTCTGCGCTGCTCGTCCGTGAGCCGGGGGTCGGCGGCGTACACCGTCCTCCCGTCCACGGTGATCTCGTAGCTGAAGCCGTCCGGGACGCCGATCGTGGGCGCGCCCCGGCCGGCGGCGACCGCCTGCTCGGCCAGGGCGTGCCACTCGTCGGCATCGGGCCGTCCCGAGGTGTCCACCTCGGCACGGCGCTCGATGCCCGCGAAACCGCCCGTGCGACTCACCTGGATACGCATGGGTCCCTGTCTATTACGGACTCAGAGAATCCGCACCCCCACCTGCTCCCACGCCTTCTCCACGGCCTGGAACTCGTCCCCGCCGTCGCCGAAGCGCTCGCGCGCCGCCTTCACCGTCAGCTTGGCGAAGTCGCTGAAGAACGCCTTCTCGGTCAGCTCGCCGCCGGTCAGGACGTCGTACCAGACCTGCCCGGCCTTCTCCCAGGCGTGGCCGCCCAGCGCGGTCGCGGCCAGGTAGAACGCGTGGTTCGGGATGCCCGAGTTGATGTGCACGCCGCCGTTGTCGCGGCCGGTGCGGACGTAGTCGTCCATCGTCGCGGGCTGCGGGTCCTTGCCGAGGACGTCGTCGTCGTACGCGGTGCCCGGGGCCTTCATGGAGCGCAGGGCGCTGCCCGTGACGTTCGGGGCGAGCAGGCCCGCGCCGATCAGCCAGTCGGCCTCGGCGGCGGTCTGGCCGAGCGAGTACTGCTTGATGAGCGAGCCGAAGACGTCCGACAGCGACTCGTTCAGCGCGCCCGGCTGGCCGTAGTACGTCAGGTTCGCCGTGTACTGCGTGACGCCGTGGGTCAGCTCGTGCCCGATGACGTCGATCGAGTTGGTGAAGTCGACGAAGATCTCGCCGTCACCGTCGCCGAACACCATCTGCTCGCCGTTCCAGAAGGCGTTGTTGTAGCCCTCGTCGTAGTGCACGGTGGCGTCGAGGGGCAGGCCGTCGCCGTCGATGGAGTGGCGCTGGTACGCCTTGAGGTAGAGGTCGAAGGTCGCGCCGAGACCGGCGTAGGCGCGGTTGACGGTGGCGTCCTGGCCGGGGTCGGAGCCCTCGGCGCGGACCTTGGTGCCGGGCAGGTCGGTGCGGTGCTCGGCGTCGTAGATGGTGCGCAGCGGCTGGTCGGACGGCGCCTTCGCGGCCGGGGCGGCGGCGAGGCGGTACTCGCTGGTCACCCGGCGGCGGGCGCGCAGCTCGCTGTCGCGCACCAGGGTGCGCTGGGCGGGACCGGAGCGCGCCGGGTTGTCGCTCTTGGCCAGCCGGTCGAGGATGTGCGGCGGTACGACGGTGCAGAAGACGGGCTCGAAGCCCCCGTGAGTCGTCATGACCGGCACTTTCGCACTGGGTCATGCGGCTGTCACCATCGGCAACCATGATCGGTGAAAAACAGTGACAAACATGGCCGATTCATGGCTTCGAGTGGTATGGAGCACGTTTCGTCCCTTTGGTCCCGACGGTCCCGCATACTGATACGGACCCGCGCGACGAAAGCGGCTCGGCTAGGCTGCGCAGCATTATGCGTATCGGGCTGCTTCTCCTTAGCTGCCGCGGCGAGGGCCTGTAGTCGAGGCCGACCCCCTCCCCGCGGAGCTTGGTGTTGCGCGTCGGCCGTCCTTCCGTCCGGAGATCTCTCCGGTCCTCCTGAGGAGCCACCGCACCATGGCGAACCGCCAGCAGCCCAGCCAGATGCCGATCCACAAGTACGGTCAGTACGAGCAGGTCGACATCCCCGACCGCACCTGGCCGCAGAACCGGATCACCGCCGCCCCGCGCTGGCTCTCCACCGACCTGCGTGACGGCAACCAGTCCCTGATCGACCCCATGTCGCCCGAGCGCAAGCGCCGGATGTTCGACCAGCTGGTCAAGATGGGCTACAAGGAGATCGAGGTCGGCTTCCCGGCCTCCGGCCAGACCGACTTCGACTTCGTGCGCTCGATCATCGAGGAAGAGGGCGCGATCCCGGACGACGTCACGATCTCCGTACTGACCCAGGCCCGCGAGGACCTGATCGAGCGGACCGTGGAGTCCCTGAAGGGCGCCAGGCGGGCCACCGTCCACCTGTACAACGCCACCGCGCCCGTCTTCCGCCGGGTCGTCTTCCGCAGCTCGAAGGAGCAGATCAAGCAGATCGCCGTGGACGGCACGCGGCTGGTCATGGAGTACGCGGAGAAGCTGCTGGGCCCGGAGACGGAGTTCGGCTACCAGTACAGCCCCGAGATCTTCACGGACACCGAGCTGGACTTCGCGCTGGAGGTCTGCGAGGCGGTGATGGACGTCTACCAGCCCGGTCCGGGCCGCGAGATCATCCTCAACCTGCCCGCCACGGTGGAGCGTTCGACGCCGTCGACGCACGCGGACCGCTTCGAGTGGATGAGCCGCAACCTCTCCCGCCGCGAGCACGTCGTCATCTCCGTCCACCCGCACAACGACCGCGGTACGGCCGTCGCCGCCGCCGAGCTGGCGCTGATGGCCGGCGCGGACCGCGTCGAGGGCTGCCTGTTCGGGCAGGGCGAGCGCACCGGCAACGTCGACCTGGTCACGCTGGGCATGAACCTCTTCTCGCAGGGCGTCGACCCGCAGATCGACTTCTCCGACATCGACGAGATCCGTCGTACGTGGGAGTACTGCAACCAGATGGAGGTCCACCCGCGCCACCCGTACGTGGGCGACCTGGTCTACACGTCCTTCTCCGGCTCCCACCAGGACGCCATCAAGAAGGGCTTCGACGCGATGGAGGCCGAAGCGGCGGCCAAGGGCGTCACGGTCGACGACATCGAGTGGGCGGTCCCCTACCTGCCGATCGACCCCAAGGACGTGGGCCGCTCCTACGAGGCGGTCATCCGGGTCAACTCGCAGTCCGGCAAGGGCGGTATCGCGTACGTCCTGAAGAACGACCACAAGCTGGACCTGCCGCGCCGGATGCAGATCGAGTTCTCCAAGCTGATCCAGGCCAAGACGGACGCGGAGGGCGGCGAGGTCACCGGCGCGGCGATCTGGTCCGTCTTCCAGGACGAGTACCTGCCCAACCCGGAGAACCCCTGGGGTCGCATCCAGGTCCGCGCCGGGCAGTCGACGACCGACACCGACGGCGTGGACACCCTCACCGTCGAGGCCACGGTCGACGGCGCGGACACCGTGCTGACCGGCACCGGCAACGGTCCGATCTCGGCCTTCTTCAACGCCCTGGAGGGCGTCGGCATCGACGTGCGCCTGCTGGACTACCAGGAGCACACGATGAGCGAGGGCGCTTCCGCGCAGGCCGCCTCGTACATCGAGTGCGCGATCGGCGACAAGGTGCTGTGGGGCATCGGCATCGACGCGAACACCACGCGGGCGTCCCTGAAGGCGGTCGTCTCGGCCGTCAACCGCGCGACCCGCTGACCAGCCTGAGCGGTGGTTTAGCAGCGGTTCAGCAGTGCTTCGGCGGTGGCCCGAGGCCCCGGCCCGTCGTATACGACCGTATGCGAGGGGCCGGGGTTTCGTCGTATATCGGCCATCCCGGCGTGGAGGTCACGGAGAGGTCTCGTCCGGGGTACTGACGACAGCTCGTGGATGTGGCTAACATCACGGGACGTGCGGCGATGTTGTCGCGGCGTTACGGAGGTGCGACGTGCTGCCAGTACGGGGACGAGACGGCCGTGTCAACGGGCTTGCCCGGGTGCTGGGCACCCGTACCGCGTGGACGCCCGTGGGCGACGGCGAGTTCTTCTGCCCGGGGTGCGGCGGTGACCGCAACTACCAGCGGCTGACCGGCCAGCGCCGCTTCACCGTCCTCGGGGTGCCGGTCGTGCCGCGCGGCGAGACCGGGCCGGTCGTCGAGTGCGCGGCCTGCCGCCGCCACTTCGGCACCGACGTCCTCCACCACCCCACCACCGTCCGCTTCTCGGCGATGCTCCGCGACGCCGTCCACACCGTCGCCCTCGCGGTGCTGTCCGCGGGCGGCGGCTGCGCGCGGACGGCGCTGGAGACGGCGGCGGGCGCGGTGCGCGCGGCCGGCTTCGCCGACTGCACGGAGGAGCAGCTCGCCGCGCTCGTCGACGCGCTGGCCGGCGACACCGGCCACAGCTACGGCGAACCGTACGGCGCGGGCCTCGCCATAGAGCTGCACGAGGCCCTCGACCCGCTCGCCCCGCACCTCGCGCCGGTCGGCCGCGAATCGATCCTGCTCCAGGGCGCGCGCATCGCCCTCGCGGACGGCCCGTACACCCCCGCCGAGCGCGAGGTCCTCGCGACGGTGGGCGCGGCCCTGACGATCTGCGCGGACGACGTGACCCGCCTGCTGGTCTCGGCCCGCACCCCGTCCTGACGCACGGACACAGCAACGCCCCCTACGGCAGCGTCCGTTCGTACGCGGTGTCGTCGTCGGAGTCGTAGACGAGCTTGCCGGTCGTGTCGTAGCCCTTGATGTGCGGGGCCAGGGTGACCTGTTGGCGCAGGATGCCGGCGGCGACGAACCAGCCGTGGTCCAGGGCGGCGGTCACCGGGTCGCCGTCGCCGTAGGAGACGGTCACCTTGGTCACGGACGGTTCGACCGTGCCGACGGCCCCCCAACGGAACGGCAGTTTCCAGTCGCCCTTGTCGAGGAACGACTCCTGGTACAGCTTGCCGCCGTTGATGTCCGGCACGACCGGCCCCGACTCCGGTGAACCCCCCTCGTTCGTACCGGAGTTGATGCCCCCGGCGGTGCCGGACCGGATGTTGCAGATCACCCGGAAACCGGCCGGCCGCTCCTTCGTCGCGACGACGTACATGCCGTCGCCGGGCGCGTTGGAGTCGCCGGTGCTCCTGATCGCCAGGACGATCCGGTAGTCCGCGGCCTCGCCCAGATCCTGTCCCGCGAACGCGGTCGGCGCGCTCAACTGGTCCCGGTCGAGACACTTCCGCAGCCCGTCCGCCGCCTGCGTGAACGTGATCCCGTCGAGCAACTGCCCCTTGGTCGCGGGCTGTTGGGGCCCGGCGGGCGTGCCGGGCGAAGCCGTCGCCGGGCTGCGGGGGGCGCTGACCGACGGCTTCGGCGCCGCCGTGTCGGAGGCCCGCCCCCCGCTGCCCCCGGCCACCGCGTACGCCCCCACCGGCACCGCGGCCAGCGTCGCCAGCGCCGCACCGGTCACCGCCGCGCGCCGCCGCCGCTCGGCCAGTCCACGCCGCCGGATCGCCGGATACGGCGCCGGCGAGGGCCGAATGGTGTACGCGTCCTCGGCGAGCAACTCACGCATCCGCTCCTCGAACTCGACATCGCCCTGCTCCTCTGTCCCGCTCACCGGCCGCCTCCCCGCCCTTGCCCCTGCCCCCCGGCCGCCGTACGACTGACAGGCGCCAGCCCCGGATACGTACGCAACTTCGCCAGCCCCTTCGACGCCTGGCTCTTGACCGTGCCCGGCGAGCAGCCGAGCACCTCGGCCACCTCCGCCTCGGACAGGTCCTCCCAGTACCGCAGCACCACCACCGCCCGCTGTTTCGGCGGCAGTTGGGCCAGCCCGGCCAGCAGCGAGCCGCGCTCCTCCACCCGCCCCGCGCCCTCGTCGCGCCCCGCCCGTTCCGGCGGCGCGGCGGTCAGCGCCTCGGTGACCCGCCGCTTGCGGAACCGGTCACTGTTGCAACTGACCAGCATCCGCCGGACGTACGCCTCCGGGTTGTCGGTGCGCGAGATCCGCCACCACGACCGGTACGCCTTGGCCAGCGCGGTCTGGGTCAGATCCTCCGCGTGATGGACGTCCCCCGTGAGCAGATACGCGGTCCGCACGAGCCGCGACCACCGTGCTCTGACGAACTCCTGGAACCGCTCCTCTTGTTCGGCCTGCATCAACCACCCTCCTCGCCCCCCAGACCACCGGTCGGGCCGAATCGGTTGCCCGGGCCTTTCAACAACCTGTGGGAGGCCGCCGCCGAGCCGACTCCCCGACCGGAACCGCCGGGGCGGCCTCGGACCCGCCGACGCTCCCGCGCACCCCGAACAGCAGCACCGGCGTCACCAGCAGCAGCGCGCCCGCGGCGGCGAGGGCGGGGCGGGGGCCGGTGAGGGTGGCCAGGGCGCCCCACAGGGCGGTGAGGGAGGCGATGGACGCCTTGGTGCCGACCGACCACGCCGACAACGTACGCACCACCCGGTCCTTCGGTGTCAGCTCCAGGCGGGTGGTGGCGAGGACGGGGTTGTAGACGCCGATGCAGGCGATCAGCCCGAACTCCACGATCATCACCAGCGCCAGTCCGCCCACGCCGGGGCCGACGAACGCCAGCCCCAGCGGCCAGCACACGCGCAGCGTCCCCGACGTCAGCAGGACCCGGCGGTGGCCGTACCGGGCGACCAGGCGCGGGGCCAGCCGGGAGCCGAGCAGGCCGCCCGCGCAGGGCACGGCGAAGGCGAGGCTGTACTGCCAGGGCGCGAAGTGCAGCGGGCCGAGCATCAGCACGGTCAGCAGCGGGGCGCCCGCCATGATCAGACCGTTCACCAGCGCCGCGTTGAGGAACAGGGGCCGCAGCCCGGGATGGGCGAGCAGATGCCGCCAGCCCGCGAGCAGGTCCCCGCCGGTCAGCCGCCCTGCGGAGCTCGCGGGACGTACCGGCTCCGGTTCCCGCGCGCCGATCGCGCGCAGTCCGGCGGCCGAGAGGAGATAGCTGGCCGCGTCCGCCGCGACCGTCACCACCGGCCCGAACAGGCCGATCAGCGCCCCGCCGAGCGGCGGCCCGACCATGGTGGCCGTCCACGTCGTCGACTCGAACCGGCCGCTCGCGACCAGCAGATCCTCCGGCGGCAGCAGCGACTTCAGGAAGGCGCCGCTCGCCGCCGTGAACGAGATGTCGGCGGCGGCGACGATCACCGAGACGAGCAGGAGCTGCCCGAGCCCGAGGACGCCGAGCGCGTAGGCGGCGGGGACGCTGAGCAGCGCCCCGCACCGCAGCAGGTCCGCGGCCATCATCACCGGCCGCTTCCGCCGGAACTCCACCCACGGCCCGAGCGGCACCGCCAGCAGCGCCCCCACCGCCGGCCCCACGGCCGCCAGCGCCGCCACCTCGGCCGGCCCGGCCCGCAACGCCACCACGGCGATCAGCGGAAACGCGCTGAACGCCAGCCCGGTCCCGAGCGCACTGACCGAGTACGCCCCCCACAACCACCCGAAATCGCGCCCCAGCGCCCGCCGCACCACCCGGGGATCCTAGGGCCTGCCCACCCCGACCGCAGCGCCGTTTCCGCGGCCACCCCCTGCGGCCACCCGCGGCTTCGCCCACCCGCAGGACCCCCATCCCCCCGCCCACCTGCACCGATCACACGCCGCCGCTTTCCCACGCCCCGGTCCGCCCGCCGGCGCCCCCGACACCCGGCCCCACCACCCCCTCCGCGTAGGCGAGAATGGGCGCCATGAGCCTGTTCCGCGACGACGACGCCGGGCCCCGTACCCGGGGGCCGGGTGCGGCGGGCCGTCTGGTGGCGCGGGCGTGTGGCGGCCAGGGCGGCGGTGGGTGTGGGGTGGGTTCCTGCCGCGACATCGACGGCGGGCCGCGCAGCCGGGGGCCGGGTGCGGCGGGCCGTTTCGTGGTGCGGGTGGGCGCGGGCCAGGGCGTCGGCGGGTGTGGGATGGGTTCCCAGGTGGGCGCGGGCCACGCCAGCGGGGGTGTGGGATGAGTCTCTTTCGGGATGACGGGGTCGTTCTGCGGACGCAGAAGCTTGGTGAGGCCGACCGGATTATTACGCTGCTGACGCGCGGGCATGGCCGGGTGCGGGCCGTGGCGCGGGGGGTGCGGCGGACTAAGTCCAAGTTCGGGGCGCGGCTGGAGCCCTTCTCCCATGTCGACGTGCAGTTCTTCGCGCGCGGGAGCGAGCTGATCGGGCGCGGGCTGCCGCTGTGCACGCAGAGCGAGACCATCGCGCCGTACGGCGGCGGCATCGTCACCGACTACGCCCGCTACACCGCCGGCACGGCCATGCTGGAGACCGCCGAGCGGTTCACCGACCACGAGGGCGAACCGGCCGTGCAGCAGTACCTGCTGCTCGTCGGCGCGCTGCGGACCCTGGCCCGCGGCGAACACGCCCCGCACCTCGTCCTGGACGCGTTCCTGCTGCGGTCGCTGGCCGTCAACGGGTACGCCCCCAGTTTCGGCGACTGCGCCAAGTGCGGCATGCCCGGCCCCAACCGGTTCTTCTCCGTCGCCGCCGGCGGCTCCGTCTGCGTCGACTGCCGGGTGGCCGGCAGCGTCGTACCGTCGCCGCAGACCCTGGTCCACCTGGGCGCGCTGCTCACGGGAGACTGGGAGACGGCGGACGCGGGCGAGCCGCGCCACGTCCGGGAGGGCAGCGGGCTGGTGTCCGCCTACCTGCACTGGCACCTGGAGCGCGGCCTGCGCTCCCTTCGGTACGTCGAGAAATAGAGATAGAGGGAGACGAGAAAGCATGGTCGTACGCGGGTTCCTGGGGCGGCAGCGTCGGGAGTACAAGACGCCCGAGCCGCACCCGTCCGGCGCTCGCCCGCCGAAGCTCCCCGGCGAGCTGGTGCCCGAGCACGTGGCGATCGTCATGGACGGCAACGGCCGCTGGGCCAAGGAGCGCGGGCTGCCGCGCACCGAGGGGCACAAGGTCGGCGCCGAGCAGGTCCTCGACGTGTTGCAGGGCGGGGTCGAGATGGGCGTGCGGAACATCTCGCTGTACGCCTTCTCCACCGAGAACTGGAAGCGCTCGCCCGACGAGGTCCGCTTCCTGATGAACTTCAACCGCGACTTCATCCGCAAGACCCGCGACACCCTCGACGAGCTCGGCATCCGGGTCCGCTGGGTGGGCCGGATGCCCAAGCTGTGGAAGTCGGTCGCCAAGGAGCTCCAGATCGCCCAGGAGCAGACCAAGGACAACGACCGCCTCACGCTCTACTTCTGCATGAACTACGGCGGGCGCGCGGAGATCGCGGACGCCGCGCAGGCGCTCGCGGAGGACGTGAAGGCGGGCCGTCTCGACCCGTCCAAGGTCAACGAGAAGACCCTCGCGAAGTATCTGTACTACCCGGACATGCCGGACGTCGACCTGTTCCTGCGGCCCAGCGGCGAGCAGCGCACCTCCAACTACCTGCTCTGGCAGAGCGCGTACGCGGAGATGGTCTTCCAGGACGTGCTGTGGCCGGACTTCGACCGCCGCGACCTGTGGCGGGCGTGCATGGAGTTCGCGTCCCGCGACCGCCGCTTCGGCGGCGCCGTTCCGAACGAGCAACTTCTCGCCATGGAGCGGGACATCGCGGGGAATCCGGCCACCTCGTAGCCACCGGCGGTTCATGAGGGTCGCTGACGATCCGCTCATGAACCGCCTCACCCGCGCCGCTTCCGCCCTCGCCCTCACCACGTGCACCGTGCTGGCCGCGGCCCTGCCCTCCCAGGCCGCGGCCCAGCCCGCACACCGCGAGACCTACGGCACGAAGGCCACGTACGCGCCCCGGCAGAGCGCCCGCACCTACCAGAAGGCCCCGGCCGGTTTCACCCCCGTCTTCACGGAGAACGTCTCCCGGCACGGCTCCCGCTCCGCCACCGACGGCGAGGACGGCGACCTGGTCCTCGCCCTGTGGGACAAGGCGCAGGCGGCGGGTCAACTCACCGGAAAGGGCGAGGAGTTCGGCCCGAAGGTGCGCGCGTTGCAGGCCGCCATGGCGAAGGTCGGCTACGGCAACCTCAGCGGCCTCGGCAAGCGGGAACTCCAGGACACGGCCGTCCGGATGGCCGACCGGCTGCCGTCCCTGTTCGCCGGGATCGCCCGCAAGGGCGAGAAGATCGACGTCGTCAGCTCGGGCCAGGGCAGGGCCGTCGACAGCGCGAACCTCTACGCGGGCGCCCTCGCCGCCACCGACCCGGCGCTCAAGCCGCTGATCGGCGCGACCCGCACCGACAAGGACCTGCTGTACTTCCACAAGGCGGACGGCGGCGCGGCCTACCGCGACTACATCGCGAACGACAAGCGTCTCGCCGACACGCTGGCGACGCTCACCGGCCAGCCGAAGACCCACCGGGCCGCCGACAGCGTCCTGCGCCGCCTGTTCAAGGCCGCGTTCGTCGAGCGACTGCCCGCCGCCGACCGGGTGGCGGCCGCGACGGCCGTCTACAACCTGTACGCGATCGCCCCCGCGATGGCCGAGGAGTCCCCCGACGGCAAGGGCTGGGGGATGCAGCGCTACCTCTCCACCTCCGACGCCGCCTGGTTCGGGTATCTCGGCGACACCGAGGACTTCTACGAGAAGGGTCCCGGCTTCGCCGACAGCGACATCACGTACAAGATGGCCGGCGTCCTGCTCGACGACCTCTTCAAGCAGGTGGAGGCCAAGCGCGCGGGCACCAGCACCCTGGGCGCCGAACTCCGCTTCACCCACGCCGAGGAGATCATCCCGCTGGCCGCCCTGCTGGGCCTCCCCGGCAGCACCGACCCGGCCACCGTGGACCAGCCCTACACCTACGCCGCCAACCCCTGGCGCGGCGCCGACGTGGCCCCCCTGGGCTCCAACATCCAGTGGGACGTCTACGAGAACAACGGCCGCTACGCGCTGCGCATGCTCTACAACGAGCGGGAGACCGCCTTCAAGGCCGCCTGCCACCCCCTCGCCAAGGGCAGCAAGTTCTACGACCTGGACGAGCTGGAGCGCTGCTTCGGGCGGAGCTGAACCGGGGCGGTCGGCGGACTTGGGCGAATCGGGCGCGGCACCGGTCATCACGCTGCGCCACCAGCCGATGCTGCTGCCTGACACGGCGCGGCACCACGGCTCTCTTCCTCAACCGCGCCCACCGTGCCCGGTGAAGCCCCCCGCTCAGCTGCCCCCGCTCAGCCGCCGGAGGCCCCCGCGCAGTCCGCGCACGTGCCGAAGATCTCCACCGTGTGAGCCACGTTCACGTACCCGTGCTCCGCGGCGATCGCCTCCGCCCACTTCTCCACTGCCGGGCCCTCCACCTCCACGGCCTTGCCGCAGACGCGGCAGACCAGGTGGTGGTGGTGGTCGCCGGTGGAGCAGCGCCGGTACACCGACTCGCCGTCCGACGTGCGCAGGACGTCGACCTCGCCCGCGTCGGCGAGGGACTGGAGGGTGCGGTAGACCGTGGTCAGGCCCACCGAGTCGCCCTTGTGCTTGAGCATGTCGTGCAGGTCCTGCGCGCTGCGGAACTCGTCGACCTCGTCGAGCGCCGCTGCCACGGCGGCTCGCTGCCGGGTGGAGCGGCCCTTCACGGGCGGTCCAGCGGTAGTCACCGTTGCCTCCTCACGTCTGCGGCTTGCCGGGCCATTGTGCCAGCCCGGACTGTGCCCGGTCAGACGCCGATCCCTTCCCCCGACCCGCGGGTGGCCGGAATCGCACACTCCGCGGGGTCTCCGGCGAGCTGTCCGGCGGCCAGGGCGCGGGCGCGGCGGCGGGCCAGGGGCGCGGCCAGCAGGCTCAGCGCGATGAACGCGGCGATGGTCAGCAGCACGATCGTCGCGCCGGGCGGGACGTCCTGGTAGTACGAGGTGACCGTGCCGCCGATGGTCACGGTCACGCCGATCGCCACCGCGATGGCGAAGGTGGCGGCGAAACTGCGGCTGAGCTGCTGGGCGGCGGCCACCGGGACCACCATGAGCGCGCTCACCAGCAGCAGGCCCACCACGCGCATCGCCACGGTCACGGTGACCGCCGCGGTGATCGCCGTCAGCAGGTTCAGGGCGCGCACCGGCAGGCCCGTGACCCGGGCGAACTCCTCGTCCTGGCTGACGGCGAAGAGCTGGCGGCGCAGGCCGAGGGTGACCACGACGACGAAGGCGGCGAGCAGGCAGATCGCCGTGACGTCCGATTCCGACACCGTGGACAGCGAGCCGAAGAGGTACGAGGTCAGGTTGGCGTTGGAGCCGCTGGGCGCGAGGTTGATGAACATCACGCCGCCGGCCATGCCGCCGTAGAAGAGCATGGCGAGGGCGATGTCGCCGCGGGTCTTGCCGTACCAGCGGATGAGTTCCATGACGACCGCGCCGAGGACGGAGACGACCGTGGCCATCCACACCGGCGACCAGGACAGCAGGAAGCCGAGGCCGACGCCGGTCATCGCGACGTGGCCGATGCCGTCGCCCATGAGGGCCTGGCGGCGCTGGACGAGGTAGATGCCGACGGCGGGGGCGGTGACGCCGACCAGGACCGCGGCGAGCAGCGCCCGCTGCATGAAGGCGTAGTTCAGGAGGTCCATCAGCTCAGCAGTCCCGTGCGGATCGGTTCGGCGCCCGCGGGTGCGTGCGGGTGCACGTGGTCGTGGCCGGGCAGCGCGTGCTGGCCGAGGGCCTGTGGGGGCGGCCCGTCGTGCATCACGCAGCCGTCGCGCAGGACGACGGCCCGGTCGATGAGGGGCTCCAGGGGGCCCAGTTCGTGCAGGACGAGCAGGACGGTCGTACCGGCCGCGACCTGCTCGCGCAGGGTCCGTGCCAGGACCTCCTGGCTGGCCAGGTCGACGCCCGCCATCGGCTCGTCCATGATCAGCAGCTCGGGTTCGCAGGCCAGCGCGCGGGCGATCAGCACCCGCTGGTGCTGGCCGCCGGAGAGGGCGTCGACGTTGTCCTTCGCGCGGTCCGCCATGCCGACGAGGTCCAGGGCGTGCCGTACGGCGTTCCGGTCGGCCTTGCGGAAGACGCCGAAGCGGGTGCGGGAGAGGCGGCCCGAGGAGACGATCTCCGTCACCGTGGCCGGGACCCCGCCGGCGGCCGTCGTGCGCTGCGGGACGTACCCGACCCGCGACCAGTCGCGGAAGTGGCGGCGCGGGGTGCCGAACAGCTCGATCTCGCCCTCGACCAGGGGCACTTGACCGATCACGCTGCGTACGGCGGTGGACTTGCCGGAGCCGTTGGCGCCGAGCAGGGCGACGACCTCACCGCGCCGCACGGTGAGGTCGATGCCCCGGAGGACGGGGCGTGCGCCCAGGTCGGCGCGGACCGCGCGCAGCGCGATGACGGGCTCGGCGTCGGGGTCGGGCTCGGCCATGTCGTCGTCCTCCATGCTGATCATCGAGCTGAACTGATCATCGAGCTGATCATTTACTTCCCAGGGCCGTCTGGAGGGCCTTGAGGTTGGCCCGCTGGACCGAGAAGTAGTCCGTGCCCTTGGACTTGGCGGTGATGCCCTCGATCGGGTCGAGGACGTCCGTCTTCAGGTGCGCGTCGGAGGCGATGGTCTTCGCGGTCTTGTCGCTGACGAGCGTCTCGTAGAACACGGTCGTGACGCCGTCGGCCTTGGCCATCTTCTCAAGGTCCTTCACGCGCGCCGCGCTGGGCTCCGACTCGGGGTCGAGGCCGTTGATGGCCTCCTCGGTCAGGCCGTAGCGCTCGGCGAGGTAGCCGAAGGCGGCGTGGGTGGTGACGAAGACCTTGGTCCTGGTGGTCGCGAGCCCGGTCTTGAACTCGGTGTTCAGGGCGTCGAGCTTGGCCACGAGGCTCGCGGTGTTCTTCGTGTAGTCGGCCGCGTGGGCCGGGTCGGCCTTCTCGAAGGCCTTGCCGACGCCCGCGGCGACCTGGGCGTAGCGCACCGGGTCGAGCCAGATGTGGGGGTCGAGGCCGGCCAGCTCCTCGTTCGCGTGGTCGTCGTGCTCGGCCGCGTGGCCGCCGACCTCGTTGCCGTGCTTCTCCAGCGTGGTGAGGGCGGCGGCGTCGATCTTGGTCTTGACCTCGGACTGGGTCACCGCGTCGTCGACGGAGGGCTGGAGGTTCTTGAGGTAGAGCACCGCGTCGGACTCCTGGAGCGCGGCGGTCTGCTTGGCGCTGATCTCCAGGTCGTGCGGCTCCTGGCCGGGCTCGGTCAGGCTGGTGACGTGCACATGGTCCCCGCCTATCTGCTCGGCGAGGAAGGCCATCGGGTAGAACGACGCGACGACGTCGAACTTGTCCGTGTTGGCCGCGGCCGCGCTGTCGGAGGAGCAGGCGGAGAGGGTGCCGAGGCCGAGGGCGGTGGCCGCGGCTATCGCGGTGCCGGATATGAGTCGTCGTACGTTCATGACACTCATTTTCAACAAATATGGAAACCGTTGTCAACAAGGCCTCGGGCAAGACTCTGGTATGGGCCTGGTAAACACCGAAGAGCAGCGATATGGCCGTCGCGGGCCGTGCCCGGTGTCCTTCCGGACGGGATCCGATTTGGTCGAGGGGGAGGCCCCGCCGGTACCCTGAAGGCTTCGCTGGAAGCACCTCGCTTCGTCGCCCGTCGTCGTTATGAAGAGAGCACCGTGGCCGCCGACAAGATCGACACCATCGTCAGCCTGAGCAAGCGCCGTGGCTTTGTATTCCCCTGCAGTGAGATCTACGGCGGACAGCGTGCCGCCTGGGACTACGGACCGCTGGGTGTCGAGCTGAAGGAGAACCTGAAGCGCCAGTGGTGGCGCTACATGGTGACGTCGCGCGAGGACGTGGTGGGCATCGACTCGTCCGTCATCCTGGCCCCCGACGTCTGGGTGGCCTCCGGTCACGTCGCCACCTTCTCCGACCCGCTGACCGAGTGCACCTCCTGCCACAAGCGGTTCCGCGCGGACCACCTGGAAGAGGCGTACGAGGCCAAGCACAAGCGCCTGCCGGAGAACGGCCTGGCGGACGTGAACTGCCCCAACTGCGGCAACAAGGGCCAGTTCACCGAGCCCAAGCAGTTCTCGGGGCTGCTCTCCACCCACCTCGGCCCCACGCAGGACACCGGCTCCATCGCCTACCTGCGCCCCGAGACCGCCCAGGGCATCTTCACCAACTTCGCCCAGGTGCAGACCACTTCGCGCAAGAAGCCGCCGTTCGGCATCGCCCAGATGGGCAAGTCCTTCCGCAACGAGATCACGCCCGGCAACTTCATCTTCCGCACCCGCGAGTTCGAGCAGATGGAGATGGAGTTCTTCGTCAAGCCGGGCGAGGACGAGAAGTGGCAGGAGTACTGGATGGAGCAGCGCTGGAACTGGTACACCGGCCTCGGTCTCCGCGAGGAGAACATGCGCTGGTACGACCACCCGGCGGAGAAGCTCTCCCACTACTCCAAGCGCACCGCCGACATCGAGTACCGCTTCCAGTTCGGCGGCAACGAGTGGGGTGAGCTGGAGGGCGTCGCCAACCGCACGGACTACGACCTCACCGCGCACTCCAAGGCCTCCGGCCAGGACCTCTTCTTCTTCGACCAGGACGCCCAGGAGCGCTGGACGCCGTACGTCATCGAGCCGGCCGCCGGTGTCGGCCGCGCGATGCTCGCGTTCCTCCTCGACGCCTACATCGAGGACGAGGCCCCGAACGCCAAGGGCAAGATGGAGAAGCGCACGGTGCTGCGCCTCGACCACCGTCTCGCCCCGGTGAAGGTCGCGGTCCTGCCGCTGTCCCGCAACGCGGAGCTGTCCCCGAAGGCCAAGGGCCTCGCCTCCGCCCTCCGGCAGAACTGGAACATCGAGTTCGACGACGCGGGCGCGATCGGCCGCCGCTACCGCCGCCAGGACGAGATCGGCACGCCGTACTGCGTGACGGTCGACTTCGACACCCTGGACGACAACGCGGTGACGGTGCGCGAGCGCGACTCGATGAAGCAGGAGCGGGTGTCTCTCGACCAGATCGAGGGCTACCTCGCGGCGCGCCTCGTCGGCGCGTAGCACCTGGCCGGTGAGCTGGCCGGCACACGGAAGCTGAAGCTGACGGGGGACCCCGGGTCGGGGTCCCCCGTCAGCTTTTTGCGTGCCGCCGTCCCAGCCTGGGCGGCCTCGCCCTTCACCTTGCCCTGACCCCGAACCGTCGGGACGACGGCCGGACGTCAGTTCAGGTGGTCCTGGTGGTCCTGGTGCTGGTGGCGGCGCAGCAGCACGTTGGCGTCGGTCTCCGCGCTGTAGTCGTGCTCGGCCCGCGCGGCGGCGCGCTGCGTCACGAGGTCCTCGCACTCGGCGCAGTCCGGCATCGGCACGGGCGGACGGGGACCGACGGCGACGAGGAACGGCCCGTCGGTGCGCGGGCGTTGGTTCGCGGCGCGCACACCGGCGCTCATCCGCTCCGCGGGGGTGGCAAGGCGTACGGCGGTGGGGTCGGCCTGCCATTCCCGGCCACCGCCGACCGGCCGCAGCAACGCGTAGGGGCCGGACCGGTCCTGGTACTCACCGACCTTGTTGGTCGCGGGGTCGTAGAGAAGGGCGCCGGATTCGTGCTGCATGGAGTTTGCTCCTTTCACCCAACTTACATACGAAATGTGATAGTTGGGCTACTCTGGGTGGTGGGGTCGACGTAAGAATGACCCCGGCGCGGGTGCGACATGCCGTGGACGGGCGCTAGGTGTTCGTCCAGGGGCGCAAAATCCACAAACGCGAAGAGGAGTGAGATGCCGGCGAGGCGTGCGGTCACGGGACGGAGTCAGGACCCTCGGCGACGGTTCGCGGAGGAACTGCGCGCGCTCCGGGCCGCGAAGGGGGACAGCCTGCGGCAGTTGGAGGAGACGCTGGGGTGGACCGCGTCGACGTTCGGGAAGATGGAGACGGGGCAGAGCCTGGGGAGCCCGGAGGTCGTGGAGGCGCTGGATCACCATTACGGGACGCGACCGTTGCTGATCACGTTATGGGAGCTTGCGATCGCGGACTTGTCGCAGTTCAAGGAGCAGTATCGGCGGTACATGGGGCTGGAGGCGGAGGCGCTGGCTCTGTGGCACTACGGGGGCGGTACCGTTCACGGTCTGCTTCAGACTCCTGGGTACGCACGCGAGTTGCTTGCGGCGGGCGGCATCAAGGACGAGGAGCTGAACCAGCAGGTCGAGGCACGTGCAGGCCGGGCGAAGCTGCTGGAGGGGGACGATGCGCCCCCCTTCCGGGCCATCTTCTCCGAGGCGGTACTACGCAACGCGATGCGCGACAAGGTGGAGTGGCGCAAGCAGTTGATGTACCTGACGGAGGCGTTGACCCGCCCGAACATCAGCGTTTACGTGCTGCCTTTCGGGCTTGGGCTGCACGGCCTGATGGACACTGCCGTGACTTTCCTGCGTCTGTTGGACGGCCGAATGGTGGCCTGGGCGGAGAATGATGTGCGAGGCGAACTGCTTGAGGAAACCAGCAAAGTTGAGCGTCTGCACCGCACATATGATGACGTACGTGACTTGGCGCTGAGCCCTGCCGAGTCGCGTACGTTTATCTTGCGTATGTTGGAGGATCTGCCGTGCGAGCCATCGACCTGAGCAGCGTGACGTGGCGCAAGAGCTCCTACAGCAACACCGACGGCGGTAACTGCGTCGAAGTTTCTGACGACCTCCTCCGTACCGTCGCCTGGCGCAAGAGCAGCTACAGCAACTCGGACGGCGGCGCATGCCTCGAAGTGTCCGACGACTTCCTCTGCACCGCCGCCTGGCGTAAGAGCACTCACAGCAACTCGGACGGCGGTCAGTGCCTCGAATTCGCCGACAACCTCCCCTCCCTCGTCCCCGTTCGGGACAGCAAGGCCCCCGCCCGGGGCGCACTGCTCTTCCGGGCGGAGGCCTGGGGTGCCTTCGTCGGTGCCTACAGGTCGACGTCCGCGTAGAGTGCCGCGTGGTCGGACGCCGCGTTCAGCTTCGATGTCACCGTGTCGAAGGCCTTGATGCCGTCCGCGAAGATGCCGCGGGTCTCCAGGCCGACATGCTGCACTTCCTGCCACAGCTCCGGTGCGAGCAGCAGGTAGTCGATCTTGTCCCGCTCGGACTTGCACTCTCCGAACGTGCCGGGGAGGCCGCGGTAGGACCGGTGACTCATCACGTCCCGCAGCCCGGTGCCCTCTAGGGTCCTGACGGAGTCGCTGTCCGGGTTGTCGTTGAGGTCCCCGGCGACGATGACGTGCGGGGTGCGCTCCAGCGCGGCCCGGTAGATCTCCGCGACCCGCTTGGCCTGGGCCAGCCGCAGTTCCGGGTCGTCGTGGAACTTGCTCTTGAGGTGGTTGCCGAGGATCACCAGGGGCGTGCCGTTGAGCTGGATCTCGAACTCGGGGCAGTCCCGGCTGAAGAGGCGCTGGTCGGGACGGTCCGGGTTGGTGTCGAACAGGTGGCACCGCACGGACGTGATCGGGTGCCGGCTGAAGATCCCGATGTCGATGCCCCGGCTGTCGTTGCCGTCGACCAGCAGGTTGTAGGGGTACGGCCGCCTGCCGAGCGCCCCCTCCAGGACCTGCGTGTTGAAGCGTTCCAGGGTGAGCCGGTCCTCGACCTCGACGGTGAGCAGGATGTCGGCGTCGACCTCCGAGACCACCCGGCCGGTGTTGCGCACCACGTCCAGGTCGAGATCGTCCTGCCCCAGTTCGACCCAACCCGCCCACGCCCCACGGCCCTTGGCGGTGACCTCGACGGTGGTCCGGCGTCCCGACCCGGAGATCTTGAGCAGCCCGGCGTCCTTACCCGGGCGGGACTGGTTGACGAAGATCAGCGGCGGCGGGTTCTTCGGGTCGGAGTCGTACGCCCGGTGCTTCATGATGAGCCGGACGATCTCCGCCTTGTCCTGGTCCGAGTACACCGGCAGATCCAGGAGAGCGGCGAGCGCGGCGAAGTCGTCGAGGACGTCCTTGCGCGCCACCGGGTCCGCGAGGCGGAAGGCGGTGGGCCGACGGAACAGGTTCTCCATGTTGAAGCTGGCGATCCGGATGGTCATGACGTACCTCCTCATCGGTACCTCACATTCTCCGAGCGCACACGAACGCTGTCCTGCGGACAGGTGACGACTAACAGGTGACGGATGACAGGTGACAGCTAACAGGTAACGGCTGACAGGTGACGAATGACAGATGTTGAAATCTGTCATCTGTCATGCCATGCTGATGGGCATGACGACGATGCACACGCGCACTCTCGGAACCACCGGCCCCCAGGTCTCCGCCCTCGCCCTCGGCTGCATGGGCATGTCCCCGAAGCTGTACGGCGACGCGGACCGGGCCGAGTCGATCGCGACGATCCACGCCGCCCTGGAGGCGGGCGTGACGTTGCTGGACACCGGCGACTTCTACACCATGGGTCACAACGAGATGCTGATCGGCGAAGCCCTCCGCACCGCGCCCGCGGCCCGCCGCGAGCAGGCGCAGGTCAGCGTGAAGTTCGGCGCGCTGCGCGACGCGGACGGCGGCTGGAACGGCATGGACGGCCGCCCGGAAGCCGTCAAGAACTTCGCCGCGTACTCCCTCCAGCGCCTCGGCGTCGACCACATCGACGTCTACCGCATCGCCCGGCTCGACCCGGCCGTACCGATCGAGGAGACGGTCGGCGCGATCGCCGAACTCGTCGGGCAGGGGTACGTCCGGCACATCGGCCTCAGCGAGGTCGGTGCCGAGACGATCCGCCGGGCCGCCGCCACCGCGTCGATCGCGGACGTCCAGTTCGAGTACGCGCTGATCTCGCGGGACATCGAGCGGGAGGTCCTGCCGACCACCCGCGAGCTGGGCATCGCCATCACCGCGTACGGCGTCCTCTCCCGGGGTCTGATCTCCGGCCACTTCACCGCAGGCCGGCAGCTCGCGCCGAACGACTGGCGGGCCATGACCCCGCGATTCCAGGGCGACAACCTCCAGCACAACCTGAACCTGGTGGACGCCCTGCGGAAGATCGCCGAGCAGAAGGGCGTCACCGTCGCGCAGATCGCGATCGCCTGGGTGCTGAGCCGGGGCACCGACATCGTGCCCCTCATCGGCGCGCGGACCCGCGTACAGCTCGCGGAGTCGCTCGGCGCGCTGGAGGTCACGCTCGACGCGGCCGACCTCGCCGCGATCGAGGAGGCGGTCCCGGCCGACGCCGCCGCGGGCGACCGCTACCCGGCGTCCCAGATGGCACACCTCGAGGCGTGATCCGGGTGTTCCCCGTGCCAGGTACCGTCTGAGCATGGCATCAACCACCGAGACCCTGACCGCCGAGCGCATCCTCGCGGCCACCGAGGAGGTGCTGCGCCGCCACGGGCCCGCCAAGGCCACCGTGGTCGACGTGGCCCGCGCGCTCGGCGTCAGCCACGGCAGCGTCTACCGCCACTTCCGTACCAAGGCGGCGCTACGCGAGGCGGTCACGAAACGGTGGCTGGACCGCACGTCGCAGATCCTGGCCGACATCACCGCCGACGAGACCCGCGCCCCGGAGACCCGGCTGCGCGACTGGCTCGCGGAACTCTTCGAGGCCAAGCGCCGCAAGGCGGGCGACGACCCCGAACTGTTCGCCACCTACATGGTCCTGGTCCCCGAGGTCGGCTCGACGGTCACCGACCACGTCGACGACCTGACCGGCCAACTGGCCCGGATCATCGAGGCGGGCGCGGCGGCCGGCGCCTTCGCGACCCCCGACCCCGCGACCAGCGCCCGAGCCGTCTTCCAGGCCACCGGCCGCTTCCACGACCCCGCCTACGTCCAGGAATGGGAACAGCCGGGCGCACAGGACGACTTCCGGGCCCTGGTGGACCTGCTCCTGCAAGGACTCCGGGCCCACCCGCCTCGGTCCTGAGGCTGTCGCCGACACAGGGCCGCTGGGTTCGACGGCGCGTCTACTCGCCCTCGGACAGTGCCGACCGCGCCAACAGCGACTGGAACCGGTACTCCGTGGGTGAGATCCCGTACGCGGCGCGGAAGGCGGTGAGGAAACCCGTCAGCAGGGCGCCCGTTCCCTCCCGCCCCGGCAGCCGCCTGCCCAGTAGCTCCCGGACCCGGGCCGGCGGCATGGGCAGCAGGGTCTTGGGGAACTCCATGCCCACACCGGTGATGAAGGGGAGCTCCCGGTCGGCCGACGGCCGCATGCCGTAGGGCTGTACGACGTACGGGCGTGAGCTGTCGGACAGCCACAGGTCGTGCGGGCCGTATGTGTCGACCCGTCCGACAGGGGCGAAGCCCAGCCCTGCGCCGAGGACCAGCGACAGGTGGTACTCCTCGGGGTCGGACTGGCGCACCATCCGCGCGTTCCGCCGGTACCGCGTCGGCGGCACCCGGACGGGCCACACCCGCACCGGCCCCGGTTCGAGCAACCGCTGCTCCGCCCAGAAGTCGGCGGCGTGGTCACTGCTCATGTCGCTGGGCGCGATCGTCCGGTCCATCAGTTGTCGCCAGTACTCGAACCTTGTCCTCCACCGGTACGTCCTCGGTCCGGAACGCCGTCCCGATCATCCCGCCCCGCCCCGCCCCGCCTCGCCCTTCGCCCAGGTCCTCGGCGGGAGCTCCTGCCCGGTCCCGCGCCTGGGGAGAGTACGTCAACGCTCAGGTTCCTGTTCCGGGACTCGGGCGTCATCGTGACTCGCGGCCCTCCGACGGGTTCACCGTCGCCTGGTGGGCCTCGGTGAGATGCTCCTCCGCCTTCAGCCAGGGCAGGAACTGCGCCCCCTTGCGCCAGCCGCACGTGTCACACCTGATCGTGCGCTGTACTCCGGCGCGCCGAACCCGGACGACGTGCTCCCGCCCGTGCTGGTCCCAGCGGCTCACCTTGCTCGTGCTGATCTCCGACATCCAAGGAGTGTGCGGCACGCCCGGCGCCAACAGGGGTTTCGGCCCGACGAGTTGTCCGGGCCGTCGCCTCAACTCGGCCCGTTTCAGTGGACCTTGCGGGGCAGTCGCAGGCTCAGCAGTGCCGTCACGGCCACCCCGGCCAACTGCACGGACATCGTGGTCACCAGGGCGTCCCGCATGCCCAACCCCGGTACCAGGGACAGGAACAGGGTGCCGAGAGTCGCCACGCCCAGGGCCAGCGAGGCCTGTTGGGTGGTCACCATCACCCCGCTGCCGACGCCCGCCCGGGCCGGCGGCACCTCGGACATCACGATCCGCATGACGACCGGGAGTTGGAGTGCCTGCCCCGCACCGGCGAGCGCCGCGCCCGGCAGCAGTTGGACGAAGCCCACGTCGGGCCAGTCGGCATACACCGTCAGCGCGATGACGAGGATGCCGATGCCCTGGACCACCGACCCCGCCGTCACCACCCGCGCCCCGAACCGGGCCACCAGACGCGGCCCGGCGAGCGAGGCGACGAAGAAGGACAGCGCCATGGGGGCCAGCGCCAGACCGGCCTGCACCGGGCCCAGCCGCGCCCCGCTCTGCAGCGCCACCGCCACCACGAACATGAACCCGCTGAAGCCGATCGAGAACGGCACCATGAGCGTCAGCCCGCGCCGCAACGTCGTCAGCGAGAGCAGGCTCGGCGGGATCAGCGGGGTGCGGCCGTCGCGGTCGGCGCGCCGCTCGACGACGTAGAAGGCCGCCGCGACCAGCGGAAACGCCGCCAGCGACAGCCACGTCCACAGCGGCCAGCCCGCCGCGCGGCCCTCGGTGAGCGGGGCGAGCAGCGTCAGCAGCGCGGCGGCGAGCAGGGCCGTGCCGGGGCCGTCCACCGGCTCCGGGTGCTGGGAGCGGGTCTCGGGGACCGCGCGCACGGCGAGGACCAGTCCCACGACGACGACCGGGACGTTCACCAGGAACACCGAGCGCCAGCCGGTGCCCGCGATGTCCGCCGCGACCAGCACCCCGCCCAGGATCTGGCCCGCCACCATCGACAGCCCGGCGGTGGCCCCGTACAGGCTCATCGCCTTGGCGCGGCGCGTGCCCTGCGTGGACGACTGGATGGTGGCGAGCACCTGCGGCACCATGGCTGCGGCCGACGCGCCCTGCGCGACCCGCGCCGCGACCAGCGTCCACGCGTCGGGCGCGAGTCCGCAGGCCAGCGAGGTCAGACCGAAGGCGGCCATGCCGACGAGGAACAGCCGACGCCGCCCGAACAGGTCCCCGAGCCGCCCGCCGAGGACGAGCAGCACGGCGTACGCGACCCCGTACCCGGCGACGACGAGTTCGAGGACGGAGTCGCTCGCGGCGAGATCCCGGCCCATGCTGGGCAGCGCCACGTTGACGATGAAGAAGTCGATGAGAGGCAGCGCCGCACCGAGCAGCACGGTGAACAGCCCCAGGGAACTGAGGGAGTTGGGGGAACCGGGGGAATCGGGGGAGTGGGCGTCCGGTGGGAGGCCGGTCGCGGCGGTCGTCGTGGTCTCGGTCGTGGTCTCGGTCGTGGCCGTGCTCGTGGTCGTGTTCTTCTGTGTCACGCCGTCGATCGTGCGCCGCCCGTCAGACGGGTACCAGATTGTCCTTGTCCTGGTATAAGGAGTACCTGGCAACAGGGTCCGGACGGCGGCACGCTGGAGGCATGACGACGATGGCCCAGGAGACGCCGAGCACGACAGCGGGCAGGGCGGCGAGCGGCTCGGAGATCCGACGCCATGAACTGGCCGCCTTCCTGCGCAGCCGCCGCGAGCGCATCACACCCGAACAGGTCGGCCTCCCGCGAGGAACGCGCCGTCGCACGCCCGGCCTGCGCCGCGAGGAGGTCGCGCATCTCTCGGCGGTCGGCGTCACCTGGTACACCTGGCTCGAACAGTCCAGGGACATCCACGTCTCGGTCCAGGTCCTGGACGCCCTCGCCCGCACCCTGGAACTCGACCCGAGCGAACGGGCCCACCTCTTCCAGCTCGCGGACGCCACCGACCCCACCCCGGCCGCCTCCTGCACCGGCATCTCCGACGCCGTACACGGACTGCTCCACCAACTGGACCCGCTGCCCGCCTGCGTCCAGAACAGCCGCCACGACATCCTGGCCTACAACCGCACCTACGCCCACCTGCTCGGCGACCTGGACGCCGTGCCGCCCGAGGACCGCAACAGCGTGCTCCTCATCCACATCGACCCGCAGTGGAGCGAGTCGATCGTCCAGCTCGAGGAGTCCCGGCGGGTGCTGACCGCCAAACTCCGCGCCTCGATGGCCGGCCACCTCTCCGAGCCGGCCTGGAAGATGCTGGTCAAGCGCCTCCAGACGGAGTCCCCGGAGTTCCGCGAGAACTGGGAGCGCTACGAGGTCGTGGCGACCCGCAGCAAGACCAAGCAGTTCCGCAACCCCGAGGTCGGCCTCCTCACCGTCACCCAGACCGACATGTGGCTGAGCCCGGAGAACGGCGCCCGCATGATCACGTACGTCCCGGTGGACGCGGAGACCCGCGCACGGCTGGAGAACCTGTACGCGCTGCACGGCGACGCCGAGGGCCATAGCGAGGGCTAGGGCCAGGGCCAGGGAAGCGTCGTCACGCGTTGACGCTCGGCGTCGCCGCCGCGTCCTGGATCTCCGGTGCCTCCAGTTGCCGCGCCGTGCGTTCCGCCGTACGCCGGGCCCAGGCGCCGGTGGTGACGGCCCCCAGGACCAGGACCGACAGGCCGCAGCCGGTGAGGATCCACCAGCCGGGGACGGCGGCGGAGACGAACGTGTCACGGTAGGACGAGGTGCTCACGCCCGCCGCCAGGACCGCGCCGACGACCGCGACGCCCAGCGTCTGGCCGAGCTGGCGGCTGGTGGAGGCGACCGCCGCCGCGACGCCCGCCTGGCTGCGCGGCATGCCCGATACCGCCGTGTTGGTGATCGGCGCGTTCACGAAACCGAAGCCCACGCCGAACAGCGCGTACCCGAGGAACAGGGTCGTGTCGGACGTCTCCGCGTCGAAGGCCGCGAACAGCACACCGCTCGCCGTCATCGCCACGCCCGCGATGAGCAGCGGCAGCCGTGGGCCCCGGGTGCCGACCAGCCGGCCGGACAACGGGGCGCACAGGAACATCGGGACGGCCATCGGCAGCATCCACAGGCCCGCGTCCAGGGCGTCCAGACCCCGTACGTTCTGTAGGTACAGGGTCGACAGGAACAGGAACCCGCCGAGCGCCGCGAACGCGCTGATCGCCACCACCGTCGCCCCGCTGAACGGAGCCGAGCGGAAGAAGCGCAGGTCGATGAGGGGCTCGTCGCGCCGGGGCTCGTACCAGAGCAGGCCGAGCAGCGCGGTCAGCGCGACGGCGGCGAAAGGGCCGCTGGTCGCCGCGCCCGCCTCCGGCGCCTGGATGATCGCGTACGTCAGGGAGCCGAACAGGGTGATGATCAGGAGCTGGCCGACCGGGTCGGGGCGGCGGGCCTTCGGCGCGCGGGACTCGGGGACGTAGCGCAGGGTCGCCAGGAGGGCCACCAGGCCGACCGGGAGATTGAGCCAGAAGATCGAGCGCCAGCCCACCGACTCCACCAGCAGTCCGCCCAGCAGCGGGCCGGCGGCCATCGAGATGCCGACGACCGCGCCCCACACCCCGATCGCGCGGGCGCGCTCGCGCGGGGCGGTGAAGGTGTTCGTGATGATCGACATGGCGACCGGGTTCAGCATCGAACCGCCGACCGCCTGCACCATGCGCGCCGCGATCAGCAGCTCCAGACTCGGCGCGAGGGAGCACAGCAGCGAGCCCAGCGAGAACACGACCAGGCCGGCCATGAAGACCTTCTTGCGGCCGATCCGGTCGGCGGTCGAGCCCGCGAGCATCAGCAGCGCGGCCAGGACCAGGGTGTACGCGTCGATCGTCCACTGGAGGCCGGCGGTGGTGGCGTGCAGGTCGCGCTGCATCGCGGGCAGCGCCACGTTCAGCACGGTGACGTCCAGGCTCACGATCAGCAGGCTCATGCAGCAGATCGCGAGAACGAGGAGCCGTCGACGGGGGCTGAGCTCGGGCATGCGTGAATAGTACGCCTAACTAATGAATTTCGCCGCAGTCGGTCCGGTACGCGAGAATGGGGCCATGCCCACGACGCCCCTGTCCCCCTCCTCTCCCTTGTCTCCCTTGTCTCCCTTGCGGATCGGCCCGCACGCCGTCCAGCCGCCCGTTGTCCTGGCCCCGATGGCCGGGATCACCAACGCGCCGTTCCGCACGCTGTGCAGGGAGTTCAGTGGCGGCAAGGGCTTGTTCGTGAGCGAGATGATCACGACCCGGGCGCTGGTCGAGCGCAACGAGAAGACCATGCAGCTCATCCACTTCGACGCGACCGAGAAGCCGCGCTCGATCCAGTTGTACGGCGTCGACCCGGCCACCGTCGGCAAGGCCGTCCGCATGATCGCGGAAGAGGGCCTCGCCGACCACATCGACCTGAACTTCGGCTGCCCCGTCCCGAAGGTGACGAGGAAGGGCGGCGGCTCGGCCCTCCCCTACAAGCGGCACCTGCTGCGCGCGATCCTCCGCGAGGCGGTGAGCGGCGCCGGCGACCTCCCGGTGACGATGAAGATGCGCAAGGGCATCGACGACGACCACATCACCTACCTCGACGCCGGCCGCATCGCCGTCGAGGAGGGCGTCACGGCCATCGCCCTGCACGGCCGCACCGCCGCCCAGCACTACGGCGGCACGGCCGACTGGGAGGCCATCGCCCGCCTCAAGGAGCACGTCCCGGAGATCCCCGTCCTCGGCAACGGCGACATCTGGTCGGCGCGCGACGCGCTGCGGATGGTCCGCGAGACCGGCTGCGACGGCGTGGTCGTGGGGCGCGGCTGCCTCGGCCGCCCATGGCTGTTCGCGGACCTGGTCGCCGCCTTCGAAGGCCGTACGGACGACATCGCCCGCCCGTCCCTCGGCGAGGTCGCCGACATCATGGTCCGCCACGCCACCCTCCTCGGCGAGTGGATCGGCGACGAGGCACGCGGGGTCATCGACTTCCGCAAACACGTCGCCTGGTACCTGAAGGGCTTCGCGGTAGGCAGCGAAATGCGCAAACGCCTCGCGATCACGTCCTCCCTGGAGCAACTCCGCACCGGCCTGGACGAGTTGGACCTCACCCAGCCCTGGCCCACCGGCGCCGACGGCCCCCGCGGCCGCACATCCGGCAACAACCGCGTAGTCCTCCCGGACGGCTGGCTGAAGGACCCGTACGACTGCGCAGGCGTGAGCGAGGACGCGGAACTGGACACGTCCGGCGGCTGACGGCGCCCAGAAGTGTCCAGCTCAGCGGTTGCTCAGCCGTTGCTCGGGTGCGGGGTCGAGCCGTAGGCCGTCAGGAACTTGTCGCGGAAGGAGTCCATCTTCCACACCGGGGCGTTGTGGGCCGGCTTGAGGCCGTCCGTCCAGTTCCAGGCGGCGATCTTGTCGAGGACCTTCGGGTCCTTGGCGACGACCGAGATCGGCACGTCCCGGCTGGCGTTGTTGCCGCTGACCCGAGCTATCGGCTGGTGGTCGCCGAGGAAGACGAGGACGGTGTCGTCGCTGCCGTACCGCTCCAGCCACTGGGTGAGGGCGGTCACCGAGTACTGGATCGACTTGCCGTACTCCTCCTTGGACTTGGCGCTGTCCGCTATGACGTCGGACGCCTTCTTGCCGGCCTTCTGGATGCCGTCGAAGATCGAACCGTTGCCGAGCTGGTCCCAGCCGACCATCTTCGGGATCGGCGCCCAGGGCTGGTGGCTGGAGGTCAGGATGATCTCCGACATCAGCGGCTTGTCGCGGCCCGCGCGGCCGTGCTCCAGCCGCTGGAACGCCTCCAGCGCGTACTGGTCCGGCATCGTGGACCAACTGAACTTCGGTCCCTGGTACCCCATCTGGAACGCGTTGTAGACCTTGTCCAGGCCGTAGAACTTGGCCTCCGGCCAGCCCTTCTGCACGCCCGGCATGACACCGATCGTGTCCCAGGCGCCGGTCTTCTTGAACGCCTTGGTCAGGGACAGGTGGTCACTGGCCATCACCGTGCGGTAGCGCTGCTGGTTGTCGACCCACAGCCCGGACAAGGTGGTGGAGTGACCGAGCCAACTGCTGCCGCCGTACGTCGCCGACGTCAGCCAGCCGCTCTTCGCGTGGAAGCCGGCCTTCGCCAGCGCCTGCGTGCTCACGTCGAGGGTCTTGTCGACGCCCGGCGCCATCACCGGGTCCTCGATGGCACTGCGGCCGTAGCTCTCGATGAACGTGAAGATCATGTCCTTGCCGCGCAGATCCGGCACGAGCTGATCGGCGGGCGTGGCCCCGAACGTGTCACTCCGCGCCACCTTCCCGAACGCGGCCTCGTCCTTGAGGGTGTCGCGGACCCGCCTCGCCTCCGAGGTGAGCGTGTGCGCGACCTGGTCGGAGGCGAGGGGCGCCCCGGCGTACTGCAGGCCCAGCACCGAGCAGGTGATCCAGGCGGTGCCCGCGATCAGCGTGCCCCGGGTCGCCTGCCGGGTGTCCCGCGCCAGCAGCCCGCTGAGCCGGACCGTCGCCAGCGCCATGAGCACCATGACCCCGACGACGAGCAGGACGAGGCCGATCGCCGCGGCGATCGCGACCGTGCCGCCCATCGAGTCCGCCACGTACGACTGCGCGTCGTCCAGCAGACCCCAGTCCAGGACGAGGTTGAAGTCCCGGCCCAGGTACTCCACGAACCCCATGTCGAGCAGGTTCAGCACGGTCAGCGCCCCGAGCGCGGCACCGGCCACCGCCGCCAGCGCCACCCGCGGCCGGCGCGGCAGCGCCAGCAGCACGGCCGCACCGATGATCGCCTCCCCCGGCAGCCGCAGGAACCGACTCACATGCACCGAGAACAGCCGGTTGGGCAACACCAACGCCCCCAGCACCAACACCACACACAACACAGTCACCCCCCAAGACACCACCTGAGCCCCCCGAGGATGCCGCCCCCGCCAGGCCCGCCAGTAGGCAACCCGAGCCATGATCCCGGGGGGGTGCACGCGGTCGCCCTCACGGTCGGCGGCGTCGCGGTCGCCCTCGCCGTCTGCGGCGTCACGGTCGTCGCGATCGGCGTCGGTGTCGCGGTCGCCCTCGCCGTCGCGGTCAGTGGCTGGGGCCTCCGCCTCGGCGTCCGCCGCCTTCGGGGCCGTTGTTTCGGTGTCCTTTGACTCCGGGGCCGCCGCCTCCGGGGATGCTGTCTCGGTGGCCGCCGCCTTCGAGGCCGTCGTCTCGGTGACCTTTGGCTCCGAGGCTGTCGTCTCCGGGCCCGTTGTCTCGGTGGCTGCCGTCTTCGAGGCCGCTGTCTCCGTGTCCTCTGGCGGCGAGGCTGCCGCCTTCGGGGCCTTCGGCTCCAGGGCCGCCGTCTCGGTGTCCTCCGTCTCCGCGGTCTCCGCCTCCGAAGCCGTCGTCTCCGGTGCCTTCGCCTCCGGGGCCTCCGCTTCGGCGGCTTCCGGTTTCGAGGCCTCCGTCTCCGGTGTCTGCGCCTCCGGTTTCACCGTCTCCGGGGCTTCTGCCTCAGGGGCCGCCGCCTTGGGGGTCGTCCTCTCGGGAGTCACCGCCTGGGAGGCCGTCTCTTCCTCCGGTGCCCCTGTTTCTGGCGTCGCCGTACCCGTCACGGTGTCGTCCTCGGGGTCTTTCGGTTCAGGCAGGTGGGATGAGTGAGTGGAGACAGGCACCCGAGGGTCCTTCCGTACGAAGCCCGGCGGTTTGGCGGATCCGGTGTGGGGTGGATCCGCCACAGTTTCGTACGGCCTGCCCTCGGCCCGCGTTCAGGGGCCCCCGGCCAGGCCTCGGCAAACACCGTGCAAACGCCACGCCAAGCACCAAGCGAGCCCAAACCAAGCACAACGCCAGGCACCAGAGCCAAGCCCAACCCAAGCACCAACCCAGTCCGAAGCCAAGCCGAACCCGAGCCCCGAGCCAAGCACCGAGCGAGCATCAGGCAAGCCCCGACCCGGGCACCACGCCCCGCCCGAGCCAAGCCCCGAACCAGGCCGAGGCCGAACACCGAGCTGAAGTTCCCCCCGCGAACTGGACAGCGGGTGTTTACGCTGCCGGGGCGAGGTTCTGCCTGAGCAGGGATCTCGTTTCGAGCGGGGTGACGTACCCGTAGTCGGGGTGCCGACGGAGCCGGCTGCGGTTGTACTCGACCTCGATGTAGCGGAAAACGTCGGCCCGGGCCGCCTCGCGGGTCTCCCACACGGTCGTCCCGATCTCCGCTTTCAGAATGGCGAACCAGCTTTCCGCGGCGGCGTTATCGTAACAAGAGCCGACGCGTCCCATCGACTGCCTCATGCGCAACTTGCCTATTTCGGTGCGGAATTCGTCACTCGTGTATTCACTGCCGCGATCCGTGTGCATGAT
>NZ_FOFF01000023.1 GCF_900110755.1 Streptomyces sp. yr375
CCCCCGAGGACGCCATCGAGGGTGCCAAGAGCCGCTACACCCTGGTGGTGGAACTGGCCCGGCGTGAGCGTCTCACCGTGCGGCAACTCATCGGGCGGCTGGGCGGCGGGCGCGGGCACCTCACCTTCGCGGGCACGCCCGAGCAGGTCGCCGACGCGATCGAGACCTGGTTCACGCAGGACGCCGCCGACGGTTTCAACATCATGCCCGCCGTGCTGCCCTCCGGGCTCGACGCCTTCGTCGACCACGTCGTCCCGCTCCTGCGCGCCCGTGGCCTGCTGCGCACCGAGTACGGCCCCCGCCAGACCCTCCGGGACCGCTACGGCCTCCCCCGCCCCGCCAACCAGTACGTCACCCCCGTAGAAGCCACCTCCGCCCCCATCCCCGCCTTCGTCTGAAAGGACGGCTCCCTATGAGCACCCTCGACATCCGCAAGGTCACCGCCCATATCGGTGCGCACGTCTCCGGTGTGGACATCTCCCAGCCCCTCGACGGGGAGACCGTCGCCGCTCTCCGTGAGGCGCTGAACGTCCACAAGGCGCTCGTCTTCGACGACGTGCGGCTCGACGACGTGGGCCAGCAGGCCTTCGCCCGGCACTTCGGCGACCTCACCAGCGCCCACCCGACGGTCGCCGCCGTCGAGGGCGCCCCGAACGTGCTGCCCGTCGACAGCGAGCGGGGCGTCGCCAACCAGTGGCACACCGACGTGACGTTCGTCCTCAACCCGCCGCAGGCCAGCACCCTGCGCAGCATCACGCTCCCGCCGTACGGCGGCGAGACCCTGATCGCCAACTCGGCCGCCGCCTACCGCCAACTGCCGCAGCCGTTGCGCACGTTGGCGGACTCCCTGTGGGCCGAGCACACCAACGACTACGACTACGCGGTGCCGGCGGAGGAGATCGACGAGGAACGGGCCGCGCAGCGCGCCCGGTTCACGTCCATCAAGTTCCGCACCGCCCACCCGGTCGTCCGCGTGCATCCGCTGACCGGTGAACGCGGCCTGTTCATCGGCGGGTTCGCGCAGCGCGTCGTGGGGCTGTCGGTCGGCGAGTCCCGCAAGGTCCTCGAACTGCTCCAGTCGTACGTCGTGCGGCCGGAGAACATCCTGCGGCACCGCTGGTCGCCGAACCAGCTCGTGCTGTTCGACAACCGCATCACCCAGCACTACGCCGTCGACAACTACGACAAGCTGCCGCGCCGCCTGAACCGGGTGACCGTCGCCGGGGACGTACCGGTCGGCGTCGAGGGCAAGGAGAGCTACTCGATCGAGGGGGATGCGGCGCACTACACCCCCGTAGCCGCAGCCGTAGCGGCGTAGGCACTCTCCGTATCCGAACAGTCCAGATAGTGGGCAGTCCCCCGCTCACCCGGCGGGACTGCCCAGACTGTGTGCGTTTTTGTCCATCTCACGCATTGGACGAGCCGCACCCATGCCCAACACCGCCAAGGCGGAGACGTCTCACGAGGACGCCGTCGCCCCTCTCACCCACGGCCTCAAGCAGCGCCATCTGTCGATGATCGCCCTCGGCGGCGTCATCGGCGCGGGTCTCTTCGTCGGTTCGGGGGCGGGCATCGCCGCCGCCGGGCCGTCGATCGTCCTCGCCTACACCGTCTCCGGCCTCCTCGTGATGCTGGTGATGCGGATGCTGGGCGAGATGTCGGCCGCGCATCCCTCGTCGGGCTCGTTCTCGGCGCATGCCGAGCGGGCGTTCGGGCCCTGGGCGGGCTTCACCGTGGGCTGGGCCTTCTGGGTCCTGCTGTGCACGGCCGTCGGCCTGGAGGGCATCGGCGCCGCGAAGATCGTCACGGGCTGGCTGCCGGGCACGCCCGAGTGGGCCTGGGTGGCCCTGTTCATGCTCCTGTTCTGCGGGGCGAACCTGGCCGCCGTGAAGAACTTCGGCGAGTTCGAGTTCTGGTTCGCGGCCCTCAAGGTCGGGGCGATCACCCTGTTCCTGCTGCTGGGCGTGCTGGCCATCGTCGGCGTCCTGCCGGGCACGGACGCGCCGGGGACGTCGAACCTGGGCAGCCTCCTCCCGCACGGCAGCGAGGGCCTGGTCGTCGGCCTGCTCGCCTCGGTCTTCTCGTACGGCGGCCTGGAGACGGTCACCATCGCCGCCGCCGAGTCCGAGGACCCGGTCAAGGGCGTGGCGAGCGCGGTCCGTACGGCGATGTGGCGCATCGCGCTGTTCTACATCGGCTCGATGGCCGTCATCGTCACCCTCGTGCCGTGGGACTCGGCGGCGGTCGTCGAGAAGGGCCCGTACGTCGCCGCCCTCGACCACCTCGGCATCCCGGGCGCCGGCCAGGTGATGAACGTGGTCGTGCTGGTCGCGCTGCTCAGCGCCATGAACGCCAACATCTACGGCGCCTCGCGCATGGTGCACTCGCTGGTCGAGCGGGGTCACGCGCCGAGGGCGCTGGGCCGGGTGTCGGGCGGCGCGCCCCGCGTCGCGGTGCTCGCGTCGTGCGTCTTCGGCTTCGTGTGCGTGGTGCTCAGCTACTGGCGGCCGGACGACGTCTTCCCGTGGCTGCTGAACATGATCGGCGCGGTGATCCTGGTCGCCTGGATCTTCATCGCGCTCTCCCAGTTGCGGCTGCGCCGCCGCCTGGAACGGGAGTCGCCGGAGAAGCTCGTCGTACGGATGTGGGCGTTCCCCGTGCTGACGTGGGTCGCGCTGGCCGGCATGCTCGCGATCCTCGTCCTGATGGCCCGCGAGCCGGGCACGCGCGTGCAGTTGTACTGGTCAGGCGGCATGACGGCGTTCCTGGCGGCGGTCGGATACGCCTGGCAGCGGAAGCGCTCCACGACCTGACCCGCCCTTCCCCCCTCCCCCCCTTCCCCGGTAGGCCCTCACGTGCAAGAACACGTGAGGGCCTACTTGTTGCCCCCACACCCACTCTTGTTGCTAACCTGCACTTGCAAGTAGCTTGCAATAAGAGGTTGAGGGGACCCCGCATGCCCGTCTACACGCTGCCCGAACTGCCCTACGACTACGCCGCGCTCGCCCCCGTGATCAGCCCGGAGATCATCGAGCTGCACCACGACAAGCACCACGCGGCCTATGTGAAGGGCGCCAACGACACGCTGGAGCAGCTCGCGGAGGCGCGGGACAAGGAGTCGTGGGGATCGATCAACGGGCTGGAGAAGAACCTCGCGTTCCATCTCTCCGGGCACGTCCTGCACTCGATCTACTGGCACAACATGACCGGCGACGGCGGCGGCGAGCCCCTCGCGGCGGACGGCGTCGGCGAGTTGGCGGACGCGATCACCGAGTCCTTCGGCTCCTTCGCGAACTTCAAGGCCCAGTTGACCAAGGCCGCAGCCACCACCCAGGGCTCGGGCTGGGGCGTCCTCGCCTACGAGCCGCTCAGCGGCCACCTCATCGTCGAGCAGGTCTACGACCACCAGGGCAACGTCGGCCAGGGCTCCGTGCCGATCCTCGTCTTCGACGCCTGGGAGCACGCCTTCTACCTCCAGTACCGCAACCAGAAGGTCGACTTCATCGACGCGATGTGGGCCGTCGTCAACTGGCAGGACGTGGCCCGGCGTTACGCGGCGGCGGCGTCCCGCGCGGATGTGCTCCTGCTCGCTCCCTGAGCAACAAAAAAAGCGTCCTGCCTCGTGATCGTCTTCTCACCCTTCACGGCGGCGGGCGGAAGGACGGAACGGCCTCGCGAGGACCTGACTCGCGGGGCCGCTCCCGTGTGTGCGGCGCGGAGGCTTCCCTTCGACGCGCGTCGCGGGCGACAGTGGCCCGCATGGGTCTTCCGACGAGGCGGTGCCCCAACTGCGGGGACACCGACCAGGGCTTCCGACCGCTGCACGGCGACGAGACGGCCTTCGCCCTGACACGGGTGGAGCGCGCCGATCTCGCCAAGTACCGCCGCTGCACCCGCGAGGGCTGCGTACGGGTCCAGTCCTACTTCAACTGGCGCTCCGGCTTCGACCTCCCGGAACAGTTCCGAACGCCTCCGCCTCCGCCACCGCCCCCGCCGTCGCCGTCATAGCCGCCGGACACGTAGTCCCGCGAGGTTCTCGTGCGGTCAGACCTTGCGCCCCAGCCCCCCGTGCTGGCCGATCGGGGTCGGGGTGGCCGTGTCCTTGGTCGGGCGCCACAGGGGGACCGAGACGATGCCCGGGTCGACCAGGTCCAGGCCGTCGAAGTAGCCCTCGATCTGGGTGACCGGGCGTAGGAAGTACGGGACCGCGCCGGTTTCGTTGTAGGCGTCCTGGGCTGCTTCGTAGGCGGGGTCGGTGCCTCGGGAGCCGTCGTTGATCGAGAGGTAGCTGCCGGCGGGGAGGCCGGACAGGAGGGCCTGTACGAGGTCGCGGGCGCGGTCGTAGCCGTCGACGTGGCCGAGGATGCCGCTGAGGATCAGGGCGGTCGGGCGGTCGAGGTCCAGGGTCCGGCCCGCCGCCTCGAGGATGCTGTCGGGGGCGTAGAGGCTCAGGTCCTCGTACGCCGTCACGCCCTCGGGGGTGGAGGTGAGCAGGGCGCGGGCGTGGGCCAGGACCAGCGGGTCGTTGTCGACGTACACGATCCGGGACTCGGGGGCGAGGCGCTGGGCGACCTCGTGGGTGTTGTCGACCGTGGGCAGGCCGGTGCCGACGTCGAGGAACTGGCGGACGCCCGCCTCCTCGACCAGGTACCGGATGCTGCGGCCGAGGAAGGCGCGGCTGCCGCGCGCGACGGTGACGATGCCGGGGAAGACGGCCGTGTAGGCGTTGCCGGCCGCCTCGTCCACCGGGTAGTTGTCCTTGCCGCCCAGCCAGTAGTTCCAGATGCGGGCCGAATGCGGCACCGAGGTGTCGATCTTCGTCATGGGAACCATGGTGCCCCCGCGAGGGCGGCTCGCGGGGGCTGTGCGGCGCAGAAGTCGTTACAGATTGCTGAAGTCGGGGCCCTGGGTTCGGGTGCGCTTGATCTCGTAGAAACCGGGGACCGAGGCGACGGCGAGGGTGCCGTCCCACAGGCGCGCGGCCTCGTCGCCCTTGGGGGTGGGGGTGACGACGGGGCCGAAGAAGGCGATCTGCTCGCCGTCGGCGCCGGGGACGGCGATGACGGGGGTGCCGACGTCCTGGCCGACCTTCTCGATGCCCTCCTTGTGGGAGGCGCGCAGTTGGGCGTCGAACTCGAAGTCGGACTGCTCGGCGTACTCGATGAGGGACGCGGGCAGACCGACGTCCTTCAGCGCGCCCGCGATGGCCTCCACGGTCGGGCCCTCGCCGTTGTTGTGGATGCGGGTGCCGAGCGCGGTGTAGAGCGGGCCGAGGACCTCGGCGCCGTGCAACTGCCAGGCGGCGGTGACCACGCGGACCGGCTGCCAGGCCTTGACCGCGAGCATCTCGCGGTACTGCTCGGGCAGCTCGTCGAGCTTGTTCTCGTTGAGGACGGCGAGGCTCATGATGTGCCAGCGCACCTCGATGTCGCGGACCTTCTCCACTTCCAGGACCCAGCGGGAGGTCATCCAGGCCCAGGGGCAGAGCGGGTCGAACCAGAAGTCGACGGGGGTCTTCTCCGACATGTCTCTCCTCAACGGGAAGTCTTTCCCCACTGAACACCGCCGCCGGTGCCCGTCATTCCCGCCGCCGGGCCCGACGGGCGCGTGGCAGGATCGCTGCTGTTCATCCGCACCCTGTTCATCCGCATCCTGTTCAGAGGGAGTACCGCCTGTGCCCGGTGAGAACCTGTCCCGCGACGAGGCCCGGGAGCGGGCCGCCCTGCTGTCCGTCGACGGGTACGACGTGTCACTCGACGTACGGTCGGCCGTGGGCGACCCGGGCGGGGACGGGCCGCGCACCTTCCGCTCGGTCACCACGGTCCGCTTCCGCTGCGCCGAGCCCGGCGCGTCGAGCTTCGCGGACCTGATCGCGCCGAGTGTGACGTCCGTCTCCCTCAACGGCCGGGATCTCGACCCCGGCGAGGTCTTCGACGGCGTCCGGATCCGCCTGGACGACCTGGCGGCGGAGAACGAGCTGGTCGTCGACGCGCAGTGCGCCTACTCCCGCACCGGCGAGGGTCTGCACCGCTTCGTCGACCCGGAGGACGGCGAGGTGTACCTGTACACGCAGTACGAGCCGGCCGACGCGCGGCGCGTGTTCGCGGACTTCGAGCAGCCCGACCTCAAGGCCCCGTTCCGCTTCGAGGTGCGCGCCCCCGAGGGGTGGACGGTCTGGAGCAACGGCGTCGGCACACCCTCCGGCGACCTGTGGCGGTTCGCGGAGACGAAGCCGATCTCGACGTACATCACGTGCGTCGTGGCCGGCCCGTACCACTACGTGACGGACTCCTACACGCGCGACCTCGGTGACGGTACGACGCTGGAGATCCCCCTCGGCGCGATGTGCCGCAAGGGTCTGGCCCCCTACTTCGAGGCCGACGACGTCTTCCTGATCACCAAGCAGGGCCTGGACTTCTTCCACGACCACTTCGACTACCCGTACCCCTTCGGGAAGTACGACCAGGCGTTCGTCCCCGAGTACAACCTCGGGGCGATGGAGAACCCGGGTCTGGTGACCTTCCGCGAGGAGCTGATCTTCCGGGGCAAGGTGACGCGGGTCGCGTACGAGGGCCGGGCCAACGTCATCCTGCACGAGATGGCGCACATGTGGTTCGGCGACCTGGTCACCATGGAGTGGTGGGACGACCTGTGGCTCAAGGAGTCCTTCGCCGACTTCATGGGCACCTTCGCGAACGTCGGCGCGACGCGCTTCACCGACGCGTGGATCACCTTCGCCAACCGCCGCAAGGCGTGGGCGTACCGCGCCGACCAGCTTCCGTCCACCCACCCGGTCACGGCCGACATCCGCGACCTCCAGGACGCCAAGCTCAACTTCGACGGCATCACCTACGCCAAGGGTGCCAGCGTGCTCAAGCAGTTGGTGGCGTACGTCGGGCAGGACGCGTTCCTGGAGGGCGCGCGGCGCTACTTCAAGCGGCACGCGTACGGGAACACGCGCCTCGGCGACCTGCTGTCGGTGCTCGGCGAGACCAGCGGCCGGGACATGGCCGCGTGGGCGCGGTCCTGGCTCCAGACGGCCGGCGTGAACTCCCTGACCCCGCAGGTGCTGCTGGACGCGGAAGGTCGTATCAACGAGCTGACGGTCCTTCAGGAGGCCGCCGAGTCGCATCCGGAACTGCGCCCGCACCGCGTCGCGATCGGCCTCTACCGGCTCGAAGAGGGCCGTCTCGTGCGGTACGCGCGCGCCGAGGCGGACGTCGACGGTCCGCGTACGGTCGTGACCGGGCTGGCCGGTGAGGCGGCCCCGGAGCTGGTGCTCGTCAACGACGACGACCTGACGTACTGCAAGATCCGCTTCGACCAGACCTCGCTGGACACCCTGCGCGAGCACCTCGGCGACATGACCGACCCGCTGGCCCGCGCCCTGTGCTGGTCGGCGCTGTGGAACCTGACCCGGGACGCGCTGCTGCCGGCGCGGGACTTCGTCGACCTGGTGCTGCGGTTCGCGGGGCGCGAGTCCGACATCGGCGTGCTCCAGATGCTGCACGCGTGGGCGGAGTCGGCGCTGGTGCACTACGTGGCCGGGGAGGCGCGGCCGGGCGTCGGCGCGCTGCTGTCCGAGGGCGCCGGGCGTGAGCTGCGCAGCGCCGAGCCGGGCAGCGAGCACCAGTTGGCGTGGGCGCGCTTCGCCGCGCGGACGGCCGCCGCCCCGGGCGACTTCGAGCTGCTCCAGGGCCTGTTGGACGGTACGTCCGCCGTCGAGGGGCTGGACGTCGACCAGGAGTTGCGCTGGGTGTTCCTGGAGCCGCTGGTCGCGCACGGGTTCGCCGACGAGAAGGCCCTCGCGGCCGAACTGGCCCGCGACGACACGGCGTCCGGCAAGCGGCACCAGGTCCGCTGCCTGGCCGCCCGCCCCTCGGCGGCGGTCAAGGCGCAGGCGTGGGCCCAGCTCATCGAGTCGGACGCGCTGTCCAACGCGCTGGTGGAGGCGACGATCGCCGGGTTCGACCAGCCCGCGCAGCGCGAACTGCTCGCGCCGTACGCGGCGAACTACTTCGCGTCGATCGAGCGGATCTGGGCCGAGCGGTCCATCCAGATCGCGATGGACGTCGTCAAGGGCCTGTTCCCGGCGCTCCAGGACTCCCCTCAGACGCTGGCGGCGACGGACGCGTGGCTGGCCGCGCACGAGTCGGCTCCGCCGGCGCTGCGGCGGCTGGTGCTGGAGGCCCGGGACGACCTGGCGCGGGCGCTGCGGGCGCAAGGCCGCGAAAATCTTTAAAATCTCCGGGATCTTTGGCCAAGGATTCCGCTGACGGTCACCGTTACGGAATTCAGTCAATCGGAACCGTAACCCCTGGCTCCCCCGATCGGGACCAGGGGTTTTCGGTGCCTACTCGGCATCCGAACACCCGTCCTTTAGGGCGAGCTTGTCCGGGTTTGTCGACGGGCGTGTAACAGCGGTTATGAGGGCGTCCGGGCGCGGAATCCCCGTTGCATGAACCCCAACACCCCGCTCCCCCAGGTTCCCTCGGCGTCCCCCCGCCCCGTCCGCCACCTGTCCGAGGTCCAGCGCCGCGTCACGACGGCGGCCCAACTCCGCGCCCAGGGCGTCGCGCAGGCCGAGGCGAACGACCAGTGCCGTCCCGGCGGCCCCTGGCAGCAGTTCCTGCCCGGCGTCTACCTGCTCCACCCGGGGCCGCCGACCAGCGAGGAGCGGCTGCACGCGGTGCTGATGTACGCGGCCCGCGAGACGGCCGCGCCGGGCGTGCCGGCCCAGCCGGGCGCGGGGGGACCGCACCGGCCGGTGTACCAGGACGCGATGATCACGGGCCTGGCCGCCCTGAACCTGCACGGCCTGGCGTCCGCGCCGCCGCTGCTGTCCCTGGAGCACATCGACGTCCTCGTCCCGCGACTGCGCCGGCTGCGTTCGACGGGCAGCGCGCACATCGTCCGTACGGCGGCCCTGCCGGCCCCCGAGCAGGCCACCGGCATCCCGGTCGCGCCGGTGCCGCGCGCGCTGGCCGACGCGGTGGCGCAGCTGACGGACGCGGGGGTGGTGCGGCGGCTGCTGTCGGAGGCGGTGCGCGGCGGTCACTGCGAACCGGCGGCGGTGGTACGGGAGTTGAACGACGCGAAGCTGCTGACCCGCCCGCACGTGGTCGACGCGGTGGACTCGCTGCTCGCCGAGGGCCGCGCGATCGCGGAGGACCGGCTGTACGCGATGGTCTGCGAGTACGGCCTCCCCGACCCGGTGTGGAACGTGGACCTCCGCCTGCCCGGCGGCCCCCACCTGGGCGGTCTCGACGCGTACTGGCCGGAGCAGGCGGTCGCGGTGGAGCTGGACACCCGGGCGCCGAGGCAGGACGAGGACGCCCTGTGGTCCGAATACGCCCGCAAGCGCGAGCACTTGGAGCGGCTGGGCATCACGGTCGTCCACATCACCCCCAAGAAGCTGCGGGACTCCCTGGAGCAGCAGGCTGCGGTGGTCCGTACGGCGCTGATGGCGTCGGGCGACCGGGACCCGGCCGCGTACGTCGTGGTGCTGCCCCGGTAGCCCGGCAGGGGGACCCGGGGGCAGCGCGACGGCGATGTGTACGTTGGCCCGAACAGCCAGTCGGGAACAGCCAGTCGGGAACAGCCGGTCGGCCACAGCTAGGGGAAGACACACATGGCACGCGTCGCCGTCGTCACCGCGCCCAACATCGGGTACCGCAACACCGGAATGCTGACCGTCGACCTCGCCTTCGAGTCCCTGCGGCGGCGGACGGGCGACGAGATCGACGCGAGCTGGTACACCCTCCACACCCCGGAGACCGTGCCGCTGCGTGCGGGGATGCGGGACGCCGAACTCCCGTTCCGGTTCCGGTCGTTGATCGAGCAGCCCGACGAGCGCCTCGCCGAACTCCGCGACCACGACGCCGTCGTCTTCTGGGGCGACTTCCTCCACACCCGCCACTACCTGGCCCAGGACGCGACCAACCGCCTCCTCGACTTCGGCTTCGCCGCCGACCGCGACGCCGCCCGCGCCCTGCTGAACCGCACCCTGCTGATGGCGGACCAGCCGGACGAACTCCTCGCGCGGACCGTCAGTTACGGCGGCACGATCCTGCACAACACGCAGTCCGACTACGAGGACAAGGAGTACGGCCCGCTGTTCTCCCGTCTGATGACGCGCAGCCACCGCGTCTGGATGCGCGAACCGCTCTCGGCGGCCAAACTCGCCCACTTCCGGGGCGACTTCACCACCGAGTACTTCGGTTCGGACGCGGCGCTGCTGTCCCGTCCCGGCGACCTCGACGGTCATCTCCCGACCACACCGTGGTCCCAGGACGTCCCGGACGGCGGCGCGATCGGCGTGTTCCTCGGCGCGCGCACCGCCATCCCCGCCTGGCTGCCCGACTTCTGCCAGGGCCTGTCCGACCGGCTCGGGGCCCCGCTGGAGTGGCTGCCCTGGTTCGACCGGGACGTCCCCGCCCAGGTCGGCCACATCGGGCAGCGCCCGGGCGACCCCACCGTCGGCGACCTGGTGGGCGTGCTCCCGCGCTACCGGCTGGTCATCACCGACACCTACCACCTGTGCGTCAACGCGTGGGGCGCGGGCACCCCGGTGGTGTGCGTCGGCGCGCCCGAACCGGTTCCGACGACCGACGACGACTATCTGACGCTGAGCGACGTGAAGAAGCACGTGTTCCACATGGCGTACGACGCGGCGGACTTCTATCTGTCCACCCTCCCCGACACCGACGAGGCCCACGCCCGCCGCGCGGACCGGCTCGTCCAGCTCGTCGAAGGCGGCGGCGCGGATGCCGTCGCGGCGCGGATTCGCGCGCACGCCGACCGTTCGGGGGCCGCCTTCACCGAGACGCTCACGTCGTTGCTCGGCGCTACTTGCCGTTGAGGCGGGCGCGGACGGTCTTGCCGACCTCCGCACGCGGGAACCAGTCCAGTTCGGCGGCGATCGACGACACGACGAGGAGGCCTCGGCCGGTGTCGCCGGTCGCGTTCTCCTGGATCTCCGGGAACGCGCGCAACGGGTCGGACACCTCGATGCTCAGCGCACGGTCCTCCTCCAACTCGTGGATCCGCAGCCACAGTTCGTGACCGGGGACCCTGCCGTGCCGTACGGCGTTGGCGACCAGCTCCGACGTCACGAGCACGGCTTCGTCGACGTCACCGGGCCACAGCCACATCGTCAGCCGACGGCGGACATGGAGCCGGGTGAGGCGAACGGTGCGGGGGGTCATGGGGTAACCCATGGACCAGTCGGGGGCGAGGAGGGTGGGGGGCATGGGGGGTCCTTTCGGTGCGTGACTCCCCATCAGCCTCTTCGGCTGACCCGAGTGGCCGCAATCGAACATGCCTTGAATATTCAATACCGGCGATATTGGACTATGCAGGAATCTGCACAAGTGCCTGCGCGAGCGCCACAGGCGATGTCACACTCTGCGTACGAGATCTCACTGAACGCACTCGAATGTAAGGGAGCGCACATGGCAGCGAAGCGCGGACGCACGGCCCAGCGACTGGAACTTGGGCTTCAGCTACGTCAATTGCGCGAGAACTGCGACGCCGGTCATCAGGGAACGGGGATCACCCGCAAGCAGGCGGTAGTCGGACTGCGTATCTCGGAGGCGTCCCTCCAGCGCATCGAAACCGGCTCCCTCAACTTCCGCAACGTCGGCGACCTGCGCAAGCTGCTGAACAAGTACGGGGTGACCGACGAAGAGGTCGTCGAGTCGCTGATCAACCTCAACAAGGAGTCGAACCAACAGGATTGGCTGACCCAGTACCGGGGGCTCATGCCTGCGGGGATGCCTGGTTTCGTCGGGCTGGAGCCCGAGGCACGGTCCATGAAGGCGTATCACCCGACGGTCGTCTACGGCCTCTTGCAGACCAAGGCCTACGCCCAGGCAACGCACGAGTCGCACAAGCCGATCGAGGAGTACACCACGGAGTTCATCAGGAACAGCGTCGAGCTCCGCATGAAGCGCCAAGAAGTGCTCACCCGGGAGAATCCGGTCAGGCTGCACGTCATCCTCGGTGAGGCTGCACTGCGCTACCCGGTCGGGGGCCTTGATGTGATGGCCGAGCAGTACGCGAAGATCGAGGAGATGTCCGGCTGGGACCACATCACCATCCAGGTGCTGTCTTTCCGTCGGAGCTACCGTTCGACCAATGACTTCGCCATCCTCGACTTCGGCACCGAACTGCCGCCTCGTGTACAGACCGACAGCGCCTGGGGGTCCGTGTCCAGCTCGGACAAGCCAGGTGAAGTGGACAGGTTCCACCGCCGGTTCAACGCGATGGCGGCATCGGCGCTGCCGCCTGAGGACACGCCCGACTTCCTGCACCGACTGAAACGAGAGCTGTAGCCCATGCCCCCGCGTCCGACCGCACCCGAACTCGCCCCTGAGCACGCCTGGTTCAAGTCTTCGTACAGCGACCCGGGCCAGAACTGCGTAGAAGCAGCCTGGATCAAGTCCTCCTACAGCGACGCGACCCAGAACTGCGTGGAAGTCGCCGCCGTCGCGCCCGGCATCGCGATCCGTGACTCCAAGAACCCCGCCGGCCCCGCCCTCCTCCTCCCCTCGCCCGCCTGGGCGGAGTTCCTCAGTTCTCTTCCGGAGATGTGAGGGTCAGCGGGGCACCCGCGTAGACGCGGTCGATCAGGGCCGCGTAGGACGCGATCATCCGCGTCCTGCTGAAGCGTTCGCGGCTCGCGGTGAGGGCCTGGGCGTACGACGCCCGGTCCGTCACCGCCGTGCGCCAGGCGGCGGCGATCGCGTGCGGGTCCGGCGGGGTGACCAGGCCGTGGCCCGCCACGATCGCCGCGCTGTCGCCGACATCCGTCGTCACCGGGACGGCCCCGCACATCATGCCCTCGATGAGGCACAGCGGGGCCGCCTCGCCCCACGCCGAGGTGAGGGAGACGACGTCGGCGGCGGCGTAGACCGTCTCCATGTCGTGGCGGACGCCGAGCCGGTGCAGGCCCGCCGGCTCAGGCGTGCCGAACGCGTCCGTGATGTCACCCGCGAGGCCCGGGTTCGTCGCCGTCATGCCCGCCCCGCACATCAGGACGTGCCCGTCCGGTACGGCGTCCAGCCACGCCCTGGCCGCCGCCAGGAACAGGGGGACGTTCTTCATGCCGTCGTAGCGGGCGGCGAAGACGATCACCGGGGCGGTGGGCGAGATGTTCAGGGACGTGCGCAGGGTCAGTCTGCGGGCCGCGTCGGGGCGGAAGCGGATCAGGTCGACGCCGTTGGGGATCACGTGCAGCAGGGCGGACGGGACGCCCGCCGCCTCGTACGCCGCCCTCGTCGACTCCGCGCAGCACACCGCCGCCGCGACCGTGCCGTCGGCGATCGCGGCCTTGAGATCGTCGAGGGCGCGGCCCTGGTTCTCGGGGTCGGAGCGGTGCAGGCCGACCACGACCGGGCGGCGCGGCAGGCCCGCCTGGCGCAGCAGGGCGAGGGGCTGCTCCTTGAGGGAGAGGATGACGTCCGCGTCGGCCGTCGCCCGCGCGGTATCGGCCAGCTCGGGGCCAGTGAAGACGGCCGGATCCGTACCCCCCGTGCCGAACGTACGGCCGAGGGAGGTCACTCCCACCTCGGCCGCCGTCAGCTTGCGGTAGCAGGCGTCGTCCTCCATGCGCTGGCGGGTGGCCTCGCGGTGCACCTCGCCGTGAATGCTCAGCACCCGGTGGTGCTGGCCGCCTTCGCGCAGCCCCAGCACCACATCGCTGTGCACGATCCGGGCCCCTCCGGAGAAGAACCCCTCGTAGACCGAGAGCACCCGCAGTCCGTTGCCCCTGCGCACGCCATTGCGCATACGATCACCCGCCTTGCACCGATATCAAGCCATCCCCGTGAAGTGCGGGTTAGCCGATATGAGGCGGTACGGACGTTTCGCATGGATGAACGCGGCGTCACATGTCCGCGCATGCTGCGTGACGTGCGGGTCACAGCCTCGGCGGCACGTGCACCCGGCCGTTCGCGGGGCGGTCGCGCCACAGTGTCAGGGCCACGTCGACCAGGCGGATGCGGGTGGCGGGCAGCGCGGTCAGGTCGTGCCAGGCGGCCAGGTCGGTGGAGCCGTTCACCTCGTTGCGCAGTGCGCCGCCGACGATCCGGGCTTCGTAGACGATGCGGAGGGCGTGGTGGTCGCGGGGGCCGCGCAGGCCCTCGCGGGGGAAGGTGTGGCGGGCGGAGTCGACGCCCAGGAGGCCGGTCGGCTCGACGCGGTAGCCGGTCTCCTCGTCCAGTTCGCGGACGACCGTGTCGAGCGGATCCTCCCCGTGTTCCATGCCACCGCCGGGCAGCACCCACTCGTAGGTGCCGCCGGGGGCGGGTGAGCGGGCGAGCAGAATCCGGTCGTCGCGGACACATACGGCGTAGGCCGCCACCCTCAACTTCGTGCGCATACAGGGACGTTAGCCGTTCCGAGGCCGATCGGGAGAGCGGAAAACCCGCACAATCGGCACAACAAACACACCGTCTTCACACAGGGGGTTCGTAGAGGGTTTTCCCCATCCGTCCATATCGATTCGGTCAACTCTCCCCAAACAGCGGTCCCTTAGGTAAAGCTTTGCGGTCATCCGGGATCGCATTCCGGACGACCGTGATCAGGCAGGAACGTACTGATCATGTGCTGCTCGTTCCTTTACCTACAAGGGATGCCGATGACCCTCACCCCCCAGCCCGAGTCGATACCGGGCGCGAGACGCGTGGCGCGGATAGCCGTGGCCGCAGGCCTGGTGGCCGCGCTGTCCGCGGCCGGTCCGATCCCGCTGGCCTTCGCCGCCGACTCCGGTTCGACCCCGGCCGTGGCCGACCCGGGCGTGAAGTCCGCCCACGACAAGCTCGGCGCCGACGACGCCGACCTCCTCGCCGACGCCAAGGCCGACGGCGACAAGAACGTCACGCTGATGGTCGCGACCGCCCCCGGCCAGACCGAGCAGGTCGCCAAGGAGCTGGACGCGGTCAAGGGCGGCTCGGTCGGCCAGTCCTACGACAAGGTCGGCTACGTCCGCGCCACCGTCCCGACGGCCAAGGCCGACTCGGCGATCGCCGCCGCGGCCAAGCTGACCTCGGTGCACGCCATCGACCTGCGCCAGGACATCGCCCTCGACGACCCGACGCCGAGCGCGGACACCGCGACGGGCGCCACGAGCGCCGCCTCCGCCGCCAAGGCGAAGAGCTACCCCGCGCCGGGCAAGGACACGCCCGCCGAGAACCCGTACAACCCGTCCTTCGAGACGGGCGCCGTCGACTTCGTGAAGAAGAACCCGAAGGCGGACGGCCGCGGCGTCACCATCGGCATCCTCGACTCGGGTGTGGACCTGTCGCACCCCGCGCTGCAGAAGACCAGCACCGGCGAGCGCAAGATCGTCGACTGGGTCACGTCGACCGACCCGATCATCGACAACGACGCCTCGTGGCGGCCGATGACGACCTCCGTGTCCGGGCCCACCTTCACCTTCGGCGGCCGGACCTGGACGGCGAAGGCCGGCTCCTACCAGGTCAACCTGTTCCGCGAGTCCGCCACCGCGGGCGGCGACGCCAAGGGCGACGTCAACCGCGACGGCGACACCACCGACGCGTGGGGCGTCCTGTACGACGCCGCGGCCGGCACGGTCACCGTCGACGTGAACAACAACGGCGACTTCACCGACGACACCGCGATGAAGCCGTACAAGGACGGCTACCAGGTCGGCTACTTCGGCACCGACGACCCGAAGACCGACGTCGCCGAGCGGCAGCCGTTCGTCGTGCAGATCCGCAAGGACGTGCCGATGGACCCCTTCGGCGGCGACTGGGTCGGCAAGAAGGCCGACTTCGTCAACATCGGCCTCATCGCCAGCGAGCACGGCACGCACGTGGCCGGCATCACCGCCGCGAACGGCCTGTTCGGCGGCAAGATGAACGGCGCCGCGCCCGGCGCGAAGATCGTCTCCTCCCGTGCCTGCGTCTTCGGCCCGGGCTGCACCAACGTCGCGCTCACCGAGGGCATGATCGACCTCGTCGTCAACCGCGGCGTCGACATCGTCAACATGTCGATCGGCGGCCTGCCGGGTCTGAACGACGGCAACAACGCGCGCGCCGAGCTGTACACCCGCCTCATCGACACCTACGGCGTCCAGCTCGTGATCTCCGCGGGCAACGAGGGCCCCGGCGCGAACACCATCGGCGACCCCGGTCTGGCCGACAAGGTGATCTCGGTCGGCGCGGCCATCTCCAAGGAGACGTGGGCCTCGAACTACGGCTCGCAGGTCGAGAAGAAGTACGCGCTGATGCCGTTCTCCTCGCGCGGCCCGCGTGAGGACGGCGGCTTCACGCCGACGCTCGTCGCGCCCGGCGCGGCGATCAACACCACGCAGACCTGGCTGCCGGGCTCCCCGGTCGCCGACGCGGGCTACCCGCTGCCGGCCGGCTACTCCATGCTCCAGGGCACCTCGATGGCCTCCCCGCAGGCCGCGGGCGCGTCGGCGCTGCTGATCTCCGCCGCCAAGCTGAACAAGGTCGCGCTCACCCCGGCGATCCTGCGCACGGCGCTGACCTCGACCGCCGACCACATCAAGGGTGCGCAGGCGTACGAGGAGGGCGCGGGCGCCATCAACATCGTGGACGCCTGGAAGGCCATCAAGAAGGGCGCCACCGCCCACGACTACACGGTGAAGGCCCCGGTCGACACCGCGCTCGACCAGGCGCTGAAGACGCCGGGCTTCGGCACCGGCATCTACGACCGCGAGGGCGGCCTCAAGGCCGGGCAGAAGAAGACGTACGACGTCACCATCACCCGTACGTCCGGCGCCGACAAGGCGATCCGCCACAAGCTGCACATCGAGAACAACGCGGGCGGCACCTTCAAGATCCTCGGCTCGGACGAGGTCACGCTGCCGCTGAACAAGCCGGTCACGGTCAAGATCCAGGCCAAGGCGGGCTCCGCCGGTCTCAAGAGCGCGATCATCGAGGTCGACGACCCGAAGACCGTGGGCATCGACAAGCAGATCCTCGCCACGGTCGTCGTGTCGACGCCGGTGCACTACACCTTCGTCAAGAAGGCCAGCGTGCAGCGCAACAGCTCGCAGTCCTACTTCCTGACCGTGCCCGAGGGCGCGAAGTCGTTCGAGGTCGGGATCAGCGGTCTGAAGGACAAGAGCCAGACCCGGTTCATCTCGATCCACCCGTACGGCGTCGCCGTCGAGGACACCGGCACCCCGTACTGCTACAGCAACTACCCGAACAGCAACGGGTGCGGGCCGGACGCCCGTTCGTACCAGAACCCGCAGGCCGGGGTCTGGGAGATCGAGGTCGAGTCGCGCCGCACGTCGCCGCTGCTCGACAACCCGTACACGCTGGACGCCACCGTCTACGGCGCGACCTTCGCCCCGGAGACCGTGACCCTGCCCGAGGCGAAGGTCGGCACCCCGGCCCCCGTCTCCTGGACGGTCTCGAACACGTTCGCCGCGATCGACGGCAAGCTGGTCGGCGGCCCGCTCGGCTCGTCCAAGAAGGACCGTCCGAGCATCGCGAACGGCGCGACCCAGACCAGCACGGTCGAGGTCCCGGCCGGCGCGAAGTCGCTCGACGTCTCCATCGGCAACGTCTCCGACGCCTCCGCCGACCTGGACCTCACGGTCTACGACGCGAACGGCACGCAGGTCGGCCAGTCCGCCGACGGTGACTCGGAGGAGGCGGTCTCCATCCCGTCGCCCGCCGCCGGCACGTACACCATCGAGGTCGCGGGCTACTCGGTCCCGGCCGGCACGACGGCGTACGACTACCTGGACGTGTTCTTCTCGGCCTCGCTCGGCACCGTCACGGTCGACGAGTCGACGCCGGTGAAGCTCGCCACGGGCGCCTCGGCGCCGGTCTCCGCGACCGTCACCGCCGCGGCCGCCGCGCCCGAGGGCCGCGCCTTCTTCGGCCAGGTCCAGTTGGTGAACGCGCGGGGCACCGTCGCGGGCATCGGCAACGTGGCCATCGAGAAGGTCACCCCGTAACACCGGTACCGGTACCGATATCGGCATCGGTTGAGCAGTGAGGGCGGGCGTCCGTAAGGGCGCCCGCCCTTCGTCACGGAGGCGTACGTCACACCCCTCCGTGTTCCACTCCTCGGGCATGACGCGCAAAGAATTGGACAAGTGGACCGGGATCGGTCTCATGATGGAGAAAACCACGTTGTAGGGAGTCGCTGTGAGGGTCGGAATCGTCGGAGCCACCGGTCAGGTCGGCACGGTCATGCGCGGGATCCTCAAGGAGCGCGCCTTCCCGGTCACCGAGCTGCGCCTGTTCGCGTCGGCCCGTTCGGCGGGCACGACCCTGGACGGCGTGACGGTGGAGGACGCGGCGAGCGCCGACTACACCGGCCTGGACATCGTGCTCTTCTCGGCGGGCGGCGCGACGTCTAAGGCGCTGGCCGAGAAGGTCGCCTCGCAGGGCGCGGTCGTGATCGACAACTCGTCGGCCTGGCGCAGGGACCCGGAGGTTCCCCTCGTCGTCTCCGAGGTGAACCCGCACGCGATCGCCAACCGCCCCAAGGGCATCATCGCCAACCCGAACTGCACCACGATGGCCGCGATGCCGGTCCTGAAGCCGCTGCACGCGGAGGCCGGGCTCGAGGCGCTGGTCGTCGCGACGTACCAGGCGGTGTCCGGGTCGGGCGTCGCGGGCGTGGCGGAGCTGCACGGGCAGGCGCAGAAGGTCGTCGCCGACGCGGACAAGCTGACCCACGGCGGCGACGCGGTTTCCTTCCCCGACCCGCAGGTCTACAAGCGCCCGATCGCCTTCAACGTCGTCCCGCTCGCGGGCTCGATCGTCGAGGACGGGCTGCACGAGACGGACGAGGAGCAGAAGCTCCGCCACGAGTCCCGCAAGATCCTGGAGATCCCCGCCCTCAAGGTCTCCGGCACCTGCGTGCGCGTCCCCGTCTTCTCCGGCCACTCCCTCCAGGTGAACGCCCGCTTCGCGCGTCCGCTGTCGGTGGAGCGGGCCACGGAGCTGCTCGCGGGCGCGCCCGGCGTGGAGCTGTCGGAGATCCCGACCCCGCTTCAGGCGGCGGGCCGGGACGCGTCCTACGTGGGCCGCATCCGCCCCGACGAGACCGTCGACAACGGCCTCGCCCTCTTCATCTCCAACGACAACCTCCGCAAGGGCGCGGCCCTGAACGCGGTGCAGATCGCGGAACTGGTAGCAGCGGAACTGAAGGACTGACGCCGGCCTCTCCTCGGGGGCTCCGCCCCCGAACCCCCGCTCCTCAAACGCCGGAGGGGCTGGATTTCCAGCCCCTCCGGTTGGGCGATCGGCACAGCTCCCGTGGAAGGATGGCGCAACCCACCCATCACGAGGAGATGACCGCGTGCCTGGCACAAACCTGACTCGCGAAGAGGCCCAGCAGCGGGCGAAGCTGCTGACCGTTGACTCGTACGAGATCGATCTCGACCTCTCCGGCGCGCAGGAGGGCGGTACCTACAGGTCCGTGACCACGGTGCGCTTCGACGTCGCCGAAACCGGTGCCGAGTCCTTCATCGACCTGGTCGCCCCGACCGTCCGCGAAGTCACGCTGAACGGCGACGCGCTGGACCCGGGCGACGTCTTCGAGGACTCCCGGATCGCGCTCCCGGGCCTACTCGAAGGCCGTAACGTCCTGCGGGTCGTCGCCGACTGCGCCTACACCAACACCGGTGAGGGCCTGCACCGCTTCGTCGACCCGGTCGACGAACAGGCCTACCTGTACACGCAGTTCGAGGTGCCGGACGCCCGCCGGGTGTTCGCGTCGTTCGAGCAGCCGGACCTCAAGGCCACCTTCCAATTCACGGTGAAGGCCCCGAGCGGCTGGACCGTCATCTCCAACTCCCCGACGCCCGAACCCAAGGACGACGTCTGGGCGTTCGAGCCGACCCCGCGCATCTCGACGTACATCACGGCGCTGATCGTCGGCCCGTACCACAGCGTCCACAGCGTGTACGAGAAGGACGGCCAGTCGGTGCCGCTCGGCATCTACTGCCGGCCCTCCCTCGCCGAGTTCCTCGACTCGGACGCGATCTTCGAGGTCACGCGGCAGGGCTTCGACTGGTTCCAGGAGAAGTTCGACTACGCGTACCCGTTCAAGAAGTACGACCAGCTCTTCGTGCCGGAGTTCAACGCGGGCGCGATGGAGAACGCGGGCGCGGTGACCATCCGGGACCAGTACGTGTTCCGGTCCAAGGTCACCGACGCGTCGTACGAGCTGCGCGCCGAGACCATCCTGCACGAGCTGGCGCACATGTGGTTCGGCGACCTGGTCACCATGGAGTGGTGGAACGACCTGTGGCTGAACGAGTCGTTCGCCACCTACACCTCCATCGCCTGCCAGGCGTACCACCCCGACTCGCGCTGGCCGCACTCGTGGACCACGTTCGCCAACTCCATGAAGACGTGGGCCTACCGGCAGGACCAACTGCCCTCCACCCACCCGATCATGGCCGAGATCGGCGACCTGGACGACGTCCTCGTCAACTTCGACGGCATCACGTACGCCAAGGGCGCGTCCGTCCTGAAGCAGCTCGTGGCGTACGTCGGCATGGACGAGTTCTTCGCGGGCGTGCAGGCCTACTTCAAGCGGCACGCGTTCGGCAACACCCGGCTGTCCGACCTGCTCGGCGCGCTGGAGGAGACCTCCGGCCGTGATCTGGGCACCTGGTCGGAGAAGTGGCTCCAGACCGCCGGCATCAACATCCTCCGTCCCGAGATCGAGACGGACGCCGACGGCGTCATCACCTCCTTCGCCATCCGCCAGGAGGCCCCGGCGCTGCCCGCGGGCGCGAAGGGCGAGCCGACGCTGCGCCCGCACCGCATCGCGGTCGGCCTGTACGACCTCGACGGCGACAGCGGCAAGCTGCTGCGCGGCGAGCGCGTCGAACTGGACGTCGACGGCGAACTGACCGCCGTACCGCACCTGGTGGGCAAGCGCCGTCCGGACGTGGTGCTGTTGAACGACGACGACCTGTCGTACGCCAAGGTCCGCCTCGACGAGCAGTCCCTCGCGTTCGTCACCGAGCACCTCGGCGACTTCGAGTCGTCGCTGCCCCGCGCCCTGTGCTGGGCGTCGGCCTGGGACATGACCCGGGACGCCGAACTGCCCGCCCGCGACTACCTGTCGCTGGTGCTGTCCGGCATCGGCAAGGAGTCCGACATCGGCGTGGTGCAGTCGCTGCACCGCCAGGTCAAGCTCGCCATCGACCTGTACGCCGACCCGAGCACCCGCGAGGCCCTGCTGGCCCGTTGGACGGACGCCACGCTGGCCCACCTGCGGGCGGCCGACGCGGGCGGCGACCAACAGCTCGCGTGGGCACGGGCGTTCGCGGCTACGGCCCGCACGCCGGAGCAACTGGACCTCCTGGAGGCCCTGTTGGACGGCTCGCAGACGGTCGAGGGCCTGGCCGTCGACACCGAGCTGCGCTGGGCGTTCGTGCAACGCCTCGCGGCGGTCGGCCGGTTCGACGAGGCGGAGATCGCCGGGGAGTACGAGCGCGACAAGACGGCCGCCGGTGAGCGGCACGCCGCGACCGCCCGCGCCGCCCGGCCGACCCCGGAGGCCAAGGCGGAGGCGTGGGCGGCGGTCGTCGAGTCCGACAAGCTGCCCAACGCCGTGCAGGGCGCCGTCATCGGCGGCTTCGTCCAGACCGACCAGCGTGAGCTGCTCGCGCCGTACACGGACAAGTACTTCGAGGTCGTCAAGGACATCTGGGACGCCCGTTCGCACGAGATCGCCCAGCAGATCGCGGTCGGCCTCTATCCGGCGATCCAGGTCTCCCAGGAGATCCTGGACAAGACGGACGCCTGGCTGACCTCCGCCGAGCCGAACGCGGCCCTGCGCCGCCTCGTGTCCGAGTCCCGCTCGGGCGTGGAACGCGCCCTCCAGGCCCAGGCGGCGGACACGCAGTAGCCGGTAGTCGGTACATGGATGGGGGCGCCCGGTGTCATACCGAGCGCCCCTTCTCCGTACTCAGGACGGGGATCGCGCCCCTTCCGTCCGGACCGGACGCGCGTACGACCGCCCTGGTCGTCCCGGTCGTCCCGCCCACCCCCCGCTGCCCCGCCACCGTCGCGCCGAACGCCAGCGCCATGCCCGTCAGTTGTACCGGTGTCAGGGCCTGGCCGAGGGCGGCCCAGCCGACGACGGCGGCGGTCAGCGGGGAGAGCGGGCCGAGGAAGGTGACCTGGGTGGCGGTGAGGCGGCCGATGCCGCGGAACCAGAGCCAGTACGAGACGGCCGTGTTCGCCAGGGCGAGGTAGAGGTAGCCGCCGACCGCACGGCCGTCCAGGGCGGGCGGAGCGCCCTCGACGAGGAAGGCGACCGGCGCGATGAGCAGGCCGCCCGCGGTGAGCTGCCAGCCGGTGAGGGCGAGCGGGCCGACGCCGTCCGGGCGGCCCCACTTCTTCGTGAGGACCGTACCGGCCGACATGGAGGCGGCGGAGGCGAGCGCGGCCAGGACGCCGACGGGATCGAGCGCGCCGGCCGCCTTCAGCACGACCAGGCTGACGCCGAACGCGGCCACCACCCCGGCGAGCAGAGTCCGCACGGTCGGCCGCTGCCCCAGCAGCAGCGCCGAGAGACCGACGACGAACAGCGGCCCGACCGAGCCGACGACCGCCGCCATACCGCCGGGCAGCCGGTACGCGGAGAGGAAGAGCAGCGGGAAGAAGGCCCCGATGTTCAGCGCGCCGAGCACCGCCGCCTTCCCCCACCACGCGCCGCGCGGCAGCACCCGGCCGAGCGCGAGCAGCAGCAGCCCGGCGGGCAGGGCCCGCATCAGCCCGGTGAACAGGGGCCGGTCGGCGGGAAGGAACTCGGTGGTGACGGCGTAGGTGGTGCCCCAGGAGACCGGGGCGAGCGCGGTGAGCAGGACGGTGAGGGAGGTGGCGGCGGGCAGCTTCATGGCCGGTCCCTTCCGAGGGAGGCGTGCGGGAGTGAGAGGGGGGTGGTGACGGGGGCGGGGGGCGCGGTGTGGGTGACGGTCGGCGGGGTGGGGCGTACCGCTTCCGCCGGGAGCCGTCGTTCCACCCGGACGAGCAGGGTGGCGGCCACGGCCGAGGTGAGGACGAGGACCGCCCACGGCAGCCGGCCGTCCACCGCGAGGAGCACGGTGAACAGGGACGGCGCCACCGCCTTCGCCAGCGACCAGGACATCTGGTAGGCCGCCAGGTACCGGCCGCGCACGGCCTCCGGGGCCGCCGACACCGCGAGGACCTCGGCGGCGGGGCTGTGGATCAGTTCGCCGAGCGTGTAGACGACGACCACGGCGACCAGGGCCGCGCCCAGCACCGGTCCGGAGGCCGGGCGCAGGGTGCCCAGGACGATCTGCGCGAGGAACGCGACCGCGAACAGGCCACCGCCCAGCGCGGCGGCCCGGGTACGCCGGGCACCGGCCCTGCGGACCCGCCCGCCGACGAACATCCCGGCCGCCGCGCACAGCACGGTGTTGACCGTGAACGCGGCTCCGGTGAGCACGGCGGGCCCGTGCAGCCACTCCACGATGAACAGCGGGAAGAGGACGGACAGGGCCGAATAGCTCAGCGCGTTCAGGAAGTTGGCACCGGTGACCACCAGGAAGGGCCGGTCGGCCAGCACGAGCCGGTATCCGGCACCGGCCGCGGCCCCGCGCGTCTTCGTGCCGTCCGGTGCGCGCCGCGGCCGCAGGGGACGCAGCGGGCGCAGCAACAGGGCGGCGCATGCGAAGGAGAGGGCGTTGCCCCAGGCCGCGTAGGTGTAACCGGCGCTGCCCGCGAAGGCGATGACCAGCGTGGCCAGCAGAGCGCCCGCGCCGTTGCCGCCGTTCTGCAGCGCCCGGGTGGCGGCCTGCAACCGGTCCCGGTCCGCGCCCCGCGCCACCTCTCCGATCAGGGACGACTGCACGGCCGGGAAGGCGCGGTCGGCGGCGGCGGTGACGAGGGCGACGCCCGCGAACGCCGTCAGGGAGTGGGCGAAGGGGTAGAGCGCGAAGCCGACGACCCGCACGCCGTACAGCACGTACTGCACGCGCCGCGCCCCGCAGCGGTCGACGGCCGCCCCGGCGAGCGGGAGTGCGCCGATGCCGACGAGTCCGGTGACCGTGAGCACGGCGCCCACGAGGGTGAAGGACAGCCCGGTGACGTAGTGGAAGAACACGAGCGTGAACGGGATGTACATGCCGGTGCCGACGCCGTTGACGGCGGCGGCGACGGGCAGGGCCCAGTGGCCGGGTATGCCCGGGCCGCCATCCCTGTTGTCCTTGTCCTTGCTTTTGCGCTTGTCCTTGCCCTTGCCCTTGCCCTTGCCCTTGCGCATGGCTCCCCCTTGGAGGCGATGAAAGTAGCTCGCTCGAAAGTAGCTTACTCCTAAGCTACTTTCCATCAAGCTACTTTCTTGCGGCCGACCGAACCCCGTCGGATACTCGCCCCATGGACCCCATGGACCCCGTCGACGTGATCGTCAAGCAGTGGGCCGCCGCGCGGCCGGACCTCGACACCCGGGCGATGGAGGTCTTCGGCCGCGTCTACCGGCTCTCGCGCGCGATGGGCGACCGGGTGGAGAAGGTGTACGCGGGGTACGGCATCGGACGCGGCGAGTTCGACGTACTGGCCACCCTGCGCCGCTCCGGCGAGCCGTACACCCTCTCGCCGCGTCAGTTGTCGGCGACGCTGATGCTCACGACCGGCGGTATGACCGGCCGCCTCGACAAACTGGAACGGGCCGCGCTGCTGCGCCGCTCCCCCGACCCGCACGACCGCCGGGGCCTGCACGTCACGCTGACCGAGAAGGGGCTCGAACTGGTCGACCGCGCGGTCGGCGCGGGCCTCGCCCTCCAGACGAAGGCCCTGTCCGCCGCCCTCACCCCGGAACAGTCGGACCAACTGGCCGACCTGCTAAGGCTGTTGCTGACGACGACGGAGACGCCGGGGAGTTGACGGTGTCAGCCGGAGCCGGAGGGCCAGTCAGTGGTGTGGGGTGCGGCGAGCAGGCCGGGCACGGGAGAGCCTCCGAGATGCGGCGGACTGGATACGCCATCCGGGCGAGGGCACCGCGAGGCGCAGCACGCGGTCATCGAGCGGTGAAGGACTCGATTCCGTATCCGTAGGTCATGCGCGGCAGCCTGCCAGCCGGGCTCGCGGCCTGTCGACGGAATTACCCACCGGGCGACATGCGGGGGAACGCGACGAGGGCGTCGGCCTCACCTGCGTCCGGCGTGCGTGTACGCGAGTGAGGCCGACGCCCTCGGAGAGCGTGCGGCGGATACCGGACCAGAGGCCCGGCGCTGGACCTAAGCCTTGGCCTTGGCCATGACCTAGGCCTTGGCCCGGGCCTTGCTGTCGTCGCGGTCGGTCGAACCGTCGAGGACCCAGACCAGCCCGGCGATCACAGCGAAGATCACGAGGGGGGCCGCGACATAAAGGCCCAGCGTGTCGACGACACTGAGACCCGGGCCGGGGTCGTCGCCGTCGTCGCGGGTCAGCGCGAGGGCGGGGGACGACATGAGCAGCATCATCAGCGTCGTACCGGCGGCCAGGGCGCCGGCGCGCAGGGTGTTCTTCTTGTCCACGGTGCCAAGTTAGCGAACGGTGTCGGAGGGCGCGCGTCCGGGGTGCCGTATGAGGAGCCGTACGCGGTGCGGGGCGGGAATCACACGGTGCCCCGCTCGCGCAGGACGTCGATCAGCGCCCGCAGTCTCGGCGAGGCCGCGAGCTGCTCCAGGGTGACCGGACGGCCCTCCGCGTCCGCGACGGGCAGACGCCAGTTCGGGTACTGGTCCCACGTGCCGGGGAGGTTCTGCGGGCGGCGGTCGCCGACGCCGTCCGGGAGCCAGACGCCGATCATGCGGGCGGGCGTGTGCAGCAGGAAGCGGTGGACGGCCTGCACCTCGGCCTCCTCCGAGGAACGGTCGCTGCCGCCGCCGGACCCGGCCAGCAGCCCGAGGCGGCTGAGCAGGGCCAGCCACTCCGCCGTGTCGTTGGCGGCGGCCGCGCGCTCCTCCTCCACGGGCCGGGTCAACAGGCCCAGCCGGTCGCGGAGTTCGACGTGTTCGCCGGTGAGGCGGGCGGCGGTGGACGGCAGGTCGTGGGTGGTGGCGGTGGCCAGGCAGTCGGCGCGCCAGCGGTCGGGGGGCAGCGGCTGTCCGTCGCCGTCCCAGTCCCGCTCGAACCACAGGACGGACGTACCGAGCACCCCGCGCTCGCGCAACGCCTCCCGGACGCCCGGCTCGACGGTGCCGAGGTCCTCGCCGATCACGATCGCCCCCGCCCGCGACGCCTCCAGCACCAGGACGGCGAGCATGGCCTCGGCGTCGTAACGGACGTACGTACCCTCCGTGGGCGGCTGCCCCTGCGGCACCCACCACAGCCGGAACAGGCCCATGACATGGTCGATGCGCAGCGCGCCCGCATAGCGGAAGAGGCCGCGGAGCAGTCGCCGGTAGGGCGCGTAGCCGGAATCGGCGAGCCGGTCCGGACGCCAGGGCGGCAGGCCCCAGTCCTGGCCGCGGGCGTTGAAGGCGTCCGGCGGAGCGCCGATGGACATGCCGGCGGCGAAGTACTCCTGCTGCGCCCACGCGTCCGCGCCCTCGGGGTGCACGCCGACGGCGAGATCGTGCACGATCCCGATGCCCATCCCCGCCTCGCGCGCGGCGCGCTGGGCGGCGGTGAGCTGGGTGTCGGTGAGCCAGGCGAGCCGGGAGTGGAAGTCGACGCGGGCCATCAACTCCCCGCGCGCACGGGCGGTTTCGGCGGACCGGGGGTCCCTGAGTCCCGTCGGCCACTGCTGCCACCGCGACCCGTGGACCTCGGCGAGGGCGCACCAGGTGGCGTGGTCCTCCAGGGCCTGTCCCTGCTCGGCGAGGAAGTCGCAGTAGGCGGCGCGCCGACCGGGCCCGAGCGGCACCCGGACAACGGCGTCGAGCGCCTCCCGTTTCACTTCCCATACGGCATCCCGGTCGATCAGCTCACCCTTCTCCAGCACGGCTTCCCGCAGCCGGGCGGCCCGTCCGAGAAGCGCCGCGACGCCTTCGCGGTCGTCGACGTACGCGAACTCGGGAATGTCCTCGACGCGCAGATGCACGGGGTCGGGGAACCGGCGGGAGGACGGCCGATAGGGCGACGGATCGGTCGGCGCACCGGGCACCGCGCCGGGCACGGCCGCATGCAACGGGTTGACCTGCACGAACCCGGCCCCGAGCGCCCGCCCGGCCCAGCCGGCCAGCTCCCCGAGGTCCCCCAGGTCACCCATGCCCCAGGAGCGCCGGGAGAGGAGTGAGTACACCTGAACGAGAAGCCCGTACGACCGTCCCGTGGGCGGGGACGTGGGCGTGGGCGTGGGCAGCCGGCCCGGGGCGACGACGAGGTGGGCGCGGCCGGTCCGCCCGTCGGGCGCGGTGACCGTCAACCGATGCACCCCGAGCGGAAGCCCGTCAACCGCGTGACGGCTCTCTCCCTGCTCGGTCTCGACGAGCAGCCGAGTGCCCTCGGGAAGGGCGTCGAGCGCCTCCGCCCGGCCCCCGTCCCCGTCCTCGTCCCCGTTCCAGCACACCACGGTCGGCGGCAGCAACCGCTCCCGCAGTTCGGCTTCCCGGGCGGCGAGCGCGTCCCGAACGGCCTCCGGGGTGCCCACGTCGACGCCGAGGGCGGCCAGCGCACGGGTGACGGCGGCGGCCGACGCCGTGACCGTACGGTCCGGGGAGGGCTGGTAGGAGGTGCCGACGCCGTGCAGCGCGGCGAGCCGGGCGAGCTCCTCTCCGGGCGGCGCGGCCACCGCTACCGCCTCGTGGACCCGGAGTCGGCGGCGGCAAGCGGCGGCTCGCTGGTCAGCGGCTCGGCGTCGGGCAGCGGAGGTTCGCTGGTCAGCGGGGGTTCGGCACAGCTTCCTTCGGCCCGGGTCGGCTCCGCCAGACGTTTGGACTGAACCGGGAACGGGGGGTATGCCGGTGCGACCACAGTGGCCTCCTTGTGGGGGGTACGGCGTCGGTTACCACTACCGCAGGCCTACCCAGCGAGCGCGATGACAGACGTCCGACGAACGTCCGTCATCGCAACACACGCTGCCATAACCTCGCTCGACCCGCTCAGAACCGACAGACCAGCAGACCGGCAGACCAGCGGCCCGGCCGAACTATTCGGTTGACCGGGCCACGGGGCCGACGCTGCACTGTGGCGGGCAACCATGAGGCGTGGTGGCGTTTGTTTCGGATTCCGGGGAGGCGGCGGCAGTGGCAGCGATGGAGATTCGTCCCACGACCGACGAGGATCGCGAGGTCTTCGTCGACACGCTCCATGCCGCGTTCGGGCGCTTCCCGGAGACGCCGGGCGAGGGCGGCGGCGGGGTCTGGTGGGCGGCGCTCGAAGCGGACCGCTGTCTGCTCGCCGTGACGGCGGACGGGCGGCCCGTCGGCACCGCCGGTGCGTACTCGTTCGAGCTCACCCTGCCCGGTGAGATCCTCGCCCCGGCCGCCGGGGTGAGCTTCGTCGGCGTCCTGCCCTCGCACCGGCGTCGGGGCGTGCTCAGCGCGATGATGCGGCACCAGCTCACCGAACTGCGGGCCCGAGGGGAGTACCTCTCCGTGCTGCTGGCCTCCGAGGCCCCGATCTACCAGAGGTACGGCTACGGACCGGCGACCTACACGCAACGCCTGACGGTGCCGCGGAGGCAGGCCGCCCTCGTCCTCCCCCGGACTCGCGAAACGACCGACACCGCAGCGACCGTCCTGGACCCCGGCACGATCGAGGTGCTGCGGCGGGCCGAGTGCGGCGAGATCCTGGAGGCGGTCTACGACCGGTACCGCCGCGCACAGCCCGGCGCGCTGTCCCGGCCGCACCGCTGGTGGGCGTCGGGCGCGGGGCAGCCCCCGATCGCTCCGGCCCCGCGCTACGTCGCCGTCCACCGTGACGTCGACGGCGTCCCGGACGGCTACGCCAGCTACTCGATCGGCGAAGCCGACACCCTGACGGTCGACGAGACCATCGCCGCCGACGACGCCGTCTTCACGGCCCTGGCCCGGTTCGTACTCGGACACGACCTCGTCTCGCAGGTCGTGTTCAAGCACTTCCCGCCGGGCCACCCGCTGCGCTGGCAGCTCGCGGACTTCCGCGCCGGCCAGGTCAGCGGCGACACCGACTGGCTCTGGGTACGGCTGCTGGACATCCCGGGCGCGCTGACCGCGCGCGGCTGGTGCACGGACGGCGAGCTCGTCCTCGACGTCGACGACCCGTTCCTCGGCGAGCGCAGCCGCCACCTGCTGACCGTCCGGGACGGCAAGGCCGACTGCGTCCCGACGGACCGCGCCCCCGACCTCTCCCTGGACGTGAGCGACCTCGGCTCGATCTACCTGGGCGGCACCACCCCGAGCACCCTCGTCCGCGCCGGCCACATCACGGCCCACCACCCAAGCGCGCCCAGCCTCGCCGACACCCTCTTCCACACCGCCGTCCCCCCACACTGCCTGCACTGGTTCTGACGGCAGGCGGGGCGCACCCGCGCAAGGCTCGCGTGAACCGGCTGCCCGGGGCGGGGCGATAGACAGGTTGTGAGACTGTTCCGCCCCGTGAGGGGCCACCGGGAGAGTGATACGGACGCGGCGCTGCTGCGGGCCGTGGCGGGTGGGGACGCGGCCGCGCTGGGCGCGCTGTACGACCGGCATGCCGGGTGGCTGCACGCTCGCCTGACGCGGCGTTGCGCCGATCCCGAGGTGGTGCGGGAGGTGTTGCAGGACACCTTCGTGACCGTGTGGCGGTCAGCCGGCGGGCACCGGGGTGAGGAGGCCGGCGGGTGGTTGTGGACCGTCGCCGCCCGGCGGCTCGTCGACGCGCGGCGGGTGCAGGAGCGGGCCGACCGGGTCGAGGCGGCACGGGTCGAGGACTGGCCGTCGCCGGTCGCCGCCTCCGCCGAGGAACGGGTGCTGGCCGGGCTGGAGTTCGGCGATGTCGGCACCGCCCTGGACCGGATCTCGCCCGAGCTGCGCGAGGTGCTGCGCGCGACCGTCGTCGACGGGCTGACGACCCGGGAGGCGGCCCGGCTGCTCGGCATCCCCGAGGGCACCGTCAAGACCCGAGCGATGCGCGCCCGCGCCGAACTCCGCGCCGCGCTCGCCCAGTTGAACCCCAACCCGAACCCGAATACCCATCCCTCGGGAGGTCCGGCATGAGCCTGGCCCAGAACTGGCACACGTCCGACGACCTCGCCGCCCGCTACGCCGACGGCACCCTCCCGGAAGCCGACGCCTGGTCCCTGGAGAAGCATCTGGAGCGGTGCGCAGCGTGCGCCGAGCGCGTCTCCGCAGCCGTACGGCAGTCGCCCGCGGCGGGAGTGGTGCTGGCGGAGGTGCGGGCGACGGTGCTGAGGGAGGTGCGGGAGGTCACCCCCCGCGCCCACCCGCCGTTCTCCTTCCTCACCCGCGCCCTCTGGGCCGCCGGACCCGCCCTGCGCGGTGCCTGGCTGCCCGCGCTCCTGCTCGTCGCCCTCGGTGCGCTCGCCCTGTCGTACGGGGCCGGGGTCGACGGGTCGTGGCCGTTGCTGCTGGCGCTCGCGCCTGTCGTGCCCGTCGCCGGGGTCGCCGTCTCCTACGGGGTGCACGCCGATCCGCTGCACGAGATCGCGGCGGCCACGACCTCCGGGGGGCTGCGGCTGATGCTGACGCGGACGACCGCCGTCCTCGCCGTCAGCCTGCCGCTGCTGACCCTCACCGGTCTGCTGCTGCCCGCCTCCGGTGCTCCGGGCGCCGCCGCCTGGCTGCTGCCGGGGCTCGCGCTGACGCTGGCCTCGCTGACGCTGGCCGGGTGGGTCGGCTGCCGGACCGCCACCGCGCTGACGGGCGGGGGCTGGCTGGCCGCCGTCCTCGTCCCGGCGCTGGCCGCCCCCGACGGGCCCGCGCTCGCCGGGCTGGCCGCGCAGCTCGACCGCTGCCTCGACGGCCCCCTCGCCCAGGGCACTTGGGGAGCCGCGGCCGTGCTGTGTGCCGGACTGCTGGCCACCCGCCGTTCCGCCTACGACCGCCTGGAGAAGCCGTGAGCACGACAAGCGCGACCCACACGATACGAGTGAGCGGACTGCGCGTCCGGCACCGCAGGACCGTCGCCCTCGACGGCGTCGACCTCGACCTCGGTCTCGGCGTGCACGGGCTGCTCGGTCCGAACGGGGCCGGGAAGACGTCCCTGATCCGGGTCCTGGCGACCGTCGCGCAGCCGTCCGCCGGGCGGGTGGAGCTGCTCGGCGAGGACGTCGGCGAACCGTCCCGGCGCGGCACGGTCCGGGCCCGACTCGGTTATCTGCCGCAGGAGTTCGGCTACTACCCGGGCTTCACGGTGCGCGAGTTCGTCGCCTACGTGGCCTGGCTGAAGGACATGCCCGCCGCGGACACCCCGGCCGCCGTCGCCCGCGCCGTCGAACGCGTCGGCCTCGGCGACCGTGCCGACGTGAAGGTGAAGACGCTGTCCGGCGGCATGATCCGCCGGGTCGGCATCGCCCAGGCCATCGTCAACGAGCCGGAGCTCCTGCTCCTCGACGAGCCGACCGCGGGCCTCGACCCCGAGCAGCGCGTCGAGTTCCGCGCGCTGCTGCGCGAACTGGGCACCCGCGCCACGGTCGTCGTCTCCACCCACCTGGTGGAGGACGTGGCCGCCGCCTGCACGGAGGTCACCCTCCTGGACGCGGGCCGGGTCGCCTACCAGGGCACCCCCGCGTCCCTGACCAAGCTGGGCGAGGCAACGGAGACCCAGGGGGCCGAGGCAGCGGACGGCTTCGGCGACAACCCCGTCGAGCGCGGCTACCTGGCCGCCCTGCGCGCCCACCGCGCCCCGACCACGGTGGAGACGGCGCGATGACGCTCGTGGCGGAGCCGAAGACGGCGCGGCGGGCGCTCGCGCATCCGCTGTGCGCCGAGGCGACCCGTGGGCTCGCGCCCTGGGCGGGCGTCGCCGCCTTCCTCGTCCCGGCCGTGCTGCTGGCCGCCACGGCGGACCGCTGGCAGGGCGGCTGGGCCGAGACCCGGTCCGAGGTGCACGGCGTGCTGCTGGTCCTCGTGCCGCTCGCGGCGGCCGTGGGCTGCGTGCGGGGCGGGCGGGAGCGGCGGCGCGGCACGCAGGAGTTGTGGGGGACGGCCGTCCGCGGACCGCTGGCCCGGCTGCTCGCGGCGGCGCTGCCGCCCGCGCTGTGGGTGGCGGCCGGGTATCTGCTCGCCGCGGCCGGGGCGCTCCTCGCCACCTGGCCGTACGCCCGCGGCGACCGGCCGTACCTGGACCTGCTGCCGACGGACGCGGTGGTCCTGGTGGCCGCCGCGCTGGCCGGCCATGTCGTGGGGCGGCTGGTCGCATGGCGGGCCGCGGCGCCGTTGCTGGCGGTGGGCGGGTATCTCGGTCTGGCCCAGTCCGGGCAGCCGGGCTCGGGCTCCGGGCGCTACCTCGACCCGGCGCTGCCCGTCGCGGAGGGGCTGGTTCCGGTGGGGTGGCAGCCGACGGCGATGGCCGTGTGGACGGCCGGGCTCGCGGTCTCCGCGGTGCTGGCGTACGCGGCCCGGCGCAGGTACACCGCGCTGCTGCCGCTGGCGGCGGCGACGGCCGCGGGCGCGCTGCTGGCGCAGACCGGGCCCGGACCGTGGCGCACGAACCCGGCCGGGCACGGCCAGGTGTGCGCCACCTCGACCTCGCCGCAGATCTGTGTGAACGACCGCTACAAGGACCTGTTGCCGCAGGTCACAAAGGCGCTGTCGGGGATCACCGGCCGCCTGGAGGGCGTACGGAACCTGCCGGTCCGGTTCGAGGACCGTCCCGGCGAACCGGGCGACGGCGAGGTGCGGCTTCCGATGCTGACGCCGTTCGGCCGGTCGGTCGTACGGGGTCGGCTGACCGATCCGGAGCAGTACGCGTGGGAGGCGGTGATGGCGCTGGAGGGTCGTGACGACTGCCGTGAGCTGACCGCGCGTGTGCGCCCGGCGGACGACGCCGTCATCGCCTACCTCGCGCCGAGCCCCAGCCAGGACTACTTCGACGGTCTGGACGCGAAGGGCACCGCCGCCGAGCGCGCCGGGCTCAAGGAGCGGCAGGCGGCCCGGGCCCGGCTGGCGTCGATGGGCGCCGACGAACGTCGGACCTGGCTGTCGGCCTACTTCGCGACGGCCGGCGACTGCGACCCGAGCGGGGTGCCCGCCCTGTGAGCCCCCGCCTCTTCGCCTCGACGTCCGGCCTCCGCCTCTACGCCCGCTCCCGCACTGTTCCCCGCACCCTCGTCCTGCTCACCGTGACCTGCGTGTTCGCCGGGTGGGCGGCGCACCGGACGGGCGATGCGGAGCTGGATCCGGGGCGGGCGACGCCGGTCGCGACCCTGGCGGCCCTGGCGGCCGCCGCGTTGATCGGCGCGAGCCTGTACGCCCCGTCCCACGAGCTGGACCGTACGGCGGTACGCCCCTGGTGGCCCCGGCGGCTGGCCCACCTGCTCGCCCTGACGGCCGTCGCGGCCCTCATGGCCGCACTCCTGCCGCTCGCCCCTGCCGCCGCGCTCCGCGATCTGCTGGGCTGCGTCGGCCTCACGGCGACCGCGGCCGTCCTGTTCGGCGCCCGGCTGAGCTGGCTGCCCGCGTCCTGCTATGTCGGCGCGATGTGCCTCGCGTCGGGCGGGGTGCACGGGTGGGCGGTCACGGTGTGGGCGTGGCCGGCGGCGGGGGCCGCGTTCGCGCTCGGCGCGGCGCTGTACGCGGTACAGGGGGCGCGGCCCGAGGACTCGCGCGACTGAGTTCTCGGGCCCGGGAGCGGGTCGTCCCGAAGGGCCCCGTGGCTGGGCTGGCTGGGGCGGGGGTGCCACGGGGTATGCAAAAGCCCGGGTCGGCTAGGCGGAGATGCCGTCGATCCGGGCCAGGGCGTCGTCCGCGCCGTACGGCTGCAAGTACGGCAGCCAGCGCGGATCCCTATGGCCCGTGCCGATGATGCGCCAGGCGAGGCCGGAGGGAGGGGCGGGTTTGTGGCGCAGCCGCCAGCCGATCTCGACGAGGTGCCGGTCGGCCTTGGTGTGGTTGCAGCGGCGGCAGGACGCCACGACGTTGTCCCACACGTGTTTGCCCCCGCGGCTGCGCGGGATGACGTGGTCGACGCTGGTTGCGACGCCACCGCAGTACATGCACCGGCCCCCGTCCCGGGCGAACAGCGCCCTGCGGGTGAGAGGAACGGGCCCCCGGTAGGGAACCCGGACGAATCGCTTGAGCCGGACCACGCTGGGTGCTGAAACCGTGACGGTCGCGCTGTGCATGAAGGCGCCGGATTCCTCCAGGGAGATCGCCTTGTTCTCCAGGACGAGGATGAGCGCGCGGCGGAGCGGTACGACGCCGAGGGGCTCGTACGACGCGTTGAGGACCAGGACATGCGGCACGGATGCCTCCTTGGGCGTCGGCGGCGCGTGGCTCGCGCCGGGACGATCTGCAGTCAGTCTCTCCTCTTGCCTGGTGGACGCGCCACCATGTCCCGGTAACGGGCTGGGAGTGTTTTCGACCACACCCTGATGCATCCCCCGGATCATGGCCTGTTCAAGCACGGGTGAGGACCGTCTCTCCTTCACTCATCTCGCCGAACCACTCACAATGCCCCGTTAGTGTGGTGGTTCTGTCTGTCCGGTGACCTTTCCGTGACCTTGCGGCGCGTGTCGCCTTGACCCGCCGCGCCGGACGGAGCAGTGCAGCACCTGGAGGTACCTGCCGTGTCCTTGCCCGCCGTCCTACTGGCCGCCGGTTCGTCGCCGTCGCCGACTCCCTCGGAGTCGCCGACCACGGTGACGGTCCCGTCCTTGCAGGACGCCCAGGAGAGCGCGACGAACGCGGCTAGCTGGGTCGAGGAGAACTGGTCGACGTGGCTGGCGATCGGCCTGCGGGTGCTGCTGATCGTGGTGATCGCGGTGGTGCTGAGAGTGGTGGTGCAGCGGTCGATCACCAAGCTGATCGACCGGATGAACCGCACGGTCGCGTCGGTCGACGGCACCTCGCTGGGCGGGCTGCTGGTCAACAACGAGCGGCGGCGGCAGCGCTCGCAGGCGATCGGCTCGGTGCTGCGTTCGGTGGCGAGTTTCCTGATCCTGGGCACGGCCGCGCTGATGGTGCTGGCCACCTTCGAGATCAATCTGGCCCCGCTGCTGGCCTCCGCCGGCGTCGCGGGCGTCGCGATCGGTTTCGGGGCGCGCAACCTGGTCACCGACTTCCTCTCCGGCGTGTTCATGATCCTGGAGGACCAGTACGGCGTCGGCGACCAGATCGACGCGGGCGTGGCCTGCGGCGAGGTCATCGAGGTGGGGCTGCGGGTGACCAAGCTGCGCGGCGACAACGGCGAGATCTGGTACGTCCGCAACGGCGAGGTCAAGCGGATCGGCAACCTCTCGCAGGGCTGGGCGACGGCCGGCGTCGACGTCACCGTCAAGGCGTCCGAGGACCTGCACCTGGTCAAGTCCACGCTGGACGAGATCGCCGAGAAGATGAGCAAGGAAGAGCCCTGGAACGAGCTCCTGTGGAGCCCGATCGAGGTCCTCGGCCTGGACAGCGTCCTGCTGGACTCGATGGTGGTCCGCGTCTCCGCGAAGACCATGCCGGGCAAGGCCCTCACGGTCGAGCGCGAGCTGCGCTGGCGCGTCAAGCGCGCCTTCGACGCCGCCGACATCCGCATCGTGGGCGGCGCGACCGCGCCCGCCACGGAGGACCCGGCCGACCCGACCGCCTCGGTCGCCGCGCCGTCCGCCTTCGCCAACGCGGACTCCCCGCAGTCGGCGGCGGCCACTCCGATCGCCCCGCAGCGCGCGACGACGCCTCCGGCGAAGTAACCCGCGCTCCACCCCCGCCTCACCCCCGCCTCATCCCCGTCCCATCCCCGTCTCAGCGCCCTTGAGGTAACGACTCCGTTGCCTCGGGGGCGTTTGTCGTTTCCCTTCTTGACGCCCCCTTCGCGCCGGGCTTACCTTCCCTTCCATCGATAGGAAACTTTCCTAACAATGATCGCGGATGACGGGAAGTGGACTTGTGTCCCGCGTCACTGAAAAGCTGTGCAGTTCAGAAAGGCAGGTGTCGACCCCATGGCAGCAACCGCAGGACCCTCCGGAACCACCGGAACGCCGGGCACCCCGCGCGTCCTGCGTGCCATGAACGACCGCGCAGCCCTGGACCTCCTGCTGGCGCACGGCCCCCTGTCCCGCACCCGCATCGGCAAGCTCACCGGCCTGTCGAAGCCCACCGCCTCCCAGCTCCTGGCCCGCCTGGAGGCGGCGGGACTGGTCCTGGCCACCGGCACCACCGAGGGCCGACCCGGCCCCAACGCCCAGCTCTACGAGGTCAACCCGGCCGCCGCGTACGCCGCCGGGCTGGACGTCACCCCCGAACGCGTCCTCGCCGCCGTCGCCGACATCACCGGCCGCACGGTGGGCACGTACGAGGTGCCGACCCCCGGCAGGAAGACCGCCGGGGCCGTCGTACGGCAGGTCACCGACGCCCTCGACGGCGCGGTGAAGGCCGCGGGCCTCACCCGCGGCGACGTGCGGCGGCTCGTCGTCGCCACCCCCGGCGCTTTCGACCCCACCACCGGTCGCCTGCGCTACGCCTCCCACCTGCCCGGCTGGCACGCCCCGACGCTGCTCGACGACCTCGCCGCAGCCCTGCCGATGCCCGTCGAGTACGAGAACGACGTCAACCTCGCCGCCATCGCCGAACAACGGCTCGGCGCGGCCCGCGGCCACGAGGACTTCGTCCTCCTGTGGAACGAGGGCGGTCTCGGTGCCGCACTCGTCCTCGGCGGCCGGCTGCACCGCGGCTGGACCGGCGGCGCGGGAGAGGTAGGTTTCCTGCCAGTTCCGGGCGCACCCCTGGTGCGGCAGGTAAAGAAAGCCAACAGTGGCGGTTTCCAGGAGCTGGCCGGCTCACAGGCCATCCCGCAGCTCGCCCTGGACCTCGGCATGAACGGCATCCCGTCCGGACCCTACGCCGAGGTCGCCGCCGCACTCGTCCAGCGGGCCGCCGCCGAGGACACGGTCCAGAACCGGCTGCTGCTCCAGACGTACGCGACCCGGCTCGCGACCGGTCTCGCCTCGCTCGTCTCCGTGCTCGACCCCGAACTCGTCGTCCTCAGCGGTGCCAGCCTGACCGCCGGCGGCGAGGTACTGCGCGCCCTCGTCCAGGACGAGCTGGAGGAACTGGCCGCGTCCCGGCCCAAGCTGGTCGTCGGCGACGTCATCGAACGGCCCGTGCTGCGCGGTGCGCTGGAGAGCGCGCTCGCGGCCACCCGCGACGAGGTCTTCGACACCACCGCACGCTGACCCCGGCCACCTCCTCTTCCCCCTCCCCTTAGACCCCTCTCGCCTCACCCCTCACCTCTCTCCTCACCCTCCCCTGTCCCTGGAAGGCTCCGCCATGCCCACACGCATACCCGAAGTAGTCCGAAAGGCGGCTTTTGCCCTCACCGCCTCCACGGCACTGCTCCTGTCCACCACCGCCTGTACCGGCCAGGCGGCATCCTCCGGCGCGGGCGACGACGCGTCGAAGGAACAGACCATCACCTTCTGGCACGCCTGGAGCGCGCCGAACGAGGTGAAGGCCGTGAAGGCGCTGGTCGCCGGCTTCGAGAAGGCGCACCCCAACATCCATGTCGACGTCGTCGGGAACATGACCGACGACAAGATCAACCAGGCGCTGCGGGCGGGCGGCAGCACCGCGCCCGACGTGATCTCGTCGTTCACCACCAACAACGTCGGCAAGTTCTGCTCGTCCGGCGCGCTGGTCGACCTCAACCCGCTGTTCAAGAAGGCGGCCATCGACCCGGGCACCACCTTCCCGAAGGCGATGAGCGAGTACACCGAGTACGACGGGAACCGCTGCGCCGTGCCGCTGCTGGGCGACGCCTACGGCCTCTACTACAACAAGACCGCGTTCCAGAAGGCGGGCATCACCGCCCCGCCGAAGACCTGGTCCGAGTTCGAGGCCGACGCCAAGAAGCTGACGATCACCCAGGGCGACACGTACAAGCAGCTCGGGTTCATGCCGAACTACCACGGCTGGGAGGCGACGACCGAGCACTACATGGGCCAGTTCGGGCCGACGTACTTCGACTCGTCCGGCAAGTCGACGGTCGCCACCGACCCGGCCGTCGCGGGCGCCTTCACGCTCCAGAAGCAACTGGTCGACGAGCTGGGCGGGTTCAAGAAGCTGGAGAAGTTCCGGGCCGGGCTCGGTGACGAGTGGGGGCCGAAGCACCCCTTCCACACCGGCCAGGTGGCCATGCAACTGGACGGCGAGTGGCGTCTCGGGATGGCCCTGGACGCCAAGCCCGGCTTCGAGATCGGCGTCGCCCCGCTGCCCGTGCCCGACGACCAGGCCGATCGGTACGGCCGCGGCTACATCACCGGCACCATCGCCGGTATCGCCGCCACCAGCAAGAAGCAGGCCGCGGCCTGGGAACTGGTGAAGTACATGACCACCGACACGGCCGCGGTGGTCGCCTTCTCCAACGCCATCCACAACGTGCCGTCCACGCTGGCCGCGCTGAAGTCGCCGGACCTGAAGTACGACCCGCGCTTCAAGACCTTCCTCGACATCGCCGCGAACCCGAACTCGACGACCGCCCCCGCCTCGGTCAACGGCGGCGTCTACCTCACCACCATCCAGCAGCTCGGCTACGACTACGAGAGCGGCAAGGTCACCGACCTGAAGGCGGGCCTGACGAAGGCTGCCGCGCAGATCGACACGGACATCGCGCAGGCGAAGTAGCGATGAGCGCACTCACGTCGACGACGACGTCGAAGCGGCGCTCGCCCGGCCTCGCCGCGAAGCAGCGGAAACAGGCCCTGCGCACGCTCGCCTTCCTCTCCCCCTGGCTGATCGGTTTCGCGGTCTTCTTCGCGTACCCGATGATCTCGACGGTCTACTTCTCGTTCATGCACTACGACGGCTTCCAGCCGCCGACCTGGAGCGGGGCGAAGAACTGGACGTACGTCTTCGAGCACTACCCGCTCTTCTGGCCCGCCCTGCGCAACACCCTCTGGCTGGTCGTGATCATGGTGACGACGCGGGTCCTGTTCGGGCTCGGGATCGGCATGCTGATCACGAAGATCAAGACCGGTACGGGCGTCTTCCGGACCCTCTTCTACCTGCCCTACCTGGCCCCGCCGGTCGCGGCGACGATGGCGTTCGCGTTCCTCCTCAACCCCGGTACGGGCCCGGTCAACTCGATCCTGGAGAGGATCGGCATCCCGGCCCCGGGCTGGTTCAACGACCCGGACTGGTCCAAGCCGGCCCTCACCCTGATGTTCCTGTGGGGCATCGGCGACCTGATGGTCATCTTCATGGCCGCGCTGCTCGACGTGCCGAAGGAGCAGTACGAGGCGGCGGAACTGGACGGCGCGTCGGCGTGGCAGCGGTTCCGGTTCGTCACCCTTCCCAACATTTCACCGATCATCATGTTCGCGGTCGTCACCGGCGTCATCGCGGCGATGCAGTGCTACACGCAGCCGCTCGTCGCCGGAAAGGTCGCCTCGGGCGTGATCCAGGGCGCGGGCACCATGTTCGAGCCCGGCTACCCCGAGCACTCCACGCTCACCCTCCCCCAACTCGTCTACAACCTCGGCTTCCAGCGCTTCGACTACGGCTCCGCCTGTGTCGTCGCCCTGGTCCTGTTCGCCCTGTCGATGGCGTTCACCGCGCTGTTGATGAGGCGCCGGGGCGGCCTCATCCAGGCAGGTGACTGACATGGCCCAGCACATGGCCCCGGACACGGCCCAGAACACGGTCCACGTACCGGAACAGGAACGGGAACGGCCGGTGGGGTCGCAGTCGCAGGACCCGGCCTCGCCCGCCGAGCGCACCGCGCGCCGCAAGGCGCTCCTCGAATGGGTCGCGATCCACTCCCTCGGCGTCGCGGCGGCCCTCTTCTTCGTCCTGCCCTTCGTGTTCGTCTTCCTGACCTCCCTGATGAGCGACTCCCAGGCGCTCAGCCGGGACCTGATCCCGCACACCTGGGAGTGGGCCAACTACCGGAAGGTCTTCGACACCCCGGGCTTCCTCACCTGGTGGAAGAACACGCTGCTCTACGCGGGACTGGGAACAGTCCTTACCGTCGTGTCGTCCGTCCCCGTGGCGTACGCGCTGGCCAAGTTCCGCTTCCGGGGCCGCAATGTGACGCTCATGCTGGTGATCTCGATGATGATGCTGCCTCCCCAGGTGGTCGTCATCCCGATGTACCTGTTCTGGGCGAAGCAGCTCGACCTGTCGGGCACCCTGTGGCCGATGATCATCCCGCTGGCGTTCGGCGACGCGTTCTCGATCTTCCTGCTGCGCCAGTTCCTGATGACGATCCCGAACGAGTACCTGGACGCGGCGAAGGTGGACGGCTGCGGCGACCTGCGCATCCTGCTGAAGGTGGTGCTGCCGATGGCCAAGCCCGGCATCGCCGCCGTCGCCCTCTTCCAGTTCTTCAACGCCTGGAACGACTACTTCGGCCCGCAGATCTACGCCTCCGAGAACCCGGGCGCGTGGACCCTCTCCTACGCGCTGGAGTCCTTCAAGGGCGCGCACCACACCGACTGGAACCTCACCATGGCGGCCACCGTGCTGGTCATGGCCCCCGTGATCCTCGTGTTCTTCTTCGCGCAGAAGGCGTTCGTCGAAGGTGTCACCCTCACCGGAGTAAAGGGTTAACAAGGTATGAAACTCACCGTGGTCGGCGGCGGCTCGACCTACACCCCCGAACTGATCGACGGCTTCGCACGCCTACGCGACACCCTCCCCGTCGAGGAACTGGTCCTGGTCGACCCGGCGGCCGACCGGCTGGAGCTGGTGGGCGGTCTGGCGCGGCGCATCTTCGCCCGCCAGGACCACCCCGGCCGGATCGTCACCACCTCCGACCTGGACGCGGCCGTCGAGGGCGCCGACGCCGTCCTGCTCCAGCTCCGCGTGGGCGGCCAGGCGGCGCGCCAGGAGGACGAGACATGGCCCCTGGAGTGCGGCTGCGTCGGCCAGGAGACGACCGGTGCGGGCGGCCTCGCCAAGGCGCTGCGCACCGTCCCGGTGGTCCTCGACATCGCCGAGCGGGTGCGCCGCACCAACCCCGACGCCTGGATCATCGACTTCACCAACCCGGTCGGCATCGTCACCCGCGCCCTGCTCCAGGCCGGCCACAAGGCGGTCGGCCTGTGCAACGTGGCGATCGGCCTCCAGCGCAAGTTCGCCGCGCTCCTCGGCGTCACCCCGGCCGACGTCCACCTGGACCACGTGGGCCTCAACCACCTCACCTGGGAGACGGGGGTGCGCCTGAACGGCCCCGAGGGCGAGGACGTCCTGCCCGGCCTCCTCACCGCCCACGGCGACACGATCGCCGCCGACCTGCGGCTGCCCCGCCCCCTCCTGGACCTGCTGGGCGTCGTCCCGTCGTACTACCTGCGCTACTACTACGCGCACGACGAGGTCGTACGGGAACTGCGCACCAAGCCGTCCCGGGCGGCGGAAGTGGCCGCCATGGAGAGCGAGTTGCTGTCGCTGTACGCCGATCCGGCGCTGGCCGAGAAGCCCGCGCTGCTGGCGAAGCGCGGCGGCGCGTTCTACTCGGAGGCGGCGGTGGATCTGGCAGCCGCCCTGCTCACCGGCTCCGGCAGCCCCCACCAGGTGGTCAACACTCTTAACAACGGCACGCTGCCCTTCCTGCCGGACGACGCGGTGATCGAGGTCCAGGCGGCGGTGGGGTCCAAGGGCGCGGCCCCGCTCCCGGTGGCGCCGGTGGACCCGCTGTACGCGGGCCTGATGGCGAACGTCACGGCCTACGAGGACCTGGCCCTGGACGCGGCCCTGCGCGGCGGCCGGGAGCGCGTCTTCAAGGCGCTCCTCTCGCACCCCCTGATCGGCCAGTACGAGTACGCCGAGCGACTGACCGACCAACTCGTCTCGCACAACCGGGAGCACCTCGCGTGGGCCTGACGGCAAGTGTGCTCGCCATCGACGCGGGCAACAGCAAGACCGACGTCGCGGTCGTGGCGCCCGACGGGGAAGTCCTCGGCACGGCCCGCGGCGGCGGCTTCCGGCCGCCCGCCGTGGGGGTGGCGGCGGCGGTGGACGCCCTCGCCGACACCGTCACGCGCGCGTACCGGGCCGCGGGCGTCACGACGGCGACCCATGTCTCCGCGTGTCTGGCCAACGCCGATCTGCCGGTCGAGGAGGAGCAGTTGGCGGCGGCCCTGCACGCGCGCGCGTGGGGCGACTCCGTGGACGTCCGCAACGACACCTTCGCGATCCTGCGGGCCGGCGTGGCCGACCCGCGGGGCGTGGCCGTGGTGTGCGGGGCCGGCATCAACTGCGTGGGCATGCGCCCCGACGGCCGCACGGCCCGCTTCCCGGCCCTCGGCCGCCTCTCCGGCGACTGGGGCGGCGGCTGGGGGCTGGCCGAGGAGGCCGTGTGGCACGCGGCGCGGGCGGAGGACGGCCGGGGCGGCCCCACGGCCCTGACGCACACCCTCCCGGCCCACTTCGGGCTGCCGACCATGTACGCCCTGATCGAGTCGCTGCACCTGGAGCACATCCCCGCGTCCCGCCGCCACGAACTGACCCCGGTCCTCTTCGCGACGGCCACGGAGGGCGACCCGGTGGCCCGCGCGCTCGTCGACCGCCTGGCCCAGGAAGTGGCAACGATGGCAACAGTCGCCCTGACCCGCCTGCAACTGCTGGAGGAGGAAACCCCGGTACTGCTCGGCGGAGGCGTCCTGACTGCGGGGCACGCGCAGTTGGACGACGGAGTGCGGGAACTGCTGGCGGCCGGCGCGCCCAAGGCGGTGCCGAGCGTGGTGCGCGCGCGTCCGGTGCTCGGGGCGGCGCTCCTCGGCCTCGACAGACTGGGAGCGGGGACGGAGGCACAGGAAAAGACACGGCGCCATTTCGACGCGGGCTGAGCGCACCCCCGAACAGCACGCCCCGAACAGCACGCTCAGAACAACGCGCCCCCGAACACAACACAAGCCCCCACAAAGGAACCGATCCCTCCCCCCAGACGTATTCATGAACAGGGCTGACTGCGATCTGATCAAGATCCAGTGAAGGCCGGTGCGCACAACACCTCCCGCCAGCGATACTTGCCGACGGGAGCTGACCACGGGGGAGGTCAAAACAGTGGCAAACCTGGCAAGCCCGCCAGTCGGCACGGCACCACCGCCGACACGCCGTACGGCATTCGCCGAGGGCGTCGACAAGGCGCGCGCGGCGGCGACCACGGAACCGGGCCGGCTCCGCATCATCGGCGCTCTCCTCGCCCTCCTCGTCCTCGCCTTCGGCGCGCTGACGGCCTGGCAGACGACCGACCGCGAGGCCGCCGCCGACGACGTGCTGCACAAGAGCCAGCCGCTGAGCACGGCCGCCGCCGACATCTACCGCTCGCTGGCCGACGCCAACACGGCCGCCTCCAGCGGCTTCCTGGCGGGCGGCCAGGAGACGGCGGCGTCCCGGCAGCGGTACGAGGACGACATCGACACGGCCGCCGCCAAACTCGTCACCGCCGCCAACAACGCCGACCCCGGCTCCCCCTCCACGGCGGCCATCACCCGGCTGAACACACTTCTGCCCGAGTACAAGGGCCTGGTGGAGCGCGCGCGGACGTACAACCGGCAGGGTTTCCCGGTCGGCGGCGCCTATCTGCGGTACGCGAACCAGAAGATGCAGGAGGAGATGCTCCCGGCGGCCGAGGATCTCTACAAGAAGGAGAACCAGCGCCTCGACGCCGACTACGCCGACGCCACCCCCTACCCGTGGGCGGCGATCGCGCTGGGCGTCCTCGCGCTGGCCGGCCTCGCCTGGGCACAGCACCGCAACTACCGCCGTACGAACCGCCTGTTGAACCACGGCCTGGTGTCGGCGACAGCGGCCACCACCGTCGTCCTGCTCTGGCTGGTCGTCGGCCACACCGTGGCCCGCGCGGGTCTCAACGACTCCTACGACAACGGCGTCCGCTCGCTGAACGTGCTGCACGACGCCCGGATCGCCTCCCTGAAGGCGCGCGGCAACGAGAACCTGACGCTGGTGGCGCGCGGCGCGGAGACGGTGAAGGTGACGGCCGACGGCGAGGACGTCACGCTCGACAAGTACGACCACGACTTCGGCACCGACATGAGCGCCCTCGGCAAGGGCCTCACCCTGGCGGCGAAGCTCGCCGACGACCAGTCGGGCGGGAAGCCGGTCGCGGCGGCCGAGAGCAACATGGCGGAGTGGAAGAAGCGCCACACCACGGCACGCGCGCAGGACGACAACGGCAACTACGAACAGGCGCTGGCCCTGGTCATCGGCGGGAAGGACGCGACCGGCGCGTGTTTCGACAACGTCGACGCGAACCTCGCGGACGCCCTCGATCACGAGCAGGCCGAGTTCCAGCGGGCGGCCGGGGACGGCCTGGGCGCGATGACGGGCCTCGCGGTCGGCGCGGCCGTGCTCGCCGTGCTGGGCGCGGCGGGCGCGGTCCTCGGCATCGGCCGCAGGCTGTCGGAGTACCGGTGAAAGGGGGCACGCCGATGCGTGCGCGACGTGTGCGGGCCGGTCAGCGGGTGCAGGCTGGTCAGCGGGTGCGGGCCGGTCTGCGGGGCTGGGGCGGCGTCGGGGCGATGGCGGTCGGCTGCGCCCTCGCGCTGGCCCTCGTCCTGCTGCTGCCGTGGGCGCGGTCCCAGGGCGACGGAAGCGGCGACGGCAGCACGGGCCGCGGCGGTCGGGGCGTCGCCGAGGGCAGCCCGGTGGCCGACGCCACCTGCACGGCCCCCGAGAAGCAGACCTTGGCGCCGTCGAGCGCGGACGGCCCGACGATCGCCGCGATCAAGGCCCGGCAGGGCGAGAAGCGCAAGCTGATCGTCGGCGTCGACCAGAACAGCTACCGCTGGGGCTACCGCGACCCCAACAACACCGGCGCGGAGCTGGAGGGCTTCGACATCGACCTCGTCCACCGCATCGCCCAGGACATCCTCGGCGACCCGGACGCGGTCCAGTTCAAGGCCATCCCGACCAACCAGCGCGTCCCGGCCATCCAGGAGGGCCGCGTCGACATGGTCGTCCGCACGATGACGATCTCGTGCACCCGCCTCACCGACGTCGCGTTCTCCGCGCCGTACTTCAAGACGGGTCAGCAGGTGCTCGCCCCCAAGTCCTCGACGATCACCGGCTACAACGGCACGCTGGCGAAGAAGAAGGTCTGCACGGCGACCGGTTCGACGGCCAACACCAAGCTGGCCGACGACAAGAAGACCGGCAGGCTCGCTTCCACCGTCGACATCCGCACCACCGTCCCCAACCAGCTCGACTGCCTGGTCCGGTTGCAGCTCGGCGAGGTCGACGCGGTGGTCACCGACGGCGCGCTCGCCGCCAGCCAGGCCGCCCAGGACCCGACGGTCGAGCTCAAGGGCGCCCCGTTCACGGCCGAGTACTACGGGGTGGCGATGAAGAAGGACGCGAGCGACCTGGTGCGCCGGGTCAACCAGATCCTGGTGGAGTACCGCGCGAGCGGCTGGCAGGCCTCGTACGACAAGTGGCTGTCGGCGACACTGGGCGGCGACGCGACGACGTCGATGCCACCCGCACCGCAGTACCTGCGCACGAGTTGACGAACGCCGGACAATACCGGGCAGGCAGCGCACCGAGCGAAGATCCGACAAGGCAGCGAGAGGTGATCGATGGGCGTCACGGGACCCCCCGGGCCGGTGCTGGACCGGGACGAGGTCGACCGTGCGCTGGCGCGGCTCGGCGCGGAGCACGAGGCGATCGAGACGTCGCTCCTCGCCCTCCAGGACCACGCGGGCCGCAGGCTGCTGGAAGGCGCCGAACTCACCGGTTTCACCAAGGAGCGCTGGGCGTCCGCCGACGCGTCGATCACCCTCCTGTGGGCGTACTTCGACGCGTACACGGACGCGTTGCGCCGCGCCCGTGACATCCGTTCGCGCCGCCGCTGGGCCAGCCGCGAGGACCTGGTCGAGCTGACGGAACTGCTGCGCGGCGAGTCCGTGACGGTCGCGGGATCGCTCGCCGGTGCGGCGGTGGCCACGGCCGAAGCGCCCACGCCGCACGGCACGGGCAAGCTCAGCCAGAGCTTCACCCTCGTCGGCCTCGTCGACCGGATGAACGAGCTGTACGCGTCGTCGCTGGACATGGTCGTCGCCGCCGACGCGGTGTGGTCGGCGCTGCCCGCGCGGATAGATTTACTGGCCGCGGAGCTCCAGCGCACCCGCCGGCTCGCGCACTCCGTCGGCGTCCGCCCGGGCGAGCACCCGGCGGGCGACGACCTCGAGCAGATCACGCACACCCTGACCCGGCTGCGCGAGGAGGTCGTCTCGGACCCGCTGGCGTACTGGGTGCGCGCGCAGGGCAGTTCGGCCCCGGGCGGCGGCCGTCCCGACACCACGGTGTACGACCGTGAGGCGCGCGCCCTGGAGGACGTACGCCGGGAGATCGACGCCGTGTTGACGGTCCGTCAGGACGCGGAGCAGCGGTTGGTGAGGCTGCGGGACGTCCTCAGCCGCGCCGACCGGACGCTCGCCGAGGCGCGCACCGCGCGCGGTGAGGTGCTCGCGAAGATCGCCGCGACCGAGGTGCCGGTGGTCGGCGGACCGCCGACCGTGCTGCAGGAGCAGCTCGCGACGGCCGCCGAGTACCGCCGGCACGCCCAGTGGCACCGGCTGTCCCCGCTCCTGGAGGCCCTGGAGGAGAAGGCGGAGGACGAACTGCTGCGCGCCCGCGAGTCGTTGAGCGCGGTCACCCAGCCGCTGGCGGTCCGCGCGGAGCTGCGCGGGCGTCTCGACGCGTACAAGGCGAAGGTCGCGCGGCACGGGCTCGCCGAGGACCCGTTCCTCATCGAGCGCTACGACGCGGCGCGCCGCATGCTGTGGAGCGCGCCCTGCGATCTGCGCGTCGCCGAACAGGCCGTCCTGCGCTACCAGCGGGCGGCGGCCGAACTGCTCGCCGCGCCGCGCGTGCCCGAGCAGGGCGGACCCGAGGACCACAGGGACAGGGGGGAGCAGTAGCCATGAGTCAGGCAGGGCAGTCGTGTCAACGGCCGGGCTGCGAGGGGTCGTACGAGGACGTGGGCGGCGGCGAGCTGTACTGCGACACCTGCGGTCTGGCCCCCGTCGTGGCGTCCGGGGGTCCTTCCTCCGGGGGCGGCCTGCTCGGCTCGCCGCCGACCGGGGTGACCGGCCGGGGCGGCGGCGGGGGCGGCAAGAGCTCGGCGGGGAGCGGGAGTTCGAGTTCCAGCGGGCAGAGCGCGCGTAGTGCGCGCAGTTCGCGTACGTCGTCGCAGTCGTCGAAGTCGCGGCGCTCGGTGTCCGGGCGGTTGTCCCGCTCGCTGTCGGGCAGTTCGACGGGGCGCTCGGTGTCGGTGCGCTCCTCCGGCACGGCGGCCGGCTCCTCCGGGCGGGCCCGGCTCGGCGCGGGTCTGGTCTCGGTGCCGCAGGTGCCGCGTCCCGACCCGCGCGCGATGGTCCTCGACAACCCGGAGGTGCCCGAGCGTAAGCGGTTCTGCTCGCGCTCCGACTGCGGGGCGCCGGTGGGCCGTTCGCGCGGCGAGCGGGAGGGACGTACGGAGGGGTTCTGCACCAAGTGCGGCAACCCGTATTCGTTCGTACCGAAGTTGAAGTCCGGGGACGTCGTGCACGGGCAGTACGAGGTCGCGGGCTGTCTCGCGCACGGCGGCCTGGGCTGGGTCTACCTGGCGGTGGACCGCGCGGTGTCCGACCGCTGGGTGGTCCTCAAGGGCCTCCTCGACACGGGCGACCAGGACGCGATGGCCGCCGCGATCTCCGAGCGGCGCTTCCTCGCGGAGATCGAGCACTCCAACATCGTGCGGATCTACAACTTCGTCGAGCATCTCGACCAGCGCACCGGCTCGCTCGACGGCTACATCGTCATGGAGTACGTCGGCGGCAAGTCCCTGAAGGAGATCGCCAACTCCCGCCGGACGACGGCGGACAAGCGGGACCCGCTGCCGGTCGAGCAGGCGTGCGCGTACGGCATCGAGGCCCTGGAGGCGCTCGGCCACCTGCACAGCCGCAACCTGCTGTACTGCGACTTCAAGGTCGACAACGCGATCCAGACCGAGGACCAGCTCAAGCTGATCGACATGGGCGCGGTCCGCCGGATGGACGACGACGAGTCGGCGATCTACGGCACGGTCGGCTACCAGGCGCCGGAGGTCGCGGAGGTCGGCCCGTCGGTCGCCTCCGACCTGTACACGGTGGGCCGTACGCTCGCCGTCCTGACCTTCGACTTCCAGGGTTACACGACCGTCTTCGTCGACTCCCTGCCCGACCCCGACAACATCGAGGTCTTCCGCCAGTACGAGTCGTTCTACCGGCTGTTGGTCCGCGCCACCGACCCGGATCCGGCCCGCAGGTTCGCCTCCGCGCAGGAGATGGCCGAGCAGTTGACGGGCGTGCTGCGCGAGGTCGTCTCGCTGCAGAGCGGCCGGGCGCGGCCCGCGCTGTCGACCCTGTTCGGACCGGAGGTCAAGGTCACGGACACCGAACTGTTCCCCAAGCTGGACGGGGAGGTGTCGCGGCTTGGGGCGCGGGTCACGGTCGGCGGTACGGTCAAGTCCCGGCGGCTGTCCGGGAGTTCGGGAAGCCAGGGGAGCTTGGGGAGTTCGGGGAGCTTGGGATCTTCGGGGGCTGTCCCGGCTCTCGGCGGCGGGCTGCCACATACCGGTGCCGGTGTCGTCCCCGGTGGGCTGGTGAAGATCGTCCCCGCGTCCGCCGCCGGCCTCGCGCTGCCCGTTCCGCATGTCGACCCCGCCGACCCCAACGCGGGCTTCCTCGCAGGCCTGTTGGCGTCCGCGCCGGGCGAGTTGATCACGGCTCTCACGGCCGCGCCCGCGCCGTCGGTCGAGAGCCGGCTGCGGCAGATCCGCGCCTGGCTGGAGAACGGCGACCATCAGGCGGCCCTCATGTCCCTCCAGAGACTGGAGGGCGAACGGCCCGACGACTGGCGGGTGGTCTGGTACCGGGGCGTGGCCTCGCTGGTCACCGGCGACCACGAGGGCGCGGCGCTCTCCTTCGACGCGATCTACGACGCCTTCCCGGGCGAGCCCGCGCCCAAGCTGGCGCTCGGCCTGTGCGCGGAGGTGCTGGGGCAGCTCGACAACGCCGCCGAGTACTACCGCCTGGTGTGGTCGACCGACCCGAGCTATGTCAGTTCGGCGTTCGGCCTGGCCCGCGTACAGCTCGCGGCGGGGGACCGCCGGGGGTCCGTACGGACGCTGGAATCGGTGCCGGAGTCCTCGATCCACTACACGGCGGCCCGGGTGGCGGCCGTGCGGGCCCGGCTCCGGCAGCGGACGGCGCTCGCCGCCGACGTACCCTTTCAGGAGGATCTCACCGCGGCCGCGGCCCAGGTCGAGGCGTTGGACTCGTACGGTCTGGATCCGACGCGGCGCGAGCAGTTGTCGGCGGAAGTCCTCGGCTGCGCCCTGGACTGGATACTCTCCGGAGGCCAGGGCGCGGGACCGGACACCCGGCGGGTACTGCTCGGCAGCGAACTGGACGAGCGGGGCCTGCGCTTCGGCCTGGAACGCTCGTACCGCACGCTCGCCCGGTTGGCGACCGGCGGTGAGGAGAGGATCGACCTGGTGGAACGTGCCAATCGTTACCGCCCCCGGACGTGGGTGTAGTTGATGTCCCAGATGCCCCAGCCCCGGCAGGCCGCCCTGCCGACGTGTCCGAGCTGCGCGGAGCCGCTCGACGCGGGTGACCGTTTCTGCGGCGCGTGCGGATACGACCTGTCCGCCGTACCGCCCCGCCCGGACGACCATCCGACCCTCACCATGAACACCACGAACGCCACGAACACCGCGGACGCCATGAACGGCTCGGCGCAACCGGCTGCCCCGGAGGGAGCCCCGGTGAGCGGTACGACCGTGTCGGGCACCGGCGTGAGCGGCTTCGCCGGTGGGACCGGTGCGGGATCGCCTGCCCCCGCTGTTCCCTCCGCCGCTCCCGCCGCCCCCGCCGCCTCCGGTGTCCGGTTCGACCGGCCCGCCGAGCCGGACGAGTACGCGCTCCAGGCGCCGGATCCCCGGGTGGCCGCCGAGGTCGCCGCGGTGGCCGGGGCCGTCAAGGTGTGCGTGGCCTGCCGTACCGGGCGGGTCGACGGCGACGGGTACTGCGAGAACTGCGGGCACGCCCAGCCGCGTGAACGCGACCACATGGAGCTGGAGTCGGGCCCGATGGCCGCCGTCAGCGACCGCGGGCTGCGCCACCACCGCAACGAGGACGCCTTCGGCCTCGGCCGCGCCGTCCTGCCCGACGGCACCCCCGCGCTGGTGGCGATCGTCTGCGACGGCGTCTCCTCCGCGACCCGCCCCGACGACGCCTCCCTCGCCGCGTCGAAGGCGGCCACCGAAACGCTGCTGGCGGCCCTGCCGCAGGGCACGCACCCGCAACAGGCCATGCACGAGGCGATCATCGCCGCCTCGCACGCGGTCAACGCGCTGGCCGACGAGCCGGCCACGGCCCGCGAGCACGCCCCGCACCAGAACGCCCCCGCCTGCACCCTGGTCGGGTCGGTCGTCACGCCCGGGCTGCTGGTCGTCGGCTGGGTCGGCGACAGCCGCGCCTACTGGGTGCCGGCGGACCGCAGTTCACCTCCGGCCCGGCTCACCGAGGACGACTCGTGGGCCGCGCAGATGGTCGCCGCGGGCCTGATGAACGAGGCGGAGGCGTACGCCGACGAGCGCGCCCACGCGATCACCGGCTGGCTCGGCGCCGACTCCTACGAACTCGAGCCGCACACCGCCTCCTTCAAGCCGGACCGGCCCGGTGTGGTCGTGGTGTGCACGGACGGCCTGTGGAACTACGCCGAGGCCGCGGAGGAGATGGCCGAGGTCGTCCCGCCGGACGCCGCCGTACGGCCCCTGCACTCCGCGCGCGTGCTCGTCGGCCACGCTCTCGACGGCGGGGGCCACGACAACGTAACAGTGGCCGTCGTGCCGTTCCCCGCCCCCGTACAAGGGGCAGGATCGGCCTGAGGCCGCAAACGAACGAAGCGCAGGACGCGAGAAGTAAGACGCAAGACTCAATACGTAAGACGCACACGGGGAAGCAGGGTGACGGACCGGTGGGGACCGGTCCGTGATCCGGATGACGGGACATCACTCCACCAACGTGGGGTTTTCAAGGGGGATTTGAGTAGGCATGGCCAATTTCGCGAAGTCGAACGTGCCGCAGTTCTCGGTGGACGTCTATCAGAACGAGTACCTGCCTGAGGGCGGGCGCGAGGTCAGCGCGATCGTCACGGTGAGCGCCACCGGCGGCGGCACGGTGGGCAGCGCGGTCGCCGCGCCGCACCTGTACTCGACGGGCCAGGGCCCGTCGGCCGCCGTGGCGATCATGGTGGACTGCTCCGGCTCGATGGACTACCCGCCGACCAAGATGCGCAACGCGCGCGACGCCACCGCCGCCGCCGTCGACACCCTGCGCGACGGGGTGCACTTCGCGGTGGTCGGCGGCACGCACGTCGCCAAGGAGGTCTACCCGGGCGGGGGCCGGCTGGCGGTCGCCGACGCGAGCACCCGTGAGCAGGCCAAGCAGGCGCTGCGGCGGCTGAGCGCGGGCGGCGGCACGGCGATCGGCACCTGGCTGCGGCTGGCCGACCGGCTGCTGTCCACCGCCGACGTCGCCATCCGGCACGGCATCCTGCTCACCGACGGCCGCAACGAGCACGAAGCGCCGCAGGATCTCAAGGCCGCCCTCGACGACTGCGCCGGACGTTTCACCTGTGACGCCCGTGGCGTGGGCACCGACTGGGAAGTGAAAGACGTCACAGGGATCGCCTCCGCCCTGCTCGGCACCGCCGACATCGTCGCCGACCCGGCCGGTCTCGCCGCCGACTTCACGCAGATGATGGAGACGGCGATGGGCAAGGAGGTCGCCGACGTCGCGCTGCGGCTGTGGACCCCGGTCGGCACCGCCATCAAGTTCGTCAAGCAGGTCGCGCCGACGGTCGAGGACCTGACCGGACGCCGTACGGAGGCGGGCCCGCGCGCGGGCGACTACCCCACCGGTTCCTGGGGCGACGAGTCCCGTGACTACCACGTGTGCGTCGAGGTCCCGATCGCGAACATCGGCCAGGAAATGCTGGCCGCGCGGGTGTCCCTGGTCATCCCGCAGCCGGACGGCAGCGTCCAGAACCTGGGCGCGCAGGGGCTCGTACGGGCCGTGTGGACCGACGACATGGCCGCCTCCACGTCGATCAACCCTCAGGTCGCGCACTACACCGGCCAGGCCGAACTGGCGCAAGTCATCCAACAAGGGCTGGATCTTCGCAAAGCGGGCGATATGGATGGAGCAACGGCCAAACTGGGCCGGGCCGTTCAGCTCGCGAGCGCCTCGGGGAACGGAGATACTGCGAAACTGCTTGCGAAGGTGGTGGACGTGGTCGATGCCACGACAGGTACTGTGCGACTGAAGGCGAAGGTCACGGACGCCGACGAGATGACGCTCGAGACCCGGTCCACCAAGACTGTTCGTGTAAAGAAGTGATCTGAACCAGCTCCTGAAAAGAACTTTTCAGGACACCGAAGGAGAGAGGGGGACGCGCCGACATGCCGACCTGCCCGAACGGACACCAGTCGGGTTCCGACGACTGGTGCGAGGTCTGCGGTCACCGCATGGCCGGTTCCGTACCTCCGCTCCCGCCGCCCCCGCCGCCTCCGACCGCCGGTGGTGGCTACGGCTTCCCGCCGCCGCAGCAGCCCGGCGGCCGGCGGCTGTCCTCCGGGCCGGATCACGAGCCCGAGCTCTGCCCGCAGTGCCGTACGCCCCGTGAGGGCGGCGCGCCGTTCTGCGAGGAGTGCCGGTGGAACTTCCTGACCAACACGGCGACCTCGTACACCCCGGCCGCCCCGCGCCCGCCGGCGCCCGGCCCCGGCCAGGGTCCCGGCGGTCCCGGTGGAGGCCCCGGTGGTCCCGACGCCCGTTTCCAGCCGCCGCCCCCGTCCTACGGCGGCGGCGACTCCTTCGAGTACCAGGGGTCCCGTCCGTCGCAGGTGAACCGTCCCGCGGAGCCGATCCCGCCGGGTCCCTACGGGCGTGACCCCTCCGGGCCGCCGCCCGGCCCCCCGCCCGGTCCTGGTGGCAGCTCCTTCGGGCCGCCGTCCGGTCCCGGTGGGCGTCCCCCCGGTCCGCCCGGTCCGCCCGGCGATCCCTTCGGGCGCGCGCCGTCGGGTCCGCCGACCTCGGACCCCTACCGGCGTGAGCAGAGCGGGCAGTCCTCCGACCCCTTCGGACGCGAGCCTTCCGGTCCCGGTCAGGGTCCGGGTCAGGGTCCGTCGGGTCCCGGCGGTTTCGGTGGTCCCGGTGGCCAGGGCGGCCAAGGTGGCCAGGGTGGTCCGTCCGGCTTCGGCGGCAACCCGTCGCGGCAGGTTCCGCCGCCGCCCGGGCCCACACCCACGGCCGGACCCGGATACCCGGGTCAGGGCCAAGGTCAGGGTCAGGGTCAGGGAGGCTTCGGCGGTCCCGGCGGCCAGGGCGGTCAGGGTGGCCAAGGTGGTCCCGGGGTTCCGCAGGCGTTTCAGCCGTCCGGTCCGCCCGGCTACCCGCAGGGGACGGGCCGTCCGCAGCAGGGCGGCCAGCCCTTCGGCGGCGGTGACGACGACTGGGTGATCTCCCCGCCGTCGAACGCCGACCCCCGCCAGGGCGGTCCCGGTGGTCCCGGTGGTCCGGGTAACACCCAGGGGCAGGGGGGCGGCGGTGGCTACGGCTACCCGCAGCCCGGTGCCACGCAGGCACCACCGCCGCCGCCCGGCCCGGCGTACCCGCAGCAGCCGGCGACCTGGACGGCGACCATCGGCCCGGACCGCGGCTACTTCATGGCGATGATGCACCGCTCGGGCCCCGAGGCCGCCGGCCTGAACCTGCCCGCGTACTCGCCCGAGCAGCAGCGCACGCTCACCGGCAACCAGATCACCATCGGCCGCCGCCGGCACTCCACCGGCGAGACCCCCGACATAGACCTGTCGGTGCCGCCGGAGGACCCGGGCGTCTCGCACCAGCACGCGGTGCTGGTCCAGCAGCCGGACGGCAACTGGGCCGTCGTCGACCAGAACTCGACGAACGGTACGACGGTCAACGGTTCCGAGGAGCCGATCCAGCCGTTCGTCCCGGTGCCGCTCCAGGACGGCGACCAGGTGCACGTGGGTGCCTGGACGACGATCACGGTCCGCCGCGGCTGAGCGACAGCCGGACTGACTGAGCCGACCGGGCCGGCCGGGCAATCGGATGCCGGTCGGCGCTAACCCGGCAGGGGCCACGCGTACGGCCCCTCCGGTTCGTCCAGCCACGCCCACGCGTGCTCGGCGGCGACCGTGACGCCGTAACGCTCCCGTCCCGGCATGCCCTCGCGCTCCCACAGGGCGTACGCCTCCTGGGGGTCGAGGGTGCCGCGGGTCAGGGCCAGCAGGAAACGGAACAGTTCGCTCTCCCTGGCTCGGCGCGGCACCCCGGCGAGCGCCACCGGCTGCGGCTCGGGCGGGTCCGACCCGCGCAGTGGCACGAAGTAGGCCGCGGTGTGCAGGAAGTGCCCCTCCGCGTGCCCGGAGTCCCGGACGGTCAGCGCGATCAGCCCGGTGGCCAGCGGCGCGAGGATCAGCGCACCCGGGGTGCACTGGGCCAGCCACGCGCGCGGGACGGCCGTCACCGTGCAGGTCGCGATGATCCGGTCGAAGGGGGCGCGTTCGGGAACCCCGCGCGCGCCGTCCCCGGTGACGACGGTCGGCCGGTACCCGGCGGTGGCGAGGTGCCGGCGGGCGGACTCGGTGATCTCGGGGTCGAGATCGACGGTGGTGACATTCTCCGCGCCGAGCCGGTACGACAGCAGCGCCGCGTTGTAGCCCGTCCCCGCGCCGATCTCCAGGACCGTGTCACCGTCCGCGACCCGTAGCTCGGCCAGCATCAGGGCCATCAGCGAGGGCTGACTGCTGGAGGAGACCAGCACGCCGTCGCGCAGCCGGGTGGCCAGCGGGACGTCCTCGTACGCGCCGCGCACCCACCGCTCCCGGGTGCGCGGGTCGGGACTCTCACCCCAGCGCCGTTCCGTGCCGGTGTAGTAGTACGGCACGAAGAGGTGACGCGGGACCGCCTCGAAGGCCGCCCGCCACCCCGGGTCGGCCGCGAAGGCCCCACTCGCCTCGATCTCCCGAACCAGCCCGGCCCGCGCAGCCCGCGCGACGCTCGCCAAAACGGCGAGGCCTTCCGGTTCCCTGTCGGCGGCATGGTTGCCCATGACTCAACTGTGCGGCGGAACGCGTCCCGGGGCGAATGTGGGGGTCCCCTAGGGGGAAGGGGGCCGCCCGTCAGCGCCGGCGGGCAGGTTGCCGGTGCGCCAGTCGTCCACGCGCTTGCGGATCGAGGGGACCATGGGCAGGCCGTCCACCTCGGACGGCTCGAACCAGCGGACGTCCGTGGACTCGTCCGACACGGCCAACGCGCCGTCCACGGGCCGGGCCAGGAAGCAGATGCTGAACTCCTGCCGTACCTCGCCGTCGTCGTAGGCGAAGACGTGGGCCGGGTTGGTGTAGGTGCCGACGATGCCGATCACCTCGACGTCGTAACCGGTCTCCTCGCGCGTCTCCCGGACCGCGCAGTCCGGCAGGGACTCGCCGATGTTCATCGCGCCGCCGGGCAGGGCCCACATGCCGTTGTCGGCGCGGCGCTGGAGGAGGATCCGTCCGGCGTCGTCGACCACGACGGCGGACGCGGCCGGAACCAGGCTGTTCGCGGCCGGGGCGGCCGGATCGTCCTCGTAGTCACGGCGTCCCATCGCTCTCCTCCCGTACCGGCCTGCCCCGGGTCCACAGCTCCTCGACGTGGGCCGCGAAGCGGTCGAACATCCCGTCGTCCTGGTGGCGGCGCAGGTGCAGCGTAGGTGCGTCGTGGCCGACGGAGTGTGTCAGCAGCGGCGTGACGATCATGTCGTCGTCGAACCGAAAGACGGACAGGTGGGCGTGCCCGTCGCTGAACCTCGCGGCGATGCCCGGCCGCCCGCGGATCTTCTCCAGCTCGGCCAGCGTGACGCGGATCCGCGTGGACAGGGTCAGGGCCACCCGCTCGTCCTCCTCCCGGGACCGCGTCGGTTGCGCGTGATCGGCCATGACTCAACTGTGCGGCGGAACGCGTCCCGGGGCGAATGTGGGGGGGCCGTGGTCGTACGCCTCGGGTCGTCGGTTATGCGCGGATCAGTCGAATTCGCGCAGTGCGGCGACGAGCTGATGCCCCTCGGGGGCACCCCGGCGCAGGAGCACGGCCGCCGTCGTGTGCAGTTCGTTCCACGAGTGCGGGCGGCCGACGGCAGCGGCGTCCGGTACCGCCTCCAGGGCCGCGGTGAGGGCCTGCGCCGCTTCTCCGGCGCCGGCGAGCGCATGTGCCAGGCAGGTGCGGTACCAGGTCCGGTCCCGCCGGTACTCGTCCGGTAGGGCGGCCAGCCCGACCGTCAGGTGGTCGACTGCGGTCCGCCAGTCCTTGAGGTGCAGCGCGGCCATGCCGCGTTGCAGCGTGAACCAGGTCTCCCCATAGAAGTACATCCAGACCGGCTCGTCCTCGGGGTGCTCGGCGGCCTGGCCGATGAGCGACTGCGCCTCGTCCAGGAGCCGTTCGGCGTCGTCGCCGTCACCGTTGAGGGCGTGCCCCCGGGCGGCCATCTGTGCCGCCATGCCCTGGACCCCGAGCGACGTCCCCGGGGCGGACCAGCGGGCGGCCTCGGCCAGCCGGACGGCCCGGTCACCCCGTCCGCCGGACCACGCCATGTGGGCTTTCATCGACAGGGTGGTGGCGGCCATATTGGCGTCTCCGGCCTCCAAGGCCCACTCGTGGGAGCGGTCGTACCAGGCCAGCGCGGCGGCCGTCCGGCCTTGGTCCTGCGCCATCCAGGCCAGGAACTGAGCGTGCTCCGAGGCGAGCCGGATCACCCGGTCGGCCAGCGGACCACGGGCCCCGGCGTACAGGTCGACGACCGTACGGAGCTGCTGGCGCATCACGTGTACGAGGGGGCGCGAGCCGATCTCGTCCTCGGCTCGGCGGTGCTCGGCGAGCAGTCGGTCGAGCCAGTTCAACGTGGGAGCGTCCACACGGTGTTCGGACTCCACCACGCTCGTCACCCGGGTCAGCAGATCGTCATCGGGCCCGGGGCCCGGGAGCACCAGCCCGGCGACCGCCTGAGCCGGGGCGCGGGCCCCCGCACGGGTGAGGTCCGCCGGGATGTCCAGGCCGGACACGATGCGTTGCCGCACCTCGACGGAGGTCACCCGGCGGTGCCCACGTTCGATACCGGAGACGTCGGGCTGGACCAGGCCGACACGCTCACCGAGCTTCATCTGGCTCAGGCCGGTGAGCTTGCGGTACGTGCGGAGGACAGCGCCCCAATCCTCGGCCGTGACGGCCGCGATGAGCTGCGGGTGCGACCACAGGCCAGGTCCGGAATCCCCCATGGATTCAACGATATCGGGCCGGGCTATAGGACGGCCCAATTGTGACGGATGATGCAGCGCACGAGGGTTGACAGGCAAGTACCCCGGGAGAACTGACCGACTCGCCGGGGCGTGGCCGACGCTTTGAGGGAGCGGCGACATGACCAAGACGACGATGAGCGGCCCGATGCACCTGGGACTGCCGAACGCGGAACCGGTGCCGATGGAAGGGTGCGGCGGTTGCGCGGCGTTGGCCGAACGGCGGAGAGCGGCCCGGCGGGGTGGGGATCTGTCGACGGTGTCCGACCTCAACGTCCGGATGCGCGCGCATCAGGGAAGTGGTTGCGCGTGATCGGCCAGGAGCCCCAAGTGGGCGACCTCGTCTGGGACGAGGCGACGCGAAAGGTCGGCCGGTTGATGGACCGGATCGGCACCCGTTGGCAGCTCCGTCCGGCGGGTGGAGGGCGGGAGTGGGATGCCATGGGCCCCCTGCGGCCCGCCACAGCGGCGGAAAGCCTGTCGGCGGGCGTGGCCCGGGCCAACGCGCGGAGCAGGGGAGAGCAGCTCTGAGCGCGCCGGCCGGTGAGGCGACCCTGTCCGCCGAGTGCACGGTGGCGCGGCGTCCGGACTGCGCGGACCTGCACGCGTGGTGCAAGCAGACGAAGGACGTGCCGCTGCCGCACTCGACGGGGATCCTGCTCGTGCGGCGGTGTGGCTGCTCGTGCCACCGGCGGCCCGGAGCGAAGTAGCCCGGACAGGGCGCAAGCCGCCCCGATCGGAAACCGGGGCGGCTCCGCACGTCCGGTTCTGGTGCCTGCTTTCCGTTCTTAACCTCCGTCTCCCCGTCTGAGACCATGGGAGGCGTGACAGAGATTCGGCGGGGCACGCTTCAGGAGCAGACCTTCTACGAGCAGGTCGGCGGGGAGGAGACCTTCCGGCGACTGGTCCACCGGTTCTACGAGGGAGTCGCCGGGGATCCGATCCTGCGGCCGATGTATCCCGAGGAGGACCTGGGTCCGGCCGAGGAGCGTTTCGCGCTGTTTCTCATGCAGTACTGGGGCGGTCCGACGACGTACAGCGACAACCGCGGGCACCCGCGCCTGCGCATGCGGCACGCCCCGTTCGCCGTGGACCGGGCCGCGCACGACGCCTGGCTGAAGCACATGCGGGACGCGGTCGACGAGCTCGGCCTCTCCGAGGAGCACGAGCAGACGCTGTGGAACTACCTGACGTACGCGGCGGCGTCCATGGTGAACACCCCGGAGTGATCACAGGGTATTGGTCAGGGTATTGACGCGGGCCGAAACCCGCTGTCATGGTTACCTCCGTCGAGACATCAGACGTCTGATGTCAGATGTCCGCACCCCACACTCCCGCGCCCCCGCACTCCCGTACTTCCTGATCCCGCCCGCCCGGAGGCCCAACGATGTCGCTCTCCGAAGACCTCGCCGAGCGTCTGCTCAGCGAGATCATCGACGGCACCCACCAGCCGGACGCCGCCCTCCCCCCGGAGGCCGAGCTCGCCGAGCAGGCCGCCGTGAGCCGGCTCACCGTGCGCGAGGCCGTGAAGCAGTTGCGGGCGAAGAACGTCGTACGGGTGGTCCGGGGCCGTGGCACCTACGTGAACCCGCCGGACCGCTGGACGGCCCTGGAGGCGGTGGTACGCGCCGCGTCCCACACCTCGCACTCCTCCCCCACCTCCCCCACCTCCCGTTCCTCCCTCTCCGAGCGGCTGATCGAGGCCCGGCGCCTCATCGAGAACGGCGCGACGGAACTGGCCGCCCTGCGCCGCGACGAGACCCACCTCGCGGACCTGCGCGAACACCTCGCCACCATGCGCGACGCCGCCGACGAGGCCGACACGGAGAAGTTCGTGCAGGCCGACATCGACTTCCACGCGACGGTGATGCGGGCGACGGGCAACCTCTTCGTCCCGCTCCTCTTCGAGCCCTTCGGCGCCCTCCTCGCCGAGGGCCGGCGCGAGACCTCCGCCGTGCCTCAGATCCGGGTCAACGCGATCGCCCACCACGAGGAGGTCCTCGCGGCCCTGGAGTCCGGCAACCCGGACAGCGCCCGCGAGGCGATGAACGCCCACATGAACCAGACGGCGACGGACTACCGCACACACGTGGCCAAGTCAGCCGGGTCCGCCGGGTCCGCCGGGTCCGCCGGGTCCGCCGGGTCCGCCGGGTCCGCCGGGTAACACCCCCGCCTTCCCCCCCCTCCCCCCCCCCCGCTTTCACCCCCACCCCAGGAACCCGCCATGTCCCTGCCTCGCCATGCCCTCGCCTTCCCCGAGTCCGACGTGCTCGCCGGTCTGCCTCCCGTCAGGGAGATCGCGCCATCCGAGGTGGCGGCCCGTATGGAGTCGGCCCCCCGGCTCGCCGTCCTCGACGACGACCCCACCGGCACCCAGACCGTCAAGGACATACCGGTCCTCACCACCTGGTCGGTGGACGACCTGCGCTGGGCCCTGCGCCAGGACAGCCCCGCGTTCTTCGTCCTCACCAACACCCGCAGCCTGGCCCCCCAGGACGCCGCCGCCCGCAACCGCGAGATCGTCCGCGCCCTGCACGAGGCCTCCCAGGCCGAGCAGGTCCCGTACGTCATCGCGTCCCGCGGCGACTCCACCCTGCGCGGCCACTTCCCGCTCGAAACGGACGTCCTGGCCGAGGAGTTGACGGCGACCGGCACCGCCCCGGACGGGGTCGTCCTGGTCCCCGCGTACATCGAGGCGGGCCGCCTCACCGTCGACTCGACGCACTGGATGCGCACCCCGGACGGCCTTCTCCCGGTCGGCGAGAGCGAGTTCGCGCAGGACGCCACCTTCGGCTACACCTCGTCCGCCCTCCCCGACTGGGTGGAGGAGAAGACGAAGGGCCGCGTCCCCGCCGACAAGGTCGTCCGCATCACCCTCACCGACCTGCGCACCGGCGGCCCCGCCCACGTCGCCGAGCAACTCCGCACGCTCCGCGACGGGTTGACCGCCGTGGTGGACGCGGTCTGCGACGACGACCTGCGCGTCCTGGCCCTCGCCACGGCCGAGGCGGAGACGCTAGGCGCACGGCTCCTCTACCGGGTCGGCCCGTCCTTCGTCCGCGCCCGCTCCGGCCAGCCGGCCCACCCGCCGCTCACCGCCGCCGAGTTGACGCCCCTGCGCGCACCCGCGCCGCACGGGCTGATCGTCGTCGGCTCCCATGTCTCCCTGACCACCCGCCAGTTGAACCGCCTGCGGGACAGTACGACGGACCTCGCCGAGTACGAACTCGACGTGGCCAGGCTCCTCGACCCGGCCCGCCGCGAGGCGCACATCCGCGAGATCGCCACCGCCGCGGCGACCGCGATGGCCACGGCCGACACGGTCATCCGCACCACCCGCACCGTGGTCACCGCCGCCGACCCCGACGAGAGCCTCGCCATCTCCCGCAGCGTCTCCGCGGCCCTGGTCGAGACGGTCCGGGCGATCACCGCGACCCGCCGCCCGGCCTTCGTCATCGCCAAGGGCGGCATCACCTCCAGCGACACCGCCACCCATGGCCTGGAGATCCGCCGCGCCTGGGCCCGCGGCACCCTGCTCCCCGGCATCGTCTCGCTGTGGCAGCCCGTCGACGGCCCCGCCGCCGGCATCCCCTACATCGTGTTCGCCGGAAACGTCGGCGGCGACGACGCCCTCACCGACGCCCTCGCCCTCCTACGAAGCGCCGCCTGACGCCGCCCCCCTTACTCCCCCCCGCCGCTCTCCCTCCCCGCTGCCCAGAAAGGCACCCGATGTCTCCCCGTCCCCGCACCGCAGTGATCGGCCTGGGTGCCATGGGCCTGCCCATGGCCACCCGCCTCGCCGCCCACCTCCCCGTCACGGCGTTCGACGTGGCCGAGGAGCGCGTCGCCCAGCTCACCGCGGCGGGCGGCACGGCCGCGCGCACCCCCGCCGACGCCGCCCGCGAGGCCGACGTCGTCCTGCTCGCCGTACGCGACCAGGCACAGGTCGAGGCCGCCCTGTTCGCCGCGAACGGCGTCGCCGAGACGCTCCGCGCCGGTGCCACGGTCGTCCTGACCAGCACCGTCGGCCCGGAAGCCGCCCGCGCGACGGCCGCCCGCCTCGCCGAGCAGGGCGTCCACACGGTCGACGCGCCCGTCAGCGGCGGCCCGGTCCGCGCCGGGAACGGCGATCTGCTGATCGTCGTGGGCGCGGCCGACAAGGCCCTCGACCTGGCCCGTCCGGTGCTGGACCTGCTGGCCTCCACCCTCACCGTCGTAGGCCCCCGCCCCGGCGACGGCCAGGCGCTCAAGGCGATCAACCAGCTCCTCGCCGGTGTGCACATCGCCGCCGCGGCGGAAGCCGTCGCCCTCGCCCGCGGCCTGGGCCTCGACCCCGCGACGGTCGTCGAGAGCCTGCGCCACGGCGCTGCCGGTTCCTTCATGTTCGCCGACCGCGGCCCCCGCATGGTCGAGACGTACGCCAACGACACCGCCCCCGAGGTGAAGTCCCGCCTGGACATCTTCGTGAAGGACATGGGCATCGTCACCGGCATCGCGAAGGACGCCCACGTCCCCGTCCCGCTCGCCTCCGCCGCCCAGCAGCTCTACCTCCTCGGCGAGGCGGCCGGGCTCGCCGCGCACGACGACTCGTCGGTCGTCACGGTCCTGTCCCCCAAGTCCCCAGCGGGAGGCACCCGATGAGCCACACCGCGCTGCTGCTGACGGCCGCCGTCGGCGTCGCCGGCCTCCTGCTGCTCATCCTGCGCGCCAAGGTCCAGCCGTTCGTCGCGCTGGTCGTCGTCTCCATCGGCGTCGCGCTCGTCGCCGGCGTCCCGGCCGCCGACCTGGTGAAGACCATCGAGGAGGGCATGGGGTCCACGCTGGGCCACATCGCCACGATCATCGCCCTGGGCGCCATGATCGGCCGGATCATCGAACTCTCCGGCGGTGCCGCGTCGTTCGCGCACTCCCTCATCGACCGCTTCGGCTCCCAGCGCACCCCTCTCGCGCTCACCGTCGCCGGTTTCGTCCTCGGCATCCCCGTCTTCTTCGAGGTCGGCCTGATCATCCTGATGCCGATCGCGTACGGCGTCGCCCGCGCTTCGCGCAAGCCGCTGCTCGGCTACGCCCTCCCGATGGGCGCGGCGATGCTCACCGTGCACGCCTTCCTGCCGCCGCACCCCGGCGCGGTCGCCGTCACCCAGGCCATCGGCGCGGACCAGGGGTTGGTCCTGCTCCTCGGCATCCCGATCACGGCGGTCGTGGTCCTGCTGGGCTACCTGGTCTCCCGCCGGATCACCCGCCGCGAGTACCCGATGGACCCGGCGGTGCACGCGGAGGTCTACGGCGAGGACCCGCCCACTCCCGGAACGGCCTCCTCAACTCCCGCCGCCGACCCGGCAGATGACGGCCACGGCACCGCCGTACTCACAAAGCCCGCGCACCAGACGACCACGGACGCCCCCTCCCCATCCGCCCCCTCCTTCGGCATGGTCCTGGCCCTGATCGTCACCCCGATCCTGCTGATCCTCGCCGGCACGCTCGGCCAGAACCTGCTGGCCGAGGACGGCGCGGGCTCCACCCTCCGGGCCACCCTCACCGTCCTCGGCGCGCCGATGGTGGCCCTGCTGATCGACGTGGCGCTGTGCGCGTACCTCCTCGGCGCGCGCCGTGGCTGGGACCGCGCGCACATCGCGAACGTGATGGGCTCGGCGCTGCCGCCGGTGGCCATGGTGATACTGGTGGCGGGCGCGGGCGGGGTCTTCGGCAAGGTGCTGGTGGCCAGCGGTATCGGCGACGCGATCGCCGACGTCCTGGACCGCACCGGCCTGCCGGCGCTCCTCCTGGCCTTCCTCACGGCGCTGGCCCTGCGCGCGGCCCAGGGCTCGACGACGGTGGCGCTGATCACGGCGGCGGGCATCCTCACCCCGCTCCTGGCGCGCGCCGACCTGTCCACCGGCCAACTCTCCCTGGTCGCCCTGGCGATGGGCGCGGGCGGACTCGCCGTCTCGCACATCAACGACGCGGGCTACTGGATGTTCACCAAGCTGGCCGGCCTGGACGTGGCCTCCGGCCTGCGCACCTGGACGGTCCTGACGACCACGATGGGCGTCATCGGCTTCGCCCTGACGGCAGCGCTCTGGCCGTTGGTCTGAGTTATCGGTACGACGGTGCCACGGGGCGGGGATCAGCGAACGCTGAGGACCGGGATCCCCAGCCCCGCCCGCCGTACGGCGATCGACCCGTACGGCGTGCGCAGCCGCAGCCAGCCGCCGAGGGAGAGCAGCGCGAGATCTCCCGAACTCGCCGAAGGGCGAAGGAAACCGAGCGACTGGGCCGCGTGCACGGCCCGTACCGGAAGGCCGGTGTCACCGACCGGCCGGGACCAGATCTCCCGCCCGATCCGGTCGAGTTCGGCGCGCGTGCGCTGCTCGTCCGCCAACTCCTCGCTGCGGGACCGGAATTCGGCGACGACCGCGCCGACCGTCGCCCGCAGCGCGTCCGGCGCCGGCAGTCCCGGCTCGGGCCGCCAGCCGCCGCGCGGCGGCAGCACCCCGGCCCACGGCGGCCCGGTGACGGCCGCGGGAACGACGGCCGTCGCGGCGCTCTCGTCGACGGACTCCAGCAGCTCACCCGCCGACACCGTCACGTCGAGCGTGACGTCGAGGCCGTTCTCGTACGGCTTGGCGAGGCGGACCGCGCGGATCGCGAGCACCTCGAAGGACGGCGGACGCCCGAAGACGGCGAGCGCGGTGCCGGCCGCCTGGAGACGGACCGCCGCGCCACGGTCGTAGTGGAGCAGCCGGGAGAGGAAGGCCGCGAGGTCCGCGGCCTCCCCCTCGTCGGCGAGGTGGAGCACCGTCATGCGGCGACGGCCTTCTCGGCGTCGTCCCGGTACTCCTGGAGGAACTCGCGCTCCTCGCCGGTGAGCCGGCGCGGTCGCCCGGTCTCGAAGTCGAACGGCACGACCACCGTCGACGCCCGTACGTAGACCAGGTCGTCGTCCTTCACCTCGTAGGCGATGGTGAAGGACGCCGCCCGTACCTCCGTGATCCACAGCTCGATGTCCACGGGCGTGTGCCGGTGGACGAGCTGCCGCTTGTAGTCGATCTCGTGGCGCGCCACCACGGACCCCTGCTTGAAGTTCTTCTCCGGACGGAACAGGAAGTCGATACGGGCTTCCTCCAGGTAGCGGAGGAAGACCACGTTGTTGACGTGGCCGTACGCGTCCATGTCCGCCCAGCGCAGCGGGCAGCGGTAGATGTGCCGCAAGATCGATCAGCCCCGGGTCAGCTTCTTGTAGGTGGCGCGGTGCGGACGCGCGGCGTCGGCGCCGAGCCTCTCGATCTTGTTCTTCTCGTACGAGTCGAAGTTGCCCTCGAACCAGAACCACTTGGAGTCACCCTCGTAGGCGAGGATGTGCGTGGCCACCCGGTCCAGGAACCACCGGTCGTGGGAGACGACCACGGCCGCACCCGGGAACTCCAGCAGCGCGTTCTCCAGGGAGGACAGGGTCTCGACGTCGAGGTCGTTGGTCGGTTCGTCGAGGAGGAGCAGGTTGCCGCCCTGCTTGAGGGTGAGCGCGAGGTTCAGGCGGTTGCGCTCACCGCCGGACAGGACGCCGGCGGCCTTCTGCTGGTCGGGGCCCTTGAAGCCGAAGGCGGAGACGTAGGCGCGGGAGGGCATCTCGACCTGGCCCACGTTGATGTAGTCCAGCTCGTCGCTGACGACGGCCCACAGCGACTTCTTGGGGTCGATGTTCGCGCGGCTCTGGTCGACGTACGAGATCTTGACGGTCTCGCCGACCTTGATGGAGCCGGAGTCCGGGGTCTCCAGACCCTGGATCATCTTGAAGAGGGTGGTCTTGCCCGCGCCGTTCGGACCGATGACGCCGACGATGCCGTTACGCGGCAGCGTGAAGGAGAGGTCGTCGATGAGGACCTTGTCGCCGAAGGCCTTGGAGAGGTTGCTGACCTCGACGACGATGGAACCGAGCCGCGGGCCCGGCGGGATCTGGATCTCCTCGAAGTCCAGCTTCCGCATCTTGTCGGCCTCGGCGGCCATCTCCTCGTAGCGGGCGAGACGCGCCTTCGACTTGGCCTGGCGTCCCTTCGCGTTGGAGCGCACCCACTCCAGCTCCTCCTTGAGCCGCTTGGCGCGCTTCGCGTCCTTCTGCCCCTCGACCTTGAGGCGGGACGCCTTGGTGTCGAGGTAGGTGGAGTAGTTGCCCTCGTAGGGGTGGGCGCGACCGCGGTCGAGCTCGAGGATCCACTCGGCGACGTTGTCCAGGAAGTACCGGTCGTGGGTGACGGCGACGACGGTGCCGGGGTACTTCGCGAGGTGCTGCTCCAGCCACTGCACGGACTCGGCGTCCAGGTGGTTGGTGGGCTCGTCGAGAAGCAGCAGGTCAGGGGCTTCGAGGAGGAGCTTGCAGAGCGCGACGCGGCGGCGCTCACCACCGGAGAGGTTGGTGACGGGCCAGTCGCCGGGCGGGCAGCCCAGGGCGTCCATGGCCTGCTCGAGCTGGGTGTCCAGGTCCCACGCGTTGGCGTGGTCCAGGTCCTCCTGGAGCTTGCCCATCTCGTCGAGCAGCGCGTCCGAGTAGTCGGTCGCCATGAGCTCGGCGACCTCGTTGAACCGCTTCAGCTTGCCCATGATCTCGGCGGCGCCGTCCTGCACGTTCTCCAGGACGGTCTTGGCCTCGTCGAGCGGCGGCTCCTGCAACAGCATGCCGACGCTGTACCCGGGCGACAGGAACGCGTCACCGTTGGAGGGGTGCTCGAGCCCCGCCATGATCTTGAGAACGGTGGACTTACCGGCACCGTTCGGCCCGACCACACCGATCTTCGCGCCGGGCAGGAAGCTCAGCGTTACGTCGTCAAGGATGACCTTGTCGCCGTGTGCCTTGCGCGTCTTGCGCATGGTGTAGATGTACTCAGCCAAGAGAAACCGTCCGGCAGCTTGAAATCAGGCAGTGGGCAGATACACCCCATCTTGCCTGAGGTCCACCCCCGGGTGGTAACCCGTTTGGTCGGGGGGCTGTGAGCTGGGGGTTCGGGGATGACCACAGCGGCGCGGCGGGGCGGGGCCGTGGAACGGTTAAACGGTGAAACGGCGAAGGGGGACCGGCCCTGGTGGACGCGGGACGCGCGACCCGAGCCTGATCTCGGGTGGACCTCGCTCGGTCGAACCCCCCGTGACGGAACCCCCCGTGGCGATGCAGATGCCGATGCCGGTGGTCGCGGTGACGTGAGCATGATGGTCGACCTCCCCATTTCCGCCGGGAGCCGGTGAGGTGGCGCCGGGCCGGTGTAACGGTGGTGATCGCCGAGGACGTGGCGTCCTTCGGGGCGGACAGTGGCGGCAGGGGTCTGTTGGAGTCACCGGCCGAGGGGGCGATGCAGAGGTGGCGGAGTTGGCGCGGGTCGACGCGGTCGGGGTCACGCTGGTCGGCGATCATCCGGTGGTGCTCGCGGGGTTCGAGTCGTGGTACGCCGCCTCGGACCCCCCGATCGAGGTGCGGGCCAAGGGCGTCCGGGTGGCGACGGCGCTCGCGGGGCCGGGGCGGGACGCCCACGTCGTCGTCCTCGCCCTCGGGCAGCGGAACGGCACGCCCGCCTACGGGGACCTCGAGCAACTGGCCCACTCCCGGCGGCGGGTGATCGTCTACGACGTCGAGGGAAGCCGGCACGCGGCGCTCACCTGTCTGGACCTCGGCGCGTTCACGTACCTCACCAGGGCCGAGGGGCGGCGGCATCTCCTCCAGGCCACCTACGCCGCGGCGCGCGGCGCGCGCTACGAGTCCCCGGCGCTCAGCGGTCCACGCGGCGGCCGGGGCCTCAAGCGGCCCCGGCTGTCACCACGCGAGGCCGACGTGCTGCTGAAGTGGCTGCAGAGCGAGTCCAAGGCCGTCGTCGCGGAATGCCTGTGGCTGTCCGTACGGACCGTGAACACCTACCTGGAGCGCGTCCGCGTCAAGTACGCCGACGTGGGCCGCCCGGCGACCACCAAGGCCCAACTCCTGGCCAGGGCCGTCCAGGACGGGCTGATTTCCCTGGACGACCTGTGAGCCTCGCGCGGTGACGGGAGCGTAGTGGTGGGACAACACATGGGACACCTGTCGGTTTCGCCGATTCATACCGAACGGCTCGTGCTGCTGCCGCTGCGGGTGGAGCACGCGGAGGAGATGGCCGGCGTGCTGGCCGACCCGGACGTCTCCGCGCGGTTCTTCGGCGGCGGCGAACCGCCGTCCGTGGAGCGGCTGCGGGCCGCCTACGAGTGGCTGCTCGCCACGTCGTCGGACACGGACTCGACGATCTCGTGGTGCAACTGGGTCATCCACCTGCGCGAGGCCTACTGCCTCACGGGCTTCGTCCAGGCGACGGTCTCGCCGTCCGACCGCGGCCCGAGCGCGGCCGTCTCCATGGTCGTGGGATCGCCCTGGCAGGGCCGCGGCATCGGCAAGGAGACGGCCCGGGCGCTCCGCGGCTGGCTCCACAGCCGGCGCGTCGACATCGTGGTCGCCAACATCCACCCCGACAACCGAGCCTCCCGAGCCGTCGCCGACTCCGCGGGACTCACGCCCACGGCTCAGCGGTACGACGACACGGTCCTCTGGCAGTCGCACGGCACCGGAGAACCCGGAGAACAGTGATTTTCGAGGCGCGGGGTGCCCCGCCGGACGGAGGGGGATCCGGCGGGGCGGGACCCGAGCGCCGCTCTCACCTGACGAGGCGCGTCCGGGTCGGATGGAGGTCCGGTCAGGCTACGAAGGCGTGCGTCTCACCGATGCCGGTGATCGTGTCGAAGCAGCAGATCATCTCGTGCAGACCGGCTGCGTTGACCATCTCCGTCGCCGCCAGCATCTGCAAGTCCTCGACCTTGTCCGTGACCACGTCCGTCGTCCTGTCCGTCATCGTGCCCACCCTTCTGTCGTGGTTCCGTCGTGTCCCTCGCGGGTTGTCGCGTGGGTTCGTGCGTGGGTTCATGCGCGCCACGGACGGTCCTGCCCGCGGCTGGGTGCCGTCGGCGGGGAGTCGTCCGCCATCCACCAGCGGTCACCGCCGTGGTGGAAGCGGTGGAGGAATCCGATCGGTCCGGCCATGCCCAGGTTGTAGCTGTGCAGCAGGTCGGAGCTCCCGGTGGCGGACTCCGCCACGACGACCCACCGGTCCTCGCGCAACGCACAGAACCGGTGCAGCGCCGTGACGTGTTCCGCGGCCCAGTCCCGGTAACGGCTCTCACCGGTCGCGGCCGCCATGTCCAACAGGAACTCCCCGTTTCCGGCGAGCCCGTGACAGTGCGACGGGCCCAGCAGCCACTTCTGGCGGCGCGCGCTGACCGCGGCCCGGTGCGCGACTGCCCGCAGCCGGTCGTCCCCGGTGACCTGCCACAGCCGGATCAGGAAGGTGCCGATTCCCGGTGCCCCGTTGCACCACCCGCACCCGTAGGCCAGGCGCATGGCCAGGTCGTCGTCCGTGGAGGCCGTCGCCCCGGGCCAGGTGACGCCGTTGCCGTCCTCGCGGGCCAGCGAGACCAGCAGCTCCCCGCTGCGCGCCGCCGCGTCGAGGAGGTCCGTACGGTCCAGGTCGCGCGCCGCGGCCAGCACGAAGGTGGCGATCCCGGCGATCCCGTGCGCGAAACCGAGGTCACCGGGGTTGGGCGTGCCGCGCAACTCGTCCGGTTCCAGCCACCTGTGCCCCTGGGCCGTACGGGCGTCGAGCAGGGAGGTGACGCACCGCTCCACCCGGTCCCGGAACTCCTCGTCCCCGGTACGACGCCACAGGTGCGACTGCGCGAGGCCGTTCCCCGCGAGGCCGTGGGTGATGTCGGCCACCGGCCACACCGTGGGCAGGCGCTTGGCACGCCGCGCGCTGCGCTGCCGGATCTCCTCCTCGCCGAGCGTGTCGGCGGCCTCGTACATGGCCCAGTAGGTGCCCGCGCGGCCGAAGTAGAGGCCGGGCAGTTGTCGCGACTCCCGGTCGACGTGCCGGTCCAGCCAGGTCAGAGCGGTGCGCAATGCGTCGCGCAGTCTCTCCCCGCCGTGCCCGGTCTGGGCCCCGCGACGCAGTACCTCGAGCGTCCCCGCGCCGCCCGCGTGCACGGCGAACGGGTCGAAGCGCTTCCCGCCGACCGTCGGAGCGGACCAGGGGGCGCGCCCGGAGGACGGGGTCAGGGCGGCGGCGAGCTCGTCCCAACCGTCGGTGAGCAGCCGTTCCGCGTCGATGGGGACGAGGGGCTGCGGCGGCTCCACGATCGCCCACGCCGTGGGCGGTGCGTGCGGGGCGGGCATGGTGCGCAGGGCGTCCTTCGCCTCGGCCGGCTCGGGCCGCCGCTCCGGCTGCTCCCGCATGAGCGCGGTGACGAGCGGGGCGAGGGCGGCGAGCGCCGGACTGTCGGCGGCGACGGCCCCCACCAGGTTCCGCACCCGCGCGTCGTGCGGACGCGACCGAGGGCGCGGCTGCGACTGCGGTCCGTCGGCGGTGCCGGGCCGGTCGTCGGCCAGGTAGGGGACGCTGCCGGTGCACAGGTAGAAGAGCGTCGCGCCGAGACTGTAGAGATCGGCGGCCGTCGTCGCCACGATCGTGCGGTCAACTCCGGTACGGGCAGCTCCAGTCCCGTCCGCTCCAGTCCCGTCCGCTCCGATACGGGCCGCTCCGGTGCGGACCTCGGGTGCCATGAAACCGGGGGTGCCGACGGGGGTCACCCGCTCACCGGCCATCGCCACGAACTCGGTGTCGATGAGGAGCAGTTCGCCCTTCGGCGTCACCATCACGTTGCCGGGGGTGAGGTCCCGCAGCGCCAGCCCCTTGTCGTGCACGGCGGCGACCAGGTCCACCAGACGCCGGGCCACCGGAAGCACCTGCTCGGGGGCCAGGAACCGGCCGGGCTCCGCCTGGACGAGGTCTCGCGCCCAGGTCCGCAGACTCGCGCCGGGCACCTCCTCCTCGGCGAGAAAGACATGGCCCTGATACTCGAACAGACCCACAGGCCGCACCGCGATGTCCAACGGCTCCAGCAGGGTCAGGACGCGGTGCTCGTTCCAGAGCTGGTCCCGGATATCCGTCCCGTCCGACTTGGCCTCGATGTGGGGACGCGCTTCCTTCAACACGACCGCGCGATCACCGTCGTGCCGGTCGAGCGCACGGTAGACACCCCCCTTGTTGGAGTGCCGAACGGCATTGCGCACCAGAAAGCGACCGCCGAGAAGGACGGGAGACGGAGCCGTCGTACCTCCCGAGGCCGACGCCCCGGCCCGCGCACGCGCCCCGTCCCCAGCCGCGGTCGCGGTCTCGGCACCGGGCAGTGGCGGCAGCGCGGCCCAGGACGGGGGCGAGAACCAGGCGTTGCGCTCGTCGGGAGCCCAGCCGCCGTCGGGCGCGACGAGGACGGGGACGTAGAAGCCGCCGTCGTCGAGCCTGGGCGGAAGACCGCCGAAGCCTCCGTAGCGGTAGTGCACGACACTGTCCGGCCGGTAGCGGCGGTCGGACAGGACGGCCGGCCCCTCCATCCCCTCCGTGACGCGCTGCAGGGCATCGAGAAGCCGGACGAACTGCGTGTCGTCCCCCGGGTAGACGGTGATGAACTTCCCCGCCGAACCCCGGACCGTACTCCTGGACAGCAGACTCCGCAGGCGACTCTGGTCCCGCGCGAACTTGAAGACGACCCGCTCCCGCGTCAGCACCCGGGCGGCAGCGCCCAACACGTCCTCCGCGGAGTGCGGGGTCGCCGACAGATGGATCTTCCAGCCCTGCGTACGAAGCGCGGCACCGGGCGGGGCCATGACACACCAGACGTCACGGACATCGCTCCGCCAGCCCTCCCCGGTCTCCTCGGCCTCCCCGCCCTCCGCAACCGCGCCGACGCGGGTCACGATCTCCCGGTAGGTGTGGTCACCGCCGAGCTCGACCCGCGCCGACCCGAACTCCGCCTGCCGAAGCCCGACTTCAGGGTGACTCGTACACATTCCACACCTCCACGCTCGCCACACCCCACGCTAGGACGCCGACCCGCCAGCCGGTGACGGCCGATCGACCCACCTGCGGTGCGGGTGGGTCGAGGTGTGGCGGGGGTGGTGCCAGTGGGGTGGGGCTTACGAGGTGGCGGCGGTCCAGGAGTGGGCGACGTCCACGATCAGGTGATCGCCCGACTGGGTCACCCGGAACGGCAGTCGAGCCCGCACACCGACGCCCACCACCACGCCGTCCTCAAGGCCGTCCGCGTAACGGGTGTCCTGGAACGTCTGGTAGCCCGTGATGTCCACTCCGGGGAGCGGCTGGCCGTGCTGTCCCGGGTAGGAGTCCGTGCCGGTGGCCGGGTCGTAGTTCGGGCCCACGGAGATCTGCAGGATCGCCCCGCCGGAGACCGGGATCTCCCCCGTGGCGGGCGTGGTCAGTTTGTCGACGTACTTGACGCGATAGCCGAGCGCGCCCGCTGTCGCGCCGCCCTTGAAGTCGAGGACCATACGGTCGAAGCACTCGTGCTGACCGGTCCTGATGTTCGTCAGCGGGGGCTTGTGGTCGTCCGTCGGCGCGACCCGCTTCTCGAGGCTCCCCCACCCGGTCTCGCACACCGCCTCCGCCGCTGCTGCCGCGGTGCCCGCCTGCGCCGTCCCCGCCGCTCCCGCGATGCCGGTTCCCGCCAGCACGAGCACCGCCAGTGTGGTTCCCAGTCGTCGCATGCTTGCTCCCCTTGATCGAGTACAGGTGGACCTGGTGATCAAGGCTGAGCGCGCGATGTGACCGGACCTGGCCCGGACGATCACGAAACGACAACGGCGACGGCAACAGCAACGGGGACGGCAGCGGGGACGGGGACGGCAGCGGCGACGACAACGGCCGACGAAGGGAGAGACCGGAGCCCGAGGCGACCCTCGGCCTCAACAGCCGTTCTAGCCGCCGTAGTTGACCCAGTGCACACCACGGGGGTACTGGAACGCGACCTGCTTGCAGTCGAGACCCGTGTCGGCGCGGTCCGAGTCGGCCGGAAGACGGTAGGTGGACGCGCCCGCGACCTCGGCACCGGAGCAGTTGGTGCTGCGGTAGGTCCTGAGCGTGTAGACCAGGTCGGCGCGGATGGTGGCGCGGAAGTTGAAGTTGCTGAGGACGGTGCCGTGCACGATCGTGGCGCAGGAGCTGCCCCCGCCCTCGCTGAGCCGGACGCTGTTGGTCCCGGACGGCAGTCCGCTGTTGAGGACCTGCCCGGTCCACGGGGTCGCGGCGGACGCCGTGCCCGTGCTCACAGCGGTCGCACCGACGACTGTCGCGAGCACCAGACCGGCGCTGACGCCGGCGCCGAGCGCCCGACGACGGAGAGGACGGCCAGAGGAGAACATGGTGGAACCTTTCGGATGGTGCGAGGGGGGAACCGAGGTCTTCGGCAGCAGAAGTCCGCTGCTCTCCTCGGCTTTCCGATTGTCGAGGCCGAACACCCGACCGGAATAGAGCAAACGTCACCAACTCGGCGTCGACTTCCGTCGGCCACCGCAAGTCGCCGTCGCCTCGCGTGCTTCCCGCGTGCGCTTCCCTCGCGTGTTTCCCCCGCGCGCTCCGCGCCCTCCCCGCTCAGTCCTGCGCCCCGTTCTCCTTTCGTCCGACGAGAACCAGGGCCGCGCCGCCGATGACCACCAGGCCGATGGCCGTGCCCGCGATCAGGGGGGTGGCGCTGGAGCCGCCCGTCGCCGCGAGGTTGGTTTCGTCCACCGTGGACGTGCCGCCCACCGTGGCCGGGCTCGGTTCGCTGAGGGTCTGGGTGGTCAGGCCGGCGATTTCGTCGGCCTGGGTCTTGCAGTCCAGGACACCGGTGAAGCGGTACTCGGCGCCTTGCGGACCGTTGATCGTGAAGTCGTAGGCCTGGTCCTCCTGGAGCGGGATCGTCACCGTCTGGGACGCACCGGCCGGGATGGTGTGCTGGGCGCCCATCAGGTCGAAGGCGAAGGCCGCGTCACCCTGGTTGGCGGCGGTGATGTCCACGCCGCTCTTGGCGCAGTTCTTCGCCGCGGACAAGGCCGGTACGGCGCCCTGCTTCGCCCACGTCGCACTCGCCGTCGCCGACACCGTCGACTCGCTGGAGCCGGCCAGGATCTGGGTCTGGCTGCGGCTCTCGGAGGTGAAGGCGCGGCCGACGGGGACGGTCGTCGAGGCCTGGACGGTCAGCTCGGCCGAACCGGCGGCCGCGTCGGCGGGCACGTCGAAGAACAGTTGGCTGCCGTCCGCCACGGACGTCACCACCTTGCCGTTTTTGCCGACGATCCGCACCCCGCTGATGGCGGCGTCCATCGGCGGTGTCACCGTCCCGCCGGTCGCGTCGGTGTGCACCGTCACCGGGCCGAGCAGCTCGCCGGGGCGACCGGAGACGGCGGGCGCGTCGAGGGTGAGCGACGCCTTGGGCTCCGCCACGGTGCGGGCGGCCTTCTGGAGGTAGTCGGCGAGCCGCTCGGCCTGCGGGTCGACGGCGTCGACGTCCGCGCCGTCCGAGTAGCGCCAGATGGCCACCTGGGTGCCGGCGGCCGCGTCCTGCTCGGTGAGACCGGCGGCGATGCCGGCCTTGTCCGCGAGCGCGGCGAGGTCGTTGACCTGGGGGTAGGAGTTCTGCAGGATCCAACGGATGCGACCCGCGTCCCGGTTGGTGCCCAGTGAGGTACCGCTCCAGGGCGTCTCGTGGTACTTGGCGTCCTTCTGCGTGGGGTTGTAGAGGTCGACGCAGTAGGTCTGAAGGGTGCCGCCGCCCTCGACGGACATCTCGAACAGACCGGCCGAGACCTCCTGGTCCCCGCTCTGCCCCTCACCCTGCCCCTCGCCCGAGCCCTGTTCCCCGCTCCCGGCGTGGATCACCGCGGCGCCGTAGGTCTTGAGGCCGCCTATGGTCGCGGTCGCTCCGCCCTGACTCTGCGTCATCTCGGCGGCGACGGCCGCGCCCGCACCGGTGATCACCCCGGCTGCGACGAGTCCGGACACCAGCACCGCCGCGGCGAGGCGAACCACCCCTCGTCCGCACGCGAACGGCGCGGAGAACGAAGAAATCACGCAAATCCCCTTCGAGCAGGACACGTTGACGTGGGGAGTACGGTCCCACCAGCAGAATCAGAAGCCCCGTGGGCCACGTCCGGCATCCTAGAGACGCCACGCACCACGCCTGCCGGTCATCTCATCGGATCGACGATCCGACTCGTAATCGTTATCCCCAAGATCGACTACGGACGGCCCGCGAATCCGGCTTATCGACAAATCCACTCGGTCGTTCGGAGCGCATCCGTCGATAAGCCGTAGTTCGGTCAGTGGTGGAGCGGCATGACCGCTGACACTCCGTCACCACTCCCTTCGTCTCACGTCACCACTCCCTCCGGCTCGCGTCACCGCCCCCGTCACCTCACGGCACCGCCCCCGTCACTTCATGACACCGTCGCCATCGGCTCACGGCACCGCCACCGGCTCGCCTCGCTGCAAGGTGCCCGGCTCCGGGTCCCGCTCCAGGTCCCGCTCCTGCTCGGGTTCCCGCCCCCATCCCTGCCCCTGCCCCCGTGCCGGTGAAGTCGCGGCCGGTGTCTCCCAGTTGGGGCCGGGCACGGCGGGTGCGCCGGTGAGCGTCGGCTCGGGGCGGCCCGAGCGCCGGAAGGCGGACGTGCCCCGCGCGATGTCATGGCCGATCGCCACGGCGTCGATGTCCGCCGACGTCCAGCCCTGCTGTCCCTCGCGCTGCTCCGTGCGCACCTTCAGCCTGCCCTGCACGATCACCGGGTCGCCGACGTTCAGCGAGGCCATCGCGTTGGCGGCCAGGTGGCGGTTGGCCCAGACCGTGAAGAAGTTGGTGTGCCCGTCGGTCCAGGCGCTCTTCTCGCGGTCCCAGTAGCGCGAGGTGACCGCCAGCCGGAACCTCGCCGACGCGCCCGACGCCAGGTCCCGGTAGATCGGCTGCGTCGCCACGTTGCCCACCGCGCAGATCGTCGTCTCGTTCACTCGAACCCCTCCCTCGCCGGGCGGTCGCGCCGCCCGGATACGCGTACGGGCCCGTCCCGTACGGCTGCGTCCGTCACACCGGTCGCGGTCGTGATCGCCGCGATCGCCGTGCAGCCAGACTGCCTCCGCCGGGCCGGACCCGCCGAGCGCTGTGGATCACCGTCCGCCTGTGGAAAACTCCACCACCCGGACGAGTGACCACCGTCCCGCCACCTGTGGATCACCCCACCCTTGCCACCCGGGCCACCCGGGCCACCCGGGCCACCCGGGCCACCCGGGCCGACTGTGGATCACCCCTCACCGCACCCCGGCGCGGGCCCCCGTCTCCACCCCCGCTCCCGCCCCCGTGACCCGCCCGTACTGCTCCCGGACCTCCCGGTACCGCAACAGCTCCGCGGCCACGGGATCCAGCACTCGCGCCCGGCCGCAGCCCGCCGCCGCCTCCCGCAGTCGGCGTTCCGCGTCCTGCCCGTACCGTCGGGCCGGTCCCCGGGCGGCCATCCGGCAGCTCCACTCGACGAGCGGGCCGCCGATGATGCCGGACACCATCAGCAGCACCGGAACCCCGAGGTTCGGCGCCATGAACCCGACGATCTGGCCGATCAGCCACAGCCCGCCGACGACCTGGAGCAGGGTCATGCAGGCCTGCGCCAGGACGGCCACCGGCCACCAGCCCGGGCGGGGCGGCCGTCCCGGCGGCAGTCCGGCCCGCGCCGCCAGGTCGTCCAGCGCCTCGGGCAGCCCCTGCGCCCCGCGTACGGCCGCCTCCCGCACGGCCTGCGCCCACGGCGTGGGCAGCCCCGCCGAGGCCCGCTCGGACACCGTGCGCACCGCCTGCTCGACGCGCTGCCGTGCCGTGGCCTCCTCGTCGGCCTGGGCGCGGACGCGGAGCCGTCCGGTGGGGGGTTCGCCGCGGTCCTGCTGCCAGCGCCACAGCCGTAGCCACGGCGTCCCGCACGCGCGGCCCGCGTGGCGCAGCCAGGCGCGTTCGGCGGCCTCGCCCGCCGCGGTGGCCCCGACGGCGTCCGCGAGCCGGGCGGCGAACTCGTCCCGCGCCTCCTCGCTGAGCCCGCTGCGCCGGCCGGTGGCGTAGACGGGCCGCAGCCGCCACGCGGCGGCGTCGACATCGGCCGAAATTCGCCGTGCGGCGGCGCCGCGCTCGGCGACGAACTGGCCGAGCAGTTCGCGCAGTTCCCCGACGCCGTCCCCGGTGAGCGCGGACAGGGCGAGCACGGTCGCGCCCGGTTCGCCGTACTCCCCGAGGGCGACGCCGTCCTCGTCCAGGAGGCGACGCAGGTCGTCGAGGACCAGCTCGGCGGCCTCTCCGGGCAGCCGGTCGACCTGGTTGAGGACGACGAACATGACCTCCGCGTGCCCTGCCATGGGCCGCAGATAGCGCTCATGGAGGACGGCGTCCGCGTACTTCTCAGGGTCGACGACCCAGATGACCGCGTCGACGAGCCCCAGCACGCGGTCCACCTGCTCGCGGTGCTGCACGGCCGCCGAGTCGTGGTCGGGCAGGTCGATCAGCACCAGCCCGCGCAACTGCTCCTCCGCGTCGGGGCTCTGCACCGGCCGTCTGCGCAGCCGGCCCGGGATGCCGATCCGGTCGATGAGGGTCGACGCGCCGTCGCTCCAACTGCACGCGATGGGCGCGGAGGTGGTCGGACGGCGTACGCCCGTCTCCGAGATGGTCACGCCGGCGAGGGCGTTGAACAACTGCGACTTGCCGCTCCCGGTGGCGCCCGCGAGGGCGACGACGGTGTGCTGCCCGGAGAGCCTGCGCCGGGCCGCCGCCTCGTCGAGGACCCGGCCGGCCTCGGCGAGCGTCCTGCTGTCGAGCCGGGTCCGGGAGAGCCCCACGAGCTCGCGCAGCGCGTCCAGCCGGGACCGCAGGGGAAGGCCGTACGAGAGCGGGGTCGAGGGCAGGGCACTCCCGCCCCCACCGCCGCCCCCACCGCCCGCACTCGCGCCCGTGCCGCCACCCCCGCCGCGGATCCTGCTCGCCATGACGGCGGCCTGCCCGACGGCGGAGTTCTCGCTCACGCGGCGTGCGATCAGCCCGTCGTCCCAGGCTCCGGCGGAGTCCGTACGAGCGTCCGGAGACGAGCCGGCGTCCTTACCCGCGTCGGCCGGCACCTCCGCCTCCGGGCACTGCTCCTCCTGCTGCGCCTGCTGTTGCTGTTCAGGCTGCTGCTGTTGCTCTTGGTCTTGCTCGTGGTGTTGCTCTTGATTGTGTTGTTGCTGCTGCTGATCCCGGTTGTCCGTGTGGTCCTGGTCAGTGACGGCGGTCACCGGTCACCTCTCCTTCTGCAGTACGGACAGCGCGGCGATGAGTTCGGCCTGGGGTTCGGGGTGGACGTCGAGTCCGTCGAGGGGGGCGAGGCGGCGCTCGCGTTCGGTGCGCATCACGCGGTCGAGGTGCTCGGTGAGCAGCCGTCCGGCCCGGTCGCGCAGGCGCAGCGCGCCGTGGGCGCCGATCCGCTCGGCGAGCCCCTCGCCCGCCGAACGCGCCCTACGGCCGCCCAGCAGCGCGGTGGCGACGAGGGCGGCGACCGTCTCCGGATCGGGCGCGACACCGCGTTCCAGGCCGCGTACCTCGTCCTCTGCGTACTCCTCCAGCTCGCGCCGCCACCGTCGTACGGCCAGGCCGATCCGGTGCTCGGCGTTCTCCGGGGAGGTGTCCGGGCCGGTCAGCTCGGGGGCGCTCGCCGCCGGTTCGCGCCGCCAGGCCTCGTCGACGCGCTCGTCGGCGGCGGTGACGGCGCACAGCAGGAGCGCGCCGAGGCTCTCCACCAGGGCGTCGAGGAGTTCGTCGGCGGCGCAGTCCAGGGGGAAGGCCCGCCAGCGCTTGAGCGCGTCGCCGGCGAGCACGGCCCCGGCCTGCAGACGGCCCCGCACGCGCGCGTACTCGCTGTCGTACGCCCCGTCGACGGCCGAGGTGAGCCGGAGCGCGGCCGCGTACTGCGCGGCGGTGGCGCCGGCCAGTTCGGGCAGCCGGGCCTTGAGGGAGTCGAGGACGCCGTGCGCCGTGCGGGCCAGGGCGTAACGGCGTGAGTTGGAATCCTGGACATGGTGGACGAGCCAGGTCCGCAGCGGTGCCACGGCGGTGGCCGGAAGCAGCCCGCCGCCCCAGGCGGACTCGGGCAGCTCGGGCACCGTGAAACGCGGTACGTCGCCCAGTCCGGCCTTGGTCAGCAGCGCGCCGTACTGCCGGGACACCTCGCCGACGACCTGGTGGGGCACCCGGTCGAGGACGGTCACGAGCATGGCGTCGTACTCCTTGGCGGTACGCAGCAGATGCCAGGGCACGGCGTCGGCGTAACGGGCGGCCGTCGTGACCATCACCCAGATGTCGGCGGCGCAGATCAGTTCGGCGGCCAGGACGCGGTTGTCGGCCACCAGGGAGTCGATGTCGGGCGCGTCGAGGAGGGCGAGGCCTGGTGGAAGGGTGTCGGCGGTCTCGATGCGCAGCACGCGTCCGCCGTGCTCGCCGGGGGGCAACAGGTCGTCCGCCGACTCCTGATGGGGCGCCCACACGCGTGTGAGGCCGGGGAGGACCCGCATGCCGCTGAACCAGTGATGGTCCTCCGGATGGCACACGAGCACCGGCGTCCGTGTCGTCGGGCGCAACACGCCCGCCTCACTGACGCGCTGTCCCACCAGGGAGTTGACGAGGGTCGACTTGCCGGCGCCGGTGGAGCCGCCCACGACGGCCAGCAGCGGCGCCTCGGGCTGCCTGAGCCGGGGCACCAGATAGTCGTCTAGCTGGGCGAGCAGTTCGTCGCGGTTGGCACGCGCGCGTGGAGCACCCGCGAGGGGCAGCGGGAAGCGTGCGGCGGCGACACGGTCGCGAAGTGCGGAGAGTGCGTCGAGCAGCTGAGGCCGTACGTCCAAGGTCACCACATGCGAAGAATGCCCAATTTTAGGGGATTTATGAAGCATATAGGCATGTCTGCGCGCCGATAGGACACAAGGGACGGAAGGTACGACTGGGACAGAGGCACAGCCCAGGCATAACGAGTGCACAACACCCCTAGCCGTGGACGCCAAAAGCGATGCACGATTCGCACCTGCCTGCGATTATCAGGACCGCTTCACCGAACCTCCACATTGAGCCACGGAGGTGAAGCAACCAGGACAAGGAACCGGGAGCCCTATCCTTGTCCCCGGCAACGTCACGGATCAGCCCACACCCGGGCAGCACGTACGCGGCCACCACACCCGGCCCCCGTAGCTCAGTGGATAGAGCAGGCGCCTTCTAAGCGCTTGGCCGCAGGTTCGAGTCCTGCCGGGGGCGCCCACACCCTTTCCCTGCGGAAACGCGCGAGGGGCTTCTTGATGTCCGGATGCACATCACTGTGAGACCAAGCGCCTTGACTGTCCACGATCGGGATACACACCCCGGCATCGGGACCGCAGTTCGAGCTGACAGATGCCTGGCTACCGCTCCTCGTCCAGCACCTGGGCAGCCGCGCGTGGGTCCATGAGGTTGGACCACGCCTGCTCGGCCGGGAGCAGGTCCCGCTCCGGCAGGGCGTACTCCGGATACCAGCCCTCGGCCTCGCAGCCGGGGACGTTGCGCAGGATCAGCACGGTCAGGTTCGGCGGTACGGAGCCGGTGATCCGGACGGCGAGGTAGGTCTCGCGGCCGTCGTCCGCACGCACCTGGAGGCCGAGGGTGAAGGTGTCGAACTCGCGTGTGTGCTCACGGCCGTCGCGCAGCGTGGCGTGCGCCAGGTCCAGCAGAGTCGCCCGTAGACGGCGCACGAAGTGGACACCGGCCTCGGCGCGGTACCGGACGTGGTCCTCGCGTGCGGGCAGGAGGTGAGCGGTGTGTGTCGCGGTCTTCAGCCCGTCGGAATGTTCCGCGTTGTAGCGAGCCCGGACGGCGCGGCCGTCGGCCTCCAGGGCTGCATGGAAATCACCGCCCGAGCCGTCCTCGCGCCGACCCGCCGCGACCAGCCACGGCAGGTCGGCGTCCAGGAATACCGCGCCGCGCCATCGCTGCACCTTGACCTTGAACAGCACCTGGTCGTCAACGGACCGGATGCGTTCGTGCTTGCCGTCCTCGTCCGCGAACTGCTCGGACGCCTTGGCCAGCACCGGGGTGGTCGATCTCGGCCAGCGGCACCGTGACCGGCGGCACAGCGAGGCATAAATCCTCGCGTAAGCAGCGCAGCGTCGGGCGGGCCGGGCGCAGCGGGCCAGGTCCGCTCATTCCTCGATTCCCCCGACCGCGTCGATCTCCTCCGCGGTCAGCCCGGTCAGCAGCATCACATCCGATTTCAGCGAGCCATCCAGCACACTGAGCGCCTCCACCATGCCGGACCGCAGATCCTCACGGCGCTGCTCCAGGTACACCCGGACCGCCTCGGCCACCAGGTCCTTCTTCGTCAGCCCCAGGAAATGAGCGCCCTGGCTGATCAATTTGTCCGTCGCCGGGTCCACCTTCAGCGGGGATTGGCGTACCGACTTTGCCGCCGCCGTCATCGTCAACACCTCCGCTGCCATAGTACCTAAATACCTCATGGTGGAGTTGTTTCCGGCGTCAGCGCTGTCGAACGCCCTGGCTCCGGGCGCTTGGCCGCAGGTTCGAGTCCCGCCAGGGGCGCAAGTCTCCGCCCTCCCTTGGGAGGGGCGGCTGGTGGGCGGAGACTCGCGCCGCTCATGTCTGTCGGCTCAGAGGCTGAGCATCCTCAAGGGGGCGTCTCGGGTTATCTCGGTGATTCTTGCCTCGGGCAGGGCCGCTTCCGTGAACCATGTCTGGCTGCTTGCCACCCAGGAGCCGATGTCCATCTGGGAGGTCTGTCCCAGGTCGGAGCTGTAGACCACGCGGGGAACCCGGGCGAGGACGGCGGAGAAGTCGGCCTCGTCCTGGTAGTCCAGGAGGTAGGTCAGCGCCGTCTGTTCCGTGTAGACCTGTTCCGCTTGCGCGATGTCCAGCAGGTCGGAACAGGTCAGGCCGGTCAGTGGGTTGGCGGGCTGGTTGAGCATCAGGCGCGGTACGTCGAGCCGTACCGCCTCCTCGACCAGCAGGCGGACCTCGCGTCCGTCGGCGTGGCCGGTGGAGATCACGATGGGCAGATCGCGGGCCATGTGCAGCAGTTCGCGCACTTCGGGGCGGAGCGGGCCGCCCTCCTCCGTGACGGTGAGCGGGCGCAGACCGTCCCGGGCCAGCAACGGGTGCGCGGGGGTTCGTGCCAGGCGGCTGGTGTGGGCGCGTCCGGTCACCGTGGGGAGGTGGACGACGAGGCGCAGACCGCTGTCCTCCCCGTGCTGTACGACCGCCTGCCGCACCACCCGCGGGTCCAGACCGCCCGCTATGTCGTTGAGGACGATCGATCCCGAGACCGGCCGGCCCTGCTGCCTGGCCTCCCATGCCTGGGCCGCCGTGGACCCCAGGTGGTTCTTGAGGACCACCCATCCCCCGAGCTGGGCGTACCGCGCGCCGGCCGAGGCCGCGGTGTGCCGGCGTACGTAGGCGTCCGGGCCGACGTGGTAGTGGACGTCGATGAAGCGTGCCTGCCTGGCCGACACGGTTGCAGTTGCAATTGCGGTCGTGGCCGTGGGGCGCGGATCAGCGACCGTCATCGTGGCCCCCGGCCTGTCCGTCTCCGGACTCGTCTGCGTCTTCCCATGGGCGTGCGTAGCCGAAGCGGGTGCGGGCCTCGTCCAGGCGGGTGCCGTTCTGGGCGGCCTGGCGGATGCGGCTTTCGGTGCGTTCGACCGCCTCGGCTCGGCGTACGACCTCCTCGACCAGGTCGGCGGGGATGCGCAGCGCTCCGTTGTCGTCCGCGAAGACGAGGTCGCCCGGGGTGACGACGGTGCCGGCGATGTCCACGGCGACGCCGGTGCGGTCCAGCACCACCCGGTTCTTGCCGCTGACCATGTTGACGGCCGTGCTGAAGAGCGGGTAGCCGAGCTCGCGGCTCTCCCGCACGTCGCGGACGGCACCGTGGACGACGGTCGCGGCGACCTCCCGGCGCAGTGCCACCGACGTGAGCAGGGACCCCCAGTTCGTGCAGGCGCCGGTGCCCGCGTTGTCGACGACCACCACGCAACCGGGCGGCACGTCGTCGATGTAGTTGGCGGCGTTGTGGAACGTGCTGTCGTCCTCGACCGGCCGGTAGCGGACCGTGAACGCCGGGCCGAACGCCGTGGTGCCGGGGGTGCGGGGCCGGATGCCCGGCAGCACGCAGGGCGCCGCGCGCAGGCTGTCCATGGCGTCCGAGAGCGCGGCCGTGTCCAGTCGCGCCAGGCGGACACCCAACTCGCTGTCCAGGGAAGGGTTGGCGGGGGCCGTGGTCATGCGGTCTCCTCCGTGAGTGTGCGGGCGATGGTCCAGGCGGTGAACTGGCTTGCGTAGGCCGCGACTTCGGGGCCCCGGTTGGGGATCGTCAGTTCGCGTGTGTGCTCTCCGGAACCGGCATCGGTCCCGGCACCGGCCCCCGTACGGACCGTGCATCGCAGGCGGACCGTGCCGGTGTAAAGCTCCGGGCCTCCACCGCCGTCCCAGGTCCCCTCGAGGGTGACGGCTAGCCGGGCGCCGGGCGCGGATGCCGTGGCCGCAGTTTCCGATTCGCGGGCTGCGGCCAGGTCGGCCGTGAAGCGGCCGGCGGTGACGGTGTCCTCGACGTCGAGTTCCAGGCCGCGGGCGTCGAGCAGCGCGGCCAGTTCCTGGACGGCGGTCCGGTCCCGGTCGGTGACGACGTACTCGGCGAGGGCGGAGTCCAGCCGTTTCGCCAGTTCCTCGGCGGCGTCGGGCGGGCAGTCGACGCGCACGTCGACGTACGGGTAGTGCCAGCGGTACGCGGGCCTGACCGTGAGTCCCTGTTCCCGGACGAGGGCGTCCACGGCGGCTGCGGCGTCCGCCTCGATGATGCCGAGCGTGCGGCGGAAGACGGTGGTGACGGCGTCCGGCCGGGGCAGGTGTCCGAGGCCGTCGCCCAGCACGGTGTCGAGCATCGGCAGGCACTCGCGCGGCGGCCCGGGGAGCATCACCACGGTGGTGTCCTGGACGTCCAGGCGACAACCCCAGGCGGTGCCGCCCGTGTTGGGCAGCAGGTGCGCGCCCTCCGGGAACAGCGCCTGCCGGCGGTTGTCCTCGTGTACGGCGACACCGAAGCGGGTGAGCCGTTCCACCACGCCCCGCCATGCCTCCTCGCGGTGCTCCAGGGGGCGGCCCAGCGCCCGCGCGACCCCGGCCCGTGTCACGTCGTCCGAGGTGGGGCCCAGGCCGCCGAGGACCACGACGACGTCGTCACGGCCGATGGACGCGCGCACGGCGTCCGCGATGGCCGCCTCGTCGTCCGCGACGGTGTGCCGGATCCGGACCGGCACCCCGCGCGCGGCGAGCCTGCGGGACGCCTCACCGGCGTTGGTGTCGTCCAGGGCGGCCCGCAGCAGTTCGTCCCCGACGGTGACGACGGCGGCGGTGTGGGCCCGCGGCACGGCGCGGCAGGCGTCGAGCACGGCGGCGGCGCACTCCCCCGTGGTCGCCGTACCGCCGAGGTCGTACGTCAACCGGTCGCGGCGGCGGGTGACATGGGCGACCGATGTGCGCAACTCGCCTGCCTCGTCGGCGAATCCGAGGTGTTCCAGCATCAGGGCGATGGTGAGGAACGCGGCGAGCGGGTTGGCCCGGCCGGTGCCGGCGATGGCCGGGGCGCTGCCGTGCACCGGTTCGAAGTAGTTGCCGCCCGCTCCGATGTTGGCGCTGGGCGCGAGGCCCAGGCCGCCCATCACACCGGCCCCGAGGTCGGACAGGATGTCACCGAACATGTTCTCGGCGACGATGACGCCGAAGCGTTCCGGACGCCGGACCATCCACAGGGCGACGGCGTCCACGTTGAGGATCTCGTACTCGATCTCCGGGTATCCGGCGGCGATCTCCTCCAGCCGCTCGCGCGTGTAGGCGCTGCTGCGCCGCAGGACGTTCGGTTTGTCGGCGAGGGTGACGCGGGTGTGCCCGTGGGCGCGGGCGTGGTCGAAGGCGTAGCGCAGGATGCGGTCGAGGCCGTGCGAGGTGAGCATCCGCACGCTCGCGGTGGTGCCGTCGGGGCCGCTGCGGCGGGCGTTGGGGTGGTCGGCGACCAGCGGCCACAGCTCGTCGGGGACGCGGTCCCAGTCGAGGCCGGCGTACAGGCCCTCGGTGTTCTCGCGCACGACGCAGAAGCGGTACGGGGTCCCGCCGAGGTGGTTCTCGACCGGCCGGAGGTTGGCGAACAGGTCGAGACGCTGGCGCAGTTGGATGATGGGCGACACGTACGGCCCGGCGCTCTCGCGCAGACCCGGTTCGAGGCAGGCGAGCGCCTCGCGCCCCGGCATGCTCGTGGTGGCCCCGAGCAGTACGGCGTCGCTGCGGCCGATGAGGTCCCAGGTGCGCTGCGGCACCGGATCGCCCTCGGCGCGCCAGAACTCCCAGCCGATGTCGCCGTGTTCCAGGGTGAGGGGCAGGCCGAGGGCGTCGAGCACCGGGAGGGCCGCGTCGAGCACTTCGGGACCGATGCCATCGCCCGGCAGGACCGCGATGGTCTTACTTGTCATACGCCCTCTTCATATTTGTCTTCGGGTTGGTCGGGGGCCAGGAACGCGGTGATGGCCTGGCGGACGTGGTCCGGCTGGTCGGTGTGCGGCCGCATGCCCGCCCGTGGGACGGCGACGCGGGTGTGCGCGGGTCCCGTGGCCAGGTGATGGCCCTGGACGAGGCGGGATTCGGCGCCGTGGACGTGCAGCAGCCGGCCGGGGAACCGCTCGACGGTGCGGCGGGCGTCGGCGCGCCGCAGCAGTCGCAGGCCGTCGGCGAGCCGCCGTCCGGCCGCCGGGTCGTCGGCGCGGTGCGGGGCGTCGTCGTACGAGGTGACGGGGTCCGCCGGACCGCGTACCACCTCGTGCAGCAGCCGCAGCGCGGTCGCCGTGCCGTGCGCTTCGACGGCTGCGGCGACGCGTTCCAGGGTGGCGTCGAGCGCGTCGTCGGCCACGGTGGGGGCGGAGAGCAGGACGACGTGCGCCCGGTGGGTCCACGGGTGGGCGAGGAGATGCTGGACCACGGCGCCGCCCAGGGCGTTGCCCACGAGCAGGTCGACGGGTGCGGCGGCGAGCACCCCGGCCCAGCGTTCGGCGAGGGCCTGCAGGTCGTCGCCGTCGCGTAACAGGGACAGCGTGTCGTACACGGTCACCCGGTGGCCCGCCGTCAGCGCGGCGGCGACGGGCGCCAGGAAGGCGCCCTCGTCCCAGCGGGCCATGACCGGGGAGAGGACGGCCGCGGTGCCGAGGGCCCGCTCGTCGCCCAGCCGCTCGCCGCCCAGCCGCACGGCGACCGGGGTCGGGGCCGGTGCCGCCACCGGTGCCGGCGCCGTGGCGGGCGTCGGCACCGGTGGCGCGGAAGGCGATGTCACGCCGCGACCGCCACGGAGGTCAGTTCGCGCGCGGCGCTGAAGGCCGCGCCGATGTGGTCGGCGGGCAGCTTGGCGCGCTCCTCGACGGACAGGTCGAAGTGGCCCAGGACCAGATCGGGCAGCGGCAGCGAGGGCCTGGCCTCGGGGATCTCGGACTCCATGCGGTGGGCGAGGGTGAGCACCCTGCCGAGGTCGTACGAGCCGTACGAGCCACCCTGGCCGTGCGGAGCGGTGGTCCGGCCGGTGCGGGCCAGGTAGGCCAGCCACTGTTCGGTGATCAGGTTGCCCGGGCCCTTGCCCATGCCCAGGACCGAGGAGTCGATCCAGGTGGCGCCCGCCTCGACCGCCGCGATGGCGTTGGCCAGGGCCAGGCCCAGGTTGTTGTGGGCGTGCAGGCCGATGGCCGAACCGGTCACCGAGCGCACCAGGGTGACCAGGCGGGAGACCTCGTCCGGCAGCAGGCTGCCGTTGGAGTCCGCCAGGTAGATCACGTCCGCGCCGGCGTCCTCGGACAGCCCGGAGAGCGCGACGAGTCTCTTGCGGTCGAGCTGGCTGACGCGGGTGATGTTGACCGTGGTGGTGAAGCCGATGTCCGCGGCCTTGCGCAGCATGGCGAGCCCGGGTTCCGGCGTGCCCGAGGGCAGGCAGAACCGCACCAGCCGGACGCCGGCCTCGAACATCTGCGTGAGGTCGTCGTCGACGATGTTCTTCGGGTGCAGGATCATGCAGATGCGTTCGGGCGGTACGACCTCGGCCACGGCGCGGATGTAGTCGTCGGCCCCCGTGCCCGTCAGGCCCAGGTCCGGCTTCGGCTGGAAGGAACCCTTGCGGTATCCGATTTCGACCCACTCGACACCGGCCGCGACGCTCTCCCGGGCGTGATGCAGGGCGTATTCGAGGGAGAAGCCGAAGTTGTTCCGGTATCCCCCGTCCCGCAGCGTCACATCGAGATTGGTGACCATGTCTCCTCCGTTGACTGTCCGAGATATCGACTGCAAGGGCAGGGGGTGGTCCATATCCGGACACCGGACATCAGGTGCCTGACGTCACACATCAGGCACCGGACACCGGCACACAGGCGACATCCCCCGCGCCTCATTTGCCAGGTATTACGCTTCGACGGACCCGCGCAGCCCATCGGCAGATTCCAGAATGAATGACCAAAGAATGACTAAGTAATGGCCAAGGAATAACTGCCTGGACGGGTCCGGAGTTTCTGTGGTGCGGTCGTTTCCGAAAGCACGATGAACGTTATCTCGCCGATACCGGCGGAGCAAGCTCGAATTATTTACGGTTGTGTGAACTCGACGGGTGGCCGAACCAGCCCGGAAAGAATGACCGAATTCTCCTCGGCGACCTTACGGCGCACCTCGGAACACGCCTCGGAAAACAGCGAAAATCGCCCCGGGTCGGCATCCTGGCGCAGGGCGAGGGACATTCGGATCGTCATCGGGGAATCAGCCAGCTCTTTGCGTGCGATCCGTCGCGAAGAGACCGCGCCGATCGCCGTCGGGTACACCAGCGTCCAGCCGGCCGAGCCCGACCCGATCTCCGCCAGCGTGTCCTGGAGCCCGGTGAACGGCGGGCCGATCACCGGGTCGAAGCCCGCCTCCCGGCACGCGGACACGACCGTGTCGTACAGCACGGAGTTGTCCCTGCGGTCGGCGATCCGCAGCGGCACCTCGGCGAGATCCCGCAGGTCGAGCACCGGTTTTTCGGCGAGTGGGTGCGCGGCGGGCAGCACCACCACCAGCGGGTCGTACCACAGGGTGAGCAGCGTCAGGCCGGGCGCGCTGTCGACGCCCCGGATGAAGGCGGCGTCCAGCGCGCCGGCCCGCAGCGCCTCCAGGCGCTCCGGTGCGCCGAGTGTCTGGAATTCGAAGCGGGTGTCTGTCCCGTCCCGGGGGAACGCGTCCAGGAAATAGTCGAGGCGCCGCCCGAGAGCCGAGCTGATACCGAGCCGGAAGGTGTCGCTTTCCTGCGCCGACATTCTTCTGGCGAGGCCGGTGAAGACATCGACCGCGCGGAGAATTTCCTGCCCCTCCGCCAGCAGTTCCCGACCGGCCGGAGTGAGTTGTACGGAACGGCGGGAGCGATCGAAGAGAAGTACCTTCAACTCGCGTTCCAGCCGCCGTATCTGCTGGCTCACCGCCGGCTGGCCGATATTCAACCGTTCCGCGGCTCTGCCGAAATGCAGCTCCTCGGCCACGGCAACGAAGTACTGAACCTGACGTAGCTCCACCCGCGCGCACCCCCGTGCTTCCTGTATACGGAAACGATCATCTCACGATCGGGCGGAGCAGCGGGGAAAGCTTACTATTCCTATACGTTACGTTGCGTTGCGCGAGCCGCCTGCCCGGTGTCCCCGTCGCGACGGGCGGCCAGCGTCAGGAAGAGCCGGAAGGCCATGACTCCCAGAAGCGCGGCACCCAGGACGAACCACCCGAGGCTGAACAGGTCGCCCGAGGGAAGCCTGCTGACGCAGAAAATGCCGAGTGACGCACCGAGCAATTGGAGTGCGCCCATCAGTCCGGACGCGGAACCGGCGGTGGACCGGAAGGTGGTCACGCCCGCGCTCATCGACAGCGGCAGCAGGAATCCGTTGCCGAAGGTCATCACCGGCATGAAGGCCAGCACGAGCAGCCCCCAGCGTCCGCCCACATCGCTCAGCCCGAGCCCGAGCATCAGCAGCGCGCCGGTGAAGAAGACGGCGTGCCCCCACCACAGCAGCCGGTTGACCGGATGGTTGCGGACCAGCGACCGCGAGGTCAGATTCCCCGCCACGTAGGCCACCGAGACGGTGATGTAGCAGTAGCTCGTGGTCACCGTGGCCAGCCCCAGCTTCTGGAAGATCAGCGGGGACGCGGCCAGGTAGCCGAAGTAACCGCCGTAGGCCACCACGAGGTTGAGGGTGTAGGCCCAGAAGAGAGGGTGCGCGAGCAGCCGCGGGTAGCCGCGCAGCGTGGCCCCCAGATGCCGGCTGCGGCGCTCGGGCGGCAGGCTCTCCGGCACCCACGCGACCATGGCGATCAGGGTGAGCAGCCCGATCAGCGCGGTCACCACGAACGGCGCCCGCCAACTGACGTACGTGGTCAGATAGCCGCCGACGAGGGGGGCGACGGAGGGTGAGACGCCCACGATCGGCATGACCGTGGCGAACATCCGCGCCGCGTCCTTCTCCTCGTACAGGTCGCTGATGACGGCGCGGCCGATCACCATGCCGGATCCGGCGCCCAGTGCCTGGAGCAGCCGTCCGGCGCCGAAGAACTCGACGGTGGGCGCCACCGCGCACAGCACCGACGCGACGACGAAGACGCCCAGACCGGAGACGATGACCCGCTTGCGGCCGTACGCGTCCGACAGGGGTCCGTACACCGCCTGGGAGATCGCGATGCCGATCATGAACGCGCTGAAGGTCCACTGGACCGACGAGACCGGGACGTCCAGGGCGTGCGCGGTGGACGGCACACCCGGCAGGTTGATGTCGGAGGCGAACAGACCGCCCGCGTTGAGCGAGCACAGTACGGCGAGCAGCAGCGCGTAGGAGGTGCGGGCCGGAGCGGCGGCGTTCGTTGCGGGCGTGGTGGTCGTAGTGGTCGTCATGAACGGACTTCCCTGGGGTCAAGGAGGCAGTGGGGTGCCGTTCCGGGCCGGTACGGGGGTGCCCGACCCGGAACGGCGGTCTACGGCGTTCAACTTCCGTCTACTGCGCGGCAGTTGAAGGAAAGAGGGCGACGCCTCAGCGCTTCGCCGCGCGCTCCGCGAGGGTCTCCCCGGCGATCGACCAACTGTCGGTGGCGATCTCCTGGACGGTCACCCAGACGCTCTCCGGCTTGCTGCCGGTCGCCCGCACATAGGCCTCGGTCAGCTCGCGGACGAGCTCGCTCTTCTGCTCGGTGGTCTTGCCGGGGGTCTGCTGAACCTGGATGAGAGGCATGTACGTCTCCGGATCGGGCCTGAGGGTGGTGAGGGTGATAAGCGTGATGAGGGTGATGAGGGTGGTGAGGGTGGTGAGGGTGGTGAGGAACGGACGGTGGGCCTGCGCGGGTCACCGCGCGGGCGCTCCGTCATGGGTCAAGTCCAGCAGCCGCCCACCAGGCGTCCAAGGCGCAATCCGCTCTCACGCCGATCACGAATCGTGATGAGTCGACGCCCCGCGCGTCACACAGCCCGCTCTCACTCCTGCTCCCGCCCCCGCTGCACCACCCGCGTGATCTCGAACCGGACCCTCGGCTCGCCGTCCGTCAGCAGGACGTGGGCGGTGCCGGTGAGTTGGAGCGTCGTACCGGTGCGTTCGTCGAGGAACAGCGCGCCGGCGCGTGGGTTGAGGACGAGGTTGCCGAGCGTCATGAGCATCGAGTTACCGGGGTATTCCGGCCACATCAGCTCGGTCGGCGACAGCACCTCGACGAAGCCGGGATCGCCGCCCCGGTGACTGGCGTCGGCGGCGCCCGTGTCCGAGGCCGTGGCGATGAAGAACGTGTCCGCCGCCGTGATCCACGCCTGTTGGTCCGGGGTGAGCGACTCGCCGGACGAGGTCGGTCCGCAGGCGAGGGGAGGGCGGGCCGGGCCGGTGCGGCGGCGCAGTCGCCCGGGGCAGTTGGTGAAGACCTGGGTGGTTTCGATCGCAATCCCGCGCGCGGTGGAGCGGGCGATTCCGTTGACCCTGAGCCGTAGCCGCGTACGCCCGTCGGGAAAGAGCAGACCGATCTCGAAAGGGCCGTCCCCGATTCGCAGGGACAGCGGCAGCGGAAGTCGCTCCCGGTCCAGGGCCAAGGAGAGCGAATGCGGGCCGGTTCCCTTTGCGAATCCCGGCGGTCCTGTAACGGCCGAGGCCCAGATCAGACCGGCGGAATCGGCCGACCCGAGCACCGCCAGACTCTGCATTCCGACAAAGGCCGCGAGAACCTCCGTCAGACCGCTCCGGATCACTCTCGAAGATCGGTCCGCCTCGGCCGATCTGCCCAGCGTCTCCTGCATTTCGCGTTCGCCTCGATGGTAATTCACCCTGATGACAACTCCCTTCCGCAGATGACGGAATGCCGCGCTCCGCCTCCGTACCCGATCGAACGGCACCGGCCCGGGCGGGCCGCAGCCATCCGAGACGGTATACAGACTTCGTCCAGAGCGGCCGCCGCAGAATGGCCGAGGCCTGCCGCACGGCCGGGTTCCGTCGACGTGGAGGGGCCGGAAACAAAGGCCGGATCACGTCTTGCGTCGCCGTTCCGTCGGGCAGTCCCCGTATCAGGAACGGCGGGCCGGAGTCACGTTCACGGCACGGGCGACAAACAGGGGGAGGGCGTTCCGGAACGGCCTTACAGAGCTGCCTCGCAGAGCTTGCTTGCGGCGCTCCCTTCCGGGCGACGGCGAATAACTTGAAGCCGAAATTCCATTCGTCCAGTGAATCCAAGAGATCCGATAGACCAGGTAGATCAGATAGATCCGATAGATCAGCTAGACCCAAGTGAATCCATAGGGGGAAAACTCATGCCACAAGTCGGCAGCTCCAAGGGTCGGGCGGCAACCGGCGACCCGTTCCTGGCCACCGTGGACACGATCGGCTCATGGCTCGGTTCCGCGCCCGGGAAGGTCGACTCCGTCCTGTCCGGCGGCGAGCGGGACCGCGTCCTGGGCGAGGTCGGCGACATCAACAGAGCGGCGGCCATGGGCGACACGAGCGCCCTGTACGCGCAGCAGTACCTGCTCGACCGTATCTACCAGCTCTACACGAAGATCCCGCTGGGCGAGACCGCCGAGGGATCCGTCGCCGTGTACGAGATCGGCCGGCTGCTGGAGACCGCCACCGCCGAGGCGCAGGACCGGCTCATCGATCCGGGGCTGCTCGACGAAGCGCCCGCGGAACCGCGCGCGTACCTGACCTGGCTGAAGCAGTTGGCCCGTGGCCACCGGGTGTACAAGCACCCCTACTACCACGAGTTCATCCGCAACACGGCCACCGAGAGCGACCTGCGCAACTACGTGATGCAGGAGTCGGTGGTCGACGGCCGCTTCGACGACCTGCTCGCGCTGATGCAGGTGGGCACCGCCGGCGAGGCCAAGATGGAGATCGCCGCCAACTTCTGGGACGAGATGGGCAACGGCAAGCCCGCCGAGGTCCACACCACCCTCTTCAACAAGATCTTCGAGGTCTTCGAGATCTCGGAGGAGGAGCTGGAGCGCTCGCTCACCGCGACCTCGCTGCTCAACGGGAACCTCGCGGTCATGCTGTGCCGGCACCGCTCGCTGTACCCGGAGGCGGTCGGCTTCCTGGGGATGACCGAGTGGATGGCGCCGGACCGGTTCGTGCAGGTCGTGCACGCCTGGGAGCGCCTCGGGCTGCCGGAGGTGGGGATCACCTACCACCGGCTGCACATCACCATCGACTCCCAGCACGCGCAGGGCTGGTTCCACAACGTGGTGCTGCCCGCCGCCGAGTCGGCGTACATGCGCCGCGCCATCGCGCGCGGCATCCTGTGGCGGCTCAACTCCTCCGCCGCGTACCTGGACGAGCGCATGCCGTCCGCCGCCGTCTGACGCCCCACCACCTCACCACTCCGTCTGGAGGACAGACATGCCGCTCGGCAGTGAAGGGTTCGTCATCATCGACCTGCCGGATGTCTCGGCCGACATCCTGCCCAGTTACGACGACTGCCCGGTCGACGAGTACATGGGCAACGGCACCCGCTTCAAACGCTTCTCCCAGTACCGGCTGAGCCCGCAGGGCGAGCACGCCTGGTCGTTCGACCGGCTCGCGCACCGCGACTACACGACGTACAAGAAGTTCAACTCGGTCGGCGGCGGCATCCGCCGCGTCTACGAGCCGATCAAGGTGGACTTCACCCCGCTGATCGAGGCCGGCATCCGGGAACTGGGCCTCGACCGCTCCGAGGACTGGCAGATCAACGTCCACCAGAACCGCACCCGCGCCGACGGCGGCAAGCCCGGCCCGCTCACCCCGGAGGGCGTGCACCACGACGGGCACGAGTTCGTCATGATCGCGATCCTCGACAAGGTGAACGTGGCGGGCGGCACCACCCGGCTGTGGCGCTCCGGGGCCGACGCGCCGTTCTGGTCCGGCACGCTCGAACCGGGGCAGGCGGTCCTGCTGGACGACCGGGCGCTCGCCCACGACGTCACCGACGTGCTCTCCGGCGACGGCGGTCCGGGCCACCGGGACATCGTCATCATCGCGTTCTCGCGGTGGGCGGAGAAGTGGTACGGCGAGGAGCACGACGCCGCCGCCCTCTCCGACGACGAGAACACGGACGACAACGCGGCCGAGAACACGGACGCGGACGCGAAGTAGCTCCTGGAACCGGAACGCGGTGGAGCCCCGGGCCGTCACGACGCCCCGGTGCTCCGCCGCGTCCAGCAGCGGAGGGAGATCAGCCATGACCGACTTCTTCAAGTACCAGGCCGCGGGCAACGACTACCTGGTGATCGATCCCCGCCACACCGACTTCGCCGTGAGCCCCGAGGCGATCCGGCTGGTCTGCGACCGCCGCCGGGGCATCGGGGCGGACGGTGTGCTGTACGGGCCGCTGGAGCAGCCCCGGGCCGGCGTGCCCGTGCCGCTCGCCCTGTACAACTCCGACGGCTCCGACTGCGGCCGCAGCGGCAACGGCCTGCGCATGTTCGCCCTGCACCTGGCCGCGCAGGAACCGGGCGGCGGGGCGTGGGAGGGGCGGGAGTTCACCCTGCGCACGGCCGCGGGCGAGAGTCCGGTACGGATCCTGGACGCCGCCGCGGGGCGCGTCCAGGTCGGCATGGGCTGCCCGAGCTTCGACGCCGCCGAGCTGCCGCTGCTCGCCGAGGACGGCACCCCGTACCCCGGCCGGGCGGTGTCCGTGCCGCTGACGGTGGACGGGGAACGGCTGGTCGTCACCTGTGTGTCCAACGGCAACCCGCATACCGTGGTCCTGGTGGACGCGCCGACCCCGCGGCTGGCCCGTCTGCTCGGCCCGAGGATCGCCCGGCACCCCCGCTTCCCGCAGGCCACCAACGTGCAGTTCGCGCGCATGGTGGACCGGACCGTGATGGAGGTCGAGGTCTTCGAGCGCGGCGCCGGCTATGTGACGGCGTCCGGCGCCGGCGCCTGTGCCGCGGCGTCCGCCGCGCGTGAACTCGGGCTGTGCGACGAGCGGGTGGAAGTCCGGATGCCGGGGGGCGGCGTGGAGATCACCGTGGGGGCGGACGGCCGGGTCACCATGACCGGCGACGCCGAACAGGTCGCCGTCGGCACCTTCGCCCCCGCACTGCGCACCCGCCTCGACCGACTCGAACAGCTCGACCGACTCGACCGACGCGACCGACCGGCGACGGCGGCACCCGCGAGAGCGGGGGCGACCCGGTGACCATGCCCGCACCCACACCCGCCCCCGCCCCCACACCCGCCGGGCGCTCCCGCGACTACCCGATGCAGCGGTGGGTCTTCGAGGACGCCGCCGGGCGCTTCGACATCGACCTCGGCGACAGCAACATGCTCCCCGGGCTCCTCGACGACCTCACCCTCCCCGCCGGTCTGGAACTGGACTACGGCCACGACCACGGCCTGGGCGCGCTGCGCGAGGCGGTGGCCGCACTGTACGGCGGACGGCCCGAGTCGGTCCTCATCACGCAGGGCGCCCAACAGGCCCTCTACCTCGTGTACGCGACGCTGCTGGCCCCCGGCGACCGGGTGATCGGCTTCCGGCCGGGCTGGCAGCAGTCCTGGGACGTGCCGGCCGTGCTGGGCTGCAAGGTCGATCTCGTCGGGTTCCGCCCCGACCTGAGCTTCGACGTCGAGGCCGCCGAGGCGGTCGCCGGGCCCGACGTACGGCTGATCGTGGCCAACAGCCCCTGCAACCCGACCGGTCGGCGCATCGCGGAGCGCGACCTGCGCGCCCTGGTCGCCCTCGCCTCGCGGACTGGCGCCCATCTGCTGCTCGACGAGGAGTACGCGCTCGACCTGTCCCGGTCCGCCGCGCTCGACGGCGGCGGCCGGGTGATCTCCGTGTCCAGCCTGTCCAAGGTGTACGGGTTCCCGGGGCTGCGGGTGGGCTGGCTGTACGGGCCGCCGGCCGTGGTGGAGGGCTGCGCCGAGCGCAAGTTCCTGTCCACCATCTCCAACTCGGTGCTGTGCGAGACGCTGGCCCGCGAGGTGCTGGCCGACCGCGACCGCCATCTGCGGTCCTATCACGCGCTCACCGGTCAAGGACTGTCCCTGGTAAGGGAGTTCGCCCTGCGCAACGCGGACGCGGTGACCCTGGTGGAACCGGAGGGCACCCCGTTCGCCTGGCTCTGGCTCGGCACCGGCGAGGAGCCCCTCACGATGTGCCGCCGGGCGCTGGACCTGGGCGTCCTGCTCATGCCCGGCGAGACGCTCGGCGCCAGCGACGGCTTCCGCGTCTGTTTCGCCCGCTCCCCCGAGGCGGTCACCGAAGGCCTGCGCCGCGTGGAGACCGTACTCAGGCCCCGTGGAGACCGCACTCGGGCCCCCGTGCTCCGGCCCAACTCCCCTGCCCCGCTGACCCCGTGAACCAGCCGATTGGAGTCCGACGATGAGCGACGCCTCGCTCCCCGCCGCCGAGTCACGTATCCAACTGTCCTTCGGGCAGGAGCAGTTGTGGTTCCTGGACCAGATGAGTCCCGGGGAGACCACCTACAACGTCATCCAGGCCTACCGGTTGCGCGGCCCGCTGGACGTGCCCGCGCTGGAGCAGTCCCTCGACGTGCTGGTGGCCCGCCACGAGCAGTTGCGGGTGACCTTCCACTCGGCGGACGGCGTCCCCTACCAGGTGGTCTCCCCGGTACAGCACCGGCCGCTGCCCCTTGAGGACCTTTCCGGCCTCGGCTCCCCCGAGGAGGCGGAGAGCGCGCTGAGCGCGGCGCTCCAGACCGAGGCCGACACCCCGTTCGACCTCGCCGCGGGGCCCGTCTCCCGGTTCAAGCTGTTCCGGCTGGCCCCCGAGGAGCACGTGCTCTGCCTCGGCTTCCACCACATCGTCACCGACGGCTGGTCCGGCGGCGTGATCAGCCGCGAGATATCCCAGGCGTACGGGGATCTCGCGGCCGGCCGCACCCCCGACCTGCCGGAGCTGACGGTCGGCTACGACGACCACATCAAGGGGCAGCGGCGACAGCGCGCCGAGGGCGTCTGGGAGGAGGAGCTCAAGTTCTGGCAGGAGCGGCTGGCCGGACTCGAAGCGCTCGAACTCCCCGCCGACCGGCTGCGACCGGCCGAGCCCACCCAGGGCGGCGAGACCTTCGTCGTCGACTTCCCCGCCGAACTCCTCACCAAGGCACGCGCGTTGGCGCACGAGCGAGGCGCGTCGCTGTACATGGTGGTCGCCGCCGCGCTGAACGTCGTACTGAGCCGGTACAGCGGCCAGGCCGACATCGCCCTCGGGGTGCCGATGCTCGGCCGTACCGACCCCGAACTCGAGGACGTCGTCGGCCTGTTCATCAACATGACGGTGCTGCGCTCCGACCTGTCCGGCGGGGTCACCTTCGCCGAGCTGCTGGACCGCATCACCGACGCCAACCTCGACATGTACGACAACCAGGACGTGCCGTTCGACCATGTCGTGGACCGGGTGCAGCCGGTCCGGGACGCGGGCCGCAACCCGCTGTTCCAGATCGCCTGCCAACTGCTCGGCGAGACGACCACCGGCGACGCCTTCCAACTGGCGGGCCTGACCGCCGAGACGATCGCGGTGGCCGGCACCCGCTCCCGGTTCGACCTGTCGTTCAGCTTCGTCGAAGGGGCCGAACGGCTGCGCCTGATCGTCGAGTTCGCGACCGACCTCTACGACCGCTGGCGCGTCGAGGCCCTGATCGACCACTTCCGGACGGTCCTGACGGCCGCGGCGGACGCCCCGGACACCCCGGTGTCCGCGCTGCCGCTGCTGTCCGACGCGGAGCGCGAGGAACTCCTCGCGGTGGGGCGCGGCCCCGACTTCGACTATCCGACGGAGCCGGTGCACGCGACGATCGCCCGGATCGCGGAGGAGCACCCGGAGCTGGTCGCGGCGGTCTGCCGTGGCGTGGACCTGACGTACGGCGAGCTGATGCGGCGGGCCGGGAAGCTCGCGCGCTACATCCGCTCCCGGGGTGTGGAGCGTGAGCAGGTCGTGGCGATCGCGATGGACCGCGATCTGGACGCGCTGGTGGCGATCCTGGGCGTCATGGTGTCCGGCGCCGCGTACACCATCATCGACCCGTCGCACCCCGACGCCCGGCTCGACCACATGCTGCGCGACACCGCGACCCCGCTGGTCATCACCCGGGAGGCGGCGCTCGGCGACCTGCCGGACTCGTGCGGCTGGGAGAGCCTGCGCATCGACGCCGACTGGGACGTCGTAGAGGCGCAGCCGGACGACGTCCCGCTGACGGAGTGGGCGGAGCCGACGTCCCTGGTGTACGTCCTCTACACCTCGGGGTCGACCGGCCGGCCCAAGGGCGTGATGATCGAGCAGCGCGGTCTGCGCATGTTCATCGAGGCGTACCGGCGCAGCTTCGGCGAGTGGGGCCACACCGACCGGCTGCTGCAACTGCCCGCGCTGACCTTCGACATGTCGCAGGGCGAGATCTTCGCCGGTCTGATCAGCGGCTCGGCGATGGTGCTGGTGGCCCCGGAGGACGCCTCGTCGCCGGAGTCCCTGGGCGCGCTGATCCGCGATCAGCGGGTCACGTACGCCGGGCTGTCGCCCGCGATCCTGTCCGTGGTGGAGGCGGGGCCGTACCCGGACCTGAAGTACATCATGGGCGGCGCGGAGGCCCTGCCGGCCGAGCTGGTCAACAAGTGGAACCTGCCGGGCCGTAAGTTCGTGAACCTCTACGGGCCCACCGAGGCGTCGGTCGCGACCACCGAGTACCTGTGCGAGCACCGGGAGTGGCAGTCGTCGCCGCCCATCGGCCGGCCCGAGTTCAGCCGGCTGCACTACGTGGTCGACAAGGAGTTCAACCTCGTGCCGGTCGGCGTGCCGGGCGAGCTGCTGATCGGCGGCGACGAGGGCCTGGCGCGCGGCTATCTGAACCTGCCGGAGATGACGGACGAGAAGTTCGTGCCCGACCCGTTCCTCGGCGACGGCAGCGGGGGCCGGGTCTACCGCACGGGCGACCTGGTGCGCTGGACGCGCGATCTCCAGATCGACTTCATCGGGCGGCTGGACAACCAGGTGAAGCTGCGCGGCCTGCGCATCGAGCTCGGGGAGATCGAGTCGGGGCTGCTGACCCACCCGAAGATCCGGATGGCGCTGGTTCTGCTGCGGGAGGACGGCGGGGAGAAGCAGCTCGTCGCCTACTACACGGTGCTCGGCGACACCTCGCCGACGGTGGCCGAGTTGCGCGAGCATCTGGGCCGCACGATGCCCGAGTACATGGTGCCGACGGCGTGGGTGGAACTGCCGGAGTTCCCGCTGACCCCGGCCCGCAAGATCAACCGGAGCGCGCTGCCCGCTCCGGTGTCCGCGGCGGCCGACGGCGCGGCCGGTTTCGTCGCCCCGGCGACCGCGACGCAGGAGAAGGTCGCCGAGGTGTTCGGCGCCGTCCTGTCCATGCCCCGGATCGGGGCCGACGGCAGCTTCTTCGCGCTGGGCGGCAACTCGCTCCAGGCGATGCGCGTGGTGAGCCGCCTGAACAAGCACTTCGGCGTCAAGGTCAACGTCCGGCTGCTGTACGGCGGCGCCACGGTGGCCTCCATCGCCACGGCCGTCGACACCCTGACGGCGGCCAAGAAGGGGACGGGGACCCATGCTTGACACTCCGTCAGCCATGACGACGACCTCGAACCGCAGACACAACGCCCCCTCCGCTGTCGACAGTTCCGCGCAGGCCCTGCTCCTGCGCCACGGGGCGGAGCTGCTGAACCGCACCGATCCCGAACTGGCCGTGCTGCTCGACCGGGAGGTGGAGGAGCAGACGGCGACGCTGGCGATGGTGGCGTCCTCCAGTGCCGCGAGCCCGTCGGTGCTGGCCACGGGCGGGGCCGCCCTGTCGAACGTGACGGCCGAGGGCTATCCGGGGGCCCGCTACCACCCCGGCGCGGGCCGGTTCGACGGGGTGGAGCGGCTGGCCGCCGACCGGGCCCGGCATGCCTTCGGCGCGCGCTACGCCAACGTCCAGCCGCATTCCTGCTCCTCGGCGAACCAGGCCGTGCTGGCCGCGTTACTGCCCCCGGGCGGGGTCCTGCTCGCCCTCGACCTGGACTCCGGGGGGCATCTCACCCACGGGTCGGCCGCCTCGGTGACCGGGCGCCACTACCGGGCCGTCCACTACGGCCTGGACGAAGGGGGGTTGGTCGACTACGAGCAGGCGGCCGAACTGGCCCGGCTGCACCGCCCCAAGGTGCTCATCGCGGGGGCCAGCGCCTATCCGCGGATGCTCGACTTCGCCCGGTTCCGGGCGATCGCGGACTCCGTCGGGGCCTTCCTCGTGGCCGACATCTCGCACATCGCCGGTCTGGTGGCGGCGGGCGAGCACCCGAGCCCCATCGACGTCGCGCACGTCACCACCACCAGCACGTACAAGCAACTGGGCGGCCCGCGCGGGGGGTTGATCCTCATCGGCCGCGAACACCGCACCGCCGGGCCCGACGGCCGTACCCCGCTGGACCGGCTGATGCAGCGGGCGGTGTTCCCGCAGTCGCAGGGCACCCCGAGCCCGGCGTCGATCGCCGCGAAGGCGCACGCGCTCAAGTCGGTGGCGGAACCGGCGTTCAAGGAGACCATGCGGCTCGTCGTCGACGACGCGGCGGCGCTCGCCGGTGAGTTGGCGGGGCTCGGCCACCGGGTGCTGACCGGCGGCACCGACAACCACATGGTGCTGCTCGACATGGCCGTACGCGGCATGACCGGGGTGGTCGCCGAACGGGCCCTGGAGGACTGCGGGATCCTCACCAACCGCAACCGCATCCCCGGCGACGTCAAACCGCCGCTCGTCGCCGGCGGCCTGCGGCTGGGCACGAACGTGCTCGCGCAGCGGGGCATGGGGCCCGCCGAGATGCGGGTCTGCGCCGGTCTCCTGCACGACGTGCTCACCGCGACCACCGTCCGCTCGGACACCGAGTACCGCACCGACCCGGCGGTCCGCGACCGGGTGCGCGCCGAGGTGGCCGCCCTCTGCCGCACCCACCCGCTGCCCTTCGCGCTCACCGCCCCCGCCGACATCCCTGCCGACATCCCTGCCGACGTCCCCGATCTCGCCCCAGGAGAGCGGCCTTGACCCCGAACGCCTCCCGCCACGCCCCCGCCCCGGCCGGTCGCCGCCCCGCGCCTCCCGCGCTGCTGCCGGCCGACCGGCCCCGGCTGCCCGAAGCCGCCCCGGCCCGCACCGCCACCGCCCGGGTGCGGCTCGGCCCCGCGGCCCGCACCGCGCCGGACGACCTGCTGCTGGCCGCGTTCACGGCGCTGCTGCACCGCTGGACGGGCCAGCCCGAGTTCACCTTCGCCGCCCGCGCACCGGAGAGGGGCGCGATACACCTGACCTGCGCCGTCACGGCGTCCTCCACCCTCACCGAGCTGACCCGGGCCACCGCCGCCACCGACCGGGCGGCGACCCAGCCGGACGAGTTCGAGCTCGTCCTGCACCCGCCCGGCACCGCCGAACTGCGGTACGCGCCCGCCCTGTTCGACCACGACACCGTGGTCCGGCTGCTGGCCGGCTACCGCACCCTGCTGGACGACGCGCTGGCCGCCCCGGACCGTCCGGTCTCCGCGCTGCGGCTGCTCCCGGAGGCCGAGCTGCACCGCATGCTCGTCGAGTGGAACGCCACCGGCACGGACCTCCCGCACGACGTGTGCCTGCACACCGCGTTCGAGGCCCGCGCCGCCGCGTCCCCGGACGCCCCCGCCCTGGTCAGGGGCGCCAGGACGTGGACGTACCGCGAGGTCAACGAGGCGGCGAACCGCCTCGCCCACCATCTGCGCGCCCTGGGAGTCGGCCCCGACCGCCGGGTCGGCATCTGCCTGGACCGCTGCCCCGACCTGCTGGTCGCCGTCCTCGGGGTGCTCAAGGCGGGCGGCGCGTACGTGCCGCTCGACCCCGACTACCCCGAGCAGCGGCTCGCCGCGATGATGACCGGCAGTGACTGCGCGGCCGTCGTCAGCCGCACCGGCCCGGCCGCCGCCCTCCCCCTGCCGGACACCGCGCCGGGCGGCCGGGTGGTGCTCCTCGACCGCGACGAGGCCCTCCTCGCCACCCGCCCGGCGGACGATCCGCCGCCCAATGCCACCCCCGACGACCTCGCCTACGTCATCCACACCTCGGGCTCGACCGGCGCCCCCAAGCCGATCGCGCTGCGCCACCGAGGCGTGATGAACAACATCGCGGACCTCAACTCCCGCTACGGCGTGGGCCCTTGCGACCGGGTCCTCGCGCTGTCCTCGCCCAGCTTCGACATGTCGGTGTACGAGTTCCTCGGGCTGACGACGGCCGGCGGCACCGTGATCCTGCCGGACCCGGAGCGGGCCAAGGACCCCGAGCACTGGGCGGAGCTGCTCGCCGACCACCGGGTCACCGTCTGGAACTCGGCCCCCGCCCTCCTCGACCTGGTCGTCAGCCACCTGGACGGCGTCGGCGCGCCGCCGCTCGACGCTCTGCGGCTGGCGCTGCTCGGCGGCGACTGGATCCCCGTGTCACTACCCGACCGGGCCCGCGCGATCGCCCCCGGCCTGCGCTTCGTCGCCCTCGGCGGGGCCACCGAGTCGTCCATCCACTCCACCCTCTACGAGGTGCGGGCCACCGACCCGGGCTGGACGAGCATCCCGTACGGCCGCCCGATGGCCAACCAGCGCACCTACATCCTCGACGAGGCGCGTCGGCCCGTGCCGCCGGGCGTCCCCGGCGAACTGCACCTGGCCGGCATCGGGCTCGCCCGGGACTACCTGGGACGGCCCGAGCAGACGGCGGAGCGGTTCTTCACCTGGTCCTGCGGCGAGGTGCGGGACGAGCGCCTCTACCGCACCGGCGATGTGGCCCGCTACGGCCCCGACGGCCTGATCGAGCTGCTGGGCCGGTCCGACTTCCAGGTCAAGGTGCGCGGGCTGCGCATCGAACTCGGCGAGATCGAGGCCGTCCTGCGCACCCATGACACGGTCCGGGAGGCGGTCGTCACCGCGCATCCCGACGGGTCGGGCGACACCCGGCTGGTCGCCCATGTCGTCGCGGTCGCGGGCACCGACGTGAAGCCGGAGGCGGTCGCCGAGCACGCCGCACGGTCGCTGCCCCGCTTCATGGTGCCAAGCTCCGTACTCGTCCTGGCCGAACTGCCGTTGACGCCGAACGGCAAGGTCGACCGCAGGGCGCTGCCCGCCCCGCCGCCGGAGAGCGTCGGCGAGCCGGACGCGTCGTACACGGCGCCGGTCACCCCGACCGAGCGGACGGTGGCCGCCGTCTTCGCGACCGTGCTGTCGGTGTCCCAAGTCGGCGCGGACAGCACCTTCTTCGCGGTCGGCGGCAACTCGCTCCAGGCCATGCGCGCCGTCACCCGCCTCAACAAGCACTTCGGGGTGCGGGTCAACGTCCGCCTGCTGTACGGCGATCGCACCGTCAGCGGTATCGCCGCCGTCATCGACGAGCGGCTCGCGCAGTCCGTACCGACCACGAACGGAGCACCAAAGCAGTGACCGAACCCGCCGTCGACAGCATCGTCCCCCTCCGGGAGACGGGCGCCCTGCCCCCGCTGCACTGCGTCCACCCGGTGTCCGGCTCGCCCTACTGCTACGCCGGCATGACGTACCAACTCGACGCCGAGCGCCCGGTGTTCGGCTTCGAGGCTCCCGGTTTCGACGGCGTCTCCGAGCCCGCGACGACCATCCAGGAGCTGGCGAACCGGCACACGGCCGCGCTGCGCGCGGTCCGCCCGCACGGCCCGTACCAGTTGCTCGGCTGGTCGCTCGGCGGAGTCGTCGCCTACGAGATGGCCCGCCTGCTGACCGCCGCGGGAGAGGACGTACCCCTGCTCGTCATCGTCGACGCGGCGCTGCCCGGCACCCAGTCGGTGCCGCCCGAGGACCAGCTCGCCCGCTACTTCCTGTACGACTTCCTCGGCGTGACGAGCGACCGCGCGCCCGGCATCGACAAGGCCCTGGCGGGCATGCGGCCGGAGGCGGAACCGGCCGAGATCTTCGCCGCGGTGGAGCACGACGGCGCGGTGCCCGAGGAGTTCGACGCGGAGTTCCTGCTGGAGCGCTACGCCCTGTTCCGTACGCATGTCAGGGCCCTGCGGCAGCACTCCCTGACCTCTGACCACGACGGCCCCACGGTCCTGCTCAAGGCCGCCCGGTCGACGGAACGCCTGCTGGACTGGCGTCCCCATCTGAGCCGGCTGACCGAACACACCGTGCCCGGCGACCACCACTCCGTCTGGCAGGAGCCCGGGCTCTCCGCCCTCAGCCGCATCGTCGACCAGGCCCTACGAGAGGCGACCCCCGCATGACGGAGCACGGCACCCACCCCGAGGCGGTCGCCACGGCCGAGCCGGCCGGCCCGCCGCCCCGTTCGCTCTGGCACCACCGGGACTTCATGGTGTTCTGGACGGGCGAGGCGCTCTCCCTGTACGGCACCCAGATCACCGCCCTGGCGCTGCCGCTCACCGCGGTCCTGGTCTTCGACGTGGGCGCGGAGCAGCTCGGCCTGCTGCGGTTCGCCCAACTGGTGCCGTTCCTGGGGCTGGCGCTGCTGTTCGGCGTGTGGGTGGACCGGGTCCGCAAGCGGCCGGTGATGCTGGGCGCGAACCTGGCCCGGATGGTGCTGATCGGCCTGGTCCCGGTCCTCTACCACTACGACCTGCTGACGCTCCCGCTGCTGTACCTGCTGGCGCTGGGCGTCGGGATCGCGACCGTGCTCTTCGACGTGAGCTGGATGTCGTACGTCCCGGTGCTGGTGCGGGACCGGCGCAGTCTGCTGGAGGCCAACAGCAAGCTCAACGCGACGCTGTCGTCGGCGGACATCGCCGGTCCGGGTGTGGCCGGCACGCTGGTCAGCGCGTTCTCGGCGCCCTTCGCGATGACCGCGAACGCCTTCTCGTACGCCGTGTCGGTGGTCTCCCTGCTCCTCATCAGAACCCCCGAACCGGCCCCGGCGGCCCCGCGCGAGAAACGGCCGCTGCGCGCGGAGCTGGCCGAGGGCCTGCGCTGGGTGTTCGGCAACCGCTGGCTGCGCGCGATCGGACTCGTCGGCTGCTCCTGCAACTTCCTGCTCACGATGGTGCAGTCGCTGTTCCTGCTGTACGCCGTGCGCGACAAGGGCCTGTCGGCCGCCGCGATCGGCTTCGTCATGGGCGCGGCGGCGGTGGGCGGTCTGCTGGGCGCGCTGGTGTCGGGCACGGTGGTGCGCCGGCTGACGGTGGGCCGCGCCTACCAGGTGTCGGTGTCGGTCATCTTCCTCGGCCCGCTGCTGATCCCGGTGGCGGCCGGTCCGAGCTGGCTGCTGATGCTGTTCTTCGTCGCCTCGTTCTTCGTGGAGTACTTCGGCGCGAGCGTCTCGAACGTCCTCATCGTGAGCCTGCGTCAGACCATCACCCCGCAGCATCTGATGGGCCGGATGACGGCCGCGATGCGCATGCTCCTGTACGGCGGCGGTGCGCTCGGCGGCCCGGTGGGCGGCCTGCTGGCGGCGCTGGCGGGGCTGCACGGCGCGCTGTGGATCGCGGGCGTGGTGTCCGCCGCGATGCTCGTCCCGATCTTCCTGTCCCCGGTCGGCCGCCTGCGCACCATGCCGACGGGGCCCGAGGACGGCGCGCTCACCACGCCGTGAGGCCGACATCCGGTGCCGGGTCAGCGGCCGTAACCGGCCAGCAGGCCCGACCCGTCGCTCCACTCGACCCGCACCGCCTCCGCCCCCGTCACGGCCACCGCCGCCGGATGGACCCCGTCGACGACCAGGTCCGCCATGGCCAGTCCGGGGGGCCGGGCGGTCGACGGTTCGGGCCAGGACAGTACGGCCGGCGGCAGGTCGGGGGCCGTCACCTCCAGCCCGCGCGGTGACACGCCCAGGCCCACACCGAGGGCCTTCAGCACGGCTTCCTTCCTGGTCCAGACGCGCAGGAAGGCGGACGGCCGCTCGGCGACGGGCAGGGCGTGCAGGGCGGCCAGTTCGCGGTCGGAGAGAGCGGCCCGCGCCGCGTTGTCGAGGGCGACGCCGACGACGCTCCCCGCCTCCTCGACGTCCAGGCCCACCTGCCCGCCCCGGCACACGGCCACGCCGATGACGCCACCGCTGTGGGTGACGGAGAAGTCGTAGGGCACCGGCGCGCCGGGAGGCAGGTCCAGCCGGACCTTGCCGTGCGGTCCGCCGCAGCGCGGGCACACCCGCCGCAGCGGCACATCGGCCGGGGGCAGGTCGAGCAACTCACCGAGGAGCAGCCGGCTCAGGGCGCAGCCGACGAGGAAGCGGGCCTGGTCGGCGGGGCGGCCGGTCGCGTCGTAGCGGCCACGCTCGACGGGGTCGAGCAGGGGCAGCAGGCGCTCGTGGGCGTCACCGAGGCGCGCCCACGAGACCTGCACGGAGAACGTCAGTGCACGGCGCGCAGCATGCGCGTCACGTTGATCCGCGTCGGCGAAAGACCGAGCTCGACGCTCTGCATCATCCGCTCGCCGTTCAGCCGGCCGTAGGCCAGCAGATCCACGTTGGCCAGGCTGAATTCAGGCCAGGTGTGAATGCTCAGGTGCGACGCGGAAAGCAGCAGAATCGCGGTGACGGCACCGTTCGGGAAAACATGCGACGCCTCGCCGAGTACCGTGGCGTTTCCCTTTTCGGCAGCCGTGCGGAGCACCTGGAGAAGGCGCTCCTCATCGGTCAGGATGCTGTGATCGCTCACCCATACGTCAACGGCATAAGAGCACAGATCGTCGACGTTTATACCCTCGGTGGCGAGGCTGGCGGAGTTGGTCATGGGGAACCGGGGGTGACGAACCGTCGCCCCCGTCTCCTTTCACATAGGCGCTCGATGGTGCCCAGAGTAGCATCCGAGGCACCCTGCGGCGCGCCAGCCTTTCCGGAGAACACCCCCGAAACACCTCGGCAGAACACCGCACGGAAACTCACGGGGAAATTCACGGAGAATATGTCGAGCGATATACCGAAGGCTGCGGCAGAGAATATGACGGGGGAATTCACAAGGCGCCTCGCAGAGCGGGTCCGGAGGGCTCCTCACCTGCCCGTATACTCGATAACCCGGAATCCATCATTCAGCCTGCCTGGAGCGGCATTGTGACGAACGCGCGTCGGCATCCTCGGAGTACCCCGGCCGAATCCGTACTCACGGAGGTCGCGGACGCCGTCCGGCTCCAGGAGGGCCCGCCCGGCGTACGGTCCGTCCTGCGCGCCCTGCGCCGCCTCGCCCCCGCCTCCACGAAGGACCTCAGCCGGGCGACCGGCCTGCCCGTGCCGATCGTGGCCGCGCTGGGCAACGAACTGCGCCGCCGGGACCTCGTCACCAAGCAGCGCCCGTCCCGGCTGACGGAGGCCGGTATGGACCTCGTCGCCGAGCTCGGCATGGACCTCGCACTGGACGCCACCTGCCGCACCTGCGACGGGCGTGAGCTGGTGATCCCCGACGTACTGGCCGAGGCCGTACCGCGACTGCGCGCGCTCATGGAGTCGGGCCCCGCCGCCGACATGGCCATCGACCAGTCACACTGCACGGCCGAGACCAAGGTCCGCCGGGTGCTCGCGCTGCTCGCGGCGGGCGCGCTGCCGGGCGGCTCGCTGCTGCTGATCGGCGACGACGACCTCGTCTCCCTCGCCGTCGCCGTGGTGGGCGACGTACTCGGCGCGCCGATCGTCGAGCAGGTCACCGTCGTGGACATCTCCCCGGAGATCCTCGACCACATCCAGAAGGTGTCGGCCGGCCTCGGCACCCGGGTGGAGACCGTCCAACACGATCTGCGGTTGCCGCTGCCCGCCGGACTCCACCAGCAGCACGACGTGGCCATGACCGACCCGCCGTACACCCCCGAGGGCGCCCGTCTCTTCCTCTCCCGCGCCGTGGAGGGCCTGCGGCCCGGACCGGCGCACAGCGTCTTCTTCTCCTTCGGCGGCAAGAGCCCGGACGAGATGCTGGAGGTGCAGCGCGAGATCATGGCCCTCGGCCTGGTCACCAACGGCTACATCCGCAACTTCAACGAGTACGAGGGCAGCGGCATCCTCGGCGGCGTCGGCTTCTTCCAGCACCTGCTGACTACCAACTCGACCGCCCCGTCCCACGAGGGCGAGTTCAGCGGCCCCCTCTACACCGGCGACAAGCGGACCCGGCAGCGCGAGTACACGTGCGTGGCGTGCGACGCACGGCTGCGCGTCGGCCCCGGCGCCCGCTGGACCTCGGTCGCCGCCCTGCGCACCGAAGGCTGCCCGACCTGCGGCAAGGGCCCCTTCCGCCCGGGCCGCCTGGTCCCGGCGGAAGAACCGACAGCGGAACCGACGGCGCCGACGGCACCGATCCAGGAGCCCCCGGCCCCCACCCCCGTACCCGCCGCCCCCGTACCCGCGGTCACTCCCCGCGCCACCGGCTGGCACCCCCCGTCCGACGCCGACCGTGCCGCCCTCGCCGAGCGCGCGCGGCCGTACACGACCCGGCAGGCCGACGAGCGCGATCTGCCCGCCATCGGGGCGTTCGAGGCGGAGATCGCCCGGGTGTCGTTCGGCGAGGACGCCATCGACGATCCGGCCCGCTGGTCGGCCCGGCTCGGCAAGGCCATGGAGAAGTCGAAGGAGGGCATGATCGTCGCCCACGGCCCGGGCGCGGAGCCCGTCGGCTGGTGCTGGGTGAGCATCAACCAGAACGCGATGACCGGCGACCGCTACGCCAACTTCCGCTCCCTGGCGGTGTCCCCGCTGGACAACCGCGGCGACGTCGCCGAACTCCTCCTCACCGCGGGCCTGGAGTTCTGCCTGGCGAACGGCATCACGGAGGTCGTCGGCCGGGTGCACGTCGGCAACGTCCCGATGCGCACGGTCTACCGCAAGTTCGGCTTCGACCCCACCAGCCTGTCGATGAAGCTGTTCCTGCCGGAGAGCGGCGGCACCCGATGAACGGCCTCGACGGCCTCGACAGCTTCGACGGCGTCAAGTGCGTCGTCTGGGACCTCGACGGCACCCTCTGGGACGACATCGCCGTCGAGACCCCCACCGACGAACTCCCCACCCCCCGCCCGGAGATGCTCGCCGCGGTCGACGCGCTGGCGGCGCGCGGCGTGCTCAGCAGCGTCGCGAGCCGCAGCGCGCCCGCCGTCCTGGACCGGCTCGCCGCCGCCCGCCCGGAGCTGCGCGAACGCTTCCTCGCCCCGCAGGTGTCCTGGCAGGACAAGAGCGAGTCGCTGCGCCGCATCGCCGAGGACCTCGGTATCGCGGTGGCCGCCCTGCTCCTGGTCGACGACTCCCCGTACGAGCGCGCCGAGGTCGAGGCCCTGCTGCCGGGCGTGCGCACCCTCGCCCCCGAGGACGTGCCCGCGCTGCTGGCCGCGTTCGAGGGCGTGGAGGTCACCCCCGAGTCCCGTGAGCGCGTGCGCCGCTACCGCACCGAGGAGACCCGCCGGGCCGAGGGCGAACGCTTCCAGGGCACGCGCGAGGAGTTCCTGCGCTGGTGCGACATGCGCCTGACCATCGGCGCGGCCACCCCCGACGAGATCCCCCGCGCCCTCGAACTCGCCGCCCGCACCCACCGCCTGAACTCCTCCGGCCTCACCCCCGGCCGACTGCGCGAGCTGGCCGCCGCGCCGGGCCACGAGCTGTACACGGCCCGCATGGCGGACCGTTTCGGCGCGTACGGCGTCATCGGCGCCGCCCTCGTCGACCGCGCCGCCCCCGCCGTCTGGTCCGTCCCGCTGCTCGCCCTCTCCTGCCGGGTCGCCGGCCGGGGCGCGGCGGCGGCCTTCCTGTTCCGGCTGCTGGAGCGGGCCCGCGCGGCGGGCGCCGAGGAGTTCCGGGTGACCCTGCGCCCGACCGACGCCAACCTGGAGATGCGCGTCCTGCTCCGCCAGGCGGGCCTACGCCGCGTGGACGACACCACCCCCACCCCCGATGCGGCGGTCCTGGGCCGGCCCCTCCACGGCGACCTGCCGGCCCCGCCGCCCTGGCTGCACGTATCCGACCGAGAGGAAGCCGACGCGTGACGGACACCCACGACCGGGCGACGGTGGAGCACCGGCTCCGCTCGATGATCGCCGAAGCCGCCCGTCTGGACGACGCGGCCGTCGCCCGACTCCCCGCCGACACCGACCTGTTCGGCCCGGAGATCGGCCTCACCTCACTGGCCGGCGTGACCCTGCTCGGCGCGATCGACCAGCGCTACGGCGTAGACGTGGCCACCCTCGACCTGAGCCTGGACAGCCTGCAGTCCATCGCCACCCTGACCGACTTCGTGACGGCACACCTCCAGTCGCACTAGCCACCCGTCTGTACGGCCCCCTTGTTCAAAAAGGGTGATCCGTACGGACGTGCCGTGACTCGCCCGGCGCGGCGGCGTTGTAGGGGAGTGCGGTGGCGCCCCCTGCCGCCGCGCGAACCGAATCACTTAAGGAGAACGTGATGTCTCGCATCGCGAAGGTCGCCGCTGTTGCCCTCGGCACCAGCGCCGTCGTGGTCAGCGGAGCCGGCCTGGCCATGGCGGACGCGGGCGCGCAGGGTGCGGCCGTGGGCTCGCCGGGCGTCCTGTCGGGCAACGTCGTGCAGGTTCCGGTCCACGTGCCGGTCAACGTCTGCGGCAACTCCATCAGCGTCATCGGCCTGCTGAACCCGGCCTTCGGCAACACCTGCGCCAACGTCAGCGACCACGACCACGGCGACAAGCACGGCGGCGGCTACGGCAACTGAGCCGTCTTCCGCACGCACCACCAGGAAAGCCCCGGCACCTCGAGCGCCGGGGCTTTCCCCCTGTCCGGGAAACATGTCCCGGACGATTCACACCTACCGACTCACACCTATCGGCTCACGCGTACCGGTAGATCCGGGACACGTCCTCCAGTTGGTCCGGGGTCACGTCCCACGGGGGCAGTTTCTCGCGCCGGGCGACGACCCGCCGGTACTGGCGGCTGGCCGGACCGGGCGGTTCGGCGGGCAGGTAGCGGTGCTCGCGGTGCCGGCTCTGCCAGCGGGTCCACAGCAGGTCGACGAAGGCGTGGTGCAGCCAGAACACCGGGTCGTTGACGGACGCGCCGCCGAGCATGACCCCGCCGACCCACCGGTGCACCCGGTTGTGGGTGTGCCAGGCGGCGCTGCCCGAGCCGGTCCCCCACCCCTCCAGCTTGTTGCGGAAGCCCCGGGTGACCGTCGAGTCCCACGGCGAGACGTCGTAGACCGGGTCCTGGAGCGCCGCGTCCACCTCGCTCCCGGTCGGCAGCTCGATGGGGCTCGCGGCGCGGCCGAGGTCACGGGTGAGGAACTCCCCGTCGGTCACGTTCTCCTTGATGGTCCAGTCGCCGGTGGCGTACGCGAACGGCCCGGTCGTCACCTGGTGGTCGGAGCGCCGGCCGTTGCCGCCGAGGAGATCCTTCGTCCAGGGCGCGGAGGTCGCGCCGCGCTCGCGCGTCCAGTCCCAGTACGGCACCGTCACCGAGGAGTCGACCCGGCGCAGCGCCTGCTCCAGGTCCAGCAGGAACCGGCGGTGCCAGGGCAGGAACGAGGGCGCCATGTGGGCCGTCCGCAGTCCGCCGTCGCCGTCGGAGACGTAGTGGTCGATGTGCATCCGCACGAACTCGTCGTACTCCCCCGTCCGTTTGATCTCCAGCAGCGCCTTCACGAAGCGCCGCCGCTCGGCGCCGGTGAGGGTGCTGACGTCCTTACGCGTGTAGACCATGCTGTCCCCCCATGTGTGTGTGGTCGTGCGCCGCGGCCGCCGCCTCGCGCAGCCGCTCGCCCGGCCCGAGTCCGTCGACGGCGGCGCGGGCCGCCTCCAGGGGCGTCGGGTACGAGCGGTAGTGGTCGACCATGCTCAGCCAGGTGCCGTCGGCGCGGCGCATGAGGTGCAGCGGGCGGCCGTCGACCGTGACCTCCCACTCCGCGCCCGCCGCGGCCGCGGGTCCCGTCGGGGTGAGTACGCCGTGCAGGTGGCGGCCCCGGTAGGTCTCGTCGAACGAGGAGCCCGTGGGGCCGCCGTCCGCCGGGCGCGGGGGCCGGGAGGCGGCGAGGACGGGGACGATCGCGAGGGCGGCGGCACCGCCGAGCAGCCCGCGCAACAGGTCCCGGCGGCGGGCGGGGCGTGGCGGGCGGAGTCTGTCCGCGACCGCCGGCACCGCGGTCACGGGCACTGCGGTCACGGGTACTGCGTCGCTGACGGCCATGGTGTGCTCCTCGTCCGGTTCGGTTGTCCGAGGGAGTAACCGTCCGGCGGCCCGCCGGGACACGCGGACCGGGCACGGCGACGGGCCCGGACGAGATGTCCGGGCCCGTGGTCGTGAACAGCGGTCGATCGGGTCGATCGGGTGGGTCGGGTCGGTCGAGTCGGTCGGTCCTACAGGCCTTCGCCCAGGCCGAGGTCCGCGCCGGGCACCGCCTGGAGCACCGGGGTGATCACGCCGGCCTCGGGCAGCTTCAGGTCCGGCAGGCCGAAGCGGTCGGGGTTGGGCGCGGTGAGCGGGGCGTCCAGGGTCAGGCCGGGGCCGAGCGTGCGCAGGTCGGAGGCGGGGGCGTCGAGGCCGACGTGGTTGAACTGGTCCCCGAGGACCTCGGGCAGCGGCGCGCGCAGCCCCACACCGGGCAGTCCGGCGGCGACCGGCAGTTGCGGGATCACCCGCTCCGGGATGAGGCGTCCCTCGACGAAGCGCGGCCCCTCGGGCGCCCCCGGCGTGGGCAGCGGGATCTCGCCGCCGATCGTGGGCAGTTCCACGTTGAGGGACTTCTCGACGCCGTCCAGCGGGACGGGGACGGGGACCGTGCCGATCGCGGCGGCGGGGGTCACGGAGGCGGCGACGCCGGCCGCGGCGGCCACACACGTCAGCACGGCGGCGAGGGTTCCTCGGGTGGTCGACTTCATCTCGGGTACGGGCCCTTTCGCAGGAGGACGGGAAATTCGGGGGGCGTTGCGTCCGTACCGGGTAACGAGCCGGAAAACGGCATCAGTTCACAATTCCCCCGGCTGCCGTAATCCTGCGCATCATCAGCTCGTCCAGAAATCCCACCATCGGGTCAGGACCAGCATGCCGACCACACCGATGTGCAGCAGCGGCGGCACCCACGCGAACTCGGCGAGGAAACCCCGTACCCCGGCCGGGGCGGGCAGGAATCCGTGGCGTACGTCGAAGGCGACGGCGTACCAGAACATGAGGATCGTGGCGACCCACGCCAGACAGCACCACAGACACAGCGCGTTGATCCGGTACAGCGACTCGAACTGCAGCCAGGACACGAACCCGACGCCGAACAGGCAGCCGGCGGTGAAGGTCAGCCAGTACCAGCGGGGGAACGCGGCGCGGGCCAGCAGGCTCACCCCGACGCACACGACGACCGCGTAGGCCACCAGGCCCAGCATCGGGTTGGGGAACCCGAACGCCGAGGCCTGGTCGCTCTTCATGACGCCGCCGCAGGAGACCACGGGGTTCAGGCTGCACCCGGGCGTGAACCCGGGGTCCTCCAGCAGCCTGAACTTGTCGAGGGTGATGACCCAGGCGGCCAGCAGCCCGGCCGCGCCGGTGAGGACGAGCAGCAGGGCGTACGCCCGGCCGGCGCCCGCGGGCACCGGCGCCGGGTGCGGCTCGCGCATCAGCCGCGCAGGCGGCGCGCGGGCAGGACGATGTGCGCCGCTGCCGTCAGGGTCTCCTCGGCGCCCGCGAACGCGGTCAGCGCCTCGGGCGTGACGGCCTGTCCGGGCATGGCCTCGGGCCAGGCGCGGGTGGTGAACACGAGGTAGGCGTAGCCGCGCTGCTCGACGGCCGCGAGCCACTCGGGCGGCGGCAGGCACTGGGCGTTGAGGCTCGGCATGTTGAGGACGGCCGCACCGGACTCGACGAGCAGCGTGAACGGCAGGCTCGGCCGCTCGGTGCCGTCGACGACGTCCCCGCCGACGTTCATGCCGTTGTCGGTGAGCAGCCGCTCGACGGCGGCGGCGGTCCCCTCGGGGCCGTCCTCGGTGTCGCCGAGGGAGTAGGCCAGGAGGTAGGGCATGTCGCTGCCGTCGGGGGCCTCGCCGCTCCACGGCATCACGACGAGGGTGCCCAGGTCGGCCACGCGGAAGGGGCGGGTTGCGCTTGGGGTTGAGGTCACCGCGCGACCTTATCGGCGCGACACGGGGCCGCCTGACGTGTTCTCACCCGACCGGAGGACGCAGGCCCGTTGCTCCACACGAACGAGGGACGCGCCGCTCGCCCCGCCTCGAACAGCGCGAGGGCCGGTCCCGTCGGCAACGGGACCGGCCCTTTCGGTGGAGCGCCTCGGGGGGGGTGCCTCCGAGGGTGCCTTCGGGGGGCGTCTCAGCCCTGCAGCGGCAGTCCGCCGAGGAGCGGGTTGTGCGTGTTGAGGGCACCGGTCGCGCCCTTGACGGTGCTGAGCACGGAGTCCTTGTTCTCGGTGTCGAGCGCGTTCGACTGGTGCTGGAGCGGCATCACGTCCTCCAGCGTGATCGGCCCCCGGGTGAGGGTGTCGACAGCACCGTTGAGGCTGGTGGGCGTGAGGTCGGCGGGGGTGGCGAACGCGGGTGCGGCGACACCGGCGAGCACCATGGATCCGGCAACGACAGCGGCAGCCTTCAGGGACTTCATCGGATTCCTTTCCAGGAAACAAAGGAGACGAGGGATACGAGGGAGACGAGGCATGCAGGGAAATTACGACGTCGTGCCTAACGAGCCCCGCCGGGAGCGGAAACCCCGTACGCAGAAAATTTCTGCACCCCGGTGAAGGAAAACACCGGGGTGCAGAAATCAAACGCAGAAATCAGGCTTCGGAAACCGCGTACGGAGACCGGCCGGCGACCGTCAGGTGACGGGCAGGGCAGGCAGCGCGGGCGGCGTGACCGGCAGCGCGGGGGCCGCCGGAACGGCCGGGACCGCGGGAGCCGCCGGGACCGCCGGTGCCTCGACCGGCAGGGTGGGCAGGCTCGGCAGGGTCAGGCCCGCCCCGGCCAGCACCGCGGTGAGCAGCCCGAGCAGGCCGCCCACCACACCCGTCACCGCCGGGACGACCTTGCCGACGTCCAGTGAGGTCGCGGCCGCGAGCAGGTCGTCGACGGCCTTCTGCAGCACCGCGACGGCGTCGGCCACGGGGTCGGCGGCAGCCGCCGCCCGCGACGTGCCGTGCCCATGCCCGCTCTTGGCGAGCGCGGGCAACGTGAGCACCGGCGAAGCCGGAAGCGCCGGGGCCGCCGGAAGCGTGGAGGCGGCGGGGAGCGCGGGCGTGGCGGGGAGCGCCGGAGCGTCCGGGGTGGCGGGGAGCGCGGGCGTGGCGGGGAGCGCCGGAGCGTCCGGAGTGGCGGGGAGCGCGGGCGTGGCCGGGAGCGCCGGGGCGGCCGGGTCCGCGGGCAGGGCGGCGATCGGGTCGGCGGGCAGCGCCGCGCCCGGGTCTGCGGGCAGGGCCGCGGCCGGGTCCGTGGGTACGGTCGGGGGCGTTGCCGGGGCCGCTGCCGCGACCTTGGTGATGGCCGCCTTGGCCGCGTCGCCGAGTTGGGTGGCCTGGTCGGCGGTGAGTTGACCGTCGGGGGCCTTGAGGACGGCGTCGACCAGGTCGGTGACCGGCTTGAGGACGGTGCCGAGGTCACCGAGGCCCTTGGCCTGGGTGAGCAGCGCGTCGGCTCCGGGGACGGGCGCACGGTGCGCCGCGGCGGCGCGCTCACGGGCCCCGGCCGCGTCGGACGCCATGGCGGCGGGGGCGGCGATGCCGAGGACGAGGGTGGCGCACAGTGCGGTGCAAGCGATACGCCGGGCGGGCAGACCACGCATGAGGGAAGTCCTTTCGGTGGTGTCGGGTCTCATGTCCCACCGTGCAAACGGCCGTCGCACACCGCAACAGAACCAGCGCTCCGAGTAATCGTCCCTGGTCGACGCCACACGCATCACCCCTGGTGAGGCGGCCCGTCACGGTCCGGCGAGCGCGCCCCGCACCCCTCCCCCCATTCGGGGCAACGCATCCGGCAACGCGAACGGCCGCCCTCCTGGCGGGAGGGCGGCCGTTCGGCGAATGACGTGTCGTGACCTCTGGGGGAGGTGACGTCAGTCGTTGATGCAGGTGTTGCCGAAGGACGGGTTCAGCAGGCCGATCACGTTGATCGTGTTGCCGCAGACGTTGACCGGAACGTGCACGGGAACCTGAACGACGTTGCCGGACAGCACGCCCGGGGAGTGCTCGGCGACGCCGTTCGCGCCACTGTCGGCGGCGGCGATGCCGGAAGCGCCGGCGACGGCCGCAGCGGCAACGGAGGTCAGGACCAGGCCCTTCGCGATACGCGACATGGAGAGGTGCTCCTTGGGGGGTTTTGAAACAAACACCCGGGCGGGGATGCCCGGCGCTGAAGTCAACGCGCGGGGCGCACCGGAGTTGTGCCGCCAAACGGGTGATGTGACCGGAGAACAGGCTTCACCATTCCGACACAGATGTCCGGTTTCAAGGGATTAATCCCGACAGTGGTTAGAGTTGCGCCTCGTCCGACGCACGCCTATAGCAAGCAAATCGCACGAAAGGGCACGCAGGTCATGCGTATTTCCCTGGGTTCCCTGGGCCCGACGCTGCGCCGCGCGACGGCCGGCGTCCTCGCTCTCGCCTCCCTCTGCGCCCCGGACGGCGCCCGCGCGGCCGACGCCCCGCCCGCGTCCGAGGCGGAGCGCCTGGCGTTCGCGCCGCGCTACCACGCGACGCAGCACGGCGGAATCGTCCGCGCCGCCAACACGGCGATCAGTTGCCGCGCGGCGCCGGCGGCCGGGGCGACGCCGCTGTGCCCGGCCGTGCGCCAGGGCAAGACGGCCGTCAACAGCGAGTTCGACATGTTCTACGTCGACGTCGACAGCGACCCGAACACCTACAACTCCTCCCGCGCCGAGGTCCGCCTCCCGCAGGGCGCGCAGGTGTCGTACGCGCGGCTGTACTGGGGCGGGAATCTGCGGGTCGGCGAGCAGAAGCCGTCGAAGGACAACGGGCGGGTGCTGATCGCCGAGCCGGGCGGGCAGTACAAGGCGGTGCTCGCGGACACGGTCGTCGGCCACCGGGTGGCGCAGGGCGCCGACGCCTACCAGGCCTCCGCCGACGTCACCGACCTGGTGCGCGCCGCCGGCCAGGGCCTGTACACGGTCGCGCAGCTCAACGTGGCGATGGGCAGGTCGGCGGCGGGCGCCTGGGGCGGCTGGACGCTGGTGGTGTCGTACGAGAACCCGGTGGAGCCGCTGCGCGACCTGTCGCTGTGGGACGGCTTCGACACCCTCGACTCCGCCGCCGGGAAGGAACTCCGGCTGCGCGGGCTCGACATCCCCCCGAACGCGAGCGGCCGGGCCGGGCTCGTCGGGTACGACGGGGACCGCGGCCGAACGGGTGATTCGCTCATGTTCTCGACCGGTGGCCGGGCGTCCGCCCCGCTCACGGACCCGGTCAATCCATCTGACGATGTGTTGAACTCCACGATCAGCGAGCCGGGGGAGGCTCCGGCGGCGCGTGTACCGGCGTACGTCAACACCCTCGGCTACGACTCCGACGTGTTCGATCTCGGCGGGGGTTTGCGGCGCGGCGGTGACCAGCTAGCCGTCCGGCTCGTTTCCCCACGGGACGCGGCGTGGGCCGGGGCGCTCTTCGTCGCCGTCGACACACGGAAGAAGTAGTCAGGCGCGTTCCCGCACGTCCCGAGCGCCACCGTGAGCGAGGAAACCGCGCCATGCACCAGCCAGAACCCGACGACAGACCCCGGGTCCTGCACCTCACCCAGCCCGTGGACGGCGGCGTCGCCCGCGTCGTGACCGACCTCGCGCGCACCCAGCTCGCGGCCGGGCTGCACGTCACCGTCGCCTGCCCCGGCAGCCCCCTCTCCGACACCCTGCGCGCGCTGGGCGCGGACGTCCGGCACTGGGCGGCGACCCGGTCGCCGGGGCCCTCGCTCCCCGGGGAGGTACGGCGGCTCGGACGCCTGCTCGACGAGGTACGCCCCGACCTGGTGCACGCGCACAGCGCCAAGGCCGGACTGGCCGGGCGGCTCGCGGTGCGCGGGCGGATCCCGACCGTGTTCCAGCCGCACGCCTGGTCGTTCGAGGCGGTCGGCGGCACCACCGCCGCCCTCGCCCTCAAGTGGGAGCGGTTCGGGGCGCGTTGGGCGCACCGGCTGGTGTGCGTGAGCGAGGCGGAGCGCACGACCGGGCGGCGCGCCCGGATCGCGGGCCGGTGGAGCGTCGTCCCCAACGGCATCGACCCCGAGCGTTTCCACCCGGCCCCCGCCGACACCGTACGGGCCTCGCTCGTGCCCGCGCTGCCCGCGCTCGAGCCGGCCGCGCCGCTGGTGGTGTGCGTGGGGCGGCTGTGCCGGCAGAAGGGGCAGGACGTGCTGCTGGCCGCGTGGCCGGACGTCGCGGCGAAGGTCCCCGGGGCCCGGCTGGTGCTGGTCGGCGACGGTCCTGACGGGGCGCGACTGCGGTCCCGGGCACCGGAGTCGGTGCTGTTCGCCGGGGCCGTCGCCGACGCCGTGCCCTGGTACCAGGCCGCCGATCTCGTCGTCCTGCCCTCGCGCTGGGAGGGCATGGCGCTGGCCCCGTTGGAGGCGCTGGCCTGTGGGCGGCCCGTGGTGCTGACCGACGTGGACGGCGCCCGGGAGAGCCTGCCCGCCGCGCTCGCGCCCCGCGCGCTGGTGCCCGCCGAGAACCCGGCGGCGCTGGCCGACGCCGTCGCCGGACTGCTGCTCGACCCGCCGCTGCGCGAGGAGTTCGGCCACCAGGGGCGCCGGCACGTCCTGGCCACGCACGACGTGCGACGGACGGCCGAGGCGGTCGCGGGCGTGTACCGCGAGCTGCTCACGACCACGGAAGGGGCGCGGGTCGCGCCCCCCGAGTGCAGGGAGTCGATCCTCTCGTGACTGCGGAAAGCACCGTCCCCTCTCCTGGCATGCAGCCCGGATACTCACCCGTCTCGGTCATTCCGCGGCGGGAGAGCGGAGCGGGATTCCGGTTCCCCACCCGGCGGCCCCCGGCGCGGCCCCTGTCGCCGCTGCCGCTGCTGCTCGCCGACGGCGTCGCCGCGTTCCTCGGCGCGCTGGCCCTGAGCGGGGCCCAGCGCCGTCCTTTACTGGTGGCCCTGCTGGTCGCGGCGACGATACTGCTGCGCCCGCAGCGCCCCCGCCCGGTGACGGACGTACTGGACGAACTGCCCGTCGTCTGCGGCCGGATCGCGGTGGCCTGGCTGACCCTGGGGGCGCTCGTCGCCGCCTGGCAGCCGGCGCACGCGCTCTCCGCCCGCACCCTCCTCCTGGGCTGCGCGGCGCAGGCCGTGACCGCCTGCGCCGGCCGCGCCCTCGTGCACCGGCGCCGCCGCCGGGCGCTGCTGCGCCGCCCGCACGCCGCGCTCGTCATCGGCCCCGCCACGACCGCCCAGCGCGTCGCCGCCGCCGTACTGCGCCACCCGCGCAGCGGTCTGCGGCCGGTGGGCATCGTGGCCGAGCGCCCCGACGGCCCCGACAGCCCCGACGCACTGCCCGTGCTGACCACCGGTCAGGAGGTGCAGCGGGCCCTCATCCAGAACGGCGTCCGGGACGTCCTGTGCGTCCACCCCGCCGTCCGCACCGTGCAGGGCCCGCTGCTGCGGGCGCTCGCCGAGTCGGGCTGCACGGTGTGGGAGGTCGACGCCGACACCCCCTCGTACGCGAGCCGGGAACAGCTCGCCGGGTTCTCCTGCCGACGCCTCGACCTGGTCGGCCGGCGTCGGGGCGGCATGGGCAAGCGGCTGCTGGACATCGCCGCCTCCGGGACCCTGCTGCTGCTGATCAGCCCGCTGCTGCTGGTGTGCGCGGTGGTGCTGCGGCTGACCGACGGGCCGGGCGTCGTCTTCCGGCAGGAGCGCATCGGCAAGGACGGCCGGCCCTTCACGCTGCTGAAGTTCCGCACCCACCGCCCGGTCGACGAGCACGAGGCGGCGACCCGCTGGAGCGTGGCCGGCGAGCGGCAGATGAACCGCTTCTGCCGCATCCTGCGCCAGACCTCGCTGGACGAGCTGCTGCAACTGTGGAACGTCCTGTGCGGCGACATGAGCCTGGTCGGGCCGCGCCCCGAACGGCCCTTCTTCGTCGGCGAGTTCAGCCAGACCTACCCCGGCTACGCGGCCCGCCACCGGATGCAGACCGGCATCACCGGCCTCGCCCAGGTGCACGGGCTGCGCGGCGACACCTCGATCGAGGACCGGGCCCGCTTCGACAACGCGTACATCGACAACTGGTCGCTGTGGCAGGACGTCTGCATCCTGCTGCGCACCGCGGCCTCCCTCGTCCGACCGACCGGGAGCTGACCCGCCGATGACCCTCGCCCTGCCCGTGCCGCGCACCCGGACGCTGTCCCCGGTCCTGCCCGTGGTCGCCGTGGTCGCCCTGCTCGGGCTGCCGCTCAACCCCGGCGCCGAGGGCGGCGCCGGGCCCGCCGACGCGCTGTCCGCGCTGGTCGTGCTGTTCTGCGCGGTACGGCTGCTGCGCCGCCGCCACCGCCCCCTGTCCCGGACGGCCGCGCTGGTCCTCGGGCTGCCGGTCGCCGGGCTGGCGCTCGCCGCGATGGACGCGTCGTCGCCGGGCGCGGGGCTCACCGGCCTCGGCCGCTACCTCCAGATCTTCGTGCTCGTCCCGGCGGCCGTCGTCCTGCTCGTCCGGGACCGGGCCGACTTCCGGGTGCTGGCCTGGTCGTTCGTGGGGCTCGCGGGGTGGCAGGGGGCGGTCGGCGTCCATCAGTTCGTCACCGGGACCGGCGCCTCGTACCAGGGCGAGGAGATCCGGGCGGTCGGCACCTTCGGACCGCAGGACGTGATGGGCATGGCGACCGTCGTGTCGTTCGGCCTGATCTGCGCGCTCGGGCTGGCGCTCGGCCGGACCTCGCTGCGGCAGCGGGCGATCGCCGCCGGCTCCGCGCTCGCCCTGCTGGTACCGCTCGCGCTGTCCTTCAGCCGGGGCGCGTGGATCGCGACCGCGCTGACCTGCGCGATCCAACTCGCCCTCGCCGGACTGCGGCGGGCGCTGAAGGTGGCCGCGGTGGCGGTCACCGCCGGGGTGATCCTGGTCGGCGGCTTCGGCGTCGGCTCGGCGATGATCCAGGACCGCGTCAGCAGCATCACGCAGGTCACGGACGCGCCCGACCAGTCGGTCACCGACCGGTACACGATGTGGGCGGCGGCCCTCGGCATGTGGCGCGAACAGCCGCTCACCGGCGTCGGGTTGAAGGGCTTCCCCGAACACCGCGACGCACACGCCTCCCTCGCGCTGTCCTCCGGCAGCGACACCGAGGGCGCGGGCTCGGCCTTCGTACGGCAGCCGCTGCTCTCCCCGCACAACATGTACCTGCTGGTCCTCGCCGAACAGGGCCTGATCGGACTGCTCGCCCTCGCGGGCTGCTGGCTGGCGCTGCTGGCGTGCGGGCTGCGCGGCTGGTTCCGCGCCCGGCGCGGCGGCCCCGGCCTGGACTGCGCGCTCGTCGCCTGCGGCCTGCTGATCTGGCAGCTCGTCGACTTCATGTACGCCGACATCGGCGGCCCCTCGACCGTCCTGACCGCCGTCGTCTTCGGCCTGGTGGCCTGGTGGTCCCTGGTGGGCGCGGACGCCGACGCGGACAACTCGGGCGACACGGGCAGCGGCATCAGTCGCGAGGAGACCCGCACCCGATGAAACCGACGGGGACAGCGGAGACAGTGGGGGCAGTGGGGACAGCGGAGGCAGTGGGGACGACGGCCGGGGAGCTGCCCCGGGGCACCCCCGACCCCACCACCCCCACCTCACCCTCCACTCCCACTCCCACTCCCACTCCCACTCCCGAACACCCCCCGCCCTCCCGTGGTTTCCTCGCCAAGGCCGCTCTCGTCACCGCCGTGCTCTCCGTGGCCGGGGCGTTGCTCGGGCTGGTGCGGGATCAGGCGTTGGCGCGGCTGTTCGGGGCGGGGCGGGACACCGACGCGTTTCTCGTCGCGTGGACCGTGCCCGAGTTCGCGGCCACGCTGCTCATCGAGGACGGACTGGCGTTCGCGCTGATCCCCGCGTTCAGCATGGCGCTGGCCCGCCGCGCCCAGGGCGCCCCCGGCGACCCGGTGCGCGCGCTGGTGGCGGGCACGCTGCCGCGTCTGTCGCTGGCGTTCGTCGCGGTCGGCGCCCTGCTCATCGGCATCGCCCCGCAGGTGGTCGAGGCCCTCGCGCCCGGCCTGCCCGACCCGGCGCTCGCCGTCGACTGCACCCGGCTCACCGCGACCTGCGTGGTGAGCTTCGGGCTCGCCGGGTACTGCAGCGCGGCCCTGCGCGCGCACCGCCGGTACGTCGCGCCCGCGGCGATCTACGTGGCCTACAACGTCGGCATCATCACCGGCATGTTCGTGCTCGGCGGACGCTGGGGCGTGCGGTCGGCGGCGGCCGGGGTCGCGGTGGGCGGGCTGCTGATGGTCCTCGTACAACTGCCTTCTCTGATCGGTCAGTTGAGGAAGCGGAAGACGGGTGGGGCGGACGGGGAGGTGGCCGCCGTGCCGGAAGCGCCGCGGCCGCTGGACACCGCGCTCCTCGCGACCGTGCTCCTGTTCGCGCTGTGCCGGCAGTCGCAGGTCCTCATCGAGCGGTTCCTCGCCTCGCACCTGCCCGCCGGGGCGATCTCGCACCTCAACTACGCGCAGAAGGTCGCGCAGATGCCGATGATCCTGTCGGTGATGGTGTGCACGGTGACCTTCCCGGTCGTCGCGCGGGCGCTGGCCGAGGGCGACACCGAGCGGGCCCGCGGCCGGGTGGAGCGGGATCTGTCGCTGGCCGCGTGCATCGTGCTGCTGGGCACCGCCGCCGTGCTGGCGTGCGCGCCGCAGATCGTCGAAGTGCTCTTCCAGCGGGGCGCGTTCACCGCGCGGGACACGGCGGCGACGGCCGGCGTGATGCGGGTGTACGCACTCGGACTGCTCGGCCAGACCCTGGTGGGCGTCCTGGTCCGCTCCTACTTCTCGGCGGGCCGCGGCTCCTGGTACCCGGTCGGCGCGATGGCCGCCGGGATCGTCGTGACGTCCTGGATCGGCGCGCTCAGCGTCAACTCCTGGGGCGTGTACGGGATCGCCGCCGCCAACGCGACCGGCATCACCGTCACCGCCCTGGTGCTGCTGGCCGGGATGGGCCCGCGCAGCGTCCCGGTCAGCGTCCGGGGCGTGCTGCGCGAGCTGAGCCGGCCGGTGCGGGCGGCCGTGGTGGCGACCCTCGCCGGGGCGCTGGCCGCCGCGCAGTTCACCGACCCGCTCGCCGCTCTCGCCGCCGGCGGGTTCACCGTGACCGCCGTCTTCCTGCTGCTCGGCCGGGCCCTGGGCGCCCAGGGCATCGTCTCCGCACTCCGTTCCGTACGTTCCGCGACCCGAAGGCTCTCCCATGGCCGCTTCTGAGAACAGCAGACGCACTCCCGTCCCGTGGGTGGCGATGTACCACTCCGTGAACGACTGCCCCGAGGACCCCTACCACATCACGGTCACCCCCGAACGGCTGGAGAAGCAGTTGATGTGGCTGCGCCGGCGCGGACTGCGCGGTGTCTCCATGTCCCGGCTGCTCGCCGCCCGCGCCCGGGGCGAGGGCCACAACCTGGTCGGTCTCACCTTCGACGACGGTTACGCCGACTTCCTCACCGACGCCCTGCCGGTCCTGCGCCGCCACCGCTGCAACGCCACCCTCTTCGTGCTGCCCGGCCGGCTCGGCGGCGACAACGCCTGGGACCCGCTGGGCCCGCGCAAGCCCCTGCTGACCGCCGACGGCATCTGCCGCGCCGCCTACGAGGGCGTCGAGATCGGCTCGCACGGCCTCACCCACGTCGACCTCACCCAGGCCGACGACCTCACCCTGAAGGCGGAGACCGTCGAGAGCCGCGCCGCCCTCGGCGCGCTCCTCGGCACCGAGGTCGACGGCTTCTGCTACCCGTACGGGACGATCGACCGGCGCGCCATGGACGCCGTACGCGACGCCGGTTACGGATACGCGTGCGCGATCGACCCCGGCGAGCTGAACGGCCTGCACGCCCTGCCGCGCCTGCACATCGGGCAGAACGACAACGCCCTGCGCATGTACCTGAAGTACCGGCTGCACGGGCTGCGCCGCCGGCCCGTCGAGGGGCTGCGGTGAAGGCGCTGCACATCATCACCGGGCTGGGCGTCGGCGGCGCCGAGCAGCAACTACGGCTGCTGCTACGGCACTTGCCGGTCGACTGCGACGTGGTGACGCTGACGAACCCGGGGTCGGTGGCCGACGGCCTGACCGCCGACGGGGTACGGGTCGTGCACCTCGGCATGGCCGGCAACCGCGACCTGGGCGCGCTGCCGCGCCTGGTCCGCCTCATCCGCTCCGGCGGCTACGACCTCGTCCACACCCACCTCTACCGGGCCTGCGTCTACGGCCGGCTGGCGGCGCGGCTGGCCGGGGTCCGCGCGGTCGTCGCCACCGAACACTCCCTGGGGGCCTCACAGTTGGAGGGGCGCAGGCTGACCGCCGGGGTGCGGGCGCTCTACCTGGCCAGCGAACGGCTGGGCCGCACCACGGTCGCCGTCTCCCCCACCGTCGCCGACCGGCTGCGCAGTTGGGGCGTCCCGGCCCCCCGGATCGAGGTCGTCCCCAACGGCATCGACCTGGCCCGCTTCCGCTTCGACCCGGACGCCCGCCACCGCACCCGCCGCCGCCTCGGCCTGCCCGACGACGCGTTCGTGGTCGGCGGCGTCGGCCGCCTCACGGCCGGCAAACGCTTCGACGTCGTCATCCGCTCCCTCGCCCAACTTCCCGCCGACTATTGGCTGTTGCTGGTCGGGGGCGGTCCCGAGGAGAACGTGCTGCGGCGCACCGCGCACGAGGCGGGGGTCGCCGACCGCGTCCTGTTCACCGGCGAACGCCCCTACGTCCCGGACGGCACGCCCGGCCCCGACCTGCCCTCCCTCACCTCCGCCATGGACCTGTTCGTCTCCCCGTCCCCCGAGGAGACCTTCGGCCTCGCGGTCGTCGAGGCCCTGGCCTGCGGCCTGCCCGTCCGGTACGCCTCCTGCCCCGCGATCGAGCACCTCGCCCCGGCGAACGCCCGCCGGGTGGACGGCGGGCCCGAGGCGTTCGCCGCCGCGCTGGCCGAGGCCCGCGCGCAGGCCCCCGGCCCGCGCACCGCGCCCGACGCCGCCCGCCACTACGACATCACCCGCAGCGCCGCCCAGCTCATGGACGTGTACGCGGCCACCGTTTCCGGAGCCCCCGTGCTCGCCGCCGCTTCGCCGACACCCCAGGGAGTCAGTTCCCCATGACCGAGAACCCCCGTCGTCCTGCCGCCCTGCGCCGCGCCAAGGCGCTCCCGCCCTGGTCCCTGCTCGCGGCCGGTGCCGTCACCGGAGGCCTGCTCGGCGGTGTGTACGGGGCCGTCGAGCCGCCCGTGTACACGGCCACCGCCTACGTCGTCGCCGTCCCCACCGAGAAGTCCGACCCGGCGTCCGCGCTCGGCTTCGCGCAGGCCTACGGCCGGGTCGCCGGCCAGCTCGCGGTGCTCGGCGACGCCCAGGTGTGGGCCGGCGTACCGGTGAAGACGCTCCAGCAGAGCGTGCAGACGTCGACCTCGCCGGACGCCCCGATGGTGTCGATCACGGCGACCTCCGACCGGGCCGACCTGGCCGCCGACATGGCCAACGCGGTGTCCCGCTCGCTGACCCAGCACGCGAAGAGCTCCCAGGCCACCACCAACGTCGAGCTCCAGCAGTTCGCCCGCGCGGTCCGGCCGACCGCCCCCTCCTCCCCGTCCTGGGCGCTCACCGCCCTGGTCGGCGCGAGCGCGGGCGGGCTGCTCGGCGGACTGCTGCTGCTGGTGCGGCCGAGGCGGGGCCGCGAGGAGGAGGCCGCGCGCCCCGCCGCCGTCCCGGGCCCGGCCCTCGCCGCCGACGCGCACGGAGCACTGTGAAACCGACGTTCACCACCGAACTCGTCACCGACGAGCAGGCCTTCGCCGCGCTCGCCCCCGCCTGGGGCCGCCTCTACCAGCGCTGCGCGACGGCCACGCCCTTCCAGAGCCACGCCTGGCTGCACTCCTGGTGGCTGTCGTACGGCAGGCCCGGCCGACTGCGCCTGCTGCTGGTCCGCGACGGCGCGGACCTCGTCGCCGCCGCCCCGCTGACGGCCGTCCGCCGACCGCTGCCGGCCCTCGTACCGCTCGGCGGGGCGATCTCCGACTACGGGGACGTCCTCGTCGACGACGAACACGGCGAGCGGGCCGTCGCCGCGCTCACCGAGGGCCTCGCGGCGGCCGCCCGCACCGCGCTGATCGACTTCCGCGAGGTGCGGCCGGGCAGCGCGGTCGAGCAGGTCTACGAGCACTGGCACGGGCCGCGCCGCCGGGTGAGCGACTCGGTGTGCCTGGAACTGCCGGCCGTCCCCATGGACGAACTGCTGGCCCGGCTGCCGTCGGCGAAGGCCCAGCGGGTGCGCGCCAAGCTGCGCAAGCTGACCGCGCTGGGCGTCGAGCGCCAGATCGTTTGCCCGGACGAGGTGGACTCGGCGCTGCACCGCCTGCTGGACCTGCACCAGTTGCAGTGGCAGGGCCGGAAGGTGACGGGCGAGCACCTGCGCCCCCGCTTCTGCGAGCACCTGGTCCGCTCGGTCGGCCCGATGGTCCGCTCCGGGGACGCGGTGGTCACCGAGTTCCGGCTGGACGACGACGTCGTCGCCGTCGATCTGACGCTGCTGTCGCGCCGGCTGGCCGGGGGCTATCTCTACGGCGCCCACCCGCAGTTGCGCGAACGCAAGGCGGACGTCGCGGTGATGCTGCTCGACGCGTGCGCCGAGCACACCCGGGGCGGCGGACGGGCCGCGCTGAGCCTGCTGCGCGGCAACGAGCCGTACAAGCACCACTGGCGGCCCGAACCCGTCGTCAACCAGCGGCTGCTGCTGGCCCGTCGGCGCACCGCGCCGCTGCTGTCTGCGGTCGTCTGCGACGTGGCCGCGCGGCGGCGGGGCAAGGAACTGCTGCTCAAGCTGGAACAGCGGCGGAAGGGGCGTGACGGTGGCGGCGGGCCTTGACGTGGGCCCGCCGCCACCGCACCGCGGTTCACCGGCCTCGCGACCACCAGTCCAGGCGGATGCACAGCTTGCCGCCGAGCCAGTACTCGACCCAGTCGCCGAGGTCCATCGGTGTGCAGTTCACCGGGGTCTCGGTGGTGGGCGGCTGCGGCGTGGGCTCGGTCGTGGGCTCGGTCGTCGTCGGCGGGGTCGTCGGAGCGGTCGGTGTCGGGCTCGGCTCGTCCGTGCGGCCGGACAGCAGCGAGCGGTAGATCGCGGACGATTTCGGGTTCTGGCCGCACTGCCACACGCCGTGCGGGCAGTAGTCGGTCACCGTGTTGTACAGCGGTTTGTGCTCGTCCATCCAGGCGAGCATGCGCCGCATGTATTCGGCGTTGTCACCGTTGCGGAAGAGTCCCCATTCGGGATAGGAGATGGGCTTGCCGTGGGATCGGGCGAATTCCACGTGTTCCTGGAGCCCGTAGGGTTCCGTCACCTGCTTGTCGAAGGACAGCCCGGTCGGCTGGTCGTAGGAGTCCATTCCGACGATGTCGACGGTGTCGTCCCCCGGATAGCACTGAGTCCAGGGAACGGCGTCTCTGCCGCGGCTCGGCGTGAAGTCGAACTTGAATTCCTGGCCCGGCACCGAACGCATCGTGGAGACGATCCTGTTCCAGTACTTCTTCCAGGCCTCCGGGTCCGGCCCGCACCGATGGGTGTACGTGGTGCCGTTCATCTCCCAGCCGAGCACGATCACCGTGTCCGGCACCTTCAGCGCGACCAGCCGTTCGGCGAGAGCCTTGAAGTGGTGATCGAACTCCCCCGCCGCGCCCTGCCGCAGCAGCACGCGCACCTCGGCGTCGGACACGCCCTCCTCGTTGCGCTCCATCATGGGCACGTTGAGGACGAACATCCGGTCGTCCTTCGCACGCCGCCAGTTCGCCCACACGTCGAGGAAGCCGGGCGGGCCCTCGATGTTGCGCCAGCGGTCACCCGGCAAGTAGGTGTGGCCGACGCGCAGTTCGGCGCCGCCCAGCCAGTTGCTGAGCTCGGCGATCCGGGCCACGCCCCGGGCGCCGTAGTCGAGGTAGGCGCCGAAGGCGGGGGTGACCTTCGCGGGCAGCGTGGACGGGGACGCGGGGGCCGGGGTGGGCGACTCCACCGGGGTCTCCGGGGTCTCCGCGGCCACCGGGGTCTCCGGGACGGCCGGGGTCACCGGTGCCGCCGGGGACGCGCTCGGCACGGGGGCGAACGGGTCGTCGTCCGCGGGCGCCGGTTCGACCGCCGCGGGCACCGGCTGGACGACCCCCGGCGTCGGGACGGTCGGGGTGGGAACGGGAGGATCGGCGACCCGCACCACCCCCGCGCCCGCGGCGAATCCAGGTCCGGACGCCAGAGCGGCCGAGGCCAGGGCCGCCGCCGCGACAACGGCCAGCCGTCGGGACCGCGCGCGGCGCTGCTGTGGAGCCATGGCTGCTCCTTTCTCCACAATCACGTAACGCGCACTGTCCGCGCATTACTGACACACAGTCATATGAAAGTCACACGAAAAGGAATCACGCCACCGCCGTTACGGCTTTCGAGTGCCTTGATCGCCCATATCGGTGACCTGAAGCGAAGGACCCGGAGAAAAATGCCCGAGTCGCTGCTCGACACCCGCGTCCCCGCCGTTCTCCTGCGGATCGACCGGAATCCCTTTCACCACGGAACGCTGGGTGCCGTGCGCTCGCTCGGCAGAGCCGGAATCGACGTGCACGTGGTCGCCGACTCGACGGGAAGCCCCGTACGCACGTCCCGTTTCGTCCGCCAGTTGCATCCACCGCCGCCGCCCGGCGCCACCCCCGCCGACATCGCCGCCGCCCTGCTGCGGGTCGCCGCCCGCGTCGAACGGCCCGCCGTACTGATCCCGATGGACGACGCGGGCGCGATCGCGGTGAGCCGGCTGCGCGACGAACTGGCGCCCGCCTACCTGCTGCCGCAGCAGCCCGGCACACTGCCCGAACGGGTCGCCGACAAAGCGGAACTGGCCGATCTGTGCGCGGCGGCGGACGTGCCGCATCCGCTCACGGTCGTCCCCGACAGCGCCGCCCAGGCCGCCTCCGCCGCCTGGCGGCTCGGCCTGCCGGTGGTCGCCAAGTGGAGCAGGCCCTGGCTGCTGCCCGCCGACTCGGGGCTGCGCAGCACCGTCGTGGTGCGCTCCACGCAGGAGGCGCGCGAGCTGTACCTGCGCACCGAGGAGGCCGGCAGCCCGCTGCTGCTCCAGACGTTCCTGCCGCCCGCGCCGGACCGCGACTGGTTCTTCCACGGGTACGCCGACCGCACCGGCGCGGTCGGCGGCGGCGGCCCGGGCCGCAAGCTGTGCGCCTGGCCGCGCGGCGCGGGCCTCACGGCAGTCGGCGAGTGGACCGAGAACCCGCAGGTGCGGACGCTGGCCGAGCGGCTCACCGGCAGCCTCGGCTACCGGGGCATCTTCGACCTCGACTTCCGCCGCTGCGGCCTGACCGGCGACTACCACCTGCTCGACTTCAACCCGCGCCCCGGCGCCCAGTTCCGGCTCTTCGCCGACGGCGCCGGACTGGACGTCGTACGCGCCCAGCACCTGGACCTGACGCACCGTCCGCTGCCGGCCGGGGTGCCGCTGCCGGGGCGGGCGTTCGTGGTGGAGAACTACGCGCCGCTGGCCGCGCTGCGACCGGCCCGCGCGGGCCGCGAACTGGCCTGGCACGCGGGCGACGACACCGCCCCCGGCCGGGCCATGTGGAGCCTGTGGAGCGCCCACGTCGCACGCCGACTGCTCGACCGGGCGCGCAGCCTCGGCCCGGCGGGCGCGGCCGGACTGCGCCCCCGGGTGATCCGCCAGGCGCCCCCGCCCCCGGTGTCCCGCACCGGCCTCACCGAACCGAACGAACCGACCGATCTAACCGAAACAGCCGAACCGACCGAACCGACCGACGACGAGAAAGCGAGCAGTTGCTGATGTACGACCTGCTGGTGGTGGGCGCGGGCCCGTACGGCCTGTCCATCGCGTCCCACGCCGCGGCCGCCGGGCTGAGCCTGCGCGTCTTCGGCCGACCGATGGCCTCCTGGCGCGACAACATGCCGGGCGGGATGTTCCTCAAGTCCGAGCCGTGGGCCTCCAACCTCTCCGACCCCGCGGCCCGCTGGCGGCTCGACGTCTACTGCGAGACCCAGGGCGTGACGGCCCGGCACGGCGAGCCGATCCCGGTGGAGATGTTCGCCGAGTACGGCCTGTGGTTCGCCCGCAACGCCGTCCCGGACGTCGACGAGCGCACGGTGACCCGGATCACGCCCCGGCCGGGCGGTTTCGAGGCGGTCACCGAGGACGGCGAGATCGTGCACGCCCGGACGGTCGCCCTCGCCGTCGGCGTGATGCCGTTCGTAGAGATCCCGGCGGCGCTGCGGGGCCTGTCCCCCGACCTCGTCTCGCACAGCAGCCACCACGGCGACCTCGACCGCTTCCGCGGCCAGGACGTCACGGTCATCGGCGGCGGCCAGGCGGCCCTGGAGACAGCCGCCCTGCTCGCCGAACAGGACACCCGGGTAAGGGTGTTGGCCCGCGCCGACCAACTGTGCTGGAACGACGTGCCACCGCCCTGGCAGCGCCCGTGGTGGCAGTCCGCCCGCTCCCCGCACAGCGGCCTGGGCCCCGGCTGGCGCAACTGGTTCTACGCCGAGCGCCCCGGCCTCTACCGCCGGCTCCCGGAGCCGACCCGGGCCAGGATCGCCGGGACGGCGCTCGGACCGGCCGGCGCGTGGTGGGTACGGGACCGGGTGGAGGGCGCCGTGGAGGTGCGCCTCGACCACGAGGTGACGGCGGCGCGGGCGGTGCCGGGCGGGGTGCGGCTGGAGGTGACGGGGGCGGAGGCCTTCGACACCGAGCATGTCATCGCGGCCACCGGCTTCAAGGCCACCCGCGAGCGGCTCGGCCTGCTCTCCGGCGACCTGCGCGACGCGCTGGGCACGGTGGCGGACGGCTCCCCCGAGATCGGCCGGGACTTCGAGTCGTCCTACCCCGGCCTGTTCATGGCCGGCCTGGTGACGGCGGCGGGCTTCGGCCCGGCGATGCGCTTCGTCCACGGCGCGACCTTCACGGCGGGGACCCTCGTCCGAGGCGTCCGGCGCCGACTGCGCACGGGCGCGGCGAGCGCGGCGATCCCGGCGCCCGGCCGGCACGACGCTACGGAGACCGTGCGGGGTTGAGCGAGGTGCGGTGCGGTACGGGTGCCGGTCGCGAGAGCGTCCGGCACCCGCCACGTTCACGGCCGGGACGCCGCCCTGCCTCGCCGGTACAGAACAACGCCACCCGCGATGAGCGCCGCACTGACCCCGGACGCCCCGAGCAGAGCCCCACGGTCACTACCGGTATGCGGCAACTCCGGCGGAGTCTGCCCACCACCACCGCCACCCTGAGGAGGCATGCTGTGCCCCCCACCGGGAGGCGTGGTGTGCCCCCCACTCGGGGGAGGCGTGCTGTGGCTCCCGCCGGGCGGGGTGGTGTGACCGCCGCCGGGCGGGGGCGTGGTGTGACCCCCACCAGGGGGCGGAGTGGTGCTGCCGCCGGGGGGCGGGGTCGTGTGCCCGCCACCGGGGGGCGGCGTCGTGTGACCGCCACCGGGGGGAGTGCCACCGCCCCCACCGGGAGGCGGCGTCGTGTGACCCCCTCCGGGCGGGGTACCACCGCCACCGCCAGGGGGCGGGGTCGTGTGACCACCACCGGGCGGAGTACCACCGCCCCCACCCGGAGGTGGAGTCGTGTGACCCCCACCGGGAGGCGGAGTCTCGTGGCCACCCCCGGGTGGAGGCGTCGTATGGCCACCCCCGGGTGGAGGCGTGGTGTGACCCCCACCGGGAGGCGGGGTCTCGTGACCACCCCCGGGTGGAGGCGTCGTGTGACCCCCACCGGGAGGCGGGGTCTCGTGACCACCCCCGGGTGGAGGCGTCGTGTGACCGCCGCCGGGTGGAGGCGTCGTATGACCCCCGCCGCCGCACGTGTCGCCGTAGCCCCCGCAGTCGTCACCCGGACCGTGATCCCCGTACCCGGAGTCGTCGTACCCGTGGCCTCTGTCCCCGGAGTCCCCGTACCCGTGGTCTCCGTACCAGGAGTCCCCGTATCCGGAGTCGTCGTATCCGTGGCCCCTGTCCCCGGAGCCGCCGTACCCGGAGTCGTCGTACCCGTGCCCCCTGTCCCCCGAGTCCCCGTACCCCGAATCGCCGTAGCCCGAGTCGTCGTACTTGTACGGATGGCCGTGGGAGCGGTTGTCGTGGGTGTCCGCGTGGTTGGTACAGGTGTTGCCGAAGGTGGGGTTGAGGGCGGCGACGGCGTCGACCGAGTTGCCGCAGGCGTTCACCGGGATGTTTACCGGGACCTCGACGTTGTTGCCCGACAGGACTCCGGGCGAGCCGTTGGCCGCCCCGTCGGTGTGCGAGTCCGCGAAGGCGTTACCGCCCCCGCACAGGGACAGAATGCTCGTCGCGGCGGCCGCCGCGACCATTCCCCTGCTCAGGGTCTGTCGCAATCTCGTTGTCTTCCTGCTTGAAGAAGTCGAAGAACGTGAAGAAGTGGGAAGAGCCGGCCCTGGACCACGAGAAGTCGTCCAAGGCCGGCCCTCGACCCAGCCGTACGGCTGGTGTGACGTGTCGTCAGTCGTTGACGCAGACGTTTCCGGCGGACGGGTTCAGCAGCGCGATCACGTTGATCGTGTTGCCGCACACGTTGATCGGAATGTGGATCGGAACCTGGACCACGTTGCCCGACAGGACACCGGGGGAACCGATCGCAGCACCGTTGGCACCGGCGTCGGCGAAGGCGGGGGCAGCCCCACCCAGGGCCAGGATCAGACCCGCGACGACAGCAGCACTCTTCTTCATGTCATTCCCTTCTCTGCGGTCATGCCTAGTTGACGGTCGAAACCGAGCGAGCACGACTGGAACGGCTCGCACCATGACTCGCAGGCTGCAAACGAGAGATAGACAGCCGAAGAAACTAATGAACGCGCGTCGCCCGGGAATTCACTCGAACGCCTTCATATAATTGACACGTCAGGCCCAGCGGAGAAGAAACGCCTCGCCTGAGGAGCAAGAAGAATTGACGGAACGTCAGGGAAATCGACGCGGACGGCCCGCCCACCGGAGAGCGGGCGGGCGGGCCGTCGGCGGGGTGGCGCCGGGGACGTCAGTGGTTGGCCACGCCGTTGCCCGAGAGCGCGGAGATGTCGTCCAGGATGTGCGACAGCGGCTCGTCGCCCTTGGCCTGGGTGCTGTTCTCGGCGCACTGCTGGTTCTGCGGGGCCGACAGGACGGGGATGTCCTGGACGCCGACGTTGGCGATCACGGCGACGAGGGACTGCACGTCGGCCTTGACCGGCAGGCCGACGCAGAGCTTGTTGGCGGTGCCCTGGACCAGGGTGGCCTGCGGGCTCATGTCGCCCTTGGTCACCGAGTTCCCGAACGCCTCGTGCGCGCCGTTGCCGCTCGCCGAGGTGGTGCCGGCGTCGTTGCCGATGGCAAACGCCTGAGGGGCGACCGCCGCGGACATGCCGACGACGGAAGCGGCGACCGCCGCCGCGGCCATTGCCTTCTTCAGCATTTCGCTATTCCTTTCCCTGTCCTGACTCCGGGCCAGGACCATGTGCCTGCCACCGAACAACCGGATGCGTCGGGTTTGGTTGCGGTCCTTCACCCGATCGGTTTTTCCGACCCGCCGAGGGGGGGGTTCGCATCAATAGGCCATCGGAGTGAAGCAGAAGAACCAAACAGCGGGAGGGAAGTTAATCAGAACGCTCCGGTGGACGGGGTTTCTCACGAAGGGACTTATCAAGTGATCAAGAAGGTTCTGGCCACCGCCGCGGTCGCCGCCTCCGTCGTCGGTGTCTCCGCCGCCGCAGCCGCCCCCGCGCTCGCCATCGGCAACGACTCCGGCACCACCTCCGCCAGCGGCAACGGCGCCAGCCAGTCGTTCGGCAACTCGGCCACCTTCGGCAACATGAGCCCCCAGATGGCGCTCATCCAGGGCTCCTTCAACAAGCCCTGCATCGGCCTCCCGGCCAAGCTCAACGCCCAGTCGATCCTGGCCCTGGTCAACGTCGGCGTCCAGGACATCCCGATCCTGTCCGCCCCGCAGAACCAGCAGTGTGTCGAGAACAGCACCCAGGCCAAGGGCGACGAGCCGCTGTCGCACATCCTGGACGACATCTCGGCCCTCTCGGGCAACGGTGCGGCCAACCACTGACCCGACGTGCTGAACGGGTTCTTTTCCTGAGCCCTTGGGTGGTTTCTCCGCCCGGACAGCGGGCCGCCGAATCATCGGCGGCCCGCTGTTCTAGCGTGCGCCGCGTGACGGTGAAGAGAAACCTTTGGCCACGCCGCCTGGCGATTCCCGGAATCGTCCTGGCCGCCACCGGCGCGCTGCTCGGCAGTTCCGCGGCCCCGGGCCGGGAGCACGCTCC
>NZ_FOFF01000050.1 GCF_900110755.1 Streptomyces sp. yr375
ACACCAGTCAGGGACCAGTCCACCCACGGCGACAGCGCTGCCTCGCACTCGGCAACCGCCGCCGCGAACACCGGGGATGTTTCAAGGAGTTCACGACCCATCCCCACCCACTGCGCCCCCTGACCCGGGAACACGAACACCACACCGCCCGACCGGGCCACCCCGCTGACCGTGCCGGCGGCTGTTTCGCCCCGGGCCACCGCGTGCAGGCCCGCAGTCAGTTCGGCCGTGTCACGCCCCCAGACCACCGCACGGTCCGCCAGCGCCGACCGGCCGCCGACAAGGGCACCGGCGACACCGGCCACATCGGTCCCCGCGCTTCCGGTGGCGAGCCGGTCCGCCACGGCCCGCAGTGCTGCGGCACCGCGCCCCGAGACCACCCACGGCACCACACCACCAAGCGCCACCACCGGCACCGGAACGGGCAACTCCGCAGCCTCAGCCTCAGCCCGCTCCGCAGCCTCAGCCGCCTCCGCCACCTCCGCCTGCTCCAGAATCACGTGCGCGTTCGTCCCACTGATCCCGAACGACGACACACCGGCCCGCCGAACCCGACCCGCGTCCGGCCACGCCACCGCCTCCCGCACCACCTCCACCGCACCCGACGACCAGTCGACCAAAGACGACGGCTCATCCACATGCAGTGACGCCGGGAGCACTCCGTGGCGCAGGGCCATGACCATCTTGATCACACCGGCCACGCCCGCAGCCGCCTGCGTATGGCCGATGTTCGACTTCACCGACCCCAGCAGCAGTGGCCGTTCGGCCTCACGGCCCTGTCCGTACGTCGCCAGCAGGGCGCGGGCCTCGATCGGGTCGCCGAGCTTCGTGCCCGTACCGTGCGCCTCGACCACGTCCACGTCGCCCGGGGCCAGGCCCGCGCCCGCGAGTGCGGCCCGCACCAGCCGTTCCTGTGCGGCGCCGCTCGGCGCGGTCAGCCCGTTGGACGCGCCGTCCTGGTTGACGACCGAGCCGCGCACCACCGCCAGCACCCGGTGGCCCAGCCGCCGGGCGTCCGACAGCCGCTCGACCACGAGCATCCCCACGCCCTCCGCAGGCCCGAAGCCGTCGGCGCCGGACGAGAACGCCTTGCACCGTCCGTCGGGCGCCAAACCCTGCTGGCGGCCGAGGTCGACGAAGGTGCCGGGCTGCGACATCACGGTGACGCCGCCGGTCAGGGCCATGGTGCACTCACCCCGCCGCAGCGCCTGCACGGCCAGATGCAGGGCCACCAGCGACGACGAGCACGCGGTGTCCACCGTCAGCGCCGGGCCTTCGAGGCCCAGGGTGAAGGCGAGCCGCCCGGACGCGACGCTCGACGTGTTGCCGGTGGTCAGGTACCCCTCGTAGGCACCGGGGGCGCGGTGCGAGGGCGGGCCGTAGTCGGAGGCGAGCGCTCCGACGTAGACGCCGACGCGCTCGCCGCGCAGCCGGTCCGGAGCGATCGCGGCGCGTTCGAGCGCCTCCCACGAGGTCTCCAGCAGGAGCCGTTGCTGCGGGTCCATCGCCATCGCCTCGCGCGGCGAGATGCCGAAGAACTCGGCGTCGAAGTCCCCGGCGTCGTAGAGGAATCCGCCGTGGCGCAGGTAGCTCGTACCGGAGCGTTCCGGGTCGGGGGAGAAGAGGGCGTCCATGTCCCAGCCCCGGTCGGCCGGGAACGCGGAGATCGCGTCGCCGCCCGCCGTGACGAACTCCCACAGCTCCTCGGGCGAGCCGATGCCACCGGGGAACCGGCACGCCATGCCGACGACGGCGACGGGTTCGTGCTCGGTCTCCTCGAGCTCCCGTACCCGCCGACGTGCCAGCCGCAGATCCGCCGTGGCGCGCTTCAGGTAGTCGCGTAGCTTCTGCTCGGTGGTCACTTCGGTGGTCACTGGAGTCAGCTCCTCTTGCGCAGTGCACGTTTCGCGGAAAGCAGTTCAGGAAAGGCCGAGGTCGCTGTCGAGGAGTTCGAACAGCTCCTCGTCGCTGGCGAGCGAGAGGTCGTCGCCGTCGCCGCCTTGCGTGGCGTCGGCACTGACGGTCCACGTCGAAAGGAAGGCGTACATCCGGGTGGCGATGGCACCGCGCTGCTCGGCGTCCGCCGGCATGCGGCGCAGCAGCGCTTCCAGCCGTTCGACTTCCACCAGCGGGTCGACGGCGGCGGCCGGGTCACCGCCGCTCGCGGCACCACTCGCGCCACCATCGGCTGTTGCGCCATCAGTCGCGCTCATCAGGTGCTCGGTCAGGGCGTCCAGCGTCGGATGGTCGAAGATCATCGTCGCCGCGAGCCGGACCCCGGTGGCCGTGCCGAGGCGGTTGCGGAGTTCCACCGCCGTGAGCGAGTCGAAGCCGAGTTCCTTGAAGGTGCGCTCCCCCGCCGGCTGCCCGGCGGTGCCGTGGCCGAGCACGGTCGCGACGTGGGTCTTCACCAACCGGGTCAGGACGCGGCGTCGTTCGGCGTCCGGGAGCGCGGCCAGTTCCTCGGCCGGGGAACGCCGCTCGCCGAGGCCGCCCGGGTGAGCGCCTGCGGCGCGCCGGGCGGGCGTACGTCCCACGGCCGTAGGGATCAGGGCCGTAGGAACCGTGGCCGTACGGGCCATGGCCAGGTCGCGGAGCAGTCCGAGGTCGGATCCGGCCGCGGCGCGGGCCCGCAGGGCTGCCGGGCTGAGCCGGACCGGGGCGAGGGCCGCCTCCGGGCGTCGCAGGGCCGCGTCGAGGAGCGCCATGCCGTCGTCGTCGGCGAGGGGCGCCAGCCCGGTGGTACGGGTCATGCGCGCCACGTCGGCGTCGTCGAGGTGCCCGGTCATTCCCCCGCGCCGCTCCCAGAAACCCCAGGCCAGGGACAGTCCGGGCAGGCCGAGGTACTGGCGGTGGGCGGCGAGGGCGTCCAGGGCGGCGTTGGCGGCGGCGTAGTTGGCCTGCCCCGGAGCGCCAAGCACGCCCATGGCCGAGGAGAACAGGACGAACGCGGCCAGGTCGAGGTGGGCGGTCAGTTCGTGCAGATGCCAGGCGGCCTCGACCTTCGGCCGTATGACGGTACGCAGCCGGGTCGCGTCCTGCGAGGCGATCACCCCGTCGTCCAGCACGCCGGCCGTGTGCACGACAGCGGTCAGCGGGTGGTCGGCCGGTACGGAGGCGATCACCTCGGCCAGTGCCGCCCGGTCCGCCGTGTCGCAGGCCACCACCCGTACATCGGCACCCAGTTCGGTCAGCTCCGCCGCCAACTTCTTTGCACCGGGGGCCTGTTGGCCACGCCGGGACAGCAACAGCAGGTTCCGTACGCCATGGCCGGTGACCAGGTGCCGGGCGACGAGCGCACCCAGGCCGCCGGTGCCGCCGGTCACCAGGACCGTGCCGTTCGGATCCAGCGGGCGCGGCACGGTCAACACGACCTTGCCGACATGCCGGGCCTGGCTCATGTACCGGAACGCGTCCCGGACCCGGCGGATGTCCCAGGCCTGGACCGGCAGCGGCTCCAGCCCTCCGGCGGCCAGCAGCGCCGACACCTCGGCGAGCAGCTCGCCCAGCCGCTCGGGGCCCGCCTCGAAGAGGTCGAACGCCCGGTAGGACACGTCGAGTTGGGTCGCGTCGACTTGAGCCGCGTCACGGATGTCGGTCTTGCCCATCTCCACGAACCGGCCACCGGTCGACAGCAGTTGCAGCGAGGCGTCCACGAACTCCCCGGCCAGGGAGTTGAGTACGACGTCCACACCGGGGAACTTCTCGGCGAAGCCGAGGTCACGGGAGGAGGCGATGTGGTCGTCGTCCAGGCCGAGTTGACGCAGTACGTCCCACTTGCCGGGGCTCGCGGTGGCGTACACCTCCGCACCCAGGTGCCGGGCCAACTGGATGGCCGCCATGCCCACACCACCGGCACCCGCGTGCACCAGCACTTTCTCCCCCGCCCGGAGGCCCGCCAGGTCCTGCCAGGCGTACCAGGCGGTCAGGAACACGATCGGGACCGCCGCCGCCCGCGCGAACGACCAGTGCGCGGGGATGCGCGCCAGCAGCCGTGCGTCCGTGACCACCAGCGGCGCCAGACCGCCCGTCACGACGCCGAACACCCGGTCGCCGACGGCGAGTTCGCCGCACTCGCCGGTGCCGAGCGCGGTCACCACACCGGCGCACTCCATGCCCAGCGGCACCCCGGGGTCGGGGTACATGCCCAACGCGATGAGCACATCACGGAAGTTGACCCCGGCCGCGCGTACGGCCACCCGCACCTGGCCGGGGCCCAGCGGCTCCAGCACGTCCCGGGCGGGTTCGGTGCCGAGGCTCTCCAGGGTGCCGCCGGAACCGGGCGTCACACGCCACGGCCTCCCGTCGCCAAGGTCCAAGTCGAGGTCCGAGGGGGCGGTGGCGTAGACCGGTGTCAGGCGCGGCGCGAGCGCCACGCCGTCGCGCAGGCAGGCCTGCGGTGCGGCCACGAGGGCGAGGCCGGTGCGGGAGGAGTCCGCGCCCGGAGCGCCCGGGTCCAGGTCCTGGTCCAGGTCCAGCAGGCGCAGCCGGTCCGGATGCTCCGACTGCGCCGACCGCACCAGGCCCCAGACCGCCGCCGCCACCGGATCGGCGAGGCCGTCCCCGCTGTCCCGGGCCACGGCGCCACGCGTCACGACCGTCAACCGCAGCTCGGCGAACCGCTCGTCGGCCAGCCATGCCTGCGCCAGTTCGAGCACACGCCGCACCTCGCCGTACAGCCGCTCCGATACGGTGCCCGGCTCCGGCAACGGCGCGCAGACGACCACGGCATGCCCCGGCCCGACTTCACCGGCCGCCACCGCCTCGGCCAGGGCGGCCGGCTCCGGGTACCCGGTGACCTCACTGCCGCCGCGCCCGAGCAGCTCGGCCAGCCCGAACAGATCCGGCCCGAGCAGCGCGCACGCCCCGGCCCCGGCCGCTTCGACGGGCACCCAGTCGGTGACGTACAGCGCCTGCTCGGCGGAGGCGGATCCGGAGCCGGATCCGGGCCCGGCGAAGGTGTCCGCGCCTGCGGCCAGCGCATCGGCGGCCACCGGGCGCAGCGCCAGCGCCCGTACGTCCACGACCGGCTCGCCGTCGGCGTCGACGGCCAGCAGCGACACGGTGTCGACGCCGGTCGGCCGCAGCCGTACTCGCAGTTCGTCGGCGCCGTTCGCCGAGACGGTGACGTCGGACCAGCTAAACGGCAGCAGCAGCCCGTCGCCCTTGGTCAGCCCGGTCCGTTCGCCGAGGAGGACGGCGTGCAGCGCCGCGTCCAGCAGCGCGGGATGCAGGGCGTAACGCGCGGCCTGCTCGCGTTCCTGCTCCGGCAGGGCGACGGCGGCGTACACCTCGTCGCCGTCCCGCCAGACGGCGCGCAGCCCCTGGAACACCGGCCCGTAGTCGTAGCCGCGCCGCGCCAAGTCCTCGTACAACGCGGCGAGTTCCAGCGGCTCGGCCCCCTCGGGCGGCCATACGTCGAGCGGCCGTACCTCGACGGGCGCGCTCGGGTCCCGGCCTTCGGCCAGTACGGCACCGGCGTGCCGGGTCCAGAGCGCCGGGGTGTCCGTGTCGGCGGGGCAGGCGTGGATCTCCAGCTCGCGCCGGCCGGTGTCGTCGCGCGGGCCGACCCGCACCTGAAGGCGTACGGCACCGTCCCTCGGCACCGTCAGCGGTGCCTCCAGGGTCAGTTCCTCCACCCGCTCGCAGCCCAGCCGCTGCCCGGCGTGCACCGCCGCCTCCAGCAGCGCGGTCCCGGGTACGACGACCGTGCCCAGCACCGCGTGATCGGCGAGCCACGACTGCGCCGTCGGCGCGATCCGCCGCGTGAACACGGCACCGCCGTCGGCGAGTTCGGTCGCCTCGCCCATGAACGGATGCCCGACGCCACCGCCCGGCCGCAGCCAGTAGCGCCGCCGCTGGAAGGCGTACGTCGGCAGGTCGCCGCCGCGTCCCGCCCCGGCGGCGGGCAGTACGGTCGTCCAGTCGACGTCGGCACCATGCACGAACGCCTGCGCCACCGAGGTCAACAGCCGCTCGACCCCGCCCTGGTCGCGGCGTAGGGTGCCCAGCGCGACGGCGGTGGCCGGACTGTCGTCCAGGGTGTCCTGTAGGGCACCGAGCAACACGGGATGCGGACTGACCTCCACGAACAGCCGGTGCCCGGCGGCGACCAACTCACCCACCGCGTCCGCGAGACGCACCCGGTGACGCAGGTTCCCGTACCAGTAACCACCGTTCAGCTCACCGGACTTGACCCAGTCACCGGTGTACGTCGACAGCATCGGAACCGTCGGCCGCCGCGACACCACCGCGTCGAGCTCCGCCAGCAGCTCCGCCTCCAACGCCTCGACCATCACCGAGTGCGAGGCGTAGTCGACGGCGACCCGCTTCGCCTGAACCCCCGCCACCTCACACCCGGCCATGAACACATCCAGCTCGTCCACGGACCCCGACACCACGACGGACCCCGGCCCGTTGACGGCCGCGATCCCGACACCGTCCGACAGCAACGGCTCCACCTCGTCGACGGACGCGAACACGGACACCATCCCGCCGGTACCCGCCAGCCGCGTGATCGCCCGCGACCGCACCGCCACCACCCGAGCCGCATCCTCCAACGACAAGGCACCCGCGACGCACGCCGCCGCGATCTCACCCTGCGAGTGACCCACCACAGCGACGGGCGTGACACCCACCGACCGCCACACCGCAGCCAACGACACCATCACAGCCCACAACACCGGCTGCACCACATCAACCCGCGCCAACTCATCCCCATCACCGGCGAGTACACCGGTCAACGACCAGTCCACCCACGGCGACAGCGCCGCCTCGCACTCCGCGATCGACGCGGCGAACACCGGAGACGAGACGAGCAACTCCCGCCCCATACCCACCCACTGCGCCCCCTGACCCGGGAACACGAACACCACACCCGAGCCCACGACCGACCCCGCGACAACGCCCGATGCCTCCAGACCGGACGCCAACGCCCCAACCCCAGACGTCAGTTCATCCAGACCCCGGCCCAAGACCACCGCACGATCAGCGAACACCGCTCGACCGCCAGCCAACGCGTAAGCCACGCACGGGAGTTCCACCGCACCGACACCACGACCCGCGTACCCGACCAGCCGCTCCGCCTGAGCCGCCAACGCCCCGGCACCCCGCCCGGACACCACCCACGGCACCACCCCACCAAGCGCCACCACCGGCACCGGCACCGGCACCGGCGACTCCTCAGCCCCAACCGGCTCAAAAGCCTCCGCCTGCTCCAGAATCACGTGCGCGTTGGTCCCACTGATCCCGAACGACGACACAGCGGCCCGCCGGACCCGACCCGCGTCCGGCCACGCCACCGTCTCCCGCACCACCTCCACCGCACCCGACGACCAGTCCACGAACGACGACGGCTCATCCACATGCAGCGACGCCGGGAGCACCCCATGGCGCAGCCCCATGACCATCTTGATCACACCGGCCACGCCCGCAGCCGCCTGCGTATGCCCGATGTTGGACTTCACCGACCCCAGGAGCAGCGGGTGTCCGTCGCCGCGCTGCCCATACGTCGCCAACAGCGCCTCAGCCTCGATCGGGTCGCCCAACGCGGTGCCCGTACCGTGTGCCTCGACCGCGTCCACGTCGGAGGCCGTCAGGCCCGCGTTGGACAGGGCCTCGGAGATGACGCGCTGTTGCGAAGGGCCGTTGGGGGCGGTCAGGCCGTTGGACGCGCCGTCCTGGTTGACGGCGGAACCCCGCACCACCGCCAGTACTTCGTGGCCGTTGCGCCGGGCGTCGCTCAGCCGCTCCACCAGCAGCAGGCCGACGCCCTCGCCCCAGCCCGTGCCGTCCGCGCCCGCCGCGAACGCCTTGCAGCGGCCGTCCGACGACAGTCCGCCCTGGCGGCTGAACTCCACGAACAGGCCGGGGCTGGAGAGCACGGTCGCGCCGCCCGCCAGCGCCATGTCGCACTCGCCGGAGCGCAGCGACTGGACGGCGAGGTGCAGGGCCACCAGCGACGACGAGCAGGCCGTGTCCACCGTCACGGCGGGGCCTTCGAGGCCCAGGGTGTAGGCGACGCGTCCGGAGGCGAGGCTGACGGAGGTACCGGTGAGGACGTATCCGTCGGCTCCGCTGCCGGGCTCGTCCATGCGCGGTCCGTAGTCCTGCGCCATCGCGCCGACGAACACGCCCGTACGGCTGCCGCGCAGCGAGTGCGGGTCGATCCCGGCCCGTTCGAACGCCTCCCACGACGTCTCCAGCAGCAGCCGCTGCTGCGGATCCATCGCCACCGCCTCACGCGGCGAGATGCCGAAGAACTCGGCGTCGAAGTCCGCCGCCCCGGTGAGGAAGCCGCCCTGGCCGGTGGCCGAGGCGGGTGTGCCGTCGGGGCCGGGCGCGAGCAGGGCGGCGAGGTCCCAGCCACGGTCGTCGGGGAAGTCGCCGACCGCGTCCCGCTCGGCGAGCACCAGGTCCCACAGTTCCTCTGGCGAGCCGACGCCTCCCGCGTACCGGCAGCTCATCCCGACGATCGCGATCGCGTCCCGCGCGTCCCGCACGTCCGGCGAGTCCGGCGTGGCGTCGGGCATGGCATGCCCATGGGCCCCGGGTTGGCCGCCGGTGAGCAGTTCCCGCAGCCGGTGGGCGAGGGCCCTGGGCGTCGGATGGTCGAAGACCGCGCTGGTGCCCAGGCCCGCGCCGGTGGCCGCGTTGAGGTCGCCGCGCAGCCGGACGCTGAGCTGGGAGTCGAACCCGAGGTCGCGGAAGGACAGTTCGGGATCGACGTCGTCCGGCGAGGCGTGTCCGAGCAGCGCCGCGGCATGCGTCCGCACGGTACGCGTCAGGAACCGCTCGGCCTCGGCCGGGCTCATCGCGCCGAGCCCGCCAAGCCCCTCCTCCGCCACCGCATCGGCACCTGTGGAAGCCACCGGGGCCGCCACCATCTCTGCCGCCGTGTCGGCCGCCGCGTCGGGCCAGTGCCGGCGGCGCTGGAAGGCGTACGTCGGCAGGTCCACCCGGGCGGCGTCGGTGCCGGCGTACAGCACGTCCCATCCGACCTCCGCGCCCTGGACGAAGGCTTCCGCCAGGGAGTCGAGGAACCGCGCGGGACCGCCGTCGCCCCGGCGCAGCGTGCCCAGGACGACGCCGCCGTTCTCGGCTTCCAGCGTGGCCTGGATGCCGGCGGTGAGCACGGGGTGCGGGCCGACCTCGATGAACAGCCGGTGTCCGGCCCTGGCGAGCCTCTGCACGGCGGCGTGCAACCGCACGGGACGCCGCAGGTTCTCGTACCAGTACCGCCCGTCCAGTTCGCCCGGGCGGACCCATTCCGTGGTGGTGGTGGACAGCATCGGCACCGTGGGCGCGAGCGGGGTCACCGGCGCGAGCAGGTCCCGCAGGGCGGGCTCCAAGGGCTCCACCAGCGGGGAGTGCGAGGCGTAGTCGACGGCGACTTGGCGGTGGCGGATGGCGCGCCGGGCGCAGTCGGCCGCGCACTGTTCCAGGAGTTCGGCGGGGCCGGACAGCACCATGGCGTCGGGGCCGTTGAGCACGGCGAGCGCGACCCGGCCGCCGTGGGGGGCGGCGATGTCCTCGGCGGTGGGCTGGTCGCAGACGAGCGACAGCATGCCGCCGCCGGTTCCGGCCACCGCGCGCAGTGCCCTGGCGCGCAGCGCCGCCGTCCGGGCGCCGTCCTCCAGGGTCAGGGCGCCGGCGACGACGGCGGCCGCGATCTCGCCCTGCGAGTGGCCGATGACGGCTGCCGGCCGCACCCCGGCGGCCCGCCACAGCTCCGCCAGCGAGACCATCACGGCCCACAGCACCGGCTGGAGGACGTCCAGCCGGTTCAGCTCGCCGTCGCCGCCGCCCTCGTCGCCGTCGTGGCTGTCGTCGCCGTCCACGCCGTGCGTCAGGACGTCGGTGAGCGACCAGTCGACGTACGGGGCGAGCGCGGTCTCGCAGCGCGCGATCCACTGGGCGAACACCGGTGTCGTACGCAGCAGTTCGCGCCCCATGCCCACCCATTGCTGGCCCTGTCCCGGGAACACCATGATCGGCCGGGCGTCGAGTGCCCGCCCGCGCTGGAGTCCCGGGGCCGGCTGCCCGCCGGCCAGGGCGTCCAGGCCGCGCAGGAGTTCCTCGCGCCCGGTGCCGGTGACGGCTGCCCGGTGGTCGAGGGCCTGCCGGGTGGTGGCCAGTGAGAAGGCGACGTCGGCCGGGTCGAGGTCGGGGGCGGCGCGCAGTGCGGCGGCGAGCCGGGCGGCCTGGCCGCGCAGCGCGGGCTCGGTGCGCGCGGTGACGGGCCACAGTCCGGCCCCGCCGAGCAGCGGAGCGCCGGGGGCTGTGTCCGGCGTGTGCGCTGCTGCCGTGGCTTCGCCGAGGACGACATGGCAGTTGGTGCCGCCGATCCCGAACGAGCTGACGCCCGCGAGGAGTTGCTGCCCCTGCGGCCAGGGCCCGAGTTCCTGCTGCACCCGCAGGCCCAGCCGGTCGAGGGCGATGGCGGGGTTGGGGGTGCGGAAGTGCAGGCTGGCGGGCAACTGCCGGTGTTTCAGGCTGAGCAGGGTCTTGAGCAGTCCGGCGATTCCGGCCGCGCCTTCGAGATGCCCGATGTTGGTCTTGACCGAGCCGACCCTCAGCGGGTCGTCGGCCGACCGGCCGTCGCAGAGGGCCGCGCCGAGGGCGGTGGCCTCGACGGGGTCGCCCTTGGGGGTGCCGGTGCCGTGCAGTTCGACGTAGCGGACGGCGTCGGGGCGGACCCGGGCGTCCTGGCAGGCGGCGCGGATGACGGCGGTCTGGGCCTCGGGGTCGGGAGCGGTCAGGGTCTCGCCGCCGCCGTCGTTGTTGACGGCGCTGCCGAGGATCACACCGTGGATCCGGTCGCCGTCGGCGAGCGCGTCGGAGAGGCGCTTGAGGACGACGAGCCCGCCGCCCTCGCCGCGGACGAATCCGTTGGCGCGGGCGTCGAAGGTGTGGCAGCGGCCGTCCGGCGACAGGACGTCGGCCCGGGCGGCGCGCAGGGCGCTGTCCGGGGCGAGGTTGAGGTGAACGCCTCCGGCGAGCGCGATCCGGCTCTCACCGCGGCGCAGGCTCTGGCCGGCCAGGTGCACGGCCACCAGGGACGAGGACTGCCCGGTGTCGACGGTGAGGCTGGGGCCGCGCAGCCCCAGCGCGTAGGAGACGCGGCCGGCGAGGACGCCACGGGCCAGCCCGGTGAAGGCGTACTGGTCGGGGGTGCGGCCCCGGTGCAGCGCCGCGTAGTCGTCGGCGATCGCGCCGAGGAAGACACCGGTGGCGGTGTGCCGGACGGTGTCGGCGGGCAGTCCGGCGTCCTCCAGGGCCTCCCAGCCCAGTTCGAGGACGAGCCGCTGCTGCGGGTCCATGGCCGCCGCCTCGCGCGGGGAGATCCGGAAGAAGCCCTCGTCGAAGGAGTCGACCTGGTCGAGGTAGCCGCCGAAGGGCGGGCAGGCGTCGGGCAGCGGGCGGTCGGCGGGGGGCGCGGTGACGGCGTCGGCACCGTCGCGCAGCAGCGCCCAGAACTCCTCGGGACCCGCCGCGCCCGGCAGCCGGCACGACATTCCGATGACGGCCAGGGATTCACTGTGCGGGGAGCCCGCGTGGCCGAAGTCCGCATGCGCGGAGCCCGTGTGTGCAAGGCCCGCGTGCGCGAAGTCCGAGGGGCCGGCGCTGGATTGAGTGTTCATGTGTCCTTCCGGTCCCCAGCCGGTCCGCCGTCCGCGCCAGCCGTGCTGCGCCGGCGACCTCGCGTCGCACGCCGCCGTGGTCCGGCGTCCGTTCCGGTGTGGTTGGCCTTTCGGCCCGGCCCACCGTAGGTTCCTCCGATCCGGGGGCGACACCCCTACCGGGCCCCGCATGCCCCACGGGTGGTCCGTGGCCCCTAACAGCAGGTCGCGGGTGGTGCCGCGCGGCTGGGGCCGGTAGGGGTGCGGGGCTGGGAGACAGCGGCCCGCACGGGGTTTACCCGGTCGGTGGCGGCCTGCGTACACTCTGGCCACTTCGCACCCCTGAGGACACCGGAGCACGAAGACGTCCGAGGCACCGATGCCACCCCGTGAGCGCCGGATTCGTGTTGCTCGATCCGGTCCGGTGCGTGGACGGTGCCTCCCATTCCCTGGAGACGCGCATGTCGTCCGAGCACAGCCCAGACCTGTACCAGCGCCCGGTGGCGGCGGTGGACTGGTGGTTCCTGGCTTCTCCCCGCAAGCAGTATCCCGTCATCCAGTTGGCCGTCGAGGGCGTCGGCCTGCTGTCGCACAGTGACCTGTCCGACGCGGTCGCCGAGGCGTCCCGGGCCTGTCCCGGCACCCGGCTGGTCTTTCGCAAGGGGATGTGGCGGGACAGCGGCCGGGCCCCTGCGGTGATCGTCGGCGACGGGGCGGCGTACGACCGTGTCCGGTTCGACTCGCCGCTGCTGCGGCGGCCGTTGCGGCCCGGGGCGGGCGGCGCGACCTGTGAGGTGCTGCTGCTGACCGGCGAGCCGAACACCGTGGTGTTCCGGGGCTTTCACGCCGCCATGGACGGCCGGGGCCTGCTGCTCTGGGCGACCGAGGTCTTCCACGCGCTGGCCGGTGTGCCGGTGGTCGGCGCCGACGACCGGCTGAGCGAGGACGGCCTCATGGAGAAGCTGGCCGGCGAGCTGCCCGACGGCCTGCCGCCGGTCGCCGCCGCACCGGTGCTCCAGTGGCCCTCGCCGCTGGGCCGGCTGGGCAAGGGGCGGCGCGAGCCGATGTGGCGAAGACGCACGGTCGACGGCAGCCACCCGGGCATCACGGCCAAGCTGGCCCTCGCCCTGTCCGCCGACGGCCGCGGGCCGGTCGAGGAGGACCCGGCGCTCAAGGGGTACTTCATGGTGCCGGTCGACGGCCGCCGGCACGTACCCGGGATCCGCTCCACATCGTCGGTGACGATGAGCGCCTCCCTGGAGGTACGGGACGGCGACCACTGGGAGGACGTCGGTGCCCGGCTGCTGACCGCGCTGAGCGAGCGCCAGGAACTCGCCAGCCGCACCGACCCGGCCCTGCGCAAGCTGCCGCGCTGGCTGGTGGGTCTGCTCGAGCGCGGTGCGGATGCCAAGACCACCGACAAGGGGCTGTACGGCTCCACCGCCATCCTCTCCGACCTGGGCGCCCTCGACCTCGCGGAGTTCTCCCCGCCCGGCTTCACCGCGACCTCGGTCTACATGCTGGCCTCGCCCGGACCGGTGGCGCCGCCCGAGGTCGACGCGGTGACCGCCGACGGCCGCACCGAGATCACCGTCGGCTGGTGGGACAACCCGGGGGCGGCCGAGCGCGCCGAGGCCCTGCTCGACCGTGTCGAGGAGGCCCTGTCGCCCCGGGCCCACCGCGAGTGGTCCGGCAACATGACACAGCGTCCGGTGCCGATCGGCCCCTCGGTGGTACGGCTCTTTCGCGAGCAGGCCGAGCGCACCCCGGACCGGGTCGCCCTCAGCGGCTCCGCCGGCGACCTGACGTACGCCGAGCTCAGCCGCCGGGCCGATGCGGTCGCGGCGGAGCTGAGCCGCCGCGGGATCGGCCGCGGCAGTGTGGTCGGCCTGCTGGCCGACCGGTCCGCGGAGATGATGGCGGGGCTGTGGGGGGTGCTGCGGGCGGGCGCCGCCTATCTGCCGATGGACGCCGAACACCCGGACGCCCGGCTGTCGGGCCTGCTCACCGACGCGACCGCCAAGCTGTGCCTGGTCCAACGGCCCTACCAGGAACGGCAGTGGTGTCCGCCGGGCTGCGAAACGCTCGTCCTGGAGGAGCTGTTGGAGTCCGCGGACGGCGAGGCGCCCGCGTACCGGGACGCCGAGGTGCGACCGGACGATCTGGCGTACGTCATCTACACCTCCGGCTCGACCGGCAGGCCCAAGGGGGTGCAGATCGAGCACGGCGCCCTGCTGAACTACGTGGGCTGGGCCACCCGCGAGTTCGAGATCGACGCCGACAGCCGTCTGCCGCTGATCACCTCGCCCTCCTTCGACGTCACCGGCACCTCGGTATACCTGCCGCTGCTGGCCGGCGGCACGGTGGTGCTCATGCGCGACAAGCCCAACCACCTTTCGCTGCGGCAGCTGTTGGAGGAGTCCGGGGCGAACTCGCTGTCGCTGACCCCGGCGCACCTGGACCTGATCGGCCGTCTGGAGCTGTCGCCGGCCGGTTTCCGTACCGTGGTGGTCGTCGGCGAGCAGTTGCGGGTGCCGGTGGCGGCCCGCGCCCAGGAGATGTTCGGGCCGGACTGCAGGATCATCAATCTGTACGGGCCGACCGAGGCCACCATCGGCCTGACGGTGCACACCTACGATCCGGAGCGGGACGGGGCCGCCGCGGCGGTGCCGATCGGGCTGCCGACGGACAACAGCACCGTCGTCCTGCTGGACCAGGACCGGCGGTTCGTCGCGCCCGGCGAGGTGGGTGAGATGTACCTGGGTGGCAGCCAGTTGGCCCGTGGCTACCTGGGCCGCCCGGACCTGGACCGCGAGCGGTTCGTCCGGCTGGCCGACGGCAGCCGGATGTACCGTACGGGCGACCTGGCCCGGGTGTCGGCGAGCGGCGTACTGGAGTTCATCGGCCGGATCGACGACCAGGTGAAGATCTCCGGCCACCGCGTCGAGCCCGCCGAGGCGGCCCGCGCGCTGGAGGAACACCCCGCCGTGGCACGGGCCGTGGTCGTCGCCACGGCCCTGCCGGGCGGGCACGGCAAGTCGCTCGCCGGGTACGTGGTGACCCGGACTCCCGTCGGCCGGGACGAGCTGCGGGAGTTCCTGGTGCGGCGGCTGCCGGAGTACCTGGTGCCGGCCACCCTGACCGTGCTGCCCGAACTGCCGCTGACCGTCGCCGGCAAGATCGACGTACGCGCGCTGCCGGACCCGCACACCGACAGCGGCGGCGCAGCCGGGCAGGCCGGATCCGACGCGCCCGTACTGGACGTCGTGGAGTCGGCGATCGCCGACATCTGGGCGCTCGCCCTGCGGGTGGACCGCTCCCGGCTGACTCCCGCCCAGAGCTTCCACCACCTGGGCGGCGACTCGCTCACCCTCTACGCCGTGCTCGCACAGGTCTGCCGGGACGTGGTCGAGCCCGGCCGCGAGAAGACGTTCATGGCCCGCCTGCCGGAGATTCTGCGGAAGCCCACACTGGAGCACGTCGCAGCCCTCGTACGCGAGACCGCCCAGGACTGACAGGACGGACAGGACCGATCCGCAGAAGGGGGCAACGCCGCGCGGCGTTGCCCCCGGCCTCTGAGTCCGTTGCGTGACGCTCAGCTCCCGGTCGGGGCCATCACCAGGGACGGCAGGTCCGAGCGTCTTGTCACGTTCAGCTTGCGGTACGTCTTGGTCAGATGCTGCTCCACCGTACTGACCGAGATGTACAGCCGGTTGGAGATCTCCCGGTTCGTGTAGCCGAGCGCCGCCATCTCCGCCACCCGCCGTTCCGCGTCGCTGAGCAGCAGCTCCGCCTCCGTCGGCGCGGCCTGCAACTCCACGAGCTCGGCCGATTCGGTCGGCTCGGCGGATTCGGACGGCACCGGATCCAGCGCCAGCGCGTCCACGAGCGGCTCGGCATGGCACTCGCGGGCGATGTTCCACGCCCGGCGGCCCACCATCCGAGCCCGGCGCAGCTCGCCGAGCGTGTGGTGGGTCTCGGTCAACTGCACGAGGGTGCGCAGCAGTTCGTACCGGTCCCCGCTGCCCTGCAGCAGGTCGGCGGACTGCCGCAGCATCTCCGACCGGCGCCGCAGGTCGGACATCATTGCCAGAACCCGCAGCGCGCTGCCCGCGGCCCGCGGCGCATGACTGCCGGCCTGCGTCAACTGCTCCTCGGCGAGCTTGCGGGCCCGGCCGTGCTCGCCCATCTCCAGCAGCACGGCCGCCGCCTCGACACGCCACGGGACCAGGCTGGGAACGTCCATGTTCCACCGGCCCATCAGCTCCCCGCAGTTCTCGAAGTCGGCCAGCGCCGAGCCCAGATGGCCGGTCGCCAGACTGACCCGACCGCGGGCCTGAAGGTACGTCAGGCCGAACCGGCTCTGTGAGACCCCGGGCGGCAGCGGCATGTTGAGCTGCGCCAACGCCTCTCGGTGCCGGCCCATCGAGGTCAGCGCGAGCACCTGGGTCGACCGGACGGCGGCCAGCGAAACGCCCCAACTGGCGGTCGGTACGGCCCGCATCGCCTCCTGCCCCTGCTCGGCCGCCTCCAGCAGCGAGCCCTGCCGCAGGCTGATCTCGGCCCGCACCGCCAGCAGCAGGGCGTACCGCCACCTCGACTCGCCCTCCGCGGACTGGGCCAGCAGCGCGTCGCACAGCTGAGCCGCCTGCACCACCCGCTCCCCGCACAGCAGCGTCATCAGCCCGGCCACCATGGTGCTGGTGCCCGTCTCCTGGAGCGGCGCGTTCTGCAGGATCCGCTCGGCCCGCTCCAGTGCGGGCCGGCCGCCCTGGCCGCCTTCCTGGGAGATCACGGAGTTCAGCGTGCGCAGGGTGTCGAGACGGCGGGGGGAGGTCAGCGGCTGCAGGATGCGATCGGCTGCCCCGTCGTCGATGCCGGGGACCAGGTCTACCAGCGCCGGATAGGCGTCCCGGATCGTCAGCCGCAGCTCGCACAGGGCGGACGGCGAGGGCCGGTCCGCGGCCCGGGCCGCCCCGTCCAGCCGGGGCAGCAGGTCGCGGGCGACCGCGAACCGGCCGTTCCACAGCAGCGCCTTGATCACCCCGACCGTGTCGTCGCCCGACAGGTGGCCCGCGTGGCTCGCCTCGACCAGTTCCGCGAGGTACGGCGAGCAGATGCTCGGGTTGATCCGCCACTCGGCCCGCAGCAGCGCCGCCTGCAGCCGGGCGGCGGCCACCGGATCGTCCGCGCAGCCCAGCCGCGCCAGTTTCAGACAGGCGACCGCGTACGACAGGCGTCCCTCGGACACGCCCAGCCGTGCCGCCTCCGTCAGCACCCCCACCGACCAGGGCGCACTGCAGTCACTGGCGATCAGCAGTTGCTCCGCCACCTCCGACGCCGACCGGCCTTCGTGGTACGCCTGGGCGGCGGCGGCCTGGTGCAGCCGGATCCGTTCCGTGCCGTCCATGCCCAGCAGCACCGCCCCGGCCGCCGCCGGGTGGCGGAAGCCGTCGCCGTCGATCAGTCCGGCGGTCCGCAGGCCGTCGAGCAGCGCGTCGGTGACGGTGGGACACATGCCCAGCAGGCGTGCTACACCCTCTCGACTGCGCAGCACGGCCACGCCCTGTGCCACCCGGGCCGTCTGCGGATCACTGCGGCGCAGATACTCCAGCACCGCCTGCCCGTAGGTGTCCGCCGAGCCGAACAGTTCGTCGTTGCCGGGGGCGGGGGGGGTGCGCCGTACGGCCAGGTGGTCGCCGATCAGGGCCTCCGCGAGCAGCGGGTTGCCGTTGCTCAGCTGGTGGCAGCGCTCCGCCAGTGCTCCGGGAGCCTCGTGGCCCAGGTGCCGGGCGGCGAGCCGGGCCACGCCGTCCGGTGTCAGCGGGTGCAGGGCCAGTCCGTGGCAGTGCGGCTGGCGCAGCAACTCGGCGGCGCATTCCTGATTGTGATGCGGTGACTGTTCGGAGTACGAGAACACCGTCGCGATACGCGCTCCGCGGATGCGCCGCGCGAAGTAGGACAGGATCGACTGCGACGCGGCGTCGGTGAGGTGGATGTCGTCCACGATCAGCGCCAGCGGCTGCTGTTCGGACAGTTCCAGCAGGATCGCGCTCATCGCGTGCGCGGTGAGGGTGTCGAGCCCGGTGTCCGGCTCCGGTACGACGGCCAGCAGCCGGTCCGCCTCCCGGCGGGCGGCCGGCGACAGCGGTGCGTGCAGGAGCAGTTGGCTCATGACGCCCATGGGGACGTCACGCTCCGCCACGCAGGCGATCGCGGTCAACGCGAGCGCTCCGCGGTTCATGGCCGCCTGCGCGAAGACGTCCAGCAGCACGCTCTTGCCCGTGGCCACGACGCCGCTGACCAAGGCCGATTTACCACTGCCCTGGATGGCCTCGTCCAGCAGACTTGTGAGGAAGCCGAGTTCGTCTTCGCGTTCGGCCAAAACCATTTCTCTGATACCTCTTCCCCCGCGAAATGAGTGCACCGAACTCCGGCCGAAGGACCGGTGAAGGTGTGCGGGACCTCAAACGGACAGCTGATTGCCATCGCGACAGCTGCAGGAGCGGACAGCTGGTCAATTCATCCGACTCCGGCTCGATCAAGCTAACGACGGCCACCGTCGCTGCACAAGGAGCATTGGGGAGTCTTGACCAACCGGCCATCTTGAAGCCGGATTGGATATCGAAAGGCGCAGTGGACGGGCCCTGATTCAGGAGCAAGGAGTCCGGGTTGCCATCAATTGATGCGATGTCAAAGTTTCATATCCCCCTCACAAGCCACCCGCGTACGACCGCCCGGCATCAATGTGCGAAGCTATCCACGGACGCCGCGAACGCCTCACCGCAGCAAAGGCGTTGCGGCGGAAGCTGAAGCACCATCAGGCAGGCATTCATCGCCTCTACACTTTCCATGCCGACATGTGTGCGTTTTGTGTACGCGAACATCCTCCGGCCGGTCCGACGCGATGGAATACCAATCCGGAAAGAACTCGGCGTATCCCGCAAAGCCGCTGCCAGGATTTCCGTCCGGCGTGATCCATGCCCTCTGTGGCAATTCGGTTACTCTACGGCGGAGTACGCGGCGAACCCGGTCAACGCGAAGTACGCGGTGAACGCGTCGAGCCATTCGCACGAGTCGCACCGCAGGACCGCCGCCTCGCCGAGCGCACGCGGGCACGGTCAGGCACAGGTGGGCACGGCCGGCGCGAGGACGCGCCGGAACGCCTCACGGGCCCGGGCCGCCACCCCCAGCCACCTCACGGAGCGTCAGGACCGGTCACGGCAGTCGCAGCCGTCACGGCCGCCCCTGCGGGCCTCTGACGCCCGTCGCGCGCCCGGCACCGGCGCATCAGCACCGGCACAGCAAGACGGTGCCGGTACCGGCCCTGAGGCCGAGACCGACACCGGAAAGGGATGGAAGGACCAGGAGAGGCAAGGAGAAGCCAGGCGAGAGACCAGACGAGCCGCCCCGTAGAGCGGCCGCGCGTCAAGACCTGGTGCACTCCTGCCCGTTGAGGGTGAAGTCGTACGGAACGCTGTTCGTGTCGTGCCAGGAGGCGAGGAAGCCGAAGCTGAGGGTGCCGTGGGCCGCGACGGACCTGTTGTAGTCGGCGGCGGTCGCGGTGACCCGGGAGCCGTTCTGGGCGAGGCTCGCGTCCCACATCTGGTCGACCCGCTGGCCGTCGCGGAAGGACCAGGCCACCCGCCAGACGTCGAGCGCGTCGGCCGTGGTGACGGTGACGGTCGCCTGGAATCCTTCAGGCCACTGGTTGACGAGGTCGTAGCGGACCTCGCAGGGCGGCTCGTCCCCGCTCCCGCCGTCACCCGCGGGGGCCGAGGAGGTGCCCTGGGGTTCCGGGTCGGGCTTGCCGCGGTCGTCGTCGCCCGTCGCCGACGGCGTGCCGCTGGCGGACGGGGCCGGGTCGGACGAGGACGGCGCGGCGGAAGTGACGGGGCCGGCGGACGGCAGGATCGGACCGGGTCCGGCCACCGGACCGCCGTCGGCCGGGCCGCTCTTGGCGACGCTGTCACCGCTGCCGCCGGGCATCATCGACACCGCGAGCGCCAGCCCGGAGACGAGCACGGCGGCGACGAGCAGCGCGTTGCGCCGCACGCGCGCCTTGCCCGCGGCGGCCCGTACGGCCGCGCCTTCGAGGTCCGGCAGGTCGGGACGTCCGGGACCTAGGCGCACCTCGGAGGCCCGGCGGCGGCGTTCCAGGTAGGCGAGGCCGCCCCAGCCGATCACGCCCTGGACGAGGGCTGCGGGCAGCCCGCCGCCGTGCAGCCGCAGACAGGCGGCGGCCTCCGCGCACTGCACGCAGGTGGCGAGGTGCCGGGAGAGGTCGGGCGGGGTGTCGGCGGCGGGCGAGCGGGTGACGGCGTCCAGGAGCCGTACGTAGCTGCGGCACTCCGCGTCCATCGGGGTGTCGAGATGGTTGCGGTGGCAGCGGTCCCGGAACAGGCCGCGGACCTGGTTCAGCTCCTCCACCGCGGCGGTCGGGTCCAGGCCCTGGCGGCGGATGACGGCGCGCAGCGGCAGCGCCTCCACCTCCGCCAGCCACAGCAGGGCGGCGTCCGGTTCCTGCATGTCACGCAGGCCGCGCAGGGCGATGGGACGGCTCAGGGGCGGCCCGACGTAGCGTGCGGCTTTCTCGGAGTTCAGCCACAGGCGCAGGTCGGGGTCGAGTCGGTGGCCGTGGCCCTGGGCCTCCCAGGCGGCCGCCGTGGTACGTACGGCGGTCAGCAGCAGGGGGATCCGGGGCAGCCGGGACGAGCGACGGCCGACACCTCGTGCGGTGTCGTCCTCGCCGGCGCGGGCCTCGTGTATCCCGAACGCGAACGCCTCACGAGCCAGTTGGTTCGCCGCGGTCGAGCCCGACGTGCACAGGTCGGCGTACGACAGGACGGCGTCCCAGCACTCGGAGAACAGCGCGGCCTCGGCGGAGTCCTTCGGGGTCGGCAGGTCGGGCATGGGTCTCCTGCATCCACAAGCGAGGTCAACTCACCATGACGGCAATGGAGTTGGGGGGAACCTCGCGGCAGGGGCAGAGCTTTTCACGTTTCCAACACAACTGACAAGCGCCCTGTTCAGATGTCATGTCAAGAGGGAACACGACAGGACATACGACAGGGCGAGGCAAGGCGGCCGCGCCCGTAACTCCGGCCTGTAGTACGGACAATGGCCGCCTTCTGTTCAACTCGGCGCCGACTACGCGGTCGTCTCCTCCTGGGCCGGCAGGCTGTCCATGAAGGAGCTGACGGAGAACACCGCGCGGCCGGGTCCCGGCTGGCCGTAACCGGGCGGCGAGGCGAGGCCGAACTCGTCCATGGTGGCGCGGTAGGCCTCCAGCAGCCGGATGTGGTATTCCAGCGGCGCGCCCTGCGGGTTGGCCTTGCCGAGCGGGGTGGTGGGCTCCGGGCACCAGGTGGTGAAGCGGGGCGTGATGCCCTGCGACATGAAGAAGCGCAGGCCCTCGGTGGTGGAGGCGATGGCCTCGTCGACGGTGGTGAAGCCGAACGGCTCGGCCATCTCGACGCCCGCCACGAAGTTGGGGATGACGTTACGCGCGCCGAAGACCTCCGCCGAGTCGAGGATCCGCTTGTGCCACTCGTCGCGGCCGACGTAGCGCTCCTTGCCGGGGCAGTACATCTTGAAGAGGTACTCGTCCCACACCTCGTAGTTGGGGTGGTAGATCTGCACCCCGTAGTCCTTGAAGCGCTGTACGTCGTCGCGCGGCAGGGCCTGGGCGACGACCTTGCCGATCCAGCGGCCCGGGAAGTGCTCCTCGATGGCCTTGGCGTACATGCCGTAGAAGTCGGCCTCGTCACGGCCCTGGAGCTTCGAGGTGATCGCGCCGCCGGTGAGCGTGTAGGCGGTGGACGCCTTCGCCGTGTCGTAGCGGTCGATGATCTCCAGGGCTTCCAGGACCTCGTCGACGTCCTTGACGCCCGTGTACGGCCGGCCGGCCGCCTTGTGCTGGCGCCAGTTGTGGTTGATGTCGCAGTACTGGCACTCCTCCTTCGCGCCGAAGTACTGGCACACCCGGAAGACGGTCAGGTAGATCAGGTAGCCCCACTGGATGGTGGGGGCGACCTCCATGACGGACTTCCCGCTGGAGAGCTTGTGCCGGTAGTACTCCGGCATCGGCGGCACCCCGACGTCGGCGATGCGCGCCCCGTCGAGATAGAGCCCGAGCAGGCCCTCGTCGTCCGCCGCGACGCGGTACGGCGAGGCCGGGTTCACCCGCACCGACACGACGGTCCGCCGCAGGTCGTACGGCCCGCCGGTGAGGATGATCTCCTCCGGCGGCCGGCGCAGCGCGGCCTCGCCGAGCTCGGGCAGGGTGCCGTGGTCGAAGGAGAAGATGAAGTACGACTTCGGCTTGACCTCCCCCGACTCGTTGTCGCTGAGGGCGGAGGGGTCGAAGGCCACACCTCCGCGCAGCAGGTCCTCCTTGAAGACGGCCTCCCGCGGCACATGCGGAAACCGCTCCATCAGATCCTCGACCAGCGCGGTACGGCTGCCCATCCGTCGCTCCTCCCGGCTCAGGCGTACGATTTCCTCACGGTATGCCCCCGCCCTCGCCGCCGCCGTACCGGGGGCCCGCTCCGCGTGCCGCCGACGGCGACTTCCCGATTTCCGATTCGTCGGGAAGGATCACCGCATGACCGAAACCGTTACGAACTGGGCCCGCAACATCACCTTCTCCGCCGGCGAGCTGCACCGCCCGCGCTCCCTCGACGCCCTGCGCTCGCTCGTGGCCGGCAGCGGGCGGGTGCGGGTGCTGGGCAGCGGGCACTCGTTCAACGAGATCGCCGAGCCGGGCGACGGCGGGGTACTGCTGTCGCTGAGCGACCTGAAGGACACGGCCGGCGAGGTCGAGGTCGACACGGCCGCGCGGACCGTACGGGTCGGCGGCGGGGTCCGGTACGCGGAACTGGCGCGCCGGGTGCACGAGCACGGGCTCGCGCTGCCGAACATGGCCTCCCTGCCGCACATCTCGGTCGCCGGGTCGGTGGCGACCGGTACGCACGGGTCGGGCGTCGGCAACGGCCCGCTCGCCGCCGCCGTACGCGAGGTGGAGATCGTCACCGCCGACGGCTCGACCGTCGTCATCGGGCGCGGCGACCGGCGGTTCGGCGGGGCCGTCACCTCGCTGGGCGCGCTGGGCGTCGTCACTGCGCTCGTCCTCGACCTGGAGCCGGGGTACGAGGTCGAACAGTACGTGTTCACCGAACTGCCCCTGGACGGGCTGGACTTCGAGGCGGTGGCCGGGGCCGCCTACAGCGTCAGTCTGTTCACCGACTGGGGTGCGCCGGGTTTTCGGCAGGTGTGGCTGAAGCGGCGTACGGACGAGCCTGTGGTGGACTTCCCGTTCGCCGCGCCGGCCGTCGAGGCGCTGCATCCGGTGCCGGGGATGCCGGCGGTCAACTGCACCGAGCAGCTCGGGGTGTCGGGGCCGTGGCACGAGCGACTGCCGCACTTCCGGGCGGAGTTCACCCCGAGCAGCGGCGACGAGCTGCAGAGCGAGTACCTGCTGCCGCGCGGGCACGCCGTCGAGGCGCTGCACGCGATCGACGAGATCCGGGAGACGGTCGCCCCCGTCCTCCAGATCTGCGAGGTGCGGACCGTGGCCGCCGACGAGCAGTGGCTGAGCCCCTCGTACGGGCGGGACACCGTGGCGGTGCACTTCACGTGGATCGAGGACACGGCGGCCGTACTGCCCGTGGTGCGGGCGGTGGAGGCGGCGCTGGAGCCCTTCGGGCCGCGCCCGCACTGGGGCAAGGTGTTCGAGGTGCCGGCCGCTGTCGTGCGCGGGCGCTACCCCCGGATCGGCGACTTCACGGCCCTCGCGCGGGTGCTGGATCCGGCCGGGAAGTTCACCAACGCCTTCGTCCGGGACGTCCTGGAAGGGTGACTTCCAGCCGCCGTCGGCGGACTTCATAAAGCCCCTTTCCTAACCCCTTGTCGAACTGTGTGGCACCCCATAGCCTGGCGCGGCGCCGGTGTCGTCGCACGGTCGGCCCGCCCGGCACAGCCTCTTAGGCACGGCCTGCCCGGCGCGCAGCGGGGCGGAAGGGACGGCGGACGCAATGGTGGACGGCAGGAGAGGGCACGCTCCATGAAGCGCGGCACATCACGTGACATCCGCACCGCGAACCGCTACGAGGTGCTGCGTCAGATCATCGCCGCCTCGCCCACCTCCCGGCAGGAGCTGGCGGCCGCGACCGGTCTCTCGCTCGCCACCGTCGCCACCCTCGTCGGCGAACTGCTCGACCTCCGCATGATCACGGAGGTCGGGTTCGAGGACTCGGCGGGCGGTCGCCCCCGGGGCCTCGTGGCCGTCAACGCGTCGGGGGGCGCGTTGATCGGCGTGGACATCGCGGAGACCTACGTCCATGTCGAGCTGTTCGACCTCGGGCTGAACGTGCTGGCCCGCGCCGAGGAGCACATGCGGCCCGGCGAGAGCCGCCCGGAGCAGGTGGTCGGGCATGTCGCCGCGGCCGCCGGTTCGGTGGTCACGCAGGCCGGGGTCGAGGCCGCCCGGGTGCTCGGCGTCGGGGTGAGCGTGCCGGGGCAGGTGGACCGCGCCACCGGCGTCTCCGAGTACGCGCCCAACTGGGACTGGCACGACGTGCCGTTGCTCGACCTGCTCTCCGAACACATCGCGTATCCCCTGTACTTGGACAATCCACTGCGCGCCGGCGCGGTCGCCGAGCTGTGGTTCGGGGCGGCGCGCGGGCACGGGGACGCCGTGGTGGTCAACCTCGGCACCGGCGTCGGCGCCGGACTGGTGCTGGACGGCGCACTGCACCGGGGGGTCAGCAACAGCGCCGGGGAGTGGGGGCACACGACGCTCGTGCTCGACGGCCGGCTGTGCCGGTGCGGCAACCACGGCTGCGTGGAGACGTACGTCGGCGCGCCCGGCATCATGCAGAACCTGCGTGAACTCAGCCCGCGCAGCCCGCTGTTGCACCCCGAGGACCAGACCGCGACGATCGACGCCCTGGCCGCCGGGGTGGCCGCCGGCGACCCGGTCGCCGTCAAGGTCGTGCGGGACACGGCCCGTTACCTCGGTGCCGGGATCGCCAACCTGGTCAACGTGCTCAATCCCGAGGTGGTCGTGCTGAGCAGTTGGGTCGCCGCCCGGCTCGGCGAGCCGCTCCTCGACGAGGTGCGCGCGGCCGTCGCCCGGCACGCGCTGAAACGGCCGCTGGCCGCCAACCGGATCGTCCTGTCCCCCATCCCGACCGACCCGGCCTGCCTGGGCGCGGCCACGTTCGCGCTCGAAGGGGCGCTGGAGTCCGTCGGGCAGCGCACCGCGAAACGCGCCGTCCCCGCCCGCGCCCCCGCCCGCACGAGGAGCCGTACGGCGCCGCCCTCGTGAGCGTGTCACCCCCCCTGACCGAGGGCCGCCGGCCCTGACACCGGCGGCCCTCACCTCTCCCCCGCCTCACCCCTCCGCTCGTCGCGGCGTGCCCACGCCCCCCCCTTGCGCACCGCCCGTTCGCCATGCCGAACCGATCACAACGCTTCGAACAGGCTTCGTCCAACCCCTTGCCGAAGCCTTAGCCGAAGGTTAACGTCCCGCTCCGCGACAGGAATTGAGCCACCTGACGCAGATCCACCGAGCCGTAGCCGCACTTCGAGACAAGGACGTCACCCATGTCGGCAATGAGCAACAGCCCCTTCTCCCGCCGTTCCCTCTTCCGGGCCGCGGCGGGCATGACCGCGGCCGGGACCCTCGCCGCCTGCGGCAGCAACACCGGCAGAGCGGGCGGCAGTTCCGGCACGAACCTCACCCAGTACTTCCACGCCTACGGCGAGGAGGGCACCGAGCCGGCCATCAAGCGGTACGCGAAGGCGTACAAGGGCGCGAACGTGACCACCCAGTGGATCACCGCCGCCGACTTCGAGAACAAGCTCTTCGCGACGCTGCTCACCGACAACGCGCCCGATCTGTTCGAGTTCCACCCGCAGATCCAGATGGTCAAGAGCGGTCAGGTGGCGGACCTGACCGACATAGTCGAGCCGGTGAAGGCGGACTTCAACCCGGCCGACATCGCCTCGCACACGGTCGACGGCAAGATCTACGGCGTCCGGATGATCGACGACCCGCAGTTCTTCTTCTACCGGCCGTCGCTGCTGGAGAAGGCCGGTGTGAAGGTGCCGGAGACCCTCGACGAGCTGATCGAGGCCGCCGCCAAGCTCACCACCGGCAAGGTCAAGGGCCTGTACCTCGGCAACGACCTGCACGCGGTCATCAACCCGATGATCTGGTCGGCGGGCGCGAACACGCTCGACGACAAGAACCAGATCGCGTACCACACGCCCGGTGTCATCGAGGGCATCAAGAAGATGCGCAAGCTGTTCACCAGCGGCGACCTGCTCCTCGGCGCGCCGACCGACTACTGGGACCCCTCGGCGCTCAACCAGGGCCTGTGCGCGATCCAGTTCTGCGGGATGTGGGCGATGCCGCAGTTCCAGAAGGTGCTGGGCGACGACATCGGTGTCTTCCCGTTCCCCAAGACCATCGACTCCGGCAAGCAGTCGGTCACCAACGGCGGTTGGTCGATGTTCGTCAACGCCAAAGGCAAGAACGTCGACGCGGCCAAGGAATACGTCAAGTGGCTGTGGATCGAGCAGAAGAAGTACCAGGAGGAGTGGGCCACTTCGTACGGCTTCCACATCCCGCCGCGCACCTCGATCGCCCAGTCCGCCGCCAAGCTCAAGTCGAGTCTGCCGGCCGAGGGCGTCAAACTCTTCAACGAGTTCGGGCACTTCGACAACATCGGCTGGACCCAGGCGATGATCACCGCGCTGGAGGACGTGTTCGCCAACTCCGTCCGCAAGGACGGTGACCCGGAGGCGTCCCTCGACAAGGCCGACATCGCGGTCAACCGCGAGCTCAAGAAGCTCTTCGGATAGACCGGCGGACGGACCACGACATGTCGACGACCACCGAACCCGCCCTCACGAGCCCCGCCCCGGCAAAGACCTCCACGGCCACACCGCGGCGGGGGCTGCGGGGCAGCGCCACCTTCAACTTCTGGCTCTTCTGCGGCCCGTTCCTCGTCGGGCTGCTGATCTTCGTCTATGTGCCGATCGGCTGGAGCCTCTGGCTCAGCTTCTTCGACGCGCGCTTCACCGTCACGCCGGACAAGTTCATCGGCTTCGACAACTACACGTACATGCTGACGAACTCCGACTTCGTCGGCTCGCTCGGCACCTTCACCGTGTTCGCCGCGTTCATCGTGCCCACCACCTGGGCCATGTCGCTGGGCCTCGCCCTGCTGGTGAACCGGCTGCGGTTCATGCGGGCGTTCTTCCGCTCGGTGTTCTTCCTGCCGACCGCGTGCTCCTATGTCGCCGCGGCGCTGATCTGGAAGATGTCCATCTTCAACGGGGTCCGCTTCGGCCTCGCGAACACGGTCCTCGACTGGTTCGGGATCGAGAACGTCGCCTGGCTGGTCAACCCCGACCCGCCCTGGTACTGGCTGGTCATCGTGACGGCCCGGCTGTGGCTCCAGTCCGGCTTCTACATGATCCTGTTCCTGGCCGCGCTCCAGAACATCCCGGGCGAGCTGTACGAGGCCGCCGCGCTTGACGGCGCCAAGCCGGGCTGGCAGACCTTCCGGTACATCACGCTGCCCCAACTGCGGGCCACCTCCACCGCGGTGGTGCTCCTGCTGCTCGTCGCCGCCTACCAGGCGTTCGACGAGTTCTACAACCTGCTGTCCAAGACGACGTGGGGCCGACCGCCGCTCGTCGAGCTGTACTACACCGCCCTCGGCGAGAACCAGGACTACGGCGCCGGCAGCGCGGGCGCCGTCATCCTGACCGTACTGATCTGCGCCATCACCCTGTTGCAGGGCAGGTTCATGGGCTTCGGAAGGGGTGAGGAGTCCAAGTGAGCACCATGACGCCCGAGTTGGGCAAGAGGACCGGACGCCGCCGCCGTAGCCACGGGGTGATGGGGAGTGTCGGCCTCTACGTCGCCACCGGTGTGGCCGCGTTCCTCTTCCTGATCCCGTTCTACCTGATCGTCCGCAACGCCCTGTCCACCGACGCCGAGATCACCGGGGAGCACTGGAATCTCTTCCCCACGACCCTCCAGTGGAGCAACATCGGCGACGTCTGGAACGACACGTCGGTGCCGTTCGCCCGGTCGATGTGGAACTCCGCGGTCGTCGCCGTCCTGCACACCACCGGCGTCCTGCTGGTGTGCTCGCTCGCGGGGTACGCGCTGGCCCGGATCCCGTACAAGCACGCCAACAAGATCTTCTACGCCGTGCTGGGCACCCTGATGGTGCCGACCGCCGTCACCTTCGTGCCCAGTTTCGTGCTGGTCTCGTCGCTGGGCTGGGTGGACAGTTACCGAGGTCTCATCATTCCGGGCCTGTTCAGTGGTTTCACCTGCTTCCTCTTCCGGCAGTACTTCCTGGGGTTCCCCAAGGAGCTGGAGGAGGCGGCGCGCGTGGACGGGCTCGGTTACTGGGGCGCGTACTGGCGCGTCGTCGTGCCCAACTCGCTGAACTTCTTCGCGGCGATCGCGACGATCACCTTCATCAGCGGCTGGAACTCCTTCCTGTGGCCGCTGGTCATCGGCCAGGACCCCGACGCGTGGACCGTGCAGGTGGCGCTCTCCAACTACACCACCGCGCAGACCGTCGTGTTCCACCAGATCTTCATGGCCACCGCGATTTCCATCCTGCCCCTGTTGTTCGTGTTCCTCTTCCTCCAGCGCTGGCTGGTGCAGGGGATCGCACAGACCGGCATCAAGGGCTGACCCTTCCCTCATCACGACCTGGAGACAGATGTCCCTCCGCACCACCGGCAACGCCGGCGACAGCACCACTGACGTCGACTACGTCGAGGACGTGTCACCGGGCACCGGAGCGCTCGCGCCCCGCGCCTGGTACGCCTCTTCGGACGCGAAGTCCCTGTCGCTGAACGGACGGTGGAGTTTCCGTCTGTCGGCGACGGCGGACGCCGAGGACGACTCGTTCGCCGCGGACGGGTACGACGCCGGGGACTGGGCCACGGTCACGGTCCCCGGCCACTGGGTCCTCCAGGGCGACGGCGCGTTCGGGTCGCCGATCTACACCAACCACCTCTACCCGTTCCCGGTCGACCCGCCCCGGGTCCCCACCGACAACCCGACCGGCGACCACCTGCGGGTCTTCGACCTGCCGGCGGACTGGCCCGCCGCCGGGGACGCCGTACTGCGCTTCGACGGCGTCGAGTCCTGCGCCCGGGTGTGGCTGAACGGCACGGAGATCGGCGAGTTCAAGGGCTCGCGGCTGGCGCACGAGTTCGCGGTCGGCCGGCTGCTGAAGCCTTCGGGCAACGTCCTGGCGGTGCGCGTCCACCAGTGGTCGGCGGGCTCCTACCTGGAGGACCAGGACCAGTGGTGGCTGCCGGGCATCTTCCGTGACGTCACCCTGCTGCACCGCCCGGCGGGCAGCGTCCTCGACTTCTTCGTGCACGCCTCCTACGACCACGTCACGGGCCAGGGCACCCTGTGCGTCGACTCCGACGTCGACGGACGGGTGTCCGTACCCGCCCTCGACATCGATGTCGTCACCGGAACGGCCGTGACGACGGCAGTTCAGCCGTGGACGGCGGAGACGCCGAAGCTGTACGACGGGTTCCTCGTCACCGAGGGCGAGCGGGTGCCGCTGCGCATCGGTTTCCGTACCGTCGAGCTGGCGGACGGCCTGATCAAGGTCAACGGGCGGCCGATCCTCTTCAAGGGCGTCAACCGGCACGAGTGGCACCCCGAGACCGGCCGCGCGCTCGACCTGGAGACGATGCGCGAGGACGTGCTGCTGATGAAGCGGCACAACCTCAACGCCGTCCGCACCTCGCACTACCCGCCCCACCCGGCCTTCCTCGACCTGTGCGACGAGTACGGGCTGTGGGTGATCGACGAATGCGACCTGGAGACCCACGGCTTCGTCGAGCAGGACTGGCGGGACAACCCCGTCGACGACGACCGCTGGACCCCCGCCCTCCTCGACCGCGCCGCCCGCATGGTCGAACGGGACAAGAACCACCCGTCGGTCGTCATCTGGTCCCTCGGCAACGAGGCCGGCACCGGACGCGGCCTCACCGCGATGGCCGAGTGGATCCACGGCCGCGACACGTCCCGCCTCGTGCACTACGAGGGTGACATCAACTGCCGTGACACAGACGTCTATTCACGCATGTACGCCTCCCACGAGGAGGTCGAGCGGATCGGCCGGGACCTGGACGGCGGCACCCACACGCGCCGCCGACTGCCCTTCATCCTCTGCGAGTACGCCCACGCCATGGGCAACGGCCCCGGCGGACTGGCCGACTACCAGCGGCTGTTCGAGGCCCACGAGCGGCTCCAGGGCGCGTTCGTCTGGGAGTGGATCGACCACGGCATCGAGCACCCGGAGCTGGGCTACGCCTACGGCGGCGACTTCGGCGAGGAACTGCACGACGGGAACTTCGTCTGCGACGGACTGCTCTTCCCCGACCGGACGCCGTCCCCCGGCCTGGTCGAGTACAAGAAGGTGATCGAGCCGGTCGCCGTCGAGGGCTTTGGCGACGGCACGGTCCGCGTCACCAACAAGCAGGACTTCGCGGACCTGTCGGCGCTGGCGTTCACCTGGACGTTCGAGGCCGACGGCGAGACGGTCGCCACGGGCGGCCTCGCGGTGCCCGCGCTCGCGGCGGGCGAGTTCGCGGACGTGAAGCTGCCGCAGCCGCCCGCGGACCCGCCGGCCGGTGCGGAGACGGGCTGGACGGTGCGGGCCGTGCTCGCCGAGGACACGCCGTGGGCGCCCGCCGGCCATGTGGTGGCCTGGGGCCAGGCGCCGGTCGCGGCACGGACCCGGCCGGCCGTCGTCGCGGCCACGGGGCCGGTGTCCGACGGACGGCTGATCACCCTGGGCCCGGCCTCCTTCGACGCCCGCACGGGCACGCTGCGCGCCCTCGGCCCGGTGGCGGTGACCGGCCCCCAACTGGACGTGTGGCGGGCGACCACCGACAACGACGACGGCGCGGCCTGGCAGTCGGACGTCCGCCACGGCGTGCTCTGGCGCAAGCTGGGCCTGCACCGTATGCAGCACCGTCTGGACGCGGTGGAGCTCGGCGACCGGGCGCTGACGGTGCGCACCCGGGTGGCGCCGGCCGCCGCGGAGGTCGGCCTGTCGACGGTTTACAGGTGGACGTCGGACGGCGACCGCATACAGCTCACCGTGTCCGTCACACCGGAGGGCGACTGGACGGTCCCGCTGCCCCGTCTCGGCGTCCGCCTGGGACTGCCCGGAGCCGCGACCGACACGGTGACCTGGTTCGGCGGGGGCCCCGGGGAGGCGTATCCGGACAGCGCGACGGCGTCGACGGTCGGCCGCTGGCAGTCGACGGTCGACGGCATGCAGACGCCGTACGTCCGTCCGCAGGAGAACGGCGCCCGCGCCGACGTCCGCTGGGCGGAGCTCGGCGGACTGCGCGTCGAGGGCGATCCGGCGTTCTGGTTCAGCGCCCGCCGCTGGACCAGCGAGCAGTTGGACGCCGCCCGGCATCGCACCGACCTGGTGGCCGGGGACACGGTGTGGGTCCACCTCGACCACGGTCAGCACGGCCTCGGTTCGCAGTCCTGCGGCCCGGGCCCCCTCCCGCAGTACTTCCTCGACGCGACGGCCACCACGTTCTCGTTCGTCTTCACGACGACCGGCTGATCCGACGCCTCGCATGGCCGGCCGGCAGGCTCCCCTGTCGGCCGGCCAGTCGGGGCCGGGGCGGTGTCATCCCCGCCCGGCGCGCCCTACCGGTGTCGCCAGGGCCGCCCCCGCGATCAGTACGCAGGCCCCGCCGGCCAGCAGCGCGACCGGCGTGGTGCCGTGCCGTTCCGCCGACCAGGTCAGGACGGCCGCGCCGACCGGGGCCGCCGCGTACTGCACCGTCCAGAACGCGGAGGTGACCCGGCCCAGCAGCGGTTCCGGGGTCACCTCCTGGCGCAGGGACAGGGAACAGGTCCCCGCGACGGCGACCCCGGCCAGGAACACGGCGCACAGCGCGCCCACGACGCGGGGGTCGTGCGCCCGTCCCAGCCCCATGACGGCGAGCCCGCACACCGCGACCGCCGCCGTCCACGTCGGCCCGAAACCGAGCCGACGGCGCACCCGGGCCACGGCCAGCGAACCGACGACGGTGCCGAGCGCCCCGGCCGCCATGACGGACCCCACGGTGCCGTCGTCATGGCCGAGGTCGTGCTTGAGGTGGTAGATGACGAGGTCGTTCAGGCCGAGCGTGAGGAAGCTGAAGACGAACAGCAGCGCGGTCAGCGCGCGCAGCACGGGATGGCCGTACAGGAACGCCACCCCGACCCGCAGGTCCTGCCACAACCCGGCCCGCTCGCCCGGCTGTTGACCGTCCGGCCGTTGACCGTCCGGCTCCTTCGCCAGGGCGTCCGACGGTCGTAGGTCGTCCGGCGGTCGCCGCCGGATCCGTACGACGCAGAGGCAGGCCGCCGACACACCGAAGCTGGCCGCGTCGACGCCGACCGCCGCGGCCGGGCCGGTCCAGGCGGTGAGCGCGCCCGCGCACACCGGGCCGAGCACGCCCGCCGCGGCGGCGGTCGCGTTGAGCCGTCCGTTGGCCTCGGTGAGCTGCCCGGTGCCGACGAGGCCGCGGACCACGGTGACGTAGCCGACCGCGAAGAGCATGCCGACGGCCTCGCACAGCGGCAGGACGGTGTACAGCAGCCAGACCTGCGGCCCGACCAGCCACACCAGCGGGATCAGCCCGTACAGCGCCATGCGCACGAGGTCGCAGGCGATGAGGAGGCGGCGGCGGTCGACCCGGTCCACGACCGCCCCGGCGAACACCGCCGCCACGACCGAGGCGGCCCCGCCGACCGCCGTCAGCAGGCCCATGGCGGCGAGCGAGCCGGTGACCTGGAGGACGAGCAGCGGCAGGGCGATCAGGGCGAAGGAGTCACCGAGGAAGGACAGGGTCTGCGCGGCCCAGAAGACACTGAAGTCCCGTTGCTTCCACAGGGGTTGGCCGGTGCCGGGCGTGACGTCCGGTGGTCGTCGCAGTCGTCTGTTCCGTGCCTTGTACGCCATACGGCCCCCGCCCGTCTCCCGTGTTCGGCGCAGTTCCCGAAGTCCCCGGCAACCTTACGTCCGGCGGCGGCGACCCACCGGCGAAGCACCCGCGTCCTGCGCCACTCCCCACCCCCTTGAGGAGCAGCCGTGCCCCACACACCGGGAACTCACCGTCACCGCCGCCGCGTTGCGCATCCCGTCCCGCTCGCCGTCGCGGGCGCGCTCGTCGCCACGGCGGCCCTCGCGCTGCCGTATCTGACGCCGGAGGCCTCGGCCGCCACCACCCTGCGCGGCCACGCCGACGCACGCGGGGTGAGGATCGGCGCGGCGGTCGGCGACACCCCGCTGACCTCCGACGCGTCGTACACCGCCGTCCTGGACCGGGAGTTCAACTCGGTGACGGCGGAGAACGCGATGAAGTGGGACGCCGTCGAACCGAGCCGGGGCAGCTTCAACTGGGCGGCGGCCGACCGGCTGGTGGCCCATGCGGCCGCCCACGGCCAGGGCGTACGCGGTCACACCCTGGCCTGGTACGCGCAGTTGCCGTCCTGGCTGAAGAACGGCAACTTCTCCGCGGCCGAGCTGAACACGATCCTCAAGGGTCACATCGACACCGAGGTGGGGCGCTACAAGGGCAAGGTGTACGCGTGGGACGTGGTCAACGAGGCGTTCAACGAGAACGGTTCGATGCGTAGTTCGCTGTGGCAGGACAAGCTCGGCACCGGCTACATCGCCAACGCGCTGCGCTGGGCGCACGCCGCCGACCCCGCCGCGAAGCTGTACATCAACGACTACAACACCGAGGCGGACAACGCCAAGAGCGACGCCCTGTACGCGCTGGCCCAGCAACTCCTCTCCCAGGGCATGCCGTTGAACGGGATCGGCTTTCAGGCGCACTTCGAGGTCGGCAAGCTCCCGGCGTCGATGAAGGCGAACCTGAAGCGGTTCTCCGACCTCGGTCTGGAGGTGTCCATCACCGAGCTGGACGTCCGCATCCCGCTGCCCGCCTCCTCGGCCGAACTCGCCCAGCAGTCCGCCGACTACAAGACGGCGACCGAGAACTGCCTCGGCGTGCCGCGCTGCGCCGGCGTCACGGTGTGGGGAGTCAGCGACAAGTACTCATGGGTGCCGGGCACCTTCAACGGGTACGGGGCGGCGCTGCCGTACAACGAGAGCTTTGCGGCGAAGCCGGCCTACACCGGGCTGTCGAACGGTCTGGATCCGACAGCCTGACACCGGATGGGCGGTAAGCGTCTTCCCTCCGCCTTTTCCCCCCGCGTTCTCCCTCCAGCACCCACTGTTTCCTCAACAGACCTTGTGCGTCCCTCCGGTCGGCCTCAATCTGAGCTTTGTTCAACTCTCCCCCTGCTCCTCCCCGACCGGAGACACCCCCACATGAGACGACTCATCGGCACCCTCGCCGCCGGCGTCCTGGCCCTGACCGGCCTCACCACGGCCGCCGCGGCCCCCGCCCAGGCGGCCTCCGCCGCCGCGTCCGGCAGTTTCAACATCCTGACGTACAACGTCGCGGGCCTGCCCGAGGGACTGAGCTCCGGCCATCCGGCCACCAACACCCCGCTGATCTCACCGCGGTTGGGGGCCTACGACATCGTCAACGTGGAGGAGGACTTCAACTACCACGCCGCGCTCTACGCGGGCGACAACCACCCGTACCGCACCGCCACGAGCGGCGGCGCGGCCATCGGCGACGGCCTCAACACCCTCTCGGACTACGCCTTCGAGGACTTCGAGCGGGTGCGGTGGAACGCCTGCACGGGCACCAACTGCCTTACGCCGAAGGGTTTCACGCTGGCCCGGGTCCGGTTGGCCGAGGGCGTCTTCCTGGACCTGTACAACGTCCACACCAATGCCGACGACTCGGCCGACGCGCTGGCCGCCCGACGCGCCAACGTCCTTCAGTTGTCGGACTTCATCAAGGCGAACTCGTCAGGCAACGCGGTGCTCGTGATGGGTGACACCAACACGCGCTACACCCGCGCCGGGGACAACATCCGCGTCCTCGCCGACGAGAACGGCCTCACGGACGCGTGGGTCAAGCTGGTGAAGGGCGGTACCCGGCCCACCCAGGGCGCGGACGCGCTGCTGTGCCCGACGACCGCGCCGACGAACGACTGCGAGGTCGTGGACAAGGTCCTCTACCGCGGCAGCAAGCTCCTGTCCCTGAACGCGACCCGCTACAACAACGAGTGGGCGTCGTTCCTGGACTCCGCGGGCGGCAACCTCTCGGACCACTTCCCGCACACGGTCGACTTCTCCTACACCCTCAACTCGGCTTTGCGGGCGAGTGACTTCATCGGTGGCCCGCACGGCACGGCCTTCAACGACGCGGACGACCTGCCGGCCACCCCGGCCCCGCGCACGCTGACCCTGCGCGGCGGCGCCCGCCTGGACGCGGTCACGCTGACCCACGACGGCGGCACGACGCTCACCCACGGCGGCACGGGCGGTACGGCGACGTCGCTGACGCTGGCGACGGGTGAGCACCTCACCTCGGTGAAGGTGACGCAGGGTCAGAAGGACGGCCTTACCAGGATCTTCTCGGCGGCGTTCACGACGGACAAGGGCCGCACGCTGGCCTCCGGCACCGCGACGACCGACACGGCCACCTTCACCGCGCCGTCCGGCTGGCAGATCGTCGGCTTCACGGGCCGCGCGGGCGACGAGATGGACAAGCTGGGCGTCCTGTACGCGCCGATCGGCTGAGCCTCGCTCCTGCCCCGACTAGCCGGGCCCCGGCGTGGAATTGGGAGCGTCCGGGGCCGCGGCCTCCAGCTCTTCGACGCTGCCGGACATGATCGTCCGGATGTGCTCGGTGAGGTGCTCGGCGGGCCAGTCCCACCAGGCCACGGCGAGCAGCCGGGCGACGTCCGGCGCGCTGTAGCGGACCCGGATGAGGCGGGCCGGGTTGCCGCCGACGATCCCGTAGTCGGGCACGTCGGCGGTGACCACGGCCCCGGCGCCGATGATCGCCCCGTGCCCGATCCGGACGCCCGGCAGCACCGTCGCGCCGTAACCGAACCAGACGTCGTTGCCGACGACGGTGTCCCCCCGGTCGGGCAGGCCGGTGAGCAGGTCGAAGTGCTCGGCCCAGGACTTGCCCATGGTGGGGAACGGGAAGGTGGAGGGGCCGTCCATACGGTGGTTGGCGCCGTTCATGATGAACCGCACGCCGGTCCCCACCGCACAGAAACGGCCGATGACCAGCTTCTCCGGCCCGTAGTGGTAGAGCACGTTGCGCGCCTCGAAGGCGGTCGCGTCGTCGGGATCGTCGTAGTACGTGTACTCCCCGACCTCGATCAACGGGGACGTCACCAACGGCTTGAGCAGCACCACCCGAGGCTGCTCGGGCATCGGGTGAAGCACGGTGGGATCGGCGGGCACGGGCATGGCGGGCGCGTCCTTGGGGCTCGGGTCGGGAATCCGCCCATGATCGCAGCCCGAGCCACGCGAGGCCCGTGATTTCATCCCCGTGCCCTGAGCTGTGCCGATAGGTGCGATCAGACGCGGGAGACGGTTCCGCAACTGTCGGACGCGTCGCCCTCACCGACGCCCTTGCTGCGGTCGTACGGATCCTTGGTCGGACCGGTCGGGTCGGGTCCGGCGGACGCGGTCGCCCTGAACTCCGGGTGCAGGAAACCGTCGTAGACGTCACAGGCGGAGTTGCCGAGCTGCTGGTCGCGGTTGTGGAGGACCAGTCGTCCGGCCGTGACGTCGTAGTGCGCGGGGTCGGGGAGTTCGACGTCGATCACGCGCCGCACGATGGTGCGGGTGACCTCGTTCGAGCCTTCGGCGAGGCGGACGGGATAGACGAAGGTGTAGTCGGCGTGCACGGCGACACCGGCGAACTCGCCCTTCTTGAAGGTCATCCGCCCCCGCGTCTTGACCACGTCACCCACGATCCGGACTTCGTCGGGGTCGAAACGGCTGAACAGCGTCAGCGGGTCGTTCTTCTCGTCCGGGGAACGGAGGGACGTGTTCAGGTAGTTGAGAAGGTCCGGTTGCTTGGGGTCGAGCAGCGAGAGCGCCGCGGCGGGACGTTCGCCGCGCAGCGTCTTCGGGTCGAGGTTCGCACCGACCAGCAGCTTTCTGGTCAACTCCAGTGCCTGCGTGACCCGTTGCTTGGATGCCGACCCGACGGCCGTCGCGGCCGGCAGGACGATACCCGCCTCGCCATCGGCCCAACTCAGCGCCGGAGAACCGGCGAACGGCCTGTCGATGGTGGGAACCTGCTCGGGCGCGGGAGCCGGCGCACCGGTCGGAGCGGCGGTCTCGGCGGGCAGCGGCGACCCGGCGGCGACCTCCGGCTCCCCCATGGAGAACGGGTCGCCGGGCAGCAACGAGGGCTTGATCGACACGACGACGACACCGAGCGCCAAGGCGACTCCGAGTACGGACCACAGTTTTCGCCGCCGCCCGGCGCGTCCGTCCAACTCCCGCGAGGCGGGCCCGGTCCGCCACCCCTCCGGCTCACCCTGGCCCCGCAACCGCTCGGTGACCATACGGGCCCGAGCCGAGGGCTCCTTCGGCGCGGACGCGGCAGCCCCGCGCTCGCTCTCCTCGACGAACGCCCGCCATTCGTCATCGGATATCGGCGATCTGTCAACCACTGCTCTGCGCGCCTTCCTGTGCTGCGACGTTGTTCTGCGAGGCGTCTCGCGGGGTCATCCCAGACCCGCGGGCGGCGGATCCGACCCTCGGTTGGGATTCTGCGGAACGCCTCCTGACGACCCGCCAGCCCCACCCGAACGCCTAACGACCGTACGGGACTTGGCGGTCTCCCGCACGGCGAGGGTCTTCGATCCCGCAGACACGGAAGCGGAAGCGGAACTCTCAACGGAAACAGAGCTCGCGGCCGAAGACACCTCTTCGGCGTCCTTCCTCACTGGCGAAACCTCACCCCGCACCACCCCCCGGCGTTGCGTCGCGGCACGTTACCAGAGCACGCACCCGCCCTCCCACCTGCGAAAGCCCTAAGATCCGGCCCAGTACCTCCACCACCCCCGAGCGCACACAAGGCGGTTCCCATGCCACGAGTCGGCCTCACCACCGACCGCCTCGTCGAAGCCGCCGCCGAACTGGCCGACGAGGTCGGCTTCGACAACGTCAGCATCTCGGCACTGGCCAGGCGCTTCGGAGTCAAGGACGCGAGCCTGTACTCGCACGTCAAAAACCTCCGAGAGCTGCGCACCAGGCTCGCGCTGCTCGTCGGCGGCGAGATGATCGACCGGATCGCAGCGGCCGTAGTCGGCCTGGCCGGCAAGGACGCGCTGGTCGCCTTCGCGAGCGCCTACCGGGAGTACGCCCTACAACACCCGGGACGGTACGCCGCCACCCAGATCCGCATCGACCAGGACCTAGACCAGTCCCTGGCCGCCGAATCCCCCACCCCACGCCGCACCGCCGAAATCACCTACGGCCTACTCCGCGCCTACAACCTCACCGAACCCGACCTCACCGACGCCGTCCGCCTGCTGCGCAGCACCTTCCACGGCTACTGCATCCTGGAGGCAGGCGGCGGCTTCGGCGCCCCCCGGGACGTACAACGATCCTGGGACAAGGCGATCGACGCCCTGCACATGGCACTCACCCACTGGCCGCGAGAGAACGACCCGGAGTAGCCGACACCACGTCCCGCCATCACGAACTGGGCGGTTCGCACGGCGAGTTCACCACCAAACTTCGCCCCTGGCCGCCGAGCAGGACAAGTCGTACGCCTCCCACAGGAACCGCGCCTACCTGCGCCGGCGCGGATTGCGGATTAGTGTCGGGCCGAGGCTGAGCTGTCTTCGATCAGCGGTCGATAGCGGCCATGTTGTCCGCGTCGTAGCGCTCGCCGGAGGCCCGGGGCAGGTCGTTCAGGCGGGCGATGTGGCCGGCAGTGAGCTCGATACGGTCGGCGGCGGCATTCTCCTCCAGCCGGGCGACTCGCTTGGTGCCGGGGATGGGCGCGATGTCGTCCCCCTGGGCGAGCAGCCAGGCCAAGGAGACCTGCGCGGGCGTGGTGTCGATCTCGGCGGCTACGGCCCGGACCTCGTCGACGATTCGCAGGTTGCGTTCCAGGTTGCCGTCGGCGAAGCGGTGGTTGGTGCGGCGCCAGTCGTCGGTGTCGAGATCGTTCAGGGAGCGGATGTCGCCGGTCAGGAAGCCGCGGCCAAGCGGGGAGTACGGCACGAAGCCGATACCCAGTTCGCGCAGGACGGGCAGGATCTCGGCCTCCGGGTCGCGGGTCCACAGGGAGTATTCGGACTGGACCGCGGTGACCGGGTGCACGGCGTGAGCGCGGCGGATCGTGGCGGGGCCGGCCTCCGACAGGCCGATGTGGCGGATCTTGCCTTCGGCCACCAGTTCGGCCAGTGCGCCGACGGTCTCTTCGATGGGCGTGCCGGGGTCCACCCGGTGCTGGTAGTAGAGGTCTATGTAGTCGGTACCCAGGCGCTTCAGTGATCCCTCCACGGCCAGGCGGATGTTGGCCGGAGTGCTGTCCGGAGCCGTGCCGCCGGTATGGGAGACCAGTCCGAACTTGGTCGCGAGCACGACCTCGTCTCGGCGCCCCTGCACGGCCCGGCCGATCAGCGTCTCGTTGATGAAGGGGCCGTACACCTCAGCGGTGTCGATATGGGTGACCCCGAGGTCCAGAGCGCGGTGGATCGTGCGGATCGACTCGTCGTCGAACTGGCCGGCGCCGGTGTAGAACGCCGACATTCCCATGGCTCCGAGACCGATGCGCGAGACCTTGAGGCTGCCGAGCAAAACGGTTTTCATGGCGCGGACTTCCCTTCCCGTCAATCAAGTACCGGTCCATCAAGTACCGGTCGGTACAGAACCGTAGCACATCAAGACCGATCGGTACTGAACTGCGTTCGTCACGCTGGGCAGGATGAAACCGCTGGTCAGCATAGATCTGTACCGAGAGGTACGCTTGTGGCATGAGTAACTCCGGTAGGGCCGTCATGGGTCGGCCTCGAGGATTCGACGTCGACCAGGCACTGGAACGCGCGATGCGGGTGTTCTGGGCGCGAGGGTACGAAGGTGCGAGCCTCACTGAACTGACCGGCGCCATGGGGATCACCAAGACGAGCATGTACGCGGCCTTCGGCAACAAGGAGCAGTTGTTCCGCAAGGCCCTCCAGCGCTACGGCGCGGGGCCGGCCGCCTATGCCGCGCGCGCCCTGGAGGAGCCCACCGCACGGGCCGTGGCCTTGGCGTTCCTCCGTGGAGCGGTCTGCACCACGACCCCTCCCGACGGCCCCTCCGGGTGCCTGACCGTGCAGGGTGCGCTGGCGTCGAGCGACGAGAGCCGGGCCGTCCACGACCTGCTTGTCGACTGGCGCAACGGCGCGGGGGTCCGCCTCGAGGAGCGCTTCCGGCGCGCCGTCGACGAGGGTGATCTTCCGCGCGACGCCGACCCTCGGCGTCTTGCCCGGTTCATCATGGCGATGGGTTTCGGCATCGCGGTGCAGGCCGCCAACGGCCTCGGCCCTGCTGAGCTCGATGAGATCGTCGACACGGCGTTGCTCGGCTGGCCCGCATAGCGGCTGCACCCCTTCACTCGCCCTGGTGAGCCTTTTCTCCGCGCATGAGGGCCGTGACGGTGCGGCAAAACTTCGGTACCGTCCGGAACGGAAGTCCGGAACAGAAGTGTCGAGCAGCATCGAGAGCCGTCGCGAAACACCGACCGCGGCCTCCACCGCGAGCTCGGGGCCACGATGCTGACCATCGCGTTCGGACACGCGATCGACCTGGTGTCGATGGTCGTCGGCGAGCTTCAGGACGTGGTCGCCACGACCGCTACCCGGCGCCGCCAGGTTCCCCTCGGCCGCACCGGGCGGGTCGTTGCGATGACCGCCGAGGACCAGATCGCGATCTCGGGCACCGTGGCGGGCGGGGCGATCCTGTCCGTCCACCACCGTGGAGGCGCGGCATCGGGTGCGGGGTTCTCTCTGACCATCGACGGCACGGAGGGGAGACTTGAGGTGACCGCCGCCGAGTTCCCGCACATCGGTCCGGTCACAGTGCGTGGCACACGCGGCGGCGGTCGGCCTACGAAGATCACGTTGCCCAGCGGCTACGACGACTATCCCGGCCTGGCCGGAACAGCGATCCACACGCTGGTGCACGCCTACGCCGCGATTCGGGACGACCTCGTCCACGGAACGGCTGTCGCCCCGGACTTCACCCATGCCGTCAAGCGTCACCGACTCCTTGACGCGATCGCACGGTCCGCCGCCACAGGCCGACGAAAAGCCCTCCGTCCTTAGGCGCGCAGCCAGTCGACTTCGCCACATCGGCCCTTGCCATGTGTGCCGGCGTACTCGGCCGCACGCCGACCGATCGAGAGCGGACACGAGCGAGCGTGGCGTTCGGCGCGGCAGAACCCGGGGTTTCCTGTGTCCCCTATCTCCTGAATATGTGAATTCAGAGTATGTGAATTCAGAGAGCTGTCGGTTTTCGAGGTCGCCTGCAACCGATTTTCACGCTCGGCCGCGCTCCTGGCCGCGCTTCTGTCAGGGCGCGACGAGACGTGCGCCGAGGAACGAGCTATGCACCGTCGCCGCCATCGCGCAGGGAATGAATCATGCTCTGCAGGATCCGGAACGCACCTGACTGCTCGGTCTCGGTCATCCCGGCCAGCATTCTGACCTCGACGGACCGGACCGCCACGGTCGCCTTGGCCAGGCTCTGCCGACCGCGAGGCGTGAGCCGCGCGGGAAGAACCTTCCCGACGGGCGCCTCCGCAGGCCTGGTCACGTAGCCCTCTCGTTCCAGGTTCTGGAGCAGCACGTTCATCGACTGCCGGGTCACGAACGCGCCCCGCGCGAGCTCGGAGTTCGACAAGCCCGGCCGTTGAGCCAGCAGCTCGAGGCAGGAGTAGTGCGTCACGCTCATCCCGAGTGGCCGCAGTACTTCCTCCATGGCTACGCGCAGGGCGCTCGAAGCCTCTTTCAGCAGGTAGCCCAGCGATTTGTCCAGGTCTACGCCAAAACCGTTTTGACTCATGTCAGGATTCTGACATACATTGAGCCATGTCAGGAATCTGACACGAGACAAGGAGCATCATCATGCCCGCCACCGGCCCCGACTTCATCTCACTCCAGGCGCGCGACCTCGACGCTTCGCAGGCGTTCTACGAGCAGTACCTCGGCCTCGTCCGCTCACCGGCCGGACCTCCGCACGCCGTCGTCTTCGAGACGAAGCCGATCGCGTTCGCACTCCGCGACATCGTTCCCGGCACCGATCTCGCATCCGTCGCCCAGCCCGGCATCGGTGCCGCGATCTGGCTCCACGCCACCGACGTCCAGGCCATCCACGATGCTCTCGTCGCCGACGGCCACACCATCGTCTCCGCGCCGATCGACGGCCCCTTCGGCCGGACCTTCACCTTCGCCGACCCCGACGGCTACCAGGTCACTCTCCACGACCGCGCCTGATACGCCCGACACCACCGGATGATCACCGGTCCCCTGAACGCGAGCGCCCACGCACACGCCTGCCGGAGCCCGAGCCGGCAGCCTCGCCGAAGGATCGCACCAGCCCACCGGGCGACGTGCCGCTGTTTTGCCCGGTGCACGCGGTGCGGATCGCTCGCCCTCGCGGATCGCACGCGATCCGAGTCTGAGCATGTCAGCGCGTCGGAGCGGCGTCTTCGAGTGAGGCCAGGCCAGTGTCGATGAGTTTGGCCGCGCGGCCGACGTCGGCGGTCACCGCCTCATGGATCTGTGCCGGCGTGCGGGCGCCGTCCAGATGCTTCCCGAGGCTTTGGAACTGGATGGACCACAGTCCGAGCAGGGCAGTTGCCGCGATCCGCGGCTCCGGGTCGTCCGGTTCTCTGTGCGTGCGCTGGGCCAGCACCTCGGCCGCGACGGTGACGAGCCGGTCGGTCATGTCCTGGTGGTAGGCCCGCAGCGAGGGTGTGGACCTGGTCAGTGCACCGAAGCGCCTGATCGTGGCAGCGGCCTGGCAGGGGTCCTCCTGCGCGGCGATCCAGGAGGTCATGGCTCGCAACTCATCGAAGAGGATTCGCAGCGCCACCTCGACCGGAGAGTGGTCCGTGTCGGCCAGGACAGCGCGCAGGTTGGCCAGCGTGGTCTCGCCCCGGTCCAGGATGAGCGATTCCTTGGTGGGGAAGTAGTTGAAGACCGTCTTCTCCGAGACTCCGCACGCCTGGGCGATCTCCGACACGCGGACGGCGTCGAAGCCGCGCTCCAGGAACATCTCGGTCGCGGTGTCGGACAGGCGTTGCCGCAACAGGCGCTTCTTGCGCTCCCGCAGCCCCTCGGCCTCGGGCTCCGCGGGCTGCGGGTGCCATGCCGTCCAGTCCACCGTGCTCATGACGACAGAGTAGTGCAGCGGGCGGAATATTACTGCTACTGTAAATTTTCAGTAGCTGTAAATCCTGCACTCGACCGCCTCGGGAGCACCCATGAGCGCCATCCACATCGTTCGTGACTACCCGCACTCCCCTGCCAAGGTCTGGCACGCCGTCACCGACCCCGGGCTCATACCGCTATGGACCGCGACCGGGGCCGGGGCACGCCCGGAAGGGTTCACCACCACCGTCGGTGCCCGGTTCCAGTTCATCGCGAAGCCCAAGCCCGGCTGGAGCGGCATCGTCGACTGCGTCGTACTGGAGGTGAACAAGCCCCGGCTGCTGCGCTACTCGTGGACCGACCATGGCGGCGGCGAGACAACCGAGGTCGCCTACTCCATCGAACCGCATGGCAGGGGAACGCGCTTCACCTACGACCACACGGGCTTCACGGGGGCAAGCGGGCTCCTGATGACCCAGATCCTGGGGCACGTCCGGCGGAAGATGCTGCGCGTCGGCCTGTCCGCGGTGCTGAACGATCTCGACGAGGACGGCAAGCTCCGCCCCGGACGTACCGTCAAGCCCAAGACCTGACTCTCTCGTTGAGCAACCTGTGCGCGCATGACCAGGCCGCCCGAGGGTGTCACGCCGTGGAGCTCGGTGCAGGCCCGACCCCCGAGGACGAGCTACGCGCCCCATACCGGCCGCGCGAGCACTGAGGCCGAGGCCGATGCATCGATACCCCGGTACCCCCGAACCCCTCCGTACCCCCTACCCCATCCGCCCCGGTCGGCGCGATCTGTCGTGTGCCGACCGGGGTGTCCGTCGCGCGCAAGCCCAGAAGGCTTCCCGGAGGGGGAGTTGTTATCCGGCCCGCTCCCCCGCGCTGCGCTCCACGCAGAACTCGTTACCCTCCGGGTCCGCGAGGAGGGCCCACCCCGTGCCGTCGGGCTTGCGGTGGTCGGCGACCAGGGTGGCGCCGAGGGTGAGGAGGCGGTCGACCTCCTCCTCGCGGGTGCGGTCCTGGGGCTGGAGGTCGAGGTGGACGCGGTTCTTCTGGGTCTTGGGCTCCGGGACGGTGACGAAGAGCAGGCCCGCGCCCTCGATCAGGGCCTCCGGGTCGCCCGGCTTGTCGTCCTCGTGGAGAGGCAGGCCGAGGACCTCGGACCAGAAGGCACCGAGGGCGTAGGCGTCGGAACTGTCGATCGTCACATGACGGATGGCAGAAGTCATGCACGGATTCTTGTGGACACCTCTCGCACACGGCAACGGAGATTCCTTCCACCCCACCAGCCACACCCATCCCCGTCCTCATCCCCATCACCATCACCATCGGGGCGCGGCAACCTTTTCCTCCCCCGCGGCAACCCCAGGTCATGACTTCTGCACCACGCACCACGCACCACCGCCGTATCCGCACCGCGCGCAAGCCCGTGATCGGCGCTCTCGCGGTCGCCGGGCTGCTCGCCGGCGCGTGGTGGGCGTCCGCCGGGGCGGCGACGACCGCCCCGAATCTCGCCCCCACCAGCACCGCGGTCACCCTCGCCACCGGGTTCCCCTACCTGTCCGCCGGTTACAACGGCACCCGGGAGTGGACGCGGACGGCGACCGCGGCCGCGCCGAACGGCACGCTTCGCGTCGCCTGGCCCGCGGCGGACGGTGTCCATGTCACGCCGCTCACCGCCGCCGGGGCGCGCTCGGGGGCCGACACGGTCGTCAAGGGCGCCAAGGAGGTGGGCGGACTGGTCGCGCACGACGACGGCTTCGCGCTGCTCACGCGGGTCGCCGACACGAACAAGTGGAAGGAGACGGCCGCCGCGATCGTCCGCTACACGGGCGGCAAGCAGACCTTCCGTACGAACCTCACCGGCACCGCCTCCCAGGACACCGCCCCGCTGCTCGACGGGCAACTCACGTGGAACGGCACGAAGTACGGCGCCTACTTCGTCGTGCACGGCGCCGGCGGCTTCGCCGACGGTCACTACGGCGACAAGATGGCGTATGTCAGCGGTAAAGGGGCGAAGTCGAGTGGGGGGTGGAGCTGGGGTTGCAGCCACAACGAGGGCATCGCGCTGCACGCCGAGACCTCCGGCGCCTTCACCTCCCTCTGTTTCGACGACTGGCGCTCGGGGCTGTTCGTCTCGACCGGGATCGGCGCTCCGGACACCGCGCCCGTGGTGCAGCGCGAGCAGTGCTGGGCCGGGTACTGCGGCGGCACGTTCCCCGGCCGCACCGGCGACCTGGTGAAGTCGTCCACCGGCCGTTACGTCACCGCCTTCGCCTCTCGCGGCGCTGCCTCGGCCAAGAAGAACCCGGCCGACTCCAGCGGTCGCGGCTGGACGGTGACACCGAGGACGAGCACACATCAGGTCGCGCTCGCGTTCATGAAGGACCGCAACTCCGGTCCCGGCAAGGCCGTTTACCTCACCAGCGCGGTCGGCACCGAGAACGTGAACGTCCACGTCGCCCCGTACGGCAAGGACCGGCTCCTCGTGTCCTGGGATTCCCTGAAGACCACGAAGTGCACCAGCGGCACCTGCACCGGCACCTTCACGGGCACCCACTTCCGTCTCGTCGACTGGACCGGCAAGGTCCAGAGCGCGGACAAGGTGGTGACCACGCGTGTCACCGGAGACATCGCGGTCCTCAAGGACGGCACACTGACCTGGGCATACGCTCCCGTGGCACCGACCTACGCGACACCGCTCACCGGAGCTTCACCGACCACGAAGACGCTGCGGATCGCCCGTCTGAAGCCGTGACACCCGTGACGCCCGTGACGCCCATGACGCCCATGACGCCCATGACACCCGTGACGCCCGTGAAGCGGAAACGGCTCTCCGAACCCGTCTCCAGCCAGCGGACGTTCAGGTCGTACGACGCACCCTGAGCGTTGCCGCCAGCCGGCACCCTCTGCACCTCCACCGACACCAGTTCCCGGAGGGGCAGAGGGTCCGGCTCGGCGGTGAGACGAGCCAGCGCGACGAAGAGAGTCGCGGGACCACCCCCTGTAACACCGGTGCCACCAACGCCGCCAGGCGACGGGAACGTTCCCGTCAGCCCGTGCACAGGCACCAACTCCGCCCGCTCACCCCCGCCCCCGCCCTCGCCCTCGCCCGGCACCCAACCCGTGACCCGTACCTCCGTCCCCGGCTCCGCGCCGGACACGAGGTGGGCCCGTACCTCCACCGCCCCCTCGGCCACCACCAGGCTGACGACCTCGGCTCGTCCAGAACTCAGCACGTGCCGTGAGGCCGCCCAGCCCTCCCCCACCCCGAGCGGGACGATGCCCTCGCGGTGCGCGTCGCCGCCGACCGTGACCGCGTTGTCCGGGGGCGAGCCGGTCGGACGCGTCACCGTCGAGTACGCGAACCGCGTGTAGTACGGGTCGTAACGGACGTCCTCGCTGCCGTGGTTGTGCAGGCGTACCAGGCCGTCCGAACTCGTCGACTGGAGAAGCCAGTTGGGGGCGGCGAGCGCGATGACCGCGTCGCCCCGCTCGGCCGGTCCGGCCAACTCCCGCGCCGTCCACACCTCGTGTTCGGGCGGCAGGAGCAGGCCGAGGAAACCCTTGCTCGCCCAGTAGGGGGAGGCGGGTCCCGAATAGCCTTGCAGGACCGACTCGTCGGGGCCGTGCCAGCCCAGGGTCAGCAGGCCTCGCTCGTCGACCGCGTCCCGTTCCAGGAAGTACTTCAGCGCGCCCGAGGCCAGGCGGCGGGTCTCGCCGGGGTCCAGCGGGGTGTGGCCGGTCAGCGCGCCCAGCCACAGGGGGGCGGTGGTGGCGAAGCGGTAGGTGAGGGAACGGCCCTGGTGCAGGGGGGCGCCGTCGGCGCCGAACAGGCGGGCGTAGTCGGCGAGATGGGCGTCGAGCCGGCCGCCGTAGAGCGCGAGCAGGTCCGGGTCGTCGGCCAGCCAGGCATGCAGGACCGGGTAGAGGTGCATCGCCCAGCCGTTGTAGTAGTCGAAGGCGCGGCCGGGGCCGTCGGTGTACCAGCCGTCGCCGACGTACCACCGCTCGATACGCTCCAGGCCACGGTCGATCGCCTTCCGCGAGGCCTCCGGTTCGTGGCCGACCGACTCCAGGAAGCCGCCTACCGTGACCGGGAACAACTCCCAGTTGCAGGGCCAGGGTTCGGCGGTCAGCGCGTCGCCGAGCCAGGTGGCCGCGCGCTGTCGGACGCCGTCGTCGAGGCGGTCCCAGAGCAGTGGGCGCGTCAGTCTCAGCGCGAGGGCGATCGACGCGGCCTCGACGAGCGGCTGACTACGGTCCCCGATGCGGGGCCAGACACCGCAGACCCCGGCCGCGAGACCGTCCGCGTACCGTTCGAGCGCCGTCTCGTCGCGGCGGAACGCGGCCAGCAGCAGCGTGCGGGCATAGCCCTCCAGGCCGTCCGACAGCCGGCCCGACCAGCTCTCCCGGCCGCCGGGGAAGTGGTCACCGGGGAAGTGGTAGAGCGCGCGGTCCTCGGTGGCGTACGGCTCCACCGCGGCGAGGAGGGCGTCGGCGGCCGCCTCCCAGTGGGCGCGGGTGTAGCCGGTGCGAGGGCTGCGGTCGGAGTCGGGTGGGGGCAGGTGCATCTGCTGTTTCTTTCCTTACGCGGCCGATTCCAAGCCTGGGTCCGGGCCCGGCGAAGCCGGAACCAGGGCCAGAACCTGGGGGCGTCCCGGTTCCGGTCGGGTCGCCCCAGGCGTTCATCCCGCCCGCACGGTGCCTCCGGGCACCAGATGCCGGGCGACGAGCGCGTCGCGGACCAGGCCCGCGTAGACCGTGGCTCCGTACACCGAAGTGTGCGTGTTGTCGCGCTTCTCGTCGTACAGATACAGCGCCTTGGAGCCCTCCACGCCCAGCGACTCCACCAGCGCCTTGGTCTCGGCGGTGAGGTCGATGAGCGGTACGTCCTGCGCGGTGGCGACCGAGCGGATCACCGCCGGGTGGTCGACGCCAAGTCCGTTGACCAGCAACGCCGTTGCATTGTTCAGTGTGCCGTCGGCGTTGAACCAGCGGCGCACGATGGGCGTCACGAGGACCGGTCGGCCGCCCTGCTCCCGCACGCCCGCGACCAGCGTCTCGAGATTCGCCCGGTACGTCGTCTCGTCGGTCGTCTTGTCGTTGTGGGCGAGTTGGACCAGGACGAGGTCGCCGGGGCGGATCAGCGGCCGGACCGTGGCCCACAGCCGCGGGTTCCCCAGATACGTGACCGTACTCTCCCCGGAGTCCGCGTAGTTGGCGACCGAGACGCCCTTGCGCAGGTACTGCGGCAGTCGCTGGCCCCAGCCGGTGTACGGGTCGGCGCTCTGGTCGCAGACCGTGGAGTCGCCGACGAGGAAGAGCTGCCGGGCGTGCCGGGCGGGGGTGAGCCTGATGTCGGCCAGGGCCGGTGCCGAGCCGCCAAGTGCCAGGTCCAGTCCGGAAGTTCCGTCGGCACCGGTCGGTTCGCCCTCGGGTGTGCGGACGTCGACCGTGAAGCCGCGGACGACGCGTTCGCCGGCCGGGGCGGCGGTCTCGGGGAGCAGGGCGCGCCAGGTCTCGCCGCTGACACTCGTGCTCGACCCGCTGTCGCCGCCGCCGAGGACGACCGTCACGTCGTACGTGCCCGGAGGGACGTCGAAGTGGCATGCGGTGGCAGTGCAGTTGTCGATACCGAGCGCCGCCCGACCCCCATGAGCACGGACACCGTCAGCGGCACGGACACCGTCAGCGGCTTGGGCCGCGGGTACGGCCGCCAAACCGGCGGCCGGCACAGCGGCCAGCACAGCGATCAGCACACCGCTCAGCGTCAGCGCCGCCGGCACGGCGATGTCGAAACGTCTCACTCGCGACTCCTCCGACACGGCGACAAGGCTGGCGGCTGGACCGTACCGCCTCCGGCAAGCGCTTTCTAGACCTTGCACAGATTTCACAGGATCCCCAACCTCCTGCGGGCGAAAGCCCTTTCGCGAAATCGATTCAACTGTCACTCTCTCAGGCACCCGCACACCCCCACACCTCCCGAAGGAGGCACCCCCCATGTCCGGATCCGCGAGCCACAGGCCGGTCCGACGCCGCACCTTCGTCCTCGGCACAGCAGCCGCAGCGGCCACGGCAACTGCCGTAGGCACCGCCGTCCCCGCCGCCGCGGCGGCCTTCGGTTACACCGACGACGGTTCGAACTACGTCGTCGACACCGGCGCCAGCCTGGTCTTCAAGGTCAGCAAGACCACCGGCGACCTGACCTCGCTGGTCTACCGGGGCACCGAATACCAGGGCTACGGCGGCATGAACTCGCACATCGAGTCGGGCCTCGGCAGCTCCACCGTGACGATCGCGCAGTCCGGTTCGACGATCCTGATCTCGGTCACGCACGGCACGCTCAAGCACTACTACGCGGCCCGCAGCGGCGAGAACAACGTCTACCTGTGGACCAACAAGGCCGACACCTCGGTCAGCGCCACCCGGTACATCGTGCGCGTCAAGAAGGGCCTGTTCCTCAACGACGAGCCCGACTCCTACACGTACACGACCAGCACCATCGAGGCGTCCGACGTCTTCGCCAAGTCCGACGGCCAGACCCGCTCCAAGCACTTCTCCAAGCGGCGGGTGATGGACTACGACTACCTCGGCTGGACGGCGGGCGGCGTCGGCCTGTGGATCGTGCGCAGCAACCACGAGAAGGCCTCCGGCGGCCCCTTCTACCGCTCCCTGCTGCGCCACCAGAGCGCCGACGGCGGCGGCCTCTACGAGATCCTCTACTACGGCCAGAACCAGACCGAGGAGCAGCGCTTCGGCCTCCAGGGCCCGTACGTCATCGCCTTCACGGACGGCGGCGCCCCCTCCTCGTCGCTGTTCCCGGGCACGCTCACCACGCCCTGGGCGGACTCGCTCGGCATCGCCGGATACGTCGGGGCGAGCGGGCGCGGCCGAGTCGCGGGCGTCGGCATCACCGGGCGGAACACGGCGTACCCGTACACGGTCGGACTCGCCAACTCGGCCGCCCAGTACTGGGGTTCGGCCCGCTCCTCGGACGGCTACTTCTCGATCGCGGGGGTCTTGCCGGGGACCTACACGTTGACGGTCCACAAGAGCGAACTCGCTGTCTACAGTACGCAGGTGACCGTGTCCGCGGGCGGGACGACCACGCTCAACTCGATCGCGATCCCGTCCTCGAACGACCCGGACAACGCGAGCGCGATCTGGCGGATCAACGACTGGACCGGCACGCCGAGCGGCTTCAAGAACGCCGATCTCATGACGTACGCGCACCCGTCGGACGTCCGGGCCGCCGCCTGGACCGGCAACGTCGTGATCGGCAGCGGCAGCGAGACCTCGGCCTTCCCCTGCTACCTCTGGAAGGACGTCAACAGCGGTCTGCTCGTCTACTTCAAGCTGACCGCGGCCCAGGCAGCCGCCGCGCACACGCTGCGCATCGGCGTGACGACGGCCTACGCCAACGGCCGGCCGCAGGTCGTCGTGAACGACGCCTGGACCTCGGCCATCCCCTCCCCGCCCACTCAGCCGGGCACCCGGTCCCTGACCAACGGGTCCTACCGGGGCAACAACCACACGTTCACCTACAGCGTCCCGGCGAGCGCGTGGCTCACGGACACCGGCCAGTACAACGTGCTGAAGATCAACGTGGTGAGCGGTTCGGGGTCGGCCTCCTATCTCAGCGCGGGCACCTCGATCGACGCGATCGACCTGCTCGCCTGACATGGAGTCAGATCCATACCTGACGTCTCATCATGTCCCGAGCGTCCACTGCTGGTTGGTTCCTCCGTTGCATGTGTACGTGATGACGGCGGCCGAGTTGGCGGTGGACGCGCCGTTCACGTCCAGACACTCGCCGCTCGCCCGGGACTTGACGACGGTGTAGCCGCCCGACGTCGTCAGCGACCACTGCTGGGCGGTGGTCGTCGCGCCGCAGTTCTCCTGGCTGACCGTGCTCGCGTTCTCCTGCACGCACAGGGAGCTGTTCCTGACGACCATCTGGTAGTAGCCGCTGCCGACGGACTTGAGCCAGTACCGCTGATTGTCGCCGCCGTTGCAGTCGTACTGCTTGATCTGGGCCCCCGCCCACAGCGACTGGCTCGTGACGTCCGCGCACCTGCCGCTGTGCCGGGCGATCAGCGTGTTGTACGTGGCGCTGGTGCCGGTGACGGTTCCGGCGGCCGTGTCGACGGTGACCTCGGGGGCCCAGGACATCGACAGCGAGGTGGAGGTGGGGAAGGTCAACGGCAGCCAGACGTAACGGGAGTCGTTGACGGTCCCGCCGAAGGAGTTGCCCCAGCGGTCGCCGAGGTACAGGTAGGAGGTGCCCGAAGTGCCCTGGACGGGAAGGACGTACGCGGTCTGCGAGCCGTACGTCGTCGAGTCGCCGACGTTCGTCATCGCCGTCCAGGGACCGGCGAGGGAGGTCGCCGTCGCGTACTGCTGCTGGTTGGGGTTCCAGCCGGTCGCGGCCGAGGTGAGCATGAAGTAGACGCCGCCCCGCTTGAACAGCGCCGGGGCCTCGCGGTGGCCGCCGTGCCACGGGTCGGCGACCAGGCTCGCGATGCCGGTGTAGTCGGCGGTGAGGCGGTAGATCTGGAGGTCGTAGTTCTCGCGTGCGGCCGAGACCATGTATCCGGCGCCGTCGCTGTCCACGAAGACCGTGATGTCCCGGGACATGTACTGGTCGAGCGGACGGAAACTGCCCTGCCAGGTGTAGGTCCCGTCGACGGTGTCGGACACGGCGACGGCGGCCCGCGCCTCGCTGTAGTCGGCGCCGTTCTCCTTGTGCATCCACATCACGAACTTGCCGGTGGACGCGTTGTACATGACCTTCGGACGCTCGATGTTGGCGGTGGCCAGCTCGGCGGCGCTCGACTGGGTCAGGACGTGGTTGCGGAACTCCCAGTTCTTCAAGTCCGTGGAACGGTAGGCGTCCACGTACCGGAAGGTGTTGTCGGCGTTGCGGTTCTCGCCGAACCAGTAGTAGTAGGAGCCGACTTTGAGGACCCCGCCGCCGTGCGCGTGCACGGGGCTGCCCGAAGTGTCGGTGAACTGCGTGCCGTTGGCGATCGTCTGCGGCGCAGCCTGGGCGGCCCCCGCGCTGACGAAGGCGCCGATCAGCGCCAGACAGAGGGCGAGCAGGCTCGCGTACGCACGTCTCATCTCACGCACTCTCTTTCACGGTGTCCGCGAACAGTCGGGCGTTCGGGATGGCGAACAACAAGTGGAATGCCGAACGCCGAAAAGGTAAGGGTGTGTTACGGGCAGGTCAACGGGTCGGACGAGACTTGATGGAAAGCCCTTTCCGGAGGTTTCCGGCCGGACGGTGGTTTTCCGGTCGCGGCGAGGCCCGCCGACCCTCGGGGCGAGCACATTTCGGCCCCTAGGGGCGGGCAAATTTCTGTTATCGCTCCCGCGCCGCCGCGTCTCCGGTGTGTGCGCAGCCCCCTCCACACCTCAGGCGCGATCGCCGGCGCCCTCGCGGCCGTCGCCGCCCTCCTGGCCACCGCTCCCCCGGCCGCGGCGGCCGACGCCCGGGACGTCACCGCCGACGTCCTCGCGAACCGGGACGTGACGCTCACCGGCGACGCGGTCGTCACCGTGCGGTCCGGGACGACGACGTACGACGGCGTGTTCGGCGGCCAGGGCACTCTGACCGTGCGCGGCGGCGGCACGCTCGTCCTGAGCAAGGACAGCGACTTCACGCTGCCCGAGGCACGCCGACGGCAGGTGGTGCGCACCCAGGGCGGAAACCACCCCTACACGACGGTCAGCAACCCCGACCCGCCCGCGATCACGGTCGAGCGCGGGGCGACCCTGCAGTACGGCACCGGCGGGGGTACGGGCCTCATCGGGCACTTCCCCTACGACACCCCCGGGTACCGGCTCAACCAGCTCAACGTCCGCGTCGACGGCACCCTCCGGCTGTCGCTGACCCGGATCTTCAACATCGGCACGATCAGCGGGTCGGGCCTGGTCACGCAGCCGCGCGCGATGTGGGGCACCCTCGACCTGGCGGGCACGCACCCCTTCTCCGGGGTCATCGACAACGGCACCGCGATGGCGGTCGGCCGCCCCGAGTACGCCGTGTCACTGCCCGCCGCCCGGGCGATCCTCAACCAGGGTTCCTGGATCATCGACACCCCGCTGTACCAGACGATCACCCTGCGACAGGACTTCTACCAGCGAGAGTACGGCAGCGACGTCAACGTCCACACCCGGCCCGGCAGCACGGTCGTCCTCACGGGCCAGTACAGCTACAGCGACCAAGGCGGCGACTCCCACCCCTCGCTGAGCGACTCGGACATCAACTGGCGGCCGATCGCACACCAGTTGAACAAGCGCGGCACCAACATCGAGGGCGCGAACGTGCGGTGGGGCGACGGCACCACGCACCGGATCTTCATGCCGGGGACGAAGGACACCGTCTACATCAACCTGCACGAGGCCAGCGGACGGCGGTCCCTGCTGACGTTCGACTACAACGGCCCCGTCACGCTGGGCGCGCCGATCGGCGGCGGCAGGTACCACGACACGCTCGCCGCTCCCGGCGCCGGGGACGTCGTGATCGCCGGCACCAAGGGAAACGATGTCACCTTCGCCGCCGCGCAGTACTACGACGGCTCGACGACCGTCGAGAAGGGCGCGGTCCTGCGACTGGGGTCGGCGCAGGGCGACGGCACCCTGCTCACCGGCACCGACCGGCGCCGGATCGTGAACGACGGCACGCTCGTCGCGCACAACGCGAAGACGGCGATCTCCCTGTCCCGGCTCGGCGGCAGCGGCTCACTCGTGCAGTCCGGTACGGCGACGACGACCCTTACGGGCTCCGCCGTGACGTACACCGGGACGACGACCGTCCAGCGCGGCACCCTCGCACTCAAGGGCGGGGCGACCCTCGCCAACAGCCGTGCGATCAAGCTGACTTCGGCGGCGGCGCGGCTGGACACCGGCGGCTCGCCCCTACGGGTCACGAGCAGCCTCAGCGGCAAGGGCACCGTGCGGGGCGCCGTGACGAACGAGGGCGTGGTCACGGGCGGCCTGACGGTGACCGGCGCCTACGCCCAGAGCGACAAGAGCCAACTGGTGCTGAAGGACACGCCCTTGAAGGTGGGCGGCAAGGTGTCCCTGAACGGCGGCCTCGACCTGTCCGCCGTGGCGAAGACCTCAGCCCACCCGGCGATCACCGTCCTGGACCACACCGGCACCGCTGCCACCACCGGCACCTTCGACGGGCTGCGCGAGGGGGCCGTCGTGAAGCTCGCCGACACCGTCTACCGGATCAGCTACAAGGGCGGCGACGGCAACGACGTCGTCCTCGTCAAGGCGGTCGCGAGCCCCTCGGCGAGCGCGCCCGGGCGGTCCACGCCGGAAGCCGTGACGGCCGACACGCGCAGCGCGGGCGCGGCCCAGAGCGGCGCGTTCGGCTGGTGGCCGTACGTCCTGGCGGCCGGGCTGCTCGGCGCGCTGGTGTTCCCGGCGACCAAGCGCCCCCGAACCGTCGGACGCCGTCGGGGCGGCGGCCGGCACTCGGCGCGCGGACGATAGCGATGTTCACGCACCGGACCCGCCGAGCTGTCCGCCGCCTCGTCGGCTAGCGTCGGGGCATGACCAGCGACACTCCTGCCCCCCTCGCGGAGACCTCCCTCGCAGAGACCTCCCTCGCCGCCGCTCTCGCCGCCGGAACCGTCGTCCTCGACGGCGGTATGTCCAACCAGTTGGAGTCCGCCGGGCATGATCTGAGCGACGAGCTGTGGTCGGCGCGGCTGCTCGCCGAACGGCCCGAGGCGATCACCGAGGCGCACCTCGCCTACTACGAGGCGGGCGCGAACGTGGCGATCACCGCCAGCTACCAGGCCACGTTCGAGGGCTTCGCGAAGCGCGGCATCGACCACGAGGAGGCCGTCCGGCTGCTCACCCAGAGCGTGGAGCTGGCCCGGGAGGCCGCCCACCAGGCCCGGCGCAAGGGGGTTGCGCACCCGTTGTGGGTGGCCGCGTCGGTCGGCCCTTACGGGGCGATGCTCGCGGACGGCTCCGAGTACCGGGGCCGGTACGGTCTCGGCGTCGACGAGCTGGAACGTTTCCACCGTCCCCGGCTGGAGGTCCTGGCCGAGGCCGCGCCCGACGTGTTGGCGCTGGAGACGGTTCCCGACGCCGACGAGGCCGAGGCCCTGCTGCGCGCGGTGCGCGGGCTCGGGGTGCCGGTCTGGCTGTCGTACTCGATCGCCGGTGACCGTACGCGCGCCGGGCAGCCGCTGGAGGAGGCGTTCGCCCTGGCCGCCGACGCGGACGAGGTGATCGCGGTCGGCGTGAACTGCTGCGCCCCCGAGGACGTCGACGCCGCCGTGGCGACCGCGGCGCGGGTGACGGGCAAGCCGGTCGTCGTCTACCCCAACAGCGGCGAGGCCTGGGACGCGCAGGCCCGCGCCTGGCACGGCCGCTCCGCCTTCGCCCCCGAACAGGTCCTGCGCTGGCGGGAGTCGGGGGCCCGGCTGATCGGCGGCTGCTGCCGGGTCGGCCCGGAGGCGATCACGTCGATCGCCCATACCCTGACCTCCGCGTAGGCCTTCCGTGTAGGGGCCACTGGATGGGGATCTCCCCGTCGGCCTCTTCCGGCGGTCAGCGGCCCCGTACTCCCCCGGCGCGGCGCAGCCGGCGTACCGCCGACCTCAGCTCGGCGCCGCGCACGGGTCTGCCGAGCAGGGGGTCCGGGGCCGTCGTCCCGTCGCCGGGTCCGCCCGGCAGGGTGGCGGGATCCGCCGTCCACAGGGCCAGCTCCCGGCCGTGTGGACCGTATGCGGTATACGACATACCGTCGCCGAAGATCCGTACCGGATGCGCCGCGTCCCAGGCCTCCCAGCCGGGATCGCCCGTCGCCGCGAAGCGTGTCCACGCGCCGTGCATCGCGTCGGCGAGTTCGCGCGGCACGCCGTCCCCCGCGAGTTTCGCGGACTCGGGCGTCTCGCCGGTGTCGAAGACGAAGCCGAGTTCGAGGGCGTGGCACGCGCCGAGGCCGGGTCGCAGCGACGGCCAGGCGAACTCGTACACGTACGACGACCCGGGCGAGGCACCGGCGCGGGCGTCGGCCAGCCGTTGCAGGGGCAGGCGCAGCAGGTTGTCGGTGACCATCTGGCCGACGATCTCGGCGGTGCCGGCCTCGGGACGCAGGGCGCGGTAGCCGCGCGGCACCTCGGGGCCGCAGTGGCAGCGGGCCATGGCGCCGGCGAAGGCGACGGGGCCCAGCCGGTCGACGTGCTCCAGCAGGCCGCCCGGGACCAGCCACAGCCGGTACTCGTCGCGGGTCCAGCCGAGGAGCAGGTCGATGCCGGAGCCCACGGTCCCGTCGACGAGGGCGTCAAGGGGGTCGCGCGGGACGAGGTCGCCGTCGACGACGATGCCGAAGGCGGGCCCGCCCAGGACGGGGCTGCTGAGCCTGCCGACCTCGGCCTGGGTGCGCAGCAGCAGGGCGCGGTCGACGGCGGCGAAGGCCTCGGCGGTGGCCGGGATCTTCAGCCGGGTCGCCATCCGGCGCACCATGCGCCGGACCTTGTCCCGCTCGAAGACCTCCGGCGGCCCGCTCTGCAGGACGGCCCGCCGGAACAGTCCCTGCGCCTGCGGGGCGGCGATCAGCGCGCCGACGCTAATCGCTCCGGCGGACTGCCCGGCCAGGGTGACCCTGTCGGGGTCGCCGCCGAATTCCCCGATGGAGCGATGCACCCACTCCAGCGCGGCGAGCTGGTCGCGCAGTCCGGGGTTGGCGGGGGCGTCCGGGAACAGTCCGTAGCCCTCCACGCCCAGCCGGTAGTTGATCGACACGAACACGATCCCGTCCCGCGCGAAGTTCCGCCCGTCGTACACCGGCACGGCCGACGAACCCCTGGTGAGAGCCCCTCCATGCAGCCACACGAGCACGGGCAGCCGGGCCCCGGGACCGGGCTCGGGCGTCCACACGTTGAGGTTGAGGCAGTCGTCGCCCGGCACGACGGGGTCGGCGAGGTACTGCGCGAAGGCGTCGGAGTACGGCGGTTTCGGCGGCGTCGGACCGAAGGCACCCGCGTCCCGCACCCCGTCCCAGGGCGCGGGCGGCACCGGGGGCCGGAATCTGCGCGGCCCGAACGGGGGTGCCCCGTAGGGAATCCCCCGGAAGACCGCGATCCCGCCGCCCTCGTACCTCCCGCGCACGGCCCCGTAGGGGGTTGCCACTACGGGACCCGGACCGGCCTCGCGGGCAGGGGAGGGGGGACCAGGGTAGGGATCAGGGTCCGCCGGATCCGGGTCCGCCTGAGGCTCGCCCATGGGGTCCGTCCGGTCTGCTGCGGCCATCTGCTCACCAGCCCTTCGCCGTGCTCACACGCCGGTAACACCAGAGCACCACAACAGCGCTCGGTATTCCGGTGCGCAAGCCTGCGGCAGGGCTGTTCGGCGTACATGCGCACAGGCATGGCCCTACGGTAGAACGCGCTTACCGAGAACGTTCCCACGCACCTCAGGAGAGTCATGCCAAGCGCCCCGCTGCCCAGGGCCGTGTTCGCCATGGATCCGGTGCACCTTCCGCTGCTGTTCCCCGCGCCGCTCATGGCTCGGCTGCGGCGAACGGCCGAGATCGACCCCGCGCTCGTCGTCCGGGACCTCGCCGATCCCGCCGCCGCGACGGCGCTGGCCGACGCCGAGGTCCTGATCACCGGGTGGGGCTGCCCCCGCCTCGACGCGGACGCCCTCGCCTCGGCACCCCGGCTGCGGACGGTCCTGCATGCCGCGGGCTCGGTCCGCTCGCTGGTCGGCGAGTCCCTGTGGGAGCGGGGAGTGACCGTGTCCAGCGCGGTCACCGGCAACGCCGTCCCGGTCGCCGAGTACACCCTCGCGATGATCCTGCTCGCCGGGAAGGACGCCTTCGTCCACCGCGAGCGTTTCCGTCGCACCCACGCCCAGCCGACCCCCGCCGAGACGGCCGCCACCGGCAACCTCGGCCGCCGGATCGGCGTCATCGGGGCCTCGCGCGTGGGCCGCCGCCTCCTGGAGCTACTGCGCCCCCACGACTTCGAGGTCCTCCTGCACGACCCGTACGTGGACGCGGCCGAGGCGGCCGAACTCGGCGCGCAGGCACTGCCGTTGGAGGATCTGCTGCGGCTCAGCGACATCGTCAGCCTGCACGCGCCCGACATCCCCGAGACGCACCACATGCTCGACCGCGCCCGGCTCGCCCTGATCCGGGACGGCGGCGTACTCATCAACACGTCCCGGGGCGCGCTCGTGGACCACACCGCCCTCACCGAGGAACTGGTCTCCGGCCGGCTGCACGCGGTCCTGGACGTCACCGACCCCGAGCCGCTGCCCGCCGACTCCCCTCTCTACCGCCTGCCGAACGTCTTCCTCACCCCGCACATCGCCGGTTCCCTCGGCAACGAGCTGGGGCGGCTCGGCGGCATCGTCGTCGAGGAGCTGGAGCGGCTGGCCGACGGGCTGCCCCTCGCCCACGAAGTGCGCCACGCCGACCTGACCCGGGTGGCCTGACCCCGCACTCAAGGTCACGACGTTCAAGATCCCGGCGTTCAAGATCCCGCACTTGACGGTGTCTTCACGTCGCGCCGAGCCACACCTAGGATAGCAAGCGCTTTCCATGTTCCATGGGCTGGGCTGTCTGCGGGCCGGAGAGGTGGTTCCCGATCGTGCATACGGGGAGTGCGGGGAGTACGGCGAGTGCGGGCATGACGGCCGGGGGGCCGACCCTGGCGGTCGTGGCCCGCGAGGCGGGGGTGTCCGTGCCGACCGCCTCCAAGGTGGTCAACGGCCGGGAGGACGTCGCCCCCGAGACCCGCCGCCGGGTCACGGAGGCGCTGGACCGGCTCGGCTACGTACGAAGACCGCGCTTCGACGCGGGCAGGCCGCCCCGGCTCGTCGACCTCGTCGTGCACTCGCTGGACAGTTCCTGGTCGGGCGCGGTGTTGCACGGCGTGGAGGAGGCGGCGCACGACGCGGGCCTGGACATGGTCGTCTCGGCCGCCCTGTCCCGCACCCGCGTCGGCCACCCCCAACGCGGCTGGCTGGACAAGCTGATCGCGCGCGGATCGTCCGGAGTCCTGTTCAACCTGGCCGAGTTGACGGACCCTCAGTTCGCCTGGCTGGAGCACCACCGCACGCCGTTCGTGATGATCGACCCGGTGGTCGAACCGCCGCCCGGGGTGGTGTCGGTGGGGTCGGCGAACTGGCACGGCGGCGTGACGGCGACCGAACACCTCCTCTCGCTCGGCCACGAACGCGTCGCCGTGATCGCCGGTCCGCGCCGCAAGATGTGCAGCGGCGCCCGGGTCGCCGGCTACCGCTCGGCGCTGGCCTCGGCCGGACTCCCGCACCGCCCCGAGTACCTGCGCGACGGCGGCTTCGACGAGTCCGTGGCCCACCGGCGCATGCGCGAACTGCTCGAGCTGCCCGAGCCGCCGACAGCCGTCTTCGTCTGCTCCGACCGCATGGCCCTCGGCGTCTACCAGGCCCTGGCGGAACGGGGGTTGAGAATCCCGTACGACGTCAGCGTGGTCGGCTTCGACGACCTGCCGGAGTCCCGCTGGACGACCCCCGCCCTCACCACCGTCCGTCAGCCGCTGGCGGAGATGGCGGCGACGGCCCTGCGGCTGCTGGTGCGGATGATGGACGGGGAGCACCCGGAGGGAACGAGGACGGAACTGTCGACGCGGCTCGTGCAGCGAGCGAGTACGGGCCCACCACGGGACTGACGATCACGCCCCCGCCCGTCTCACACGCCGGCGCTCTCCGTCGCGGGGCGGCGGCGGGCGATGTTGCCCTCCAGCAGGCGGGTGGCGGTCGCGACGCCGACCGGGTTCGTGGCGGCCGGTGTGGGCAACCGCCCGTCCGCCTGCTTGAGTTGGGCGAGGGCGGAGTGCATGGCTTCGTGGGCGGCGAACAGGCAGGGCGTGCTGTAGATGGCGACGTCCACGCCGAGGTCGGACAGTTCGCCCAGCGACAGGCGGGGCGACTTGCCGCCCGCGATCTGGTTGAACAGCAACGGCTTGTCGCCGACGACGGCGCGGATCCGGCGGATCCACTCCACACTCCGTACGCCGTCGACGAGGACCACGTCCGCGTCCGTGGCGGCGAGGATCTCGGCCCGGTGCAGGATGTCGTCCTCGTCGGTGGCGTCCGTGCGCGCGACCACGACCAGGTCCCGGCGGGTCGCCAGCACCATCTCCAGTTTGGCGAGGTACTCGTGGAGCGGCAGCACCTGCTTGCCGTCGGCGTGCCCGCAGCGGCGCGGCCGTTTCTGATCCTCGAGGATCACGCCGGACGCCCCGATCCGTTCCAGTCCCTCCACCACATGGCAGGCGACCTCCGGATCGACGTAACCGTCGTCGATGTCGACGAGCAGATGGTGTCCCGGGAACGCGCCCCGCAACCGCTGCACGAACGCCATCATGTCGGGCCAGGCGATGAACCCGATGTCCGGCAGCCCGTAGTAGGAGGCCGCGAAGCCGAAGCCGGACACGAACATCCCGTCGTAGTGCTGCGCCGCGATCGACGCCGAGTACATGTCGTACACGCCGATCAGCGGAGTCGTCCCCGGAGCGGCGATCCGCTCCCGCAGCTTGGTCCCGTGAGTCAACGTACGGCTCCTCTTGACGATCCATTCCCGGAACGGTTTCCGGAGCAGGTTTACGGAACGGGCTTACGAACCAAGAGGATCCCCACGTCGCACGTGAACACCGTCGTCCACACCGAGCCCACTCACCCCTATGGCGCAAACGGTTCACCGAAGAAACGTCACTGGACCTCAGCCCCGCGGCCCCGGCCGTCCGGCCAGGCGGGGGATCCCGCCCACGGACGGGAAGGACGGAGAGGGGTCCGAGTTCAGCGCGGAGCCCGGTGATCAAGTCGACCGGACGCGTAGGCTCGAGCGGGATGAACACCTTTCCCGCACGTCTCGACCACATCGTCCTCGCAACGCCCGATCTGACGGCGACCGTCGCCGAGTTCGCCCGGCGCACGGGAGTGGTTCCGGCTCCGGGCGGCGTGCATATCGGACTCGGCACCCGCAACTACCTTGTGGGGCTGGGTGGTTGTGCTTACCTGGAGATCATCGGCCCGGATCCGGAGCAGCCCGTGCCGTCCCTCGCGCGCCCCTTCGGGGTGGACGCGCTCGCCTCGGCGCGGACGATCACCTGGGCGATCGCCCCACCCGACCTGGACGCGGCGGTCGCGGCAGCCCGCGCCCGGGGCTACGACACCGGTGACGTACGGGAGATGAGCCGCCGTCGCCCCGACGGCACCCTGCTCCGGTGGCGACTGACCGACGGCGGCTCCCCCCACCCGTCCGGCCTGATCCCGTTCCTCATCGACTGGGGCACCACCCCCCACCCCTCCGCGTCGGGCGTACCCGTCACCCCCCTCCTGGAACTGACCGCAACGGCCCCCGCCCCCGCCCACGAGGAGATCCGCCCCCTCCTGACCACCCTCGGCACGGACCTCCCCCTCACCGAGGGCCCGGCAGCCTTCTCCTTCACCCTGGACACCCCCAACGGGCCGGCGACGTTCACCTGACCTGCGGGCCGCGGCTCTCAGCAGGCGTGGAGGGTCCAGGTGTGGGCTGCCGACTCCCAGAGGAAATCCTTGAGTTCGAGCCGGTCCGGGTGCACTCGCCCGCTGGCTGTCATCGAGGGTCGTTGTGCGGGCGGTCGGCCACGAGGTCTGATCACATGTCCGGTAGAGGGAGCCAGACTTCGGAAAAGGCGAGGCCGTGCTCGTGGGTCACCACCCCGCACGGGCATCCCAGCGAGATCAGGCGCCAGTCGCAGCTCACGGTCCACGGGCCGGCCTTGCCCCCGCATCCCGGGCAGGCGACGGTCTCGGCTGTCCACACCCCGAAAGCAGGTCTGCCGTAACGACGGAAGCGGCCCGCGTACCAGACCTCCCAGGGTTCGACCGGGGGCGTGAGCGGCACGGTCCCGGGCAGGCTCGTCGAGGCCAGCACGGTGAACAGTGCGGTCAGATCAGGAAGCAGGGCCTCGCCGGCCCGTGTCGGCGGCACGGCCGGGGTGTCTGCCGCCCCCTCCGGGGTCCCATATCTCGGGGCCGCCGCCGCGCCCGGTGGGTTCGGGGTGGCGTGCCACGGCAGGAAAGCACGGGCGACGCCGGCAAGGAGGGCGGCCGCGGGCGGGCTGACGGTGCCTGCGTCGAGGTGATGGAGGGTCGTGCGCAGAAGGCGTTGGAGTCGCCGGTCGCGGTCCGTGGCCGACGTCCGTGCGGTGGCTGGCCGCCGCGTCGGGAGCGAGGCCGCAAGGCGGTCCAGGACGGCCGCTGCCGCTTCGGAGTCCGCCGCGGCAGGACACCACTCCCCGGCGGCCAGGAGCTGCCGCGCCCGCCCGGACTCCCGGGTCAGGGCACGCGTCTGCAGCGGCTGCGGGCCGAAGCCCGCCCCCTGAGTCTCGTGCCCGCTCATCATGGCCCGCTCTCCCTCTCCATCTCTTCCCTCGTTCCTGAAGCTGTCGCGACGTATCCGCGTGGCGGGATGATCGACCGCCGCGAGATCGTCAGCAGCGGGTCTCTCGTCGGTCTCCTCTACCTGCTCATGGATGAAGCGATCCGATGACGCACCGCTGTCTCGATTGGTGGTGTCGAAGCAACTCCCCGCGTGCAGCCCCGGTTTAGTCCCCGGCAGCCCCTTCCGCCCCCGCCTTGGCGGCCTCGCCGTCGACCTCGCCGAGGCGGGAAGGGTCGGGGGCAGCCGCAGCATTCGGAACGACCCTGACACTGGCTTGCAGCATCACTACGGCGTTGATGGCCGTCACACGCTGATCAGAGTGGCACAGTGACCACTCCCCAACGTGCAAGTCACCCGCAGGACATCTCGTCAGCGTGACGCAAAAAAGAGCCGAGCTGATGCCGCCCTCCGGGGCAGTCTGAGATCCTGGAGTCCGATCGAGAGGGGCCGCAGGTATGGAGTGGAAGACCCACGGTGAGCGTCAGATCTACACCAACAAGTGGGTGAACCTGTGCTTGGTGGACGTCCAGCAGCCTGATGGGCGCAGGTGGGAGTACCACGTCGTTCGTCTCCGGCACCTGGCCGTGGCTGCCGTGGTCAACGACCGCCAGGAGGTGCTGATGATGTGGCGGCACCGTTTCATCACGGACTCGTGGGCGTGGGAGCTGCCCATGGGCCTGGTCGAGGAGGGCGAGTCTCCGGAGGAGGCTGCGGCCCGTGAAGTCCTGGAGGAGACGGGCTGGCGTCCGGGTCCCATCAAGCCCCTGATCTACGCCGAGCCGGCCAACGGCATCACCGACTCACAGCACCACGTCTTCCGTGCTGACGGCGCGACTTACGACGGTCCGCCCACGGAGAAGAACGAGTCCGACCGCATCGAGTGGATCCCCCTCAGTGAGGTGCGCGGGATGATCGACCGCCGCGAGATCGTCAGCAGCGGGTCTCTCGTTGGTCTCCTCTACCTGCTCATGGATGAAGCGATCCGCTGACCGGCGGTAGGACTGCCCGTAGCCGCGCCTCGAAGGCCAGGGCTACGGGCTCCTGCCTGTGCGGGGCCAACTGGTCGTAGAACTCCCTCAGATGGCCCGAGACCCGCTCGGACGCCACTGCCGACGCGGACTCCAGAGCTTGCGTGGCGGTGCTGCACGCCTGGTCAAGCTTGTCTTGGTCAAGCTGCGTACGAGCCAGCCAGAACGCGTGGAACGCCCGGCCGCGCTGGTTGGTGCGGGCTTCCCGACGCAACGCATCCGCGATCAATGGTTCAGCCGTCGCTGCCTCGCCCAGGCGGCCGTGGGCAATGCCCGTGTCCACTATGAGCTTCAGTTCGTCGAAGTAGGCCACCCACGACGGATCCGGGTCGCTCGCCTGGATCTGCTCGAACTGGCGGTGTGCTTCCCCGATCGCCCGGTGAGTCGATGTCTGGCTGCCGAGCGCGGCATGGGCGAATGCTTCCCGCATGGACAGCATCGACAGGACGCGTGGCGTCGTACCGAATGCCGAGCGCGCCTGGTCCTGGGCGGCCGTGACGAGTGCCAGGGAATCCGGGGGCTTGTCCTGGTAGGTCGCCTGCAAGCTCATGCAGGCCAGGACGTTGGCCATGAACTGGCGGTCGTCGATCTCCTTGGCCAGTTGCAGGGCCTCGGCGAAGTAGGCGCGGGCCTGGTTGTACTGGCGGGCGTCGAAGTAGGTCCAGCCGGTAAGGCGGGCTAATTCGGCCGCGATTCCGTACAGGCCGTTCTGGATGGTCGGCGGTCGGCTCTCCTTCAGCAGTCCCACCACGTAGCGGAGCTGGCCTACGACGGCCGGCCGCAGTGCCTCGCCGCCATGCTGGTCGTCCCGTCGCCAGTAGTCCTCGATGGAGGACCGGAACGCTTCAAGCGTGGCTGCGCTGAAGTTGGTCCGCGTCGCCAACGCCAAGATGCTGTCCACGTCCGGGCCCGGCAGAGACGCTGCTGACTGCTCCTGGGACTCTGAACCTTGGGGTGTCTCGCGCTCGGTGACCGCAAGAGCCTGCGGTGTCTCCCAAGGACGACGGGCAAGCCCCAGCATGCCCCCTGGGATGCGCAAGCCGTCCGAGATGCGCTCGATCACGTCCATGTGGAGCAACTGGCGGCGTCCTGCGATCACTTCGCCGACGCGGCTCGGAGTCAGCTCGCATCGTCTCGCGATCATCGACGGGTAGATGCCCGCTCTGGTCTTCACCAGCCGGAAGACTCTGGCGAAGTCCCGTACCCGGCACGCATTGATCATCTCGGGATCGGTGAGCAGCCGGGCAGGCAGTTCCTGCGGTCGGTCGGCGTCGGGCATTGGGCAAGCTCCCACACTGCGAGGGCTACGCAACGTCGCGGATTCTCCACTTGCCGTGATGTTACCCAAGTTGGGTAACCAGCCTGACCTTTCGGCAGGGGTATCCGGATCGCGATGCTCATCTGCATGGCGAGCAATCAGCAGACCAGACCAGGCGTCGGTGAGATGGCGAAGGACAGCGGCACCGGGCGTATCGGCGTCGTCATGGGTGAGATCGGTGGCCGCGTGCAGATACGGCCGGTGCGTGGCGGCAAGGAGTGGGATGCCCTGCCGGACGACGTGGTGTCACCCAGCGCGCGGGAGGAACTGAGCGCACGTCTGGCCGTGCGCAACGGCAACAGCCGGGTCGGGCTGTGATGCGCGCCATCGGCCGGTATGCCGGGGTCCTCTTCATCATCTGCATCAGCGGTTCGTGCGGTTTGGTGATCGGCCTGGCCCTCGGGGCCAGCCAGTAGACCGGCTGGCCCCGGACGGGTGCCGATCCGTCCGGCTCTGCGTCCCCGTCCGGGGCCGGTCTCCAAGCCCGCTTCCCGATCGTCTCCGAGCCGAGCACGGCGATCAGGACGGGTCGTACATGCCACGCACCAACTCACCTGAGGAGATCACACATGACGACAACAGCCAACGACCAGAAGACCGGTCGCGCAGTAGCCGGTGAAGAGCTCTACGAGAGCCTCGCCCGCTTCGTGGTCATCCACAGCGGGCAGTCCCCCGAGCGCGCCGAGCGGATCGCGGACCAGGCGGTCGCGTTCCTGGTCACGGCGGCCACCGCCACCGTGCCCATGGTTCCGTCCGATGACGTCGACCTGGGCCTGCACGCGCTCATCCTGCACACGAAGGAATACGCCGGACTGTGCGAGCAGTACGCGGGCCGCTTCCTCCACCACAACCCGACGCCCGGCGGCGGAACGCGTGACCTGGAGCGGGTCGCCGCCTCGGCTCGTGCCATGAAGGCGGCCGGGTTCACGGTCTTCGACGACCTGTGGACCGTGGACGGCACCAACCTCGCGCAGTGCGACTCGGACTGCGGCCGACCCTACGGTCAGGCGTAAGCACCCGACACCAGCGACGCGGCCGAACTCGACACGTGGACGGCCGCGCTCGCCCGGAAGGAGAAAGAGACCTTGTCCGGCCCAACCCCTGAACTCCCGATCGTGGTGCTCGACGCCCTCATGCCCACGACTCAGCGCATGGTCATCAATCGTCGAGGCTCCACGGTCTGGGAGGTGGAGAGCCACCGGGGCCACTAC